>DATCRK010000110.1:0-35951 GCA_036569005.1 Rhizomicrobium sp. | reverse complement strand
GATATTCTTGCCCGGGCTCATCAGCGTGTGCAGCGCCAGAAGCTGCGCGGCATGGCCCGACGCCACGGCAAGACCGGCGCGGCCGCCTTCCAGCGCCGCCACCCGTTCCTCCAGCACCGCATTGGTGGGGTTCATGATGCGCGAATAGATGTTGCCGAAGACCTGCAGGTTGAACAGGGCCGCCGCATGGTCGGCGTCTTCGAACACGAAGGCCGTGGTCTGATAGATGGGCGTGGCACGCGCGCCGGTGGCGGGATCAGGCTGGGCGCCGGCGTGAACGGCCAGCGTGTTGAAGCCATATTCTTCCATGGATGAACTCCCGATGCTTACTTCAGCGGCGGGTAGTTCTAGCGGCTTTCAGCGTGCGTTCAAATCGCGTGCTGCGTATGATTTTGATGGGCCTGCCATTCCTGCTGCTCATGCTGACGAGCCTTTTCCTCGCGCTCCTTTTTCACAGCCATGTGGTGTCCAATGACACAACCCGCGACAGCGCCGAGAACGGCGTGATGATGCATGAGATGCCCGGCCACCGCGCCGACCGCCGCGCCTTTGAGGCAGCCTTTTGCTTCGGCTGCGGGAATGCTGCTCAGGGCAAAGCACGCAGCAATCGCCGCGATCGCGACATGTTTCATGGACGGAATGCTCCCAACTGTCCTTTGGACATCTGGGAAGGCGTGGAACGGAATTCAACCGCGCTTAAGAGACCCGCCCTTGGAAAAAAGAAGCGGCTTGCGGTTGTCGATGGTGCGGCGATTGACGCCAAGCCAGCTGATCTCGCCGGAGAGGCGGCCCCACTCGATCTTGGGACAGCGATCCATCACGACGTTGAGGCCAGCCTCGCGCACCATGGCGGCAGCTTCCTCGTTGATGACGCCCAGCTGCATCCAGATCGTCTTGAGACCGAAGCGGTCCTTCTCCGCCAGCGCTTCTTTGACGATCGCGGGCGCGACATCCGGGCTGCGGAAGATGTCCACGATGTCCACCGGCGCTGGCACATCTCTGAGCGCGCCATAGACGGTCTGGCCGAGGATGGTCTTGCCGACCATGCCGGGATTGACCGGGATAACCTTGAAGCCCTTGTCGAGCAGGTACTTCATGGCGAAGTAGCTCGGCCGCATTTCATTGCCGCTGGCGCCGACCATGGCGATGACCTTGGACGAGCGCAGGATGGATTTGATGTAGTCGTCGGAATATTGCGGCATCACTCGGGCCATTTCGGATCGCGTTTTTCGACAAAGGCGCTGATGCCTTCGTTCGCCTCAGCGTGGAGCATGTTCTCCGTCATCACCTTGGATGCGTAGTCATAGGCGTGAGACAGGCCCATCTCGAGCTGGTTGTAGAACGCTTCCTTGCCGATCTTCACTGTGGCGCGCGGCTTGGACGCGATCTGTTGCGCCAGCTTCATCGTGTCCGCATCGAGCATGTCCGGGCGGCTGACGCGATTGACGAGGCCGAAGCGGTGGGCATCTTCGGCGGAGATCATCTCGCCGGTCAGCAGCATTTCCATTGCATGCTTGCGCGAGACGTTGCGCGACAGCGCCACCATGGGTGTGGAGCAGAACAGCCCGATATTCACGCCCGGCGTCGCGAACTTCGCATCGGACGACGCGATGGCAAGGTCGCAACTTGCGACGAGCTGGCATCCTGCCGCGGTGGCTATTCCCTGCACCTGCGCAATGATCGGCTTGGGATGACGCACGATGGTCTGCATCAGCTTGGAACATTGCGCGAAAACGCCGGCGAACGCGGCGCGGCCTTTGTCTGCTTGCGTACGTTGCGCAGTCATTTCCTTCAGATCGTGACCGGACGAGAAAGCCGGCCCGTTCGCGCCAAGAATGACAACACGAACATCCTGTTCCCTGGCCGCATCGTCGAGCGCGAATTGCAGCGCGCCCATCAAGCCGGTGCTCAGCGCATTGCGCGCATTGGCGCGGTTGAGCGTGAGTTTCAACACATGGTTGTCGCGCGAGGCGAGAACGAGTGGTTCGGAGGCAGGTGCGTTCATTGTTCCCTTATAGGAGATTTCTTTTGCGCGCGAAACCGGAACGAAGCTTGTGGCGCTCCGTTACGTCCTTGAATTCACACAGCAAGGAGAGCGCAATGCCCACATCCAGCGGCCACACCAAGGCGATTCTCGCCTCGAAGGTAAAAGGCACGGACGTCTACAACACCAGCGGCGACAAGATCGGCCACGTCGAAGACGTCGTGCTCGACAAGACGACGGATCACATCATGTTCGCCGCGCTTGGCTTCGGCGGGCTACTTGGCATGGGCGAGAAATATGCGCCGGTGCCGTGGTCCATGCTCGACTATCAGCCTGACAAAGGCGGCTATGTCGTGCCGATGTCCGAAGACATCATCAAGAAGGCGCCGGTCTATGACCTTTCGGATCTCACGAAGGGCGACGGGTCCTTCGGCGATATCCGCGAGAAGTCCTATTCCTATTACAATGTGAAGCGCGACTGGTAAGCGCTTCCCGATAAAGCGAACGCAAGGCGCGGCCCGGTGAAACGGGTTGCGCCTTCGTGCGTTTACACGGGCCATGTCCACCAACCCCGCGTCCGTCACCGTTGAGAAAAAGCTTCGCAGTGGGACGTCCGTCTGGGCGGGCTCGGCAAACGCCTTATCGCGGCCCCTCAAAGACTCGATTCGTGCCGATGTGGTGATCGTGGGCGCGGGCATCAGCGGCGCGTTCATGGCGCATGCGCTCGCGAAGCGGTTCGGCAAGGTCGTGGTGGTGGATCGGCGCACGCCCGCGCATGGCAGCACGATGGCGTCCACGGCCATGCTGCAATTCGAAATCGATACGCCGCTGATTGAACTCGCGGAGAAAATCGGGGCATCAAAAGCGGCGCGTGCATGGCGCAGATCGTGGGGGGCGACGCAGGCGCTGGTGAAATTGGCCGAACGGGAAGGTATCCGCTGTGGTTTGCGCCGGGCGGACACGCTTTATCTTGCTGGCGACCGTCTGGGTTCGCGCGGACTCGAGAAAGAATTTAAAGCCCGCCGTCGAGCCGGCCTGCCGGGCGAATATCTCGACGGGAAGCGACTGTGCGAGATGTTTGGCATTGACCGAACGGGCGCCATTTTCAGTCCGGGAGCCGCATCGGCTGATCCCGTCGCGCTGACGCTGGGCTTATTGCGACGGGCGATCCGCGATGGAGTTTCGCTCTATTCGCCGGTCGAAATAAAGGATGTCGCCGCGACGCCGCATGGGGTGATGCTGGACACCGGCAAACATTTCATCGAAGCCAGGCACGCGGTGTTCTGCACAGGCTATGAACTGCTCAAAGGCCTTCCGGCCAAAGGCACGAAGATTACGTCAAGCTGGGCTATCGCGTCGCGACCGCACGCAAGACTGCCGCGTTGGCTAGCGAATACGTTGATTTGGGAGGCGTCGGATCCTTACCTCTATATGCGCACCACGCCGGACGGCCGATTGATCGTCGGCGGCGAGGACGAGGATATCGATTTGCCGTCCTATCGTGCGCGTTCGATGGCGCACAAAACAGGGCGGCTGATGGCGAAGGCCAGGAAGCTCATTCCCGATCTGGCGTTCATGCTTTCCCGGCAGTGGACGGGCGCGTTCGGGGAAAGCGAAGACGGGCTGCCGATCGTTGACCATGTGCCGGACATGCCCAATTGCGTCGCCGTGCTGGGCTTTGGCGGCAACGGTACCATCTACAGCAAGATCGCTTCCGAGATTGTGCCGACCTTATTGCGCGGAAGACCCGACAAGGACGCGGACATCTTTCGCTTCCGCTGATTACTTCAATTCCTTGAGCAACGCTTTCGCTGCGGCTGGATTGCGCTCTTTTGCGCCGGATATGAAATAGATGAACACATCCGCCGCTGTCGCTTTTCCCGGTTTGCCGGCGATCGGCAGGCCTTTTGGGCTTTTGCCGCCCGCCCATTCTTGGGCTCGCGCCGCCCACTTTTTGATCTCGGCTGTCGTATAGCCGGTTTCGACATTCGCCGCCGTCTGCTGGAGGCGCGCATATACGAAGTCCGCCGTGACATCCGCCATCTCCGGATAAGTCTCGTGATGGGCATAGACGATCGCCACACCGTGCTTGCGGGCGAGGGCGACGAACTCCGGCACAGCGAAACTTTCATGACGGACTTCCAAAGCATGACGCAGACTCAGGCCGTCCAGGGTTTTCGGAAGCAGCGCGAGGAAGCCTTCGAAATCCGCCGCATCGAATTTCTTGGTCGGCGCGAATTGCCAGAGGATCGGGCCGAGCTTGTGCTTCAATTCGCTGAGGCCGCTCTTGAGGAACATGTCGATCGACGGCTTGGCGTCCGCCAGCACCTTGCGATTTGTCGTGAAGCGATTGGCCTTCACCGAGAAGACGAAATCGTCCGGCGTTTCGTCATGCCATTTGCGGAAGGTCGCTGGCTTTTGCGTGGAGTAATAGGTGCCGTTGATCTCGATGGTCGTGACCTGCCGGCTCGCATATTCCAGCTCGCGGGTTTTGGGATGCTTCACTGGGAAGAACATGCCTCCGCGCCAAGGCTCGAAGGTCCAGCCGCCGATACCAACCCGGATCTCGCCGGAAGCCGCTTTTTTGGCCATATTTTATACGGTATTATAATACCGCTACCCTGAAATGCCGAGAAATGGCGCTTTCCGCTTGACCGGCCAGGGCCAATCGCATACATCGCGCGCCTTGTTCGGAGACATAATGCCATGAAAACCTACTCGGCCAAGGCGTCCGAGATCGAGAAGAAGTGGATCCTGATCGACGCCGAAGGGCTTGTCGTGGGCCGTCTTGCTTCGGTCATCGCCATGCGCCTGCGCGGCAAGCACAAGGCGACCTACACCCCTCATATGGACTGCGGCGACAACGTCGTGGTCATCAACGCGTCCAAGGTTGTCCTCACCGGCAATAAGCTGAAGGACAAGGTCTATAACTGGCACACCGGTTATATTGGCGGCATCAAGTATCGCACGGCCGACGCCATCATGAGCGGCAAGCATCCGGAACGCGTGATCGAGAAGGCCGTGGAACGCATGCTTCCGAAGGGCCCGCTCGGCAAGCGCCAGCTCTCGAACTTGCGCGTTTTCGCGGGCACCGAGCACAAGCACGAAGCGCAGCAGCCCGAGAAGCTCGACGTTGCCGCGATGAACCCCAAGAATTCCAACTTCAAGAAGACGAAGGCGGCGTAACGATGGCCGAAGAAGTCAAGAATTTCAGCGACCTCAAATCCACGCTGATCAAGGCGAAACCCGCCAACGCGCCGGAAGAGGGCGCGGAGAAGAAAGCCAACCGCGACAAGCAGGGCCGCGCTTACGCGACCGGCCGCCGCAAGAACGCGATCGCGCGCGTCTGGATCAAACCGGGCCGCGGCAAGATCGTGATCAACGGCAAGGAAGAGCAGATCTACTTCGCGCGTCCGGTGCTGCGTATGATCGTCCGCCAACCGCTGATCGCAGCGGCGCGTGACGGCCAGTTCGACGTCATCGTGACAGTCGCCGGTGGCGGCTTGTCCGGTCAGGCCGGTGCGGTGCGTCACGGCATCAGCCGCGCGCTGGTGGCTTACGAGCCGACGCTGCGTGCGGCGCTGAAGCCGGGCGGCTTCCTGACCCGCGATCCGCGCGTCGTCGAGCGCAAGAAGTACGGCCACCCGAAGGCGCGCCGCAGCTTCCAGTTCTCGAAGCGCTAATCGCCGCAGAGACATTTGGTTTGGAGAAGGGCGCTGCGAGGCGCCCTTTTTCGTTGGTAAGCTCCGGCATGGCGATTCAATCCGGCTCCCCGAAATCCGTCGTCATTGTCGGCGGCGGCTTCAGCGGCGCGTTGTTTGGCATGAAGCTGCATCGCGCGCGGCCAGGATGGCGCGTCGCCATTGTCGAACCGAAAAAGCTCATCGGCCGCGGTATCGCCTATGGCGCCTGCGGGCCGCAGCATCTTCTGAATGTGCCGGTCAGCCGGATGGAGATCGGACTCGTTCCCGGTTTCTGCGAATGGTTGAGCTCGCGCAAAGGCGAGATTTCCGATGCTTTGCAGGAAAGCGGCGGCGACCTGCCCAGCGCCTATGTGCCGCGCCGGCTGTTCGGCGACTATATCGAGGAGCGCGTCGGTGAAGCTCTGTCCGCAAAAGCGCGCATCGGCCTGACGTCCATTCGCGGCGAAGCGGTCCGCCTGCTCGATGGTGCCCGCGGAGTGTTGCTGACGGACGGGCGCGAGATCGAAGCCGATGTGATCGTGCTGGCGATGGGTAATCTGCCGCCGCGCCCGCCCGGTGGACCCGATCGCTGGCTGTACGACACGGGCTACTTCATTCCCGACCCTTGGGCGCGGGAGGCCTTCGATGGCGTGGGCGCAGACGAGTCCATTCTTCTGATCGGCGCCGGACTGACGGCCGTCGATATTGCGCTGAAACTGGCCCGCGACGGGCATCGCGGAAAGATGCTGGCCGTGTCGCGACGCGGATTGAATCCGTTGCAGCACGAGATTGGCGGTGTGTGGGCCGAGTTTCTGCACGACAAGATTCCGGCACCACCGCGCGCACTGACGAAGCTCATCCGTAAAGAAATCTCGCGCGCCGCAGCACAAGGCGTTCCGTGGCAACGCGTGTTCGACGCGGCGCGGCCCGCGGTTGCGAGCGTGTGGCATGGCTGGAGCGACAAGGAGCGGCGGCAATTCCTGCGGCATCTGCGCGTGCGCTGGGATGTCCGCCGCCATCGCGTTGCACCGCGCGTCGCACAGGCGCTTCGCGACCTAGAGAGTAAGGGACAACTTGAGATCGTCGCCGGCCGTATCGCCGGCTATCGCGAGGACGGAGACGATGTCGAGGTGACGCTCCAGATTCGTCGCGGCGGCACGCGCGCGTTCCGCGCCGGTCATGTCGTGAACTGCACCGGGCCGGGCGGCGATTTCGACAAGATCGCCATTCCGCTCATCGCCGATCTTCGCGAGCGGCGGCTGGCGATGGCGGATCCACTGGGCGTGGGACTGGAAACGAACGATTGCGCCGTGCGCGATGCTTCAGGAAAGCCGTCGTCGTGGCTCTTTGCGCTGGGACCGCTCACGCGTCCTGCCTGGTGGGAGATTACGGCAGTTCCGGAGATCAATATCCAGATCGACCGTCTGGTGGCCCATCTCACCAGCCCGGCCCCGCCGCCCAGCCTTACACCCGAGGATTTCCTAGGAATCGGCGAGGGAATCTAGGCTTTTCCTTCAAATTTTAAGGGGGGGCTTTACGTCCTCTGAAGCGGCAAAGGCGACGATAGAGCGTCGCCGAGAGTGCCGCCGCATGATGCCGGCCTTATCCCTTCGCCAAAGCACACCGGAAGAGGTTCTTCCGGCGAAGAGTTCTGTTGTTCCAATCGCGTTCGAGGACATCGAAAGCGAACGCGTTCGCGCAGTGTATCTGGCTTGGCTGCGCTGGCGCGGTTCGCGGCCCATGCCGACGCGCGACGAGATTTCCCTGCGCGACCTGGGCAATGCGGCGGCGAACATCAGCCTCGTCCATGCGATGCCGGAAGAGAACGATTACGAATTCCGCATCATCGGCGACGCGCACATCCAAGCTTATGAGGGGCTCAATCTTCAGGGCAAGCGCATGAGCGATGCGCTGGCAATTTCTCCGCGCCACGCGAAAATCCTGAAATCGTCTTACGATATGGTCTGCGCGATGCGGCGGCCTTATGCGTTCCGCGGGCGGATCGGGCGCGACGCGCCAAAGGCGCGCTTTGTCCGGTTCGAGACCTGCTACCTGCCGCTCGGCCCCTCACCGGACGAAGTCGATTACGTCATCAACGCCGCGTTCTATACACCGCGCGGCGGAAGCTGGGACTAGTCAAAAGCAAAATCAGGCTGGTGCCCATGCCGCCGGGGCTGGACCATATTCATTCGGCCCTGCGACGCCCGGCTGTGCGCAGAAGTAGATGATGACGATGGCCGCGACCAGCGCCAGCAGCGAGACAAGCCACGCAATTCCGGCAAAGAACATGAAGAGCGGGAAGAACATGATGCTGGCGAGCGTCAGGAAGCCCAGCAGGAGTTCAAGCACAAAGGGGACCGCGAGCACGAGCACCCACGACGTTGGCTTTCCGACATCGTGCAGTCGACGTGCTGTCATGCCAAGGGTCGGCAGGAACAGTGCAAGCCCGAAGAGTGAAGACAGAACGTGGAGACCGACGATGCTGGCTACTATGCTCACGCCGATCGCGACGACCACATAAACCAGAATGTAATACCAGTAATGGGAACGGCTGACGCGGCCTTCAAAGTCCATATAGTGGTTAGTCACTGTGTCGACGAAGTGCTGCCAGAGCTGATTGATATTGATCTGATCCATGGCATTTCCCCCTGAAAATGCGGGCGCAACGGTGCTGCGCTGGAATCGCGCGTGGAAAAGCAGCTAATTCCCTGTATTAAAACAAGTCAATGACGAGCGGTCACAGCGACAGGGCATAAGCGACGGCATGGTTTCGAAGGTGTTCATAGACGGCGCGGCTGGCACGACCGGCCTCGAGATTCGCGAGCGGCTCGCCGGGCGGCGCGACCTTGAGGTCATTCAGCTTTCGGATGCCGACCGCAAGGACGCCCGCGCCCGGCGTGAGGCTTTGAACGAAAGCGACCTCGTCATCCTCTGCTTGCCGGATGAAGCGGCGAAAGAAGCCGTGGGCATGATCGAGCGGAACAACGTACGAGTGATCGATGCGTCGTCCGCTCACCGCGTGGCGCCGGGTTGGGCTTACGGCTTTCCCGAAATGGACAAGGAGCAGCGCGCAAAAATCGCGGCGTCCACGCGAGTGGCCAATCCGGGCTGTTATCCCACCGGCTACATCGCGCTGGTGCGGCCGCTGGTGCGCGCGGGGATTATCCCGCCGGACTTTCCGCTGACCTTGAATGCCGTCTCCGGTTATTCCGGTGGCGGCAAAAGCATGATCGAGGAATTCGAAAAGAAGGACTCGCCTGCTTACACGGAAACTGTCGTTCGCATTTACGCGCTGACGCTGGCCCACAAGCATGTGCCAGAGATGAAGGTGCACGCGGGCACAACGCATCCGCCGGTCTTCGCGCCGAGTGTTGGTCGATACTATCGCGGCATGATCGTGGAAGTGCCGTTGCAGCTTTGGGCGCTGCCGGGAAAGTCCACGGTGTTCGATCTCTACAAGACGCTGGGCGAGGCTTATCGCGGCGAGAAACTTGTGCAAGTCGCTTCGTTCGATCGCGCGATGGAAGCGATGAAAGCCGTGCGGGAGGGGAAGCCGGCCATGCCGTTTACGCCCGACGACTTGATGCCGTCCAAGTCCGTTGATGCGGAGATGCTCAAGCTGACGAACGGCATGGAGCTGTTTGTGTTCGGCAACGACAAGACGCAGCAGGCGCGGCTCGTGGCCGTGCTCGACAATCTGGGCAAGGGCGCGAGCGGCGCGGCGGTGCAGAACATGAACATCATGCTCGGCCTGCCGGAAACCGAGGGACTGGTCTGATGTATCGTCCTTCCGCGTTCGCGGTGGACGATGTCGCTGTTCTTCATGAAGTTATCCGCAAGCGCGTACTCGCGACGCTTGCAGCGGTGGTGAACGGCGAGGTCGCTTTCGCCTACGCGCCGGTGGTACTCGACGCGGGAAACGGGAAGGGTGCCATCCGGTTTCATCTGGCTGCGGGCAACCCGTTGGCGGCGGTGAAGGATGGCACACGAATTACCGCCGGCTTCATGGCCTCAGACGCCTATATCTCGCTGGACTGGTACGCACAGCCCGTCACCGTGCCGACGTGGAATTACGTGGCGGTTGAAGGCACCGGCACGGTGCGCCGCCTGTCGCGTGAGGACTTGCGGCGGCAGATCGTCGATATGTCCGCGCAAGAGGAAGCAAAGCTGCTTCCGAAGCCGCCGTGGAAAATGGACAAGGTGGCGCCGCAGCGACTGGAAGCACTGCTCAACGGCATCGTCGGATTTTCGCTGCCGTTCGAAAGCTTGCTGGGAAAGTTCAAGCTTTCGCAGAACAAGTCGAAAGAGGATTTTGACGGCACGATCGCCGGGCTTGAAGCGCGCGGCGATGCCGCGAGCCTTGCGGTGGCGAAAGCAATGAGGCTGCTTAAAAATTAGATGTCATCGCCCGCTTTATGCGGGCGACCCAATTTTGTTAGGAAGAAAATTGGGTTGCCCAGACAAGCCGTGCAATGACGAATTGGGGGAAGAATGAAGACGTTCGGTGGTCTCGTCGCATCTGCATTGCTCTTCGTGACATACGCGCAAGCCGCCGATTATCTGCCGCCGCCGGGCGATGCGTGGGCGACGCACACGGAAGCACAGGAAGGCTTCGATGCGGCGAAGCTGAAAGCGGCCATCGATTTTGCCGTGGCCCACGAGACGAAGCTTACACCCGATCTGGATGGCGTGATCGACCAGCGCGATCAGCGCATCACCATTCCGCTTCAGTTTGCGGGGCCATACGGTGATCCCATCGGGCCGCTGACGGTTCATGCGCCCGCGAACGGCATCATCATTCGTCACGGCTACATCGTGGCCGAATGGGGCGACACCCACAAAGTGGACATGGCGCATTCCGCGACGAAGACGTTTCTCTCGTCCGTGGCAGGTGTTGCGTTCGACAAGCACATGATCCGCGATGTGAACGACCACGTGCTGGACTATGTGCATCCGACGCCGGACTTCGAGCTGCCGCACAATCAGCCGATCACATGGGATGAGATGTTGCGGCAGACGTCCGGCTGGATCGGAACGATGTGGGGCAAGCCGTGGTGGGCGGATCGCCCGGGCGAGCATCCTTGGACCGAGCTTGCGAAAGGATCGCCGCCGGTCGGCAAGGAATGGAAATACTCTGACGTGCGCGTGAACGCGCTGGCATTGGCGTTGACCCATCTGTGGAAACGTCCGCTGCCGGATGTGCTCAAGCAATATGTGATGGACCCCATCGGCGCGTCGGACACGTGGCATTGGGAGCATTACGACAACGCGTTCACGACCATCGATGGCCAGCGCATCGCCGTGCCGCCGGGCGGTGGGCATTGGGGCGGCGGCATGTTCATCTCCGCGCGCGATTTGGCCCGTATGGGATTGCTGGGCCTCAACAACGGCGAATGGGGCGACAAACAAATTCTCTCTCGCAAATGGGTAAAGTTGGCGCGCACGCCGACGCCGCAGGAACCGACCTATGGCTACATGAACTGGTTCCTGAACACGGATCACAAGATGTATCCGGCGGCGCGAGAGGATTGCGTGACGTTCCTCGGCAATGGCGACAACGTGGTGTTCATCGACTACCAGCATGACATGGTCGCGGTGGTGCGCTGGATCGACGACAAGCAGAAGGCGGAGTTCGTGCGGTTGCTGGAGGGGAGCGTTACCGCGCCTTGACCTTTACATAGGTGCCGGGCGCATCGCCGAGGACTTTCAGTTTTCCGTCACCGGGTTTGCGCGCGGGGACTTTGGGGCCGGAGAGTTTGGACAGCCACGCATCCCAATCCGGCCACCAGGAGCCGGGCGTTTCTTTTGCGCCCGATTGCCAGTCTTCGACCTTGGCCGGATAGGGCTTGGCCATCTTGCCGTCGGGCAGGCTGCCGAACGCGTCGTTCGTCCAGTACTGATATTTCTTCGCGCTCGGCGGATTGATGACGCCGGCGATGTGTCCTGATCCCGAGATGATGAAGCGCACCGGGCCGCCGAACAGTTTTGTCGATTTGTAGATCGAGCGGAACGGCGCGATGTGATCGTCCTTCGCGCTTTGCAGATAAACCGGCACCTTCACCTTCGACAGATCGAGCTTCTGATCGCCCAGCACCAGCTTGCCCTGCGAGAGGCAGTTGTTCTTGTAGAACTGGCGCAGATAGAACAGATGCGTCGCTTCTGGCATGCGCGTGGTGTCGGAATTCCAGTAGAGCAGGTCGAACGGCGCGGGTTCCTTGCCGAGCAGGTAATTGCTCACGACGAAGGACCAGATCAGATCGTTGGCGCGCAGCATGTTGAAGGTCGTGGCCATCTTGCCGCCTTCGAGAACGCCGCCGGCTTCATCCATCTGCTGTTTCAGCGCTTCCAACTGTTCGTCATCTACGAAGACCTGCAGATCGCCCGCTTCGCTGAAATCGGCTTGCGCGGCGAAGAACGTGGCGCTGTTCACGCGATCATCGTTGTTCGCCGCCATGTAGGCGAGGGTGGCCGACAGCAGTGTTCCGCCGATGCAATAACCGATGCAGTTGACCTTTTTCTCGCCGGTCGCGGCTGCCACCGCATCGAGTCCGGCGAAGATGCCTTCGCGCATGTAATCTTCGAAGGTCTTCTTCGCGAGCTTCTTGTCCGGGTTCACCCAGGACGCGACGAACACTGCATAGCCTTGCGCTGTGGCCCAGCGGATGAAGGAATTTTCGGGCCGCAGGTCGAGGATGTAGAACTTGTTTATCCACGGTGGGAAGATCAGAAGCGGCGTCTTGTAAACCTGCTCAGTCGTCGGATCGAATTGCAGAAGCTCGATCAATTCATTGCGGAACACGACCTTGCCCGGCGCCGTCGCGATGTTCTCGCCGATCTTGAACGCATCGGCGGACTGGCGAATGGAAAGTTGTCCGCCGCCCCGATCCAGATCCTCCAGAAGATTGTTCAGGCCCTTGACGAGATTCTCGCCGTTGCTTTGCAGCGTGGTGCGCAGAACTTCGGGATTGGTGAGCACAAAATTGGTCGGCGCGATCGCGTCCGCGAATTGCTTGGTATAGAACTCGATGCGTTTCTTGGTTTTCGGATCGAGCTTCGTATCGGCCTTGGCCACGGTTTCCTGCATCCAGTTCGCCGTGAGGAGATAGCTCTGCTTGATGAAATCGAAGACCTGGTTTTCCTGCCACTCCTTGTCGCGGAAACGCTTATCGTTCGGCGCAGGTGACACCACGGGCTCGACATCTCCGCCCATCATCTTCCGCGCTGTGCGTTCCCACAGGCCCATGTAGTCACGCCAGAGCTGGAACTGCGCTTCCATGATCGCGCCGGGATCGGCAACCATGCCCCGCAGCAGCTCGGTGAAGGCGCCGGTGATATTGAGTGGGTCCAGTGGTTCGCCGCTGCCGGCCTTTTGCGTTTGGCGGCGCACGAAATCGCTGAGCAATTGCTGCGATTGGATTCCGACCTGCACCATGTTGCGCGCGAAGGCGCCAGGATCGCCGATCTTGTAGTCGGCCGCCGGCTCTGCCGCGGTCGGTTTCGTGGATTGTTTGTCGCCGTCTTTTGCCATGGCTACCCGTTCGGCCGGTCCCAGGTGTTTTGCGGCGCGACGTCCTTGCCGCCAATCGGCGAGAGCGGAAGACGCTCGCCTTTCGGTTTCGCGCGGAAATCGCGATGCAGATACAGCGATGTGGTGCAGCGGAAATGATGGTTCGGGCGGAAGTCGTGGAAATCGACTTCGATCAGGTCGGCCTCGCGCAGGAGTTTGGAGGTGTTGGGATACCAGTCCGAATTGTCCAGCACGATGAAGCCGCCGGGATTGAGCATCTTCAGCGCGGAAACCGCGCAGCGATAGCGATTGGCGGCAGGATCGATCACGATGATGTCGAAGCTGCGCTTCAGATCGAGCATATCGCGCGCGATATTGGCGTCGGTGGTCGCGCGCACATCGCTGTTGGATGCCGCGGTTTTGCGCACCGTCTCGGCCCATCCCGCGTTGGTCTCCAGAGACAGGACCGATTTGGTGAGTTTCGCCCAGAAGTTGGTCGAGCTTCCGGCGCCGATCTCCAGAACCTCAAAGCTCGAAAGATCGAGCCCCAGCAGATATTCGACCAGGCTGTAGGACATCAGCGGAATGGGCGATCCGTCGCCGAGCACGGCCGTCTGGCTGTCCGCGGACGCCGTGAAACCTAAAAGCTTCGACAGAATATGCGTGGCCGATGCCAGCATCATTGCCGGCTCGGGAATGTCATAAACGACGCCGCTGCGGTTCAATTCCGCAACATCGCTTTGGGTCTTCGGCGTGATCTTGCCCCAATACATGCAGATGTCCTCGGAAACCCTGAAAATTGCGGCCGGCGGCGTCTTGGATTGATACGCGCCCGCTCCGGTTGCGGCAAGGCGCGCACTTCACAGCTTTGTCGCCGCAAGGCTTGATTTTGCTTGCACTTTTGCTTGGAACAGCGCCTCGGGGCGGGTATATGCAGAAGACCGCGCGGGGTGCCCGCGCCAGGGGTTGGAGGCCAGTCATAATGACCAAGACTCTTTTGCGCGTGGCTGCCGTTGTATGGATTGCCGCCGCCCTTGGAGCCTGCTCGGTCATCCCGGACTGGATGGGGGGCGACGCCGGATCGTCTTCTTCCGATACCGCTGACGCGTCTGCGCCGCCGGCGGATCAGAACACGACCGCGACCGCCGACAACGCTGCGGCGAACAACGGCCAATTCCCAGATCTCGCGGACACGCCGGACCGTCCGGCCGCGCCGTCCACGGCGGATGACCAAAAGAAGGTCGCCGACTCGCTGGCCGCCGATCGTGCAAAGCAAAACTACAGCGCCGATGCGCTGCGAGCCGGTCAGGAGACGGCTGCTGCACCGCCGGGTGCCGCGCCGCCGCCGGACGAGGTGGCAGAAGTCGATACAGGCTCGAAGTCCGGCGCGTCGGCGGACAGCGATTCTTCGGATTCCGATTCGGACAGCAGCGGCGCCGCACCGGCTTCAGCACCGGCTCCTGCCACGCCCGCGCCGGCTCCGACAACGGCCGTTGCAAGCAATTCCGTTCCACCGCCATCTTCGGGCGGCGTTCCGGCCGTCCCGGCCAGCACCGTGCCGGGCGCGCAGTCGGTTGCGATGAGCGACGCGGCTCTGGGCTTCCAGGCTTCGAAAGCGCCGCCGCTGGACGCTTCCGTGGCCCAATTCGTCCCGATGCCGATCATGTCCCGCTATCAGCAGACCGCCTCCATGGGCGGCGCGCCGGGACTTACCGGTTCTCCTTATGCCGGTGGACCGGCCGTCCCTGCAGTCCCCAATTCGCGGTCCGCGGTTGCTATGGGTGGCCCGGAGCAGATGAGCGGCGCGGTTGTCGCCAATTATGACGCCTTGCAAGGCGGTGGAGCGGTTCCGGCGGTTGCCTATTCCAATGCGCAGGGCTTGCCGCCTGCGGCTGTGGTCGTGTTTCCCGAGGCCACCACGATCCTGAGTGCGGATGCCAGAGCGCAGGTGCAATCCGCGGCGCAATCGTTCAACGCGCGGGGCGCCACGGGCTATATCCGCGTGGTGGGGCACGCGGCAGTCGCCTCCACCAAAGTGTCGGAAGCCCGACGGCTGCAGATCAATTTCGAGCGCTCGCAGGCACGGGCGACAGCTGTGATGCGCGAGCTGATCAAGGACGGCGTTCCCGCGAACAAGATCCTGATCGATGCCGTGGGCGACTCCCAGCCGGTCTACGACGCATCGGCGCAGGGCGAGGGTGGAAACCGTCGCGCCGAAATCTTCTTCCAGGGCTGATACCGGAGAGCAGCGTGCGGGGACCGACGCGGGAAAGCGTATTTCGCGCCCTGCGTTTGCCCATTGCGGATGCGTGCGCCGAAACTGCCGCCTGTGTTCTTCTGGTCCCGTTACTTCTGAGCGTCGCCATCTGGAACGGCTTTCCGCTCATTTTCTATGACACCGGCGCCTACATCCTACAGGGATTGGGGCGTGTTTTTGTCGTCGAGCGATCGCCGGTCTATTCGCTGTTCCTAGGCTTTGGCGGCGGCGGAAAGAGCCTCTGGCTGATCGCTATTATCCAGGCGGCGCTGAGCGCATTTGTGATCGTGGAAACCGCGCGGTGCGTGGCGCCAAAAATGCGCGTCGCGGCATTCGCCGGCGTGGCGATTGCGCTTGTCATCTTCACCGGACTGCCATGGTACGCCGGCCAGATCGAGCCAGATTGCTTCACTGCGCTCACCGTTCTGTGCACCTATCTATTGGCATTTCACGCACGCGATCTCGGCGGCCCGCGCGCTGGCGCTGTTTTTGCCATCGCAGCGTTTTCGGCCGCGACGCATCCATCGCATGTCTTGCTGATCGTTGGGTTGGTGCTGATCGTGGCAGCTTTCAAGCTCGTCAGCATCGCGCGGAACGGCGCAGCGGGACTGCGTCTCTCAAGTCTCGCACTCCCGTTGATGAGCGCGATGCTCGCGGTTGTTCTGACGTTTGCCGCGAATTATTCGCTGACCGGAAAGCTGTTCTTCAATCGCGCGGGAAGTGTGTTCGTGTTTGCAAGCATGTTGCAAGACGGTCTTGTCGACCGTCTGCTGCACGATACATGCCCGCAATCCGGATACAGGCTCTGCGCCTACAAGGATGAACTGCCAAAGACCGCGGAGCATTGGCTCTGGTTCCCGGACAGTCCTTTCGACAAGCTTGGTCATTTCGCCGGTACCGCGGCGGAGTCCGAACGCGTCGTGAACGACATTGTCCTTCGGTATCCCGGTGCTTTTCTGCTTTCGACATTCAACGATACAGCCGAGCAGCTTCTGGATTTTCGGACGGGAGATCAGATCGAGCCTCAGGAATGGGCGATTCACAGCAATCTTGTCCGATATATTCCGCATCAGATGGCGGCCTACATGGCCGCGCGCCAGCAGGAAGGAAAAATCCGGTTCCACGACGTGAATGACCTGCATTGGCCGGTGGCGGCGCTGGCGCAGATCGGTGCTATCGCAGCTTTCTGGATGATGGTACGGCGGCAGCGCTGGAACTCGGCGATCTTTCTGGGCTTCGCGATGGCTGCGCTGCTTGGCAACGCGCTCATTTGCGGCGCGCTTTCCAATCCGCATGACCGCTACCAGTCGCGACTGGTCTGGCTCCCCGTTTTCGCACTGGCCTTGTTGGGGACAGAGGGCCGCTTTTCCTTGCGGGACCAGGCAGAATCCGTCACTTAATCGGCCCTATGGCCACACCCGTCCGCATCGCGCCTTCCATTCTTTCGGCGGATTTTGCGCGCTTGGGCGCGGAAGTCGAAGCCATCGAGAAGGCTGGCGCGGATCTCATCCATGTGGACGTGATGGACGGACATTTCGTGCCCAACATCACTATCGGCCCCGCGGTGGTGAAGGCGCTGCGGCCGCATGCCAAGAAGCCCTTCGACGTGCACCTGATGATCTCGCCGGTCGATCCTTATGTCGAAGACTTCGCCAAGGCCGGTGCGGATGGTATCACGGTGCATCCCGAAGCCGGTCCGCACGTTCACCGCACGCTTCAATTGATTCGTAGCCTTGGAAAACGGCCGGGGGTTGTTCTCAACCCGGGGACGCCGATCGATGCCATCGACAACGTGCTCGATCTAGTCGATCTGGTGCTCATCATGTCGGTCAATCCCGGGTTCGGCGGCCAGAGTTTTATCTCCAGCCAGTTGAAGAAGATCGAAGCTGCTGCGACCCGCATCGCAAAGTCGGGGCGGCATATCGATCTCGAGGTGGATGGCGGGATCACGCCCGAGACGGCGAAGATGGCGATCTCTGCAGGGGCGAACATTCTCGTGGCCGGGACATCCGTGTTCAAACGCGGACCGGAGCATTACGCAGCAAACATCGCAGCGCTTCGGGGCTGACGCGGGTGACCGGGCGCGGACGATCGGTTCCGTTCAGTCTCCTGCCGGAAGTCCTTTGGGCCTTCTGGCGACGACTGATGATGCCGCTACGCGTGATGTGGCGGCGCAACTGGTTTTACCGGCGCCTGTTGAAGGGCAAGTTGCCGGATCATATCGTCTTCTATCCCTACGACGCGCTCCCCCGGCGGCTGGACGATGCCGATGCGATGTTGAAGGGGCGCTTCAAGTTTGCTGGTGAAGCGGTTGAGGTTGCAGGGAAAAGTGTCTTCGACATTCCACCGCCTTCCGAGGCGTGGTGGAGGGTCCTCCACGAATTCGGATGGCTGCCGTCTCTTTCGGCCGCCGGTGGGGACGCCGCCCGTGAACTTGCAAAAAATCTGATTGGGCAATGGACCGCGCGCAATATGCGTTACTCCGAGCCCACGATGCTGCCGGAGACGGTGGCCCGCCGCCTGGGGCATATCTTCGCCCATGGCCGCTTCGTGCTCTCCAATTCCGACATGCTGTGGCGCTCCAAGACCTTTGTGAGCTTGCGGGAACAGGCGAAGCTTCTGACGCGGATCGGTATCGAAGCGCCTGATGGCGTGCCCAGGCTGGAAGTGGCGGCCGTCCAGGCGCTGGCCGGGGCGTGCCTGGAAGACAGTCCCCGACGCCTCACGCTCGGTCTTGAACGGCTGGAAGAAGAATTGGGGCGCCAGATACTTCCTGACGGGGGCCATGTCTCACGGTCGCCGGAAGCACTGGCGCATGTGTATCGCCATCTGGTGATGGTGATGGATGCCCTGCAGGCGATCGACAGGGACGTTCCGCAGCCGATCCGCAGCGCGCACGACCGCATTGCGCCGATGTTGCGCTTTTTCCGCCATGGCGACGGTGCGCTTGCGCTGTTCAACGGCGGACGCGAGAGCGATGCGCGCATGGTGGCCGCGCTGCTGGCGCGCGATGAAGTCCGCGGCCAGCCTTTCGCGCATGCTCCCCATTCTGGCTATCAGCGCATGGCGGCGGCCAGGACGCTGGCGATTCTGGATTGCGGCAAACCGCCGGAGGGTGTGCATGCCAACACCGGCCATGCGGGCGCGCTGTCCTTCGAGTTCAGCCACGGGCAGCATCGCGTGGTGGTGAATTGCGGCGCCGCCGGATCGCGCAATCCGCGCTGGGACACCGCGCTGCGTGCGACAGCGGCACATTCGACCGTCGTTCTGAACGACACATCCTATGCCGGTGTGATCGGCGATGGTTTCGCGCGCGATCTGATCGGGCCGCGCCTTGTTGGCGGACCATTTGCTGTGGAAACGAGCCGCCGTGAAACGCCGCAAGGGGCCATCGTGGAAGCCCGGCATGAAGCTTACGTCCAGGACTCCGGTGTCGCGCATGAGCGAACGCTCTCTCTGTCGCCGAACGGGCTTTCGCTGAGCGGCGTCGACCGACTGCTGCCGAAAGGACCGGCGCGGCGCCCGCGCGAGGGCGTGCCGTTCTCGGTTCGCTTTCACATCCATCCCGACGTTCGCGTATCGCCGAGCCAAGGCGGCGGCATACTGCTCAAATTGCCTAATGGCGACGGTTGGCGATTCCGCTGTGGTGGCGCGCAGATTTCCATTGAGGAAAGCGTCTATCTCGGCACCGACATGGTGCGCAAAACCGAACAGATCGTTTTGCTGGGCACTGTGCGGAATGAGCCCGTTGAGATCGGCTGGATGTTCGAGCAGATCAATCTGGCCTGACCCCGCGAAACCGCGTCGCGTTGCCAGTCCGGCGATGGTTTGCTAAGCAAAATCAGCGCTATATCCAGTGGTAGGATTCGATGGTCCAGTTTGTGTTGCCCAAGGACAGCCGCGTCAAAAAAGGCAAGGTTTGGCCCCAGCCGACCACTGCCAACGGCAAGAAGCCGAAACGTACCAAGGACTTCCGCGTCTATCGTTACAATCCGGATCAGGACGAGAACCCGCGCGTCGATACCTATCGCGTCGACCTCGACAGCTGCGGGCCCATGGTTCTGGACGCGCTCATCAAGATCAAGAACGAGATCGATCCGACGCTGACCTTCCGCCGCTCCTGCCGCGAAGGCGTTTGCGGTTCCTGTGCGATGAACATCGCAGGCGGAAACACGCTGGCCTGCACCAAGGCGATCTCGGACGTGTCCGGCTCTGTGAGCATCTATCCGTTGCCGCACATGAAGGTCGTCAAAGACCTCGTGCCGGACATGAACAATTTCTACGCCCAGTACGCTTCCATCCAGCCTTACCTGCAGACCAAGACTCCGACACCGGAAAAGGAACACCGCCAGTCGCCGCAGGACCGCACCAAGCTGGATGGTCTCTACGAATGCATCTTGTGCGCCTGCTGTTCGACCTCGTGCCCGAGCTATTGGTGGAATCCGGAGCGCTATTTGGGGCCTGCGGCCCTGCTGCAATCCTATCGCTGGCTGGCGGACAGCCGCGACGAGGCGACGGGCGAACGGCTGGACAATCTGGAAGATCCGTTCCGGCTTTACCGCTGCCACACCATCATGAATTGCGCCAACACTTGCCCCAAGGGTTTGAACCCGGCGGAAGCCATTGGCGAGATCAAGCAGATGATGGTGAAACGCGGCGTCTGACGCGCCTAAGGTAAAATCTAGGCCGCGACCTGCGCCGCTGCGCGAGCGTTGAGACCGGCTTTCACCCGTAGCGCGCGCCATGCGACCGCGCCGGCGGCCTGGGTGAGGCGTCCATTGGGATCGGCGCCAACAGCCTTTGCAATCATCTGTACCAGCTTGCGCACATGATGACGACGATAGAGCGTCAGCGATTTCGCATAATAGGCGCGAGCGTATTCTTCGCGCTTGTAGGGCTCGTTCGATGGAATGTTGGCGGCGTAAAAAGCATACGCCAACTCGTCGTCGTCGGATTCATTTACGCGCGTGAGCGCGACGATCAGTTTGCGCCAGAACGGCAGATCAGGCTCGTCCAGCGTTTGAAGCGTTTCATAGAAGAGCTTGTAATGGCGGAATTCGTCGGCGGCGATGCGGCCCGCGACTTCCTTGAGCACCGGTTCTTCCGCGGCTTCGCGGATCGCGCTGTAGAATGACGATGTACCGGTCTCGACGACGCACCGGGCAACCATCTCGCCGCGGCGACTGCCGCGGATAGACGTTACGTCGTCGTTGAAGAAGTGCGGCGCTTTGTAACCCTCGCGGAAGCGCGCGAACGCAGCTTTGAAGTCGAATGTGGGATCGGCCAACTCTGCCCAGCGCCCGAGCGCCAGACCGTGCTGCGTCTCCTCGATGCCCCAATGATCGATGCTCGCGAGGATGCCTGGGCCGGAAGCTTTGAAGACCTTCTTGAGGTAGGTGACGTAATCGGGTGCGTTGTATTCGACCAGCGAGGCGGCCTTCACAGCCTGCAGAAGGCCAGGATCCACCTTGGAGGCGTCGAACTTGGACCACTGGACATCGTCCAGTGTCCACCCCGCCGCGAAGACCGTACCCTCAGACATTCCAAGCCCTTCCGTCCGCCGCGCCCCGCCACGGATTCAATGAATTATACCAAAGGGTGTTGCCGTCTTGGAACCCGGAAAGACGACACAAAACGCTGCCTTTCGGAGAATTAAGCCCCTGTGACGATTGGGGGAAAACCTCAGAACGCGGCGCGGATCAGTCGTAGATCGTCCAGAGATTCCGAGATGCGGCTGCGCTCGGTGTCAGATTTGGCGGCGATGAGGTCTTCCTCGGTGTCCTTGATGCGCTGATCGAGAACGGCGAGGTCGAATTCCTCCATGGGGATCGCTTCCTCGGCGAGAACGACGATCTTCTCCGGGTTGATCTCGGTGAAGCCGCCGCGAATGAAGAAGCGGCGGTCGGTGCCGTCCTTCTGTACGTCGATCATGCCGGCGCGCAGGGTGGAGACGAGCGGCATGTGGCCGGCCATCACGCCAATATAGCCTTCCGCGCCGGGCACGGTGACCATGTCGGCTTCCTCGGTGAGAAGAAGCCGTTCAGGGGAAACTAGGTCGAAAGCGATCTTCGTCATTGCATATAAGCGAATAGCGAATGGCGAATAGCGAATGGAAAATTCGCTCCGCTTGTCCGCATCCCTATTCGCTACTCCCTATTCGCTAACTTACGCTGCTTCCGCCGCCATCTTCTGGGCCTTCGCGATGGCGTCTTCGATGGTGCCGACCATGTAGAACGCCTGCTCGGGCAGGTGATCGTATTCGCCTGCGACGAGGCCCTTGAAGCTCTTGATCGTGTCTTCGAGCTTCACGGTGATGCCGGGCACGTTGGTGAACACTTCGGCCGCGAAGAAGGGCTGCGACAGGAAGCGTTCGATCTTGCGTGCGCGGGCGACGGTGATCTTGTCGTCTTCGGACAGTTCATCCATGCCGAGAATGGCGATGATGTCCTGCAACGACTTGTACTTCTGCAGGATCGACTGAACCTGACGGGCCACGGTGTAGTGCTCTTCGCCCACGATGCGCGGGTCGAGCAGACGCGAGTTGGAGTCGAGCGGGTCCACCGCCGGGAAGATCGCCTTTTCGAACACGGCGCGCGACAGAACGGTCTGCGCATCCAAGTGCGCGAACGACGTCGCCGGCGCTGGGTCGGTCAGGTCGTCGGCGGGCACGTAAATCGCCTGCACCGAGGTGATCGAACCTTTGGTCGTGGTGGTGATACGTTCCTGCAGCTGGCCCATGTCGGTCGCCAGCGTCGGCTGATAACCCACGGCCGAAGGAATGCGGCCGAGAAGCGCGGACACTTCCGAACCCGCCTGCGTGAAGCGGAAGATGTTGTCCACGAAGAAGAGCACGTCCTGGCCCTGATCGCGGAAGTGCTCGGCGACGGTGAGACCGGAGAGGGCCACGCGCGCGCGGGCGCCCGGCGGTTCGTTCATCTGGCCGTACACCAACGCGCACTTGCTGCCGCTTTCGCCGGTCTTCGGGTCCTTGTTCACGCCGGACTCGATCATCTCGTGATAGAGGTCGTTGCCTTCGCGCGTGCGCTCGCCGACGCCGGCGAACACCGAGTAACCGCCGTGGTTCTTCGCGATGGAGTTGATGAGCTCCTGAATGAGCACGGTCTTGCCGACGCCCGCGCCGCCGAAGAGGCCGATCTTGCCGCCACGTGCATACGGTGCGAGCAGGTCGATCACCTTGATGCCGGTGACGAGGATCTGCGCTTCCGTGGACTGTTCGGCGAAGGAGGGCGCTTCCTGATGGATGGCGCGCTTCGTCGTGGACTTCACCGGTCCGGCTTCATCCACCGGCTCGCCGATGACGTTGATGATGCGGCCGAGCGTGCCTTCGCCGACGGGAACGGAGATCGGCGCGCCGGTGTCATTCACCTTCTGGCCGCGGACCAATCCTTCGGTCGCGTCCATCGCGATGGTGCGCACGGTGCTTTCGCCCAGATGCTGCGCCACTTCGAGAACGAGGCGCTGGCCGTTATTGTCGGTCTCCAGCGCGTTCAGGATCTCCGGCAGGTGGCCTTCGAACTGCACGTCCACCACGGCGCCCGTGACCTGAGTGACATGGCCGAGCTTGTTGCTGTCTGTTCTGGCGTTCATCGTCTTTACTCCAATCAGAGCGCTTCAGCGCCCGAAATGATTTCGATCAGTTCCTTGGTAATCATCGCCTGACGCGTGCGGTTGTAGACCAGCGTCAGCTTGTCGATCACATCGCCCGCGTTGCGGGTTGCGTTGTCCATGGCGCTCATCTTCGCGCCCATCTCGCCGGCCGCGTTTTCCAGCAACGCGCGGAACACCTGCACGCTGACATTGCGCGGCAGAAGATCGGCGAGAATTTCGCCTTCGTCGGGTTCGTAGTCATAGACCGTGCTGGCGATTGCGACCTTGCCGGTCTCAACCTGCACCGGAATGAGCTGCTGCGCCGTCGGCACCTGGCTGATGACCGACTTGAAGTTCGAATAGAAGATCGTCGCCACGTCGAACTCGCCGCGCTCGAAGCGGGCTAGGATATCGCGGCCGATGTTCAACGCATTGCTGAACGCGATCTGCTTGATGCCCATGAAGTCGAACGACTCCACGATGCGGTCGTTGTATTGGCGGCGAAGCTGGTCGCGGCCCTTGCGGCCCACGGTGATGATCTTCACGTCTTTGCCTTCGCGCAGCAGACGCTCGATGTTCTGGCGCGCGAGGCGGACGATGTTGGTGTTGAATGCGCCGCAGAGGCCACGATCTGCTGTCGCCACGATCACCAAATGACGGCGGTCACTGCCGGTGCCCACAAGAAGCGGCGAGGCGCCCGGATTGTCCTTCATGCCGCTAGCGAGATTACCGATAGCCGCGCTCATCTTCTCCGCATAGGGGCGCGCGGCTTCCGCGGCTTCCTGCGCGCGGCGAAGCTTGGCGGCAGCGACCATCTGCTGCGCCTTGGTGATCTTGCGGATCGCCTTGACGCTCGCGATGCGGTTACGGAAGGACTTTAAGCTGGGCATCGGTGTCCTATGCTGTCCCCGCTATATGGGGCATACGTGCGCGCAGCACCATGTGCGGATAAACCTGTTCGAGCGAAATGTTGCGCTTGGAGATTATCTCTTCCACCGCGCGCGTGGCGCCGGGGCAAGTGGGCTCCGTTGCGTCGTCGTAGACAATGTAGCCGCCGGGCGTCATGACGTTCCACACGCTGTCCTGCGCGTAGACGACTGCGGAATGCAGCACCACATCGATATGCGCGAGCGCGATGCTGCCAGCCCTCTTGTAAACGTCTTCCGCCGTGTCCTGGATCAGGCCTTTTACGAACTCGACATTGTCGAGGCCGTTCTGTTCTGCGGTAAAGCGGATCATGTTCAGATTGGTTGCTGCGAAATCGTCAGGCGGGGGAAGGTCGAGACCGTGCTTGCCTTCCGGCATGCCTTCGAAGGTGTCTAGCGCCCACACGCGCGCGTTCGAATAAAGCTCCTTCAACAGCGTCGCCATGAATAGGGCAGAGCCGCCGCGATAAGTGCCGTACTCGACGATGTTCTGCGAGGGCAGATCCCTTAAGAAGAACTTGATGAGCAGGAAGATGTTCATCAACCGCGCTTCGGTGCACATCGTTCGTACCGGATCGTGACGCGCGATGGCGAGCGCCTTGCGGAACAGCGGATCGTTCCAGACCTTCTCAGCGAGATCGCCATGGGCGAGGCCGGTACCGCGCTGATAGCCGTCATAGGGGCAGCAGCCGCGATCCACCACGCGCGCCATGTCGAGCGCCGGCAACGCCGTGATCGGCGTCGTCGGCGGGATCAACCGCCGCTTGAGGTGATGCACGACTCTGTCCGCGAGACCGGCCACAGTTCTTCCTTACGCGAATGTCGCCGAGAAGCTGTCCAGAGCAGACTTCAGCTTGGCTTCGGTATCCGGCGTGATCTGCTTATCTTTGCGGAGCGACTCCAAGATCTCAGGGTTCTTCGAACGGATACTGCGCAGCAGCTCCTGCTCGAACTTGCCGACCTGGGCGACCGCGATCTTGTCGAGATAGCCGCGCACACCCGCGAAGATCGAGATGACCTGTTCTTCCACCGGCATCGGCGAGAACTGCGGCTGCTTCAGAAGTTCGGTGAGGCGCGCGCCGCGGTTCAGCAGGCGCTGTGTGGCGGCATCGAGGTCCGAGCCGAACTGCGCGAAGGCCGCCATTTCGCGGTACTGCGCGAGCTCCAGCTTGATCGAACCGGCAACCTGCTTCATCGCCTTGATCTGCGCGGACGAACCCACGCGCGACACGGAGATGCCGACGTTCACCGCCGGGCGAATGCCCTGATAGAACAGATCGGACTCAAGGAAGATCTGCCCGTCGGTGATCGAGATCACGTTGGTCGGAATGTACGCCGACACGTCGTTGGCCTGCGTTTCGATGACCGGAAGTGCGGTGAGCGAACCACCGCCGAAATCCTTGTTCATCTTCGCCGCGCGTTCGAGCAGACGAGAGTGCAGATAGAACACGTCGCCCGGATAGGCTTCGCGTCCCGGCGGACGGCGCAGCAAGAGCGACATCTGGCGATACGCAACGGCTTGCTTGGAAAGATCATCGTAGATGATCAGCGCGTGCATGCCGTTGTCGCGGAAGTACTCGCCGAGCGTGCAGCCGGCGAACGGCGCCAGATATTGCAGTGGCGCCGGATCGGAGGCGGTGGCGGCGACGACGGTGGTGTATTCCATCGCACCGGCGTCTTCGAGAGTCTTCACGATCTGCGCGACGGTCGAACGCTTCTGACCGATGGCGACGTAGATGCAGTAGAGCTTCTGGCTCTCGTCCGTCGACTTGTTGACGTTCTTCTGGTTGATGATCGTGTCTACGGCGACGGCGGTCTTGCCGGTCTGGCGGTCGCCGATGATGAGCTCGCGCTGGCCGCGACCAACCGGGATCAGGGAGTCGATGGCCTTCAGGCCCGTCTGCATCGGCTCGTTCACGCTCTTGCGCGGAATGATGCCCGGCGCCTTCACGTCCACGCGCTTGCGTTCGGCAACGCCGGTCAGCGCGCCCTTGCCGTCGATCGGATTGCCGAGCGGATCGATCACGCGGCCGAGCAGGCCTTTGCCGACCGGGATGTCCACGATGGCGTTGGTGCGCTTTACGGTGTCGCCTTCCTTGATCGTGCTGTCGCTGCCGAAAATCACGGCGCCGACATTGTCGTTTTCGAGGTTGAGCGCCATGCCCTTGATGCCGCCCGGGAACTCGACCATCTCACCGGCCTGCACGTTGTCGAGGCCGTAGATGCGGGCGATGCCGTCGCCGACGGACAGGACCTGTCCGACTTCGCTGACCTGCGCTTCGGAACCGAAGTTCTGGATTTCGCGCTTCAGGATCGCGCTGATTTCGGCCGGTTGGATTTTCATTTTCAGTTACCTCTCATGGCCGCACGAATGCCGTTCAGCTTCGTGCGCAAAGACGAATCGATCATGCGCGAACCCACCTTCACGACGAGACCGCCGAGAAGGGAAGGATCGACCTTGGCTTCGAGACGCGCATCGCGCCCGAGCTTGGATTTCAGAATGTCTTTCAGCGACGCAACTTCCGCATCGTTGAGCGGGCGCGCGCTGGTGACGGAGGCGCTGACTTCGCCGCGCAGCTTGGCGACCATCTGGCCGAAGGCGCGAATGATATCGGACAGCATGAACAGGCGGCGCTTGCTTGCCAGCATGAGCACGAAACGGCGCGTGAGTGGCGCAGCTTCCATGCGGTGCAGCACGCCATTGAGGCCCTTGGCCTGATCTTCACGGCTGAACACGGGCGCGCGGACGAGGCGCGCGAGATCCGGGCTTTCGTCCATCATCGCCTGAAGAACGGCGAAATCCTTCTCCAGCGCTTCGACGGATTTCTCCTCCTGCGCCAGCTCGAAAACGGCGGTCGCATAGCGCGCCGCAATTCCGGAATTGTGAGCTTCTTGAGCCACTCGCACCCCGTTTGCGTCCGATCCGTCGGGAGCGCCTTTTCAGAGGCAATTTCGGCCGACTCAGACGATAGCTAACTTATTGAAAGAGCGAAGAAATTCACCCGCGTGAGCGAATCTTAATGCCCGCGCGCGGTGCAGATAGCATGGGGGAGGGGGCGGCGCAACAATATGTCAGTCGCATCGGTGTCGCGGGGATTTCATCCCTTCTGCGAGGACAAACCCCGGCTCGGGGCCCCGTCACAAGTCCCTCAATTTTTAGGCAATTTGGTCCCGGCGGCTAACCATCCTTCTCAGCCTGGAATTAAGACCGGAGGCGCACACTCGCGAAGGGTGGTGAAAAGGGGGGTGCCATGCAGGAAGAACTTGCAGCACGCGGACATGTTCAGTCCGGTTTCGGGTTTGGGGCCGCGCTGAAAGAAGTCTGGACTCTGCTCAAGCAGGGTATCGAATTCTCGATCGAACCGAAGCTTCAGAGCGAAGTCCGCGAACTGGCGGCGCCGCACATGGCAGTGCTGGTTCACAAACGCGCGAAAGTTGGCGCGACGCGAGGGCCGGTTGAAGACGAACAGTGGTTCGGCGAACTCGGCGATTTTGTCTCACGCATGCTCTGGCCATATCTGCAACAGAGTCCCACTTTGAATGGACGCAGTAAAAATTGCGTCGCCGAGCTTCTGGACGAAATTGTCGCCGCTGAACAGCGTCATGGCCACGATCTTGCGATGGCCGACATCATCCCGCGCACCTCGCGCTTCGACACAAGCTGGGCGACGTAAACACTGGCTTCCGTCGTTCCCTCTGCTAGGCTCACATGCAGCCTAGGGAGGGAATGACGATGGAAAAGATTCTTGGCGCGGCTGCGCTATTCGGTTTGGGATTAATGACGAGCGCAGCAAACGCGGCGCTCGCGGTCGGCGACAAGGCGCCGGCCTTCGCGATCAAGGCTGCGCTCGGGGGCAAGGAATTTGATTTCTCTCTCGACAAGGCGCTGAAAAAGGGACCAGTCGTCCTCTATTTCTTCCCGGCGGCCTTTACCAAGGGGTGCACCATCGAGGCGCACGATTTTGCCGAAGCGACCGATCGCTTCAACAAGCTAGGTGCCACGCTCATTGGCGTGACCGCCGGAAATGCGGACCGCGTGACGGAGTTCTCATCGGTCGAATGCCGCAACAAATTCGCCGTCGCCGCGGACGCGGATCAGAAAGTGATCAAGGCCTACGACGTCGTACTGCCGAAACATCCGGAATATTCAAACCGGACGTCTTATGTCATCACGCCCGACCACAAGATCGCGTTCGCTTATACGAACATGGAGCCGGACAGCCACGTCGCGCTGACGATGCAGGCAGTGCAGGACTGGCGCGACACGCATAAGCGTAAGAAGTAGGCGTCAGCGCACGCTCTTGAAAAACCGGCTGAGACGAAGCTCAGTCGGCCATGCCCATACGCCTGATGCGTTGAGGTAGTCCACCGAACCCAGGATTACCTCGCTGCGGCCGACCAAATTTTCGACCGGGATGTATCCGATGCCGCCGTCATCAACGGGCACGCGGCTGTCCAGCGAGTTGTCGCGGTTGTCGCCCATCATGAACAGATGGCCCTTCGGCACGACATAGACTGCGGTGTTGTCCATGAAGCCATTGTCGCGCCATTTCAGGATCGCGTGCTTCACGCCGTTGGGAAGCGTCTCGGTGAATTTTGGAACAGCGACATAGCTGCCATCCGCATTCTGCATCTGCGCGGTGCCGGCCGGTGAGAGCGGTAGTTGTTTCCCGTTGATCCAAAGGCGGCCATTGATCATCTGGATGCGGTCGCCCGGCAATCCGATCACGCGTTTGATGAGATTGCGGCCCGGTTCGCTGGGCGGGATGAAGACAGCGATATCGCCGCGCTTGGGCAAGCGCTCCATCAGACGATGCTCGGATGAAGGCCCCAGCGCGAAGGGCAGGGAATACCGGCTGTATCCATAGGCATATTTCGCGGTCACAACGTCGTCGCCGATCTGGAGTGTCGGCTCCATCGAACCGGAGGGAATGTAGTAGGGGCGCGCGATCGCGGTGGTCGCCACAAGCACGAAGCCAATCGTCAGCAGGGGCTCCTTCACGGACTGCCACACGCGGACAAGGTCTTCCCGGCTTGGTTTGGTGAACTTGGGCATATTCCCTCGGCTGAATCTGGACTTGGCAAGAATATAGGATGGTATTGGCCACGTTCCACCCTTGACGGGCGGGCCCTCTGCCTGTCATGGCCCGCGCCATGATCGAGTTGACGCAGGAATTCGGCTTCGATGCCGCGCATTATCTGGGGCTGGGTGCTCCGGAAAATGCGCGCCTGCATGGCCATTCCTTCTATTGCGAAGTGACCCTGCGCGGTGAGCCCGACGCGAAGACCGGATTCCTTCGTGACCTTGGTGAGGTGAAAGCCGCGCTGGATGAAATTCGCGCAACACTCGATCACAGATTGCTGAACGAAGTCGAAGGCCTCGGAAATCCGACGCTGGAGAATCTCGCGCGTTTCATCTTCGAACGCGCGAAGAAAGCGCTACCGGAAGTCGCGCGCGTAAAGCTGCGCCGGCCATCGTATGGCCAGTCTTGCGTGTACGAGGAGCGCTGATGGCGAAGAAGCTCCAGCTTGGGCGCAATGTCGGCGTGCCGCGATCGCCGGAAGAGGCGAAGCTGGATGCCGTGCCCAATCCGCACAAGGATACGGACTACATCGCGCGATTCACCGCGCCCGAGTTCACCTCGCTCTGCCCGGTGACGGGCCAGCCGGACTTCGCGCATTTCGTATTCGACTACGCGCCGGGCAAGTTTCTGCTCGAATCCAAATCGCTGAAGCTGTTCCTGTTCAGCTTCCGCAATCACGCAGCCTTCCATGAGGACTGCACGGTGATGATCGGCAAGCGCATCGCCGATGCGATCAAGCCGAAATATCTGCGCGTCGCCGGGTTCTGGTATCCGCGCGGCGGCATCCCCATTGATGTGTTTTGGCAGATGGGGAAATTGCCGAAGGACGTTTATCTTCCCGAGCCCGGCGTTTCGCCTTATCGCGGACGCGGCTGATGTCGCCCGAAATCGTCGCCGTGCCGCTGTCCGAGAAGAACGATCTATGGACGATGTTTCAGCTTTATGCTGCCGAACTCGCGCCGATGGTGAATCTGCAACCGACAGATGGCGTCTATCCCTATGCTTACTTCGATGATTACTGGCAGGATGATCGACGCTGGCCCTTCTGGGCGGTATTGGACGGCGAGCGCATCGGCTTCGCACTCGTCCGCTTCGCCCCTGAGCACGACGCGATGCAGATGGCGGAATTCTTCATTCTTCCCGCGCATCGGAAAGACGGAAACGGTGCACGCCTTGCAAACGGCTTGCTGAAGCGGTTTCCAGGGCTGTGGAAGATCCGCCAGATCGCCGCGAACACCGGCGCAACAGCGTTCTGGCGCAAAATTGCCCAGCCGTACGGCTACACGGAAGAGACGTTCGCGCAGAATGACATCGATCGCGTCGAGCAGACGCTGACGGTGCGCTAGCGTCTCTTTGCCAGTTTCGCGCACTCCGTATGGCGGAAGCACCTGGTCGTGTGGTCGTTGACCATGCCGACCGCTTGCGCGAACGCGTAAACGATAACCGGTCCTACAAAGTTGAAGCCGCGCTTCTTCAAGTCTTTCGACAAGCCTTCACTCATCGCGGTCTTGGCAGGAATGTCGCCCATGCCCTTGAACTTGTTCTGCATGGGCCTGCCGTCGACATGCTTCCAGATGAAATCCGTGAAGCCGCTTTGTTCTTTCTCTTCAATGTCGAGCCAAAGTTGCGCGCCCCTGATTGCGGCATCGATCTTGGCTTTTGAGCGGATGATGCCTTCGTTCTTCAGCAGGCGCTCGCGGTCGCGCTTGCTATAGCGCGCGATCTTCTCAGGGTCGAAATTGTGGAAAGCTTTGCGGAAGTTCTCGCGCTTGCGCAGGATCGTGATCCACGAAAGCCCGGCCTGGAAACCGTCCAGGACGAGCTTCTCGTAGAGCGCGCGGGAATCGTATTCCGGCACGCCCCACTCCTTGTCGTGATAGTCGACGTAGAGTGGGTCGGTGCCGGGCCAGGCGCAGCGAATGCGTTCTTTCACCGGCGCTTCTTTTTCTTCGCCGGAGACTTCTTCGCCTTTTTGGTTTTCTTCGCTTTTTTTGCCGGCTTCTTTGCGGCTTTCGCCTTGGCCTTCGGTGCGGGCGCCATCAAGGTCGCTTCGATCTTATTGCCGTCTAGGTCATAGATAAAGGCACCGAAATAGGCGAAGCCATAGTCGGGACGCGGACCTGGTTCGCCGCCATTGCTGCCGCCGGCTTTCAGCGCAGCATCATGAAATGCCATCACCGCGGCTTTGGATTTGGCGATGAAGCCGACATGCGTGCCGTTGCCCGCGCTCGGGATGCCCTGATCGTGCGGTTTGCCGATCCAGAATTCCGGACGGTCCTTGCTTTCGCCATAGGCGATGGCGCCCGGCGAGAAATCCATCACGCGCTTGTAGCCAAGCGCTTTCAGCACGGGATCGTAGAATGACGCGGCGCGGGCAACATCGCGAACGCCGACTGACACATGATGCAGCATGCTCGTCTCCATAAAGAAGAAGGCGGCACTCTGAACCGATGGCTTGTCACGTCAAGCGGAAAGCCAATGCGGTTTTGTCACTTGCACTATGACGCCGGCAGCATCAATGGGGGCGGCACCGGCGTCTTCGAGCCGGTCGAGACGCACCAGCGCGAAGCCTCTGCTGTCATAAACGGACACGACCTCGCCGATGCTGTGGCCGTTTGCGCGCAGATCGGTGCCGGCGGTCAGCGAAGATTTGTTCGCGCTTTCAACAAGAAGCATTCGTTTGCGCGCTGTGCCGCGATGCTTCATGCGGGCGGTCAGCTCCTGACCGACATAGCATCCCTTGTCGAATGCCACGCCGTGCAACTCGTCGAGGCCCGCATCGAGGGCGAAAATCTTGTCCGATCCGAAGTCCCTCCCTTCGGGCACGCCTAGCGACAAGCGATGCGCTAGATAATCACCGGTGCCATCCTCGGCCGGAGCGATAGAACGCTTTCCGAGATCCGGCAGGCGTGGATCATCGAACACGATGCCGGGAAGAGGTTTCCCTTTCCATGCGGCAAAGACCGCCAGATCGTCGCGTGGCTTTATCTCCACCTTGGCCCGCAGGCGATATAGGGAGAGGCGCTTGACCAGTGCGTCTCGTGCTGGAGCCCAACAATCGATGAGCAGCGTCCCAGAGCCATCATCGGCAACCAGAAAATCGAACAGGATTTTTCCCTGCGGCGTCAGGAGCGCACTGTAGATTGGCGTGCTGGGCGCGAGAGCGTCAACGTCGTTGGTGACAAGGCCCTGCAGGAATGTCCGCGCGTCCGGACCGATGAGGGCGATAGTCGCGCGGTCTTCGAGACGGTGGGCCATGGCGTTCAGATAGTCCGGCGGTTGCCAAGCGGCAATGCCCCCCCTAAATCTCGCGCCCGATGAACGCTTCGCGCCCCTACAAGGTTATGCAGATCATGGCGGGCGCACCCGTTGGGGGCGTGGAGACCTTCTTTTTTGATGCGGTACTGGCGCTGGCTGAAGCCGGGCTGGAGCAGCACGTCGTCGTGCGCGACAACGCGCCGTTCCAGCTTGGGCGATTGCGGGCGGCGGGCGTGCCTTACGACGTCACCGGTTTCAGTCCGTGGCTCGGATTTCCGACGCATCGGGTGCTACGGCGTGCGACCGAGACGTTCAAACCGGACATCATCCAGTTCTGGTCCGGCCGCGCGGCAACCTATGCCCCGAAATGGAAAGCGCATCACATCGGCTGGTATGGCGGTTATCGCGAGCGCTGGCGATTCGCATCCTGCGAATATTTCATCGGCATCACGCCCGATCTTGTCGATCACATCCACAAGCAGGGTGTGCCGCTGCAGAATATCGCTCTGATCCACACGCTGGCCGACTACACGCCGCAGCCGCCGATCGACCGCGCCCAATTCGACACGCCCAAGGATGCGCCGCTGTTGCTCGCGCTCGCGCGCCTGCACTGGAAAAAAGGGCTCGATATTCTTCTCGATGCCGTAGCGCGCGTTCCGGAAGCATATTTGTGGATCGCGGGCGAGGGTGAAGACCGCCCGAAGCTGGAGGCACAGACGAAACGCCTAGGTCTGGAGAGCCGCGTGCGATTTCTCGGCTGGCGGAACGATCGCGAGGCATTGCTGGCAACGGCCGATATCTGCGTGTTCCCGTCGCGCTACGAACCGTTCGGCACCGTGACCATCGAAGCCTGGGCGGCGAAGACGCCACTGATCGCAGCCGCGTCGCAAGGGCCGGGCGCCTATGTCGAAAACGAGATCAATGGCCTGCTTATCCCGGTGGACGATACCGACGCGCTGACCACCGCCATCCAGCGCCTGATCGCGGAACCCGAATTGCGAGCGCGGATCGTCGCGGGCGGAACCCAGAGCTATGAAGAGGGCTTCACCAAGGACGTATATGTCCGGGACGTCTTTGCGTTCTATGATCGCGTGATGAAGGACAAGCCATGAATTTCGACCTGCTGATCAAAGGCGGCCTCACCGCAACGCCAAGCGGGATCGCCGAAGCGGATGTGGGCGTGACCGGCGGCAAGATTGTCGCCATCGGCGCACTGTCGGGCGCGAAGGCAGCCGAAGTTTTCGACGCCAAAGGTCTACATGTCCTTCCCGGCGTGATCGACACGCAGGTGCATTTTCGCGAACCGGGGAACGAACACAAGGAAGACCTCGAAACCGGTAGCCGCGCGGCAGTGCTGGGCGGCGTGACCGGCGTGTTCGAGATGCCCAACACCAACCCGCCCACGACGACGCGCGCCGCCATCGAAGACAAGCTCTCGCGCGCGAAGAACCGGATGCACTGCGAATACGCGTTCTATGCCGGTGCTACACCGCAGAATGTCGGAGCGCTGGCCGATCTAGAGAAGATGCCGGGTGTCTGCGGGGTGAAAGCCTTTCTGGGGTCTTCGACGGGCACGCTTCTGCTCAGCCATCCCGACGATATTCTCGCCGCACTGAAATCCGGTAGGCGCCGCGTGGCGGTTCATTCGGAAGATGAAGACCGTCTCGAAGCGCGCAAAGATCTGCGCGTGAAGGGTGACCCGCGTTCGCATCCGGTATGGCGCGACGTGGAAACCGCGCGCGCATCGACCGAGCGTGTCATCCGCCTTGCACAAAGAGCAGGGCGGCGCTTGCACATTCTTCACACCACGACCGCTGAGGAATTGCCGCTGATCGCTGCGGCGCGTGACCTCGTGACGATGGAGACGACGCCGCAGCATCTGACGCTCGCCGCGCCGGAATGCTACGAGCGTCTTGGCACCTATGCGCAGATGAACCCGCCGATCCGCGAAGCGCGCCATCGCGACGCGCTTTGGCAGGCGGTGCGCGAAGGTCTGGTCGATGTCATCGGTTCGGACCACGCGCCGCACACGCGCGAGGAGAAGGACAAGACATATCCGGACACCCCAAGCGGCATGCCCGGCGTGCAGACGCTTCCCACGATCCTGCTCGATCATGTGAATGCGGGCCGCATGACGCTGGAACGCTTCGTCGATCTCACGTCGGCGGGCGCCGCGCGCATCTTCGGTATCGCGAGCAAAGGCCGTATTTCGGTTGGCTTCGATGGAGACTTCACGATCGTCGACCTGAAGAAGAAGCGGAAGATTGAGAACAACTGGATCGCCTCGCGCTGTGGCTGGACGCCCTTCGACGGCATGACGACGACCGGTTGGCCCGTCGCCACGATCATCCGTGGCAAGATCGTCATGCGCGATCACGCGCTGACCTTGGCGTCGCAGGGCGAGCCACTACGCTTCGTCGAAACCCTCGAGCCAGCCTGATCGTCCGCTTTTCCTTGACGGACAGGGTAAATTCCTGTGCTTTGCGGTCCCACCCGCCTGAATCCACGAGAGTTCCCGCATGAAAGACCGTTTCCGGGCCTTGCTGATCACCAAGGACGACTCCGGCCAGAAGGCTGAGTTGGCTGAGCTTGGCCTGAATGACCTAATGGATGGCGATGTCGTCGTCGCGGTGTCGCACTCAACGGTCAACTTCAAGGACGGCTTGGCGCTGACGGGGCGTTCGCCCGTGGTGCGTAAATTTCCGATGATTGGTGGCATCGATCTGGCGGGCACCGTGGAGACGTCGACCAATCCGAACTTCAAGCCGGGCGACAAGGTTCTGCTGAATGGCTACGGCCTGAGCGAAACTCATTTCGGCGGCTACAGCGAATATGCGCGCGTAAAAGGCGAGTGGCTCGTGCCACTGCCTAAGCAATTCACCCCAGCCGAAGCGATGGCCATCGGCACCGCGGGGTACACCTCGATGCTTTGCGTGCTCGCATTGGAAGATGCCGGCATCACGCCGGACAAAGGCCCGATCATCGTGACCGGTGCAAATGGCGGCGTTGGTTCGGTTGCGATCGCGATCCTTGCGAAACTCGGCTATCGCGTCATCGCATCGACGGGCCGCAAGGAAGAAGAAGCTTATCTGAAATCGCTGGGCGCTTCGGAGATCATCGATCGCGCGGAACTCTCCGGCGAACCCAAGATGCTCGGCAAAGAGCGCTGGGCTGGCGCGGTTGACAGTGTTGGATCGAAGACGCTCGCCAATGTCATCGCATCGACACAATATGGCGGTGCGGTCGCAGCTTGTGGTCTGGCGCAGGGCATGGACCTTCCCACCAGCGTGGCGCCGTTCATCCTGCGCGGGATTTCGCTTCTGGGCATCGACTCGGTTCAAATGCGCCGTGAGCGCCGTTTGCAGGCGTGGGAGCGATTGGCGCGAGACTTGGACGTGAAGAAACTGGCTTCGATGACGTCGATCATCAAGCTCGCGGACGTGAAACAGGCCGCGAACGATATCCTTGCCGGCAAGGTGCGCGGCCGCATCGTGGTCGAGATCGCGTGAATCTCATTGGCCTCATAATCTCCGGCGTCGTGATCGGGCTGATCGCAGCCGCGCCGATCGGGCCGGTGAACCTTATCTGTATCCGACGCACGCTGGCTTACGGGCCGCTCAACGGCTTCATGGCGGGACTGGGAG
>DATCRK010000109.1:0-17843 GCA_036569005.1 Rhizomicrobium sp. | reverse complement strand
CCTTCAGTAACCGCCACTACGTTTAATCCAAGATGTCCGCCACGATCTGCACACCCGTACAAATCGCGGTTTACACGGTTTAGATAGTGCTTAAATGATCTCTTAGCGGTTTTCTTATTAAGAACGCTAATAAGAGAGGGATTAAAAGTGAGAGTGATGGCTATGCACGTGCGTGTGCCTAGGCCCTCCAAAATCCATCTATCTAATTCTGTTTTATATTTTTTCTTTTCAATAGAATTCATATGCCACCCTTCAACGTGGCGAAATCACGGTTTCGCCACGTTTCACAACATCACACATTATCTGAGATTACTTAGTGGACGGGTGTGAGCGCTTGCGCATTATCCATACGAATCTTCGCTGTTTTTTCGGAATGTCAGCGATCTCTGATAAATATAGTTTTGATCAGAGGTGCTTGATGCAGAACTATAAACTTAGAAGAACATTCTTCTTGGACGATGAAACCGCGAATTGGCTAGAGAAGTATGCATCTGTGCAATGTAGGTCTGTGTCATCGGTCATTCGTGAAGCGCTTCGCGTATATCAGCCGTCAAAGCAACCAAAGCCAATAAGAGCGGTAGCTGATCCAATGGCTATGGATTTTCCCCTATCCAAAGAATTTCTAATCAATTGAATTTCGTTTGAATGCATTTCCAGTGTGACGAATTCGCATCTGGAAGTTTGCAAACTCAAAACCTTCGAAACGTATATACTTTTCCACCTTGATGTTTGTCAGGTGAAAGAATACCCATACACATCTGTTCGCAGGTTGAGTTTCGCGATCAATTCTACATGGCACCTTCTGGTGCAAAGAAATATCAAGAAAATCTATTAGCAACAGAAATGGGCGCAAAACCCCTTGGGTGCGCGCCATTAAGGAGATCAACTTTTATAGAAACGGAGTTTAGAGAAATGCCTGATGGTACAGAGTTGCGCGAACAATTGAAGCGTGCGGACAATAATATACGTAAAGCTTTTGCTCGCGGAATGAATCGTGACGTGGCGGCGGATTATATTGGTATATCCTCGTCCAAATTTGATGAATTGGTTCACGATGGTCGTATGCCTGCTGCGAAGCGCATAGATCGCCGCAAGATTTGGGATCGCAATCAAATCGACCGTGCGTTTGAGAATTTGCCAGACGCACAAGGCAACGATTTTGAACTGGAGGTGGCATATGCGCGCTAAGCAGTATTCAAAACGCCGCCTGCCTCCATACTGTGTGGAGGATGTAGACCGCTTCGGGAATGTACGTGTCTATCTTCGCAAGAAGGGAAGGCCAAAAACGCGCCTTTTCGGCACTCCCTACACACCAAGTTTTATGTCCGCATATGAGAAAGCATTAGATGGGGAGCCTGCGGCCAACACCAAGCATGTGGTGAAACGCGTATCGTGGCGCTGGTTGTGTGAACAGTATTTTAGGTCTCCAGAGTTCAATCGCCTGTCATTACGTACAGGGTCTATTCGTCGCCGCATTTTGGAGGCAACGTTTGAGAAGAAGATTTTGCCGGAAAGAAGCTGCCTTGGGGATTTCCCATTCGCTCAAATTTCTAGAAAGATTGTGGTTGGCCTTCGTGATGATTTACAATCGAAGAGCGAGGCGTCCAACGCTCGTTTGAAAGCATTAAGACAAGTTTTCAAATTCGCTACTGATAGAGAGTTTGTTGCGGTTGATCCGAGTCATTCAGTGAAATACTTCCCCGCAAAAGGGGATGGCTTTCACACTTGGACCATCGAAGAAATCAAGACTTTTCAAAAGTATCATCCAATCGGGACGCAGGCGAACCTTGCGCTCGCGTTGTTATTGAACTTGGGTGTCCGTAGATCAGACGTAGTTCTTCTAGGAAGGCAACATGTGAAGAATGGGGTCCTCACATTCAAACCTCAAAAAACAAAGCACCTTTCGGACAATGAATTGAAGCTGCCTATCCTCCCGGATTTGCAACACGCTTTCGATGCTATTGAGCATCAGCATCTAACGTTTTTAATCACTGCGTTCGGTAAGCCGTTTAGCGCGGCTGGATTTGGAAATCGCTTCAAGAAATGGTGTGCCGAAGCAGGTCTGCCCCACTGTTCGGCGCATGGTTTGCGTAAAGCTGCTGCAACTATCGCGAGCGAGAATGGCGCGACCGAACGCCAACTCATGGCGATATTCGGTTGGCGCAACTCAAAAATGGCCAGCCACTACACCAAGAAAGCTAGCCAATTTGCGCTCGCGAGAGATGCCATGCGCTTAATCGAAGTCCCACCTTCCGATTCAGGTGGGACACTTATCCAGAAAGTCTAAGCCATTCAGCGGCTTCTGAGGGTGATGGTGCCCAGGGGCGGAATCGAACCACCGACACGCGGATTTTCAATCCGCTGCTCTACCGACTGAGCTACCTGGGCTTGCCTTGGCTTTTGGCCGTCGGAAAATCCGGGACTTGGCCCGGAAGGAGGGGCTTTTTAGGGGAGGGGCCGCGGCCTGTCCAGCGGCCATATCGGCCGTCTTTGCCGCGGCATTTCCAGCCTAGTTCTGCGCGAAATGGCGGTCATCTTCGGACGGGCCGGCGGAGATCACCACATTGCCCAGCGTGATCTTCGGCATGGAGTGCATCCACCAGCCATGTTCGTTAAGCGAGTAGATCGGCACATATTGAACGGCCACGTCCATCGGCACGACGTGTTGCAGCTGATTGTCGAGCAGCCAGACATTCCCATCCGCGCGCACCGCCAGCACCGCGTGGAAGACATTAAGATTCGTGTCGTCCACGATCACGATGCGCAGGTCATCGGCGGAAAAGCCGAGGCGTACCAGGCTGAAATATTTGGTGATGGCGTAGTCTTCGCAGTCGCCGCCATGCGCGAGGAATTGTCCCGGTGTCGCCCAATAATCGGAGACATGATAATTCTGGATGTCTTCCACATAAGGCCGCGTGTTCGCCCACGCGTTCACGGCTTCGATCTGCTCCTTGCGTGACTTCTTGCGAATGCTGTCGAGGAAATTCGTCCAGGCGACCGGCACGCACAAACGCTCCGTCGCGCATTTTTCCGGATGCACAGGATCGGGATGCAGCGCGACCGGCTCGGGTTGTGCGATCGCCATGTCGGAGATGACGTTCTGCCAGAACGGAAACAGCGCAAAATTCCGCCCGCCAGCCGTTCCGGACTGGAAGACGGAGCTTGCATGGGCGCTGACCGGCGCAAAAAGAAGTAGCGCCAGAATCACCTTCTGGAGAACCGAGACGGACCGCATGGGGGCGCGCCGTTAGATGTTTGCTCGCGCCAGTGTGCGTCGGGTGCTATGAAATCGCGGTTCAAACGGGGCAGCGATTCCGAGCGATTTTCTTCGCCCTTTTTTAAGATTTGGATCGAATTTTATGAGCAATTTCGCCATCGGCGGGCGGCGGCGCGGCATTCTGCTGGGTGTCGGCGTCTTCATCGCCGCGATGGCGCTGGTGGCCGCAGCATTCCGTCTCGCGCACAATGAGCGCGTTTTCGAGCTCGATCGCTGGGCCATTCGGCTGCACGCCGCCGGCACGCAGCGGCTCGGTATGGTCAATGAATGGTTAAGCGAGAGCCGGGCCGCGCTGCGCAGCGTTGCCGTCAATCCGACGGTGCAGATCTATCTATCGCAAGCCGCCGCAAATCCTGCGCCGACGCCGGAAAGCGAGGCCCAGGCGGCCTTTTTGCAAAGCTACGTCATCAGCCTCGGCAGCCGCGGGGCCTTCGCGTCCTCGAAACCGTCGATGCCATCGGAAACGGGAATCGCCGTCTTGGATTCGCATCGTCATCTCGTCGCGGCCACTTACGGATATCGTCCGCCCGCGCAGCTGATCGCGGCGCTCCTCGCGCAATCGCGTGACGGCACAACCGGTCCGTCGCTATCACAAGCGAAGGACGGATCGCCGGTTGCCTTTCTGGCAGAGGTGCGGCCGATACAGGGCATGATGTCTGCACCGGCCGTCGGATATGTCATCGGCGAACGCGTGCTGGATCGTTCGGTCTGGTCCGGATCGACGCTCGCCGCCGACCACGGCCATGAAAGCCTGATCGCGGCGGCGAATGACAAAGCTTCCTTGATTGGGTCGTCAGTGACGGGCGTGGCCGCCGGAAGCGGAGAAGTGCTCGCAGCGCAGGCCCCTTTGCACCTCCAGCGCGCTCCGGACCTTAACGGTAAAGACGCGTTGCATCTGGGCATTCCCGTGAAGGGTACGAACTGGGTTCTGGTGGAGACCGTACGCGCATCCTCCGCGCTCGCCGGTGTGGATGCGCGCATCCGCAGTCTGCTCACGATCCTGCTGCTGTCGCTGCTCGCCATTATTCTGGGGCTGCTTCTTCTCTGGCGGCATGTGACCGCGGGGCAGCAGGCGGCGGCGCGCGAGGCTGGCGTGCGGCTCTACCGCGACATCGCAGAAGTGCTGCTTCAGGCCATCGACCTGCGCGATCCCGGCGCCGCAGAACATTCGCGCAGGGTCGCGTCCTTATCCCGTCAGGTTGCGCTTCGGATCGGCGCGGACGCCGACGCAGCGGAACTGGCAGGCGCTTTGATGAATGTCGGAAAGCTGTTCGTGCCGGTGAATGTCCTCACCAAAACCGGCGGTTTGGAAGAATCCGAAGCCGCGCAATTTGCGGAAGGCTCGGCACGATGGCTCGATCTTCTCGCGCGGGCATCGCTCGATCCGCCCCTCGCACCTGTCTTGCGGGACGCCGATCATCTTATGAGGGGAGAAAGCACCGCCGCCGCGCCCAGCCGGGTCGCTCATATTATTGCGGCAGCCAATAAGGCTGTGGCGCTGATGAGCCCGCGGGCTTACCGGATGGCGCACACGCCCCAGGAAACGCTGGAAATCCTCGCCAAATCCCGGCCCGCAGTGCCGCCAGCTATTCTGACCGCCATGGCGGACCTGCTGAAGCAAAGCAAGTAGCCAGTATTTGTGACAGTCCTTCCGGCAATTTGTGGAAACTGGCCCAAGTGCTCTTTGGTCCAATGGCAGCCAAAAAAGTCACACATATGCTTACCAAGCGCCGATGGTGGCATTGCCGTTTTTAGACTGACCCCGTAAAACACTTAATAAAGTGTTACTGGGGCTCAGAAAAACGGCGGCAACCCTTGCCGTTTTTCCCGTTGTCTATGGGGCGTTGGGATGAACTGGCTTAGATCTGGCCGCGCCGTTTTCGGCGTGGCCGTGTTGCTCGCTTGCTCGAATTCTGCGTTCGCGCAGACATCGGCTCAGCCTAGCCATGTCGACGAGCGGTTCCGCCCGCAGCCGGCGGCGCCATCGGTCGGCGCGCCGATCGAAATTCCTTCCACGCCACAAACCGCCGCGCCTGCCGGCAGCGAAAGCGTGACTTTCACGATCACCGGCGTGAATTTCCAGGGCAATACGGCGTTGCCGGATTCCGAACTGCAGACCATGGCGGCCGCTTATATCGGCCACCCCATCACGCTCGCGCAGGTCTATGAGCTCGCAGACAAGGTGACGGCCGCTTATCGCAGCCGCGGTTTCATCCTCGCGCAGACAATCGTGCCCGCGCAGAAAGTCAGCAACGGCGTCCTCACGCTCAAGATCGTTCAAGGTTACATCAGCCAGGTGAAGATACAGGGCGACGCCGGCGGCGGTCGCGAATATCTCGAGGCTTATGGCGCGCGCATCAAAGCCGTTCGCCCGCTGACGGCCGATGTCCTGGAACGCGAACTGCTGCTCGTCAGCGATCTGACCGGCTTTCAGGTTCGCAGCGTGCTGACGCCGTCCGCGACCGAGCAGGGCGCTGCGGATCTCACCCTCGTCGTCGACCGCAAACCGGTGGACGCCTATGTCGCGGTCGATAACCGCGGCTCCAAATATCTCGGTCCCTATGAAGTGATGGCGGGCGTGTTCATCAACGACGCCTTCGACACCGGCGGGCGCTTCGGCATCAACGCTGTCGTCACGCCCAACAGCGGCCCGGAGATGGCCTATGGCGCAGTGTCGTTCGATCAGCCACTGGGCGATGACGGCATGCGTCTCTTCACGACGCTGAGTTATACGCACACCAAGCCCGGCTCCGTGCTCGCGGCGCTCGATACGTCCGGCAAGGCGATCAATGGCGACATGGCGCTGTCCTATCCGTTCACGCGCTCGCGCGATTTCAACTTCTCCGGAACGGCCGGCGTCTCCTATCGCGACACATCGTCGAAGAACGCGTTGATCGATCCGTTGTTCAGCGATCATGTGCGCTCGGTCTACGCGCAGCTTTACATCAATGCGCTCGACGACTGGGGCGGCTACTCCACGCTGTCTGGTCGCCTCACGCAGGGTGTGCCGGTTTTCGGCGCGACGGAAAAGAGTTCGCCCAACAAGTCGCGCGTCGGCGCGAGCGGCACCTATACGCGCGCCAACTTCGATGCGAGCCACGAGCACCCGCTGTTCGAAGATGTTTCCGTGCTGCTGGCGGCGAGCGGGCAGACGTCGTTCGGCAAGCCGCTGCTCGCCTCCGAACAATATTCGCTCGGCGGCTACAGTTTCGATCGCGCTTTCGATCCCAGCCAGATCACAGGCGACTCCGCCTTGGCGGGCAAGGTCGAACTCCGCTGGGACGCGATCCAGGAAGCAGGCCCGGTTTCCGGCGTGCAGCTTTATGGTTTCTACGAGGGCGGTGAGGTGTGGCAGTCCCATGCACTGCCCGGCACGCCGAAGCACGAGACATTATCATCCGCCGGCGCGGGCGCGCGCTTCGCGGTTCTTAACCAGCTTAACGCGGACGTCGAATGGGCCGATCCGCTCGAACGCGATGTGCTTGGCGGTGTTAAGCGCGATTCGCGTTTCCTGTTCTCTGTCGGAACAAATTTCTGAAAAATTTAAGAATGTCGCGGGCGGAACGCCCGGAGGAGTGGGGTCATGGGTAAGAAATCGGCGAAACAAGTCACGAACTTCCTTGGCACGTCGGCACTGACGCGGCCTCTGTTCGCGCTGGGCGCGGCATCGGTGTTGTTCGGCACTGGCCCCGCACACGCGCTCGATGCCAACACGCTGCCGCAGAACCCCAACGTCGTCGGCGGCAAGGACTCCTTCTCCCAGTCCGGCAGCACGCTGAACGTCAATCAGCAGACCAACCGCACGGTCATCGACTGGCGCAGCTTCGACATCGGCTCCAAGGCGCAGGTGAACTTCAACCAGCCTGGCACGAGCTCCATCGCCGTGAACCGCGTGAACGGTTCGACCAATCCGTCCGACATCGAAGGCGGCCTGCACGCCAACGGCCAGGTCTGGATTCTGAATCCGAACGGCGTGTTCTTCGGCAAGTCCGCGCGCGTGGACGCGGCGGGCATCGTCGCCACCACGGCCAACATCAACGACAAGGCCTTCATGGCCGGCAGCAACAAGCTGCAGATGACGGGTGCCGATCACGGCTCCGTCGTGAACGAAGGCCGTGTCACGGTCGGTCAGAACGGCCTTGCGGCTTTCGTGGCGCCGTCGGTGCGCAACAGCGGCACGATCAACGCCACCGTCGGCCGCGTCGCGCTGGCTGCCGGCACGACCTACACGCTCGACCTCGCGGGCGATCATCTCGTCGAACTGGGCCTCGGCTCGGTGAAGGCGGTTGTCGACAACACCGGCAAGATCGTGAACCCGGGCGGCACCATTGCGCTCACCGCGAAAGCGGCGGGCCAGGTCGTCAACTCGGTCGTGAATGTTTCGGGCACGGTCAGCGCGTCCTCGGCCACGACGTCGGGCGGCACGATCATTCTCGGTGCCGACACGGTCAACACGACGAAGACCGCCTCGATCACCGCCGACGCCGGCACGAACGGCACGGGCGGCACGATCACCTCGGTTGCGAATGTGCAGGGCAACTATGCCGGCTCGTTCTCCGCGAAGGGCGGGAGCAAGAGCGGCGACGGCGGCAAGATCGAAACGTCGGGGCATGATGTTGCATTAGCCGCTGGATTGAAGGTTTCGGCATCTGCCGTGAAGGGCAATGCCGGTCAATGGAAAGTCGACCCGACAGATCTCAACATCGACAGCAGTGGTGCGGCCACCATTGCGCTGTCATTGTCGACTGGCACCAGCGTTGACTTGTCGACTGCCAGCGACGGGACCGATGCCGGGGACATCACTCTTTCATCCTCGATCAACACGACGACGATGAATGGCGCTGACCTTACACTTGAAGGGCATCATCTTTTCGCGACTGGCGGCAGCACAATCAGTCTGACGGGTGCCGGAAGCACGCTGACACTCGACGTCAACACGGTTGGAAATACCTCAAACCCGAGCGGCAACTGGATAAACGACGCGCTCGGCATGATCGGTAGCGTCACGGGTGGCTCAACGATTAATCTCGGTGCGGGCACTTATTCCGCCGGAACAACGATCAATAAGAACGACGTAACGCTCAACGGTTCCGCAGGGGCGAAGATCGCCGTCGGCACCGGCCAGACTGGCGTGACGATCGACGCGAACAATGTAACGGTCGAAAACATCGAGTTCGCCGGCCCGCTGACGCAGGCCTATATGAACTACACGTGGAGCGGCGTCGGGGATCCCGGCAATAGCTGGGCGATCCAGGTCACGCATGCGACCAACAGCAACTTCAACATCGAAAACAACAACATTCACGATGTCCGCACGGGCATCCTGATCGCCAACAGTGGCAATCCCGCCACCGGCGCGGCTTCGGGCGCGATCACCGGCAACACCTTCGACAACACGAAGGGTGGGGTGATCGTTCAATATCGCGACGGCAGCACGGTCAATATCAGCGGCAACAGAAGCGGCACGACGGGCAACGAATGGGGCGTGGTCTACAACACCAACCTCAATCCGGCGATCATCGCCACGACGGCGTCTTCGAGCCGGCAGGCGGCCTTGCTGGCTGTGGCAAACGCGAACACCGGCCTGGCGGTTCTGGATCGCGGATACACCTACGCGAACCGTACGTCGGTTACCGTCGACGACAACGCCACGGGAACGCCGGATAACGGCTACGGCAATGCGCGCCAGCCGCTCGCGACCATTCAGGCCGGTATTGATGCTGTTGTCAGCGGCGGCACCGTGAATGTTCTCGACGGCACCTACACGATTTCTTCTGGCTATATCAACGTCAACAAAAGCCTCAATCTGATCGGTCAGAGCGAAGCTGGCGTCATCATCGATGCCCGCAATGCATCCACCTATGGCCTGCGCGTCACCGCGACGGACGGCGCCGTCGATCTGGAGAACTTCACGCTTTATGGCGTGACGGCGTCCGGCGGCTACGGCCTGAAGGCGGAAGCCACCAATGGGCTTACGCTTGAGAACATCACGAGCCAGGGCGCATACAAGTCCGAGTTCGATCTCAATGGCGTGCTCAACGGCACGCTCGATCATCTGCTGGCGAACGGCTACTCGGTCGGCACCACCACGATGACCGGCGGCAACGGCATTTCGTTCACGAACAGCCAGAACATCACTCTGACCAATTCTGTGACGGAGAATAACGGTTGGGGTGGCCTCGCGCTTTATCAAGGCACGACCTACGGCAATCTTCAGCTCACCGGCATTACCGTCAACGGCTCGAACACCTTCAACGAAGCCAATGGTATTTACGCGGAAGACCAGTCGGCGGCGACCGATATCGGCACCGTCAATCTTTCCGGCCAAGGCATCACCTACGTCGCGCAAGGCCTTGTCGCGCCGAATGATTTCTACACCTGGTTCCGGACAAGCAAGCAGGGCGCGATCGACGCGGCTGCTGCTGTCCGTACCGTGGGCTATGTCGAGGGTTACGCCGGCAACGTCAGCGGCGACGGCCACTTCTACGTCGGCGTCAGCACCGGCGGGACGGCCATGTCCATCCAAGCGGCGATCAACGCGGCGGCCTCTGGTGCGGAAATCAATGTCGACGCCGGCACCTATACGGACGCACTGAACATCGGCAAGAACGTCGACATCGAAGGCGCTGGCGCCGGCCAGACCATCATCCAGCCGACGGCGCTTCTGACGACGGGCGTCGGCCACAAATACGACAGCAACGTGAAAACTGCCGTCTATGTCCATGACGCCAGCGACGTGACGATCAACGGCGTCACGATCGACGCCAACAATCTCGGCGCCAATGCGGTGGTGTTCTGGAACAACGCGTCCGGCACCATCAGCAACGCGATCATCGAAAACCCGATGGCGTTCTCCGGCGTCCAGACGGGCCAGGGCATCGCGGTGGATGCGACGTCCGGCCATACCACGAACCTCACGGTGGACGGCGTCACCTTCCAGAACTGGAACAAGAACGCCATCGACGCGGTGACGGGTGACGGCACCGGCACGAACGGCGGCACCATCAACCTCACGGTGACGGACTCCGACTTCATCGGCCGTGGCAACACGGGCACGATCGCGCAGAACGGCATCCTTGCCTGGGAACAGGGGGGCGGCACGGTCAATGCCATGATCGACAACGACTCGTTCTCCGGTCTTTCCTTCAGCGATCCGAATGTCGCGACCGCGACAGGCGTCTTGGTATACGGTTCTGCGAACGGCACAGTCGTGGTCGAGAACTCGACCTTCGCCAGCTCCGTGCAGGAATATATCAGCACCGCCGGCGGCAGCCCCAACGAAGTCGATGCCACGAATGGCAACACCTTCGGCGGCGTTGCTATCAGATCGGCAACGCTGAACCAGCTTTATGCCATCGAAGACAAAATCACCGATGGCACGGACGACTCCTCAAACGGTCTGGTGCGCCTGGTTGCCGGTCATGTCTATGCGACCGCGCAAAAGGACAACCTTCAGGCCGCCGTGGATGTCGCGTCGATCGGCGACACGATCAATGTGCAGGCGGGCACCTACACGAGCGCTCTGGATATCGACAAGAACGTCGACATCGAAGGCGCGGGCGCAGGCCAGACCATCATCCAGCCGACCGCACTTCTGACGACGGGCGTCGGCCACAAATACGACAGCAACGTGAAGACGGCCGTGTATGTCCATGATGCCAGCGACGTCACGCTGAACGGCCTGACCATCGACGCCAACAATCTCGGCGCCAATGCCGTCGTATTCTGGAACAACGCTTCGGGCACCATCAGCAACGCGATCATCGAAAACCCGATGGCATTCTCCGGCGCCCAGACCGGTCAGGGTATCGCCGTGGACGCAACCGGTGCGAACACGACTGACCTCACGGTGGACAACGTCACGTTCCAGAACTGGAACAAGAACGCCATCGACGCGGTGACGGGTGACGGCACCGGCACGAACGGCGGCACGATCAACCTGACGGTAACAGACTCCGACTTTATCGGCCGCGGCGACACCGGCACGATCGCGCAGAACGGCATTCTGACGTGGGAACAGGGCGGCGGCACGGTCAACGCCACGATCGACGGCGACTCGTTCTCCGGTCTTTCGTTCAACGACCCGAATGTCGCGACGGCCACCGGCGTTCTGGTGTACGGCACGGCGAACGGAACGGTGACGGTCAGCAATTCGACCTTCGCCAGCTCGGTGCAGGAATACATCAGCACCGCCGGCGGCAGCACGCACGAAGTCGATGCTACCGACGGCAACACTTTCGGCGGCGTTGCCATCAGTTCCGCGACGCTGGACGAGATTTTCGCTATCGTCGACAAGATCACGGACGGCATCGACGACACGTCGAACGGCCTTGTCCGCCTCGTGGACGGCCAGGTGTATGTCACCGCGGCGAAGGGCGACATCGCGGCGGGCGTAACCAAGGCGGCGGCAGGCGACACCGTGAATGTGCAGGACGGCAGCTACACGCTTGCCAATGAGCTGGACATCACCAAGCGCCTGACCTTGAAGGGTGAAAGCCAGGACGGCACGGTCATAACCTCCAACTCGACCGGTTACGGCATCAACGTCACGGCTGACGATGTCAGCCTGAAGGATTTCACCTTCAACGCGCCGACCGCGCATACCGGCAGCACCTACGGCATCAAGGTCACCCCGGGCACGAACGTGGCGTCGGATCGTCTGCTGAACTTCGATATCGAGAACGTCACGATCAATGGCGGCTATCGCACCGGCCTAGACCTGAACGGCGTTGTCAACGCGACGATCAACAACGTCTCGGTCAGCAACGTTCAGAACGGAAACGGCATTGCGCTGACGGATAGCGCGGACATCACGCTCACCAACGTGACCACGACGAACAACGCCTGGGGCGGTCTCGCGCTGTACCAGACCAATTACTTCTACGACCAACAGCTCACCGACATCAACGTCGACACCTCGAACCATTTCAACGAAGCGAACGGCATCTATATCGAGGACCAGTCAGACGGCATCGGCGATCCTTCGCGCGGCAAGCCCAGCGTCGTCGGCGGTTCCGGCCTGGACGTCGGCACGCTGAACATCGCGGGGTACGACTATGTTGCGGTGGACAAGAGCAATTCCGCCGATCAGTACACCTTCTTCCAGAAGACCAAGCAGGACGCGATCGATTTCGCGACCGACTCGACGGCAAACCATAACCATCTGACGCTCGCCAATACCTATGTCGAAGGCTGGACGGGTTCGGCGCTGAACAACATTTTCGAAGTCGGCTTCAACACCGCCGGCGACAAGTCGCTCACGATCCAAGCTGCGGAGAACGCGGCGACCGCGGGCGGCACGATCAATGTCGGCTCCGGCACCTATGCGGAAGATGTGAGCGTCGGCACGCAGCTGACCTTCAACTTCGGCGATGTGGACGTGAACAGTTTCACGCTCACTTCCGGCGCCGCTGGGTCGGCCCTGAACGGCGATCTCACCGCCACCGGCGCGATCACATCGGCCGGCGCGGTGACGCTGTCGGGCGACTTCGCGGGAGCCTCCGTCGGCCTGAACGGCGCGGTCACCCTCGCCGGCGACACGACGCTGAATGCGAGCGGCGCGCTCACGGTGGCTTCGATCACCGGTGGCAGTCATGACCTTGAACTGACCGGCGGCTCGATCTCGCTCGGTAACGTCGCCGGCGTGGATGCGCTGACCGTCGATGACGCAGCGACGCTGACAGGCACCAGCTATGCAGGCGACAGCCTCGATTTCGAAGGCGCAGTCACGCTCACCGGCAATACGACGATGGACGCGTCGGGCGCGATCACGGTGGCATCGGTCACCGGCGCCGGAAACGATCTGGAGCTGGATGGCGCTTCGGCGTCGCTCGGCGACGTCGCCGGTGTCGGCGCGTTGGTTGTCGACAGCGCAGCGACGCTGACCGGCACGAGCTACGATGCGGACAGCCTCGAATTCGACGGCGCGGTCACGCTCACCGGCGATACGACGATGGACGCCAGCGGCGCGATCACGGTGGCTTCGGTCACCGGCGCCGGACACGATCTGGAACTCGACGGCGCTTCGGCCTCGCTCGGCAATGTTGCCGGCGTGGGCGCATTGGTCGTCGACAGCGCCGCGACACTGACGGGTTCGAGCTATTCGGCGGACAGCTTGGAGTTCGATGGCGCGGTCACGCTCACCGACGACACCACGATGGATGCATCGGGCGCGGTGACGGTGGCTTCGGTCACCGGCGCGGGCAACGATCTGGAGATCGACGGCAGCTCGATCTCGCTGGGCAACGTCGCCGGCGCGGGTGCGCTGGAGGTCGACGATGCGGCGACGCTCACTGGCACAAGCTATGCGGGCAACAGCCTGACGTTCGACGGCGCGGTGACGCTCAGCGGCGATACGACGATGAGCGCCAGCGGCCTCATCACGGTGGCCTCCGTCACGGGTGCGAGCCACGATCTGACGCTCGACGGCGGTTCCGCTTCGCTCGGCAATGTTGCTGGCGTTGACGCTCTGGTCGTCGACAGCGCGGCAACACTCACCGGCAACAGCTATGCGGCGAACAGCTTGGAGTTCGATGGCGCCGTCACGCTGACGCACGACACCACGATGGATGCATCGGGCGCCCTGACGGTGGCTTCGGTTGTCGGCGCCGGCAAGGATCTGGAACTCGACGGCAGCTCCATCTCGCTGGGCAACGTGGCCGGCGCGGACGTGCTGACGGTTGACGACGCTGCCACGCTCACGGGCACCAGCTACGCGGGCAACAGCCTCAAGTTCAACGGTCTGGTCACGCTCACGCATGACACGACGATGACCGGCACCAACAATGTGACGGTGGCTTCGGTCACCGGCGGCGGCAAGGATCTGTCGATCGGCAGCGCTTCCAACCAGCTCGGCAATATCGACAGTGTCGATGTGCTGACGGTTACGGGCGCTACGAAGCTCACCGGCACCAGCTACGGCGCGAACGACATGTCGTTCGGCGCTGTCACGCTCACCGGCGACACCACGCTCAACGCGCGCAACACCGTGGCGGTGGGGCCGGTCACCGGCGGCAGCCACGATCTCTCGGTCATCGGCATTTCGGCCTCGCTCGCCAACGTGGCCGGCGTGGACGCGCTGACGGTGAACGCGGCGGCGACGCTGACCGGCTCGAGCTATTCGGCCAACAGCATGAGCTTCGACTCCCTGACGCTCGCGCACGACGCCGTGCTGACCGCCGGCGGCAACATTGCGACGGGTTCGGTCACCGGCGGTGGCAACGACTTGTCGCTCACCGGCGCGGCCGTCTCGGTCGGCAATGTGGCCGGCGTGGATGCGCTTGCGGTTACGGGGCCCGCGACGCTCACCGGCGCCAACTACGCGGCGAACAGCATGGTCTTCGGCGCCGTGTCGCTGACGCATGACACGGCGATGAACGCCACCGGCAATCTCATCGTGACGTCGGTTGCCGGCAACAACAAGGATCTGTCGATCTCCGGCGCATCGAACGCACTCGGCAACGTCGCCGGCGTGGATGTGCTCACGGTCGCGGGGGCGACGACGCTCACCGGCACGAGCTATGTCGCCGACGCCATCGGCTTCGGTGCCATCACGCTGACCGGTGACACCACGCTGGATGCCAGCGGCAACGTCGCGGTGGCTTCGGTCACCGGCGCCGGAAACGACCTGTCGATCGACGGCGTCTCCAATGCGCTCGGCAATGTCGCCGGCGTCGGCGCGCTTGCGGTTACGGGTCCGGTCACGCTGACCGGCACCAGCTACGCGGCCAACAGCATCGGCATGGACGAGGTCACGCTCACCGGCGACACCACGCTGGATGCCAACGGCAATGTCACGCTGGCTTCGATCACCGGTGCGGGCAACGACCTGTCAATCGACGGCGCTGCGAACACGCTCGGCAATATCGCCGGCGTCGGTGCGCTGGCGGTCACTGGCCCGTCCACACTGACCGGCACCAGCTACGCAGCGAACAGCGCTGCGTTCGGCGCGGTGACGCTCACGGGCGACACCACGATCGATGCCGGCACGATTGCCGTCGCATCCGTCACCGGCGGCGGCAACGACCTGACGCTCGACGGCGCGGCTTCGTTCGGCAACGTTGCGGGCGTGGATGCTCTCGCCGTCACTGGCACATCGACGCTGACCGGCACCGGCTACGCCGCCAACAGCATGGCCTTCGGCGGCGCGGTCACGCTTGCGGCTGACGCTACGCTGGATGCAACCGGCGCAGTCACCCTGGCTTCGGTCACCGGCGGCGGCAACGACCTGACGATCGACGCGGCAAGCACCAAGCTCGGCAACGTCGCCGGCGCGGGCGCGCTCGTGGTGGACGGCGCATCGACACTGACGGGCACCAGCTATGTGGCCGACAGCATGAACTTCGCCGGCGCGGTCACGCTGGCGAACAGCGTCGCGCTGAACACCAGCGGCGATGATGGCGCGATTGTTCTCGCCTCCGTCGACGGCACGTCCGCAGGTGGCCAGGCGCTGAACATCAATGCTGGCAAGGGTAAGGTTTCGCTCGGCAATCTCGGCGCCGCCGCCCGTCTCGGCGCGGTGACGGACGCCAGCGCCACCACGCTCACGGGTTCGACCTACAAGGCCAACAGCTTCCTGTTCGGCGGCACGGTCACGCTCACGGCGGCGAACACCACGATCAACACGACGCAGTCGTCCAGCGCTGCGGGCGATATCACCTTCCAGGGCGATATCTTCGGCAAGACGGACGGCGGCCAGAGCCTCACGCTCATCGCCGGTTCGGGCAAGGGTGCGGCGTCGGCCAATGGCGACATCACGCTGCAGAACGCGGGAACAAGTTCGGTCGAGCTCGGCAATCTCACCGTCAGCGGCGATAACTTCACCGCGCTCACGGTCGATCTCGCCGGCAACTTCTCGGCCACGCTGACCGGCAATCAGGTCTTCGCGGCGGATACGTTGAACGTGAAGGGCAACGTGAACAGCAGCGTCGGTGGCGATGCCTCCGGCCATATCGTCTCGGGCGGCGACGTCAATGTCGCTGCGAAGGGCGACGTGTCGGGCAACATCAGCGGCACCAACGTCACGCTCTCCGGCGACGACGTGAACAGCACGGTCACGGCGTCGAACAGCGCAAGCGTCACCGGCAATACGGTGGAAGGCTCCTACACCGCCCAGACCGTCGCGATCACGGCATCCGACAATGTCGACGCTGCGGTCAATGCCACCAACCTCAAACTGTCGGCCGCCAATGGTTCGGTGGACGGTACCTGGACAAACGTCGATACGAACGGCAGCGGCGTGGTCGACCTGAACGGCCAGCACACGGTCGGCCAGGGCGACGTCAATCCGAACCAGCTCGTGGTCGAAGGCTTCACGCTTCCGTCGGGGACCACGATCGGAGCCAACGGCCAGTTGATCCTGCCGCAGGGCGTCCTTCTCGGACTGCTGTCGCCGGGTGGTGGCAAGCCGAAGATGATCCTCGTGCACACCGTGCAGCAGCTCGGCGAGCTTCTGGCCGGCGGCTACACGGTGATCGTGATCGACCTGTCGAACCGCGACAGCGGCAAGCCGATCCAGCTCGCGTCGAACTGATCGGGCCGAAAGCGAAAAAACACCGGCGGAGCGATCCGCCGGTGTTTTCTTTTCAGCCGATCTCGCCGTCGAAGAAATCGAACACCGCCGCCTTGAACAGCGCGTGGGATATGGCGCTGAAGTGATCGCAGCCGGGCAGGGTGACGGCCTTCGCGCCGGGAATGGCGGCGGCCAGTTCCTCAGGATCGCCGGCGAGCTGATCGCGCGCGCCGGCGACGATCAGCGTGTGGGCCGAAAGTGCGGCGACGTCGTCCCGCGTGAAGCGCGAGCCGCGCCCCGCTGAGCAGGCGGCCAGCGCCTTGCGGTCTTCGCCTTGTTCGTCGGCGAACTGACGGAAGCTCCTGAGCAAGGGCTCGGAGATGGCCTCGATGGACTCCGCGTTCATCGCGTCCGCCATCGGCGTGCCCGGTGGCAATGGATCGAACAGTTTGCCGCCGATGCCGCCGAGAATGAGATCGCAAACGCGTTCGGGCTTCGCCAGTGCGGCGGCGAGCGAAAGCTGCGCGCCCATCGAATAGCCGATCAGGTCCGCGCGCGCCGCCCCCAAATGATCCATCAGCGCGAAGATGTCGCCCACCATCGCCTCGCGGCTGTACGCCTCCGGTGCGTGCGGCTTGGCGCTCTCGCCGTGCCCGCGCAGGTCCAGCGCTGCGAACCGCATGCGCCGACGCTCCACGGCGCCGTACCAGCCCATGCGCTTCCAGTTCTCGTTGCGGTTCGAGGCGAAGCCGTGGATGAAGATGATCGGCCGCCCTTCGCCGGCAACTTGGTCATAGGCGATGGAAACGCCGCCGGAGTCGAATTGCGCCATGCCCCTCGTTACGGCGATTTTCGCTGCCAAGGCAAGCTGCGGCGCATGGACGAAAGGGGCGTCACCGCCTACCTTTCGAGGGTTGGGAAGGGGATTTTCCGATGCGCTTTGGGATCTTGGCCGGCGCCGCTCTGGCGCTCTGTTTCATGGCAACCGCGGACGCTCAGGCGCCGAAAACGACCGGCCCCGCGCCGGCGCTGGTGCCCAAGGTCGCTGTGCCGCTG
>DATCRK010000108.1:0-7310 GCA_036569005.1 Rhizomicrobium sp. | reverse complement strand
AGACGAAACAACCGCCGCTGGAAACGATCCGCAAGAATCGCGTACCGATTGCGATTGCGACCGACAACAATCCCGGCACGTCACCGCTGACATCGCTTTTGCTGACGATGAACATGGCGGCCACCTGTTTCCGCATGACGGTAGAGGAATGCATTGCCGCGGTGACGCGCGAAAGCGCCCGCGCTCTTGGCATTTTGAATCAAACTGGAACGCTGGAGGCCGGAAAAGATTGCGACCTTGCAATCTGGAACGTCGAAAACCTTGCAGAGCTTGTTTACAGAATAGGCTATAATCCACTGCACGCCCGCGTGTGGAACGGACAATGACGACCGGCTATGAGTAATGGGCATCCTTGGCTTTCGATCGAACGCGGCGAGGCGCCGCTGATCGTTTCGATTCCGCATTCCGGCACCGACATTCCGCCGGACATCGAAAGCGAACTCGTCTCCGGCTGGCTTGCGCGCAAGGACGCCGACTGGTGGGTTCACAAGCTTTATGATTTCGCGGGCGGGCTGGACGCGACGGTAATCCGCACGGCGATCTCGCGCACCGTGATCGACGTGAACCGCGATCCTTCCGGCAAGTCGCTCTATCCGGGGCAAGCGACGACGGAACTTTGCCCGTCGACCACCTTCGACGGCGAGCCGCTCTATAAGAAAAGCTCCCATCCACCGGATGCGACGCAGATCGTGGCGCGGCGCTTGAAATATTTCGATCCCTATCATGCTGCGATCGCCGACGAGATCGGGCGGTTGCGCGGCATCCATGAACGCGTGGTGCTGTTTGAAGCGCATTCCATCCGCTCCGCCGTGCCGCGGCTGTTCGAAGGCATGCTGCCGAACTTCAACATCGGCACCAATTCCGGCGCCTCCTGCGCGAGCGAACTCGCGCGCACGGTGGAAGCGGTCTGCGATGCCTCGCGCTTCACCTGGGTGACGAACGGCCGCTTCAAGGGCGGCTGGACGACGCGCCATTATGGCGAGCCGCAAATGGGCGTGCATGCGATCCAGCTCGAACTCGCTTGCCGCGGCTATATGGACGACCCGGCGAAGGTATCGGAGATGAACTGGCCCGTGCCCTACGATGAAGCGCGCGCGGGCGAGATGCGAAAGTGTCTCTACGCGATCCTGGAAGGCTGCATTCGTTTCGCGGACACCGGTCATGCCTATGGCGCCGCGCCGCAGCTTTCGCCGGAGCCTATCCACAGCCGCTAAGTGGAATCGCCCGCCGCGCTATGACAAAGTGCGCCCGCATTTTTCGCGAGCGCCTTCATGACCCGCATCGACAATACCCGCCACATCCAGGCCGCGCATGGCACACAGCTTTCCGCGAAGAGCTGGCTGACCGAAGCACCCCTGCGGATGCTGATGAACAACCTCGACGCGGCGGTGGCGGAGCGGCCGGAGGAGCTAGTGGTCTATGGCGGCATCGGTCGCGCCGCGCGGGATTGGGAATCCTATGACCGCATTGTCGCGGCGCTGAAGCGGCTGGAGAACGATCAGTCGCTGCTGGTGCAGTCGGGCAAACCCGTCGGCATTTTCCGCACGCATCCCGACGCACCGCGCGTGCTGATCGCGAACTCCAATCTCGTGCCGCATTGGGCGACATGGGACAAATTCCATGAGCTCGATAAAAAAGGTCTGATGATGTACGGCCAGATGACGGCTGGATCGTGGATCTATATCGGCAGCCAGGGCATCGTTCAGGGCACTTACGAAACCTTCGCGGAAATGGGCCGCAAACATTTCGGCGGCGAGCTGCGCGGCAAATGGATTCTCACCGCGGGTCTTGGCGGCATGGGCGGCGCGCAACCGCTGGCGGCCGTGATGGCGGGCGCCTGCATGCTGGCCATCGAGTGCCAGCCGTCACGCATCGAGATGCGGTTGAAGACGAAATATCTCGACTACCAGGCGAAGGCATTGGATGAAGCGCTGGAGATGATCACGCGCGCCTGCAAGGAGAAGAAGGCGATCTCCGTCGGCCTGCTCGGCAATGCGGCGGAGATTCTACCGGAAATGGTGAAGCGCGGCATCAAGCCGGATGCCGTGACGGATCAAACCTCCGCACATGATCCCATAAACGGCTATCTGCCCGCGGGCTGGACGCTGGATAAGTGGCAGAAGATGCGTGAGAGCGATCCCAAGGCCGTCGAACACGCCGCGAAAGAAAGCATGGTGAAACATGTGCAGGCAATGCTCGACTTCCACCGCATGGGGATTCCCGTCGTCGATTACGGCAACAACATCCGCCAGATGGCGCTGGAAGAAGGCTTGAAGGACGCGTTCGATTTCCCGGGCTTCGTGCCCGCTTACATCCGCCCGCTGTTCTGCCGCGGCATCGGCCCGTTCCGCTGGGCGGCGCTCAGCGGCGATCCGGAAGACATCTACAAGACCGATCAGAAGATGAAAGAGCTGCTGCCGAACGACAAGCATCTGCACAACTGGCTGGACATGGCGCGCGAGCGCATCAAGTTCCAGGGCTTGCCCGCGCGCATCTGCTGGATCGGCCTCGGCGACCGCCATCGCGCTGGACTTGCATTTAACGAGATGGTCGCGAAAGGCGAATTGAAAGCGCCGGTGGTGATCGGCCGCGATCATCTGGATTCCGGTTCGGTGGCTTCGCCCAATCGTGAAACCGAATCCATGATGGACGGATCGGATGCGGTGTCCGACTGGCCGTTGCTCAATGCGCTGTTGAACTGCGCGTCCGGCGCGACGTGGGTGTCGATCCATCACGGCGGCGGCGTCGGCATCGGCTATTCGCAGCATGCGGGCATGGTGATCGTGGCCGATGGCACGCCGGAAGCCGCCAAGCGTCTGGAGCGCGTGCTGTGGAATGACCCTGCTTCGGGCGTCATGCGCCACGCCGATGCCGGCTATGACATCGCCATCGACTGCGCCCGCTCACACGGACTTGATCTGCCGTCGCTGTCCTAACCCTTACACTGTCATCACCCGGCTTGTCCGGGGTGACCCATTTTCCTTTTCAAAGAAGATGGGTCGCCCGCATGAAGCGGGCGATGACAAATAAAGGGGGAAAGATGCGCTTCACGATTCTGGCATTCGCCGTGGCCACAACGCTCGCCGCGCCTGCGTTTGCGGACGACCGCGCGATCATCACGCAAGCGCAGCAGGACATGTCTGACGCGATCGTGCCAGGCAATGCGGCGGTGTGGGACAAATATCTCGATCCCAATGTGATCATCGCCGAGGAAGACGGGTCCTTCAAAGGCAAAGCGGACATGCTGAAGGAAATTTCGCCGATGCCGAAGGGCCTCGGCGGCAATATCAAGGTCGAGCTACTTTCCTATTCCGAAGACGGCGACACGGCGGTGGCGCTGTTCCGCGAGCATGAGGTCGAGCACTATTACGGCCAGACCATTCACGCGAGCTATCTCAGCAACACAACGTGGAAGAAGCGTGCCGATGGCTGGAAGCAGATCGAGGTGCAGCTCATCGCCGAGCGCACCGATCCGCCCGCGATCGCCCTGCCCGCGGCGGACCTCCAAAAATTCGCCGGCACCTACAAGCTGCGCGATTCCGAACCGACCTACACGCTCGCGATGGACGGCGGAAAGCTGATGGGTGGGCGCCCCGGACGCAAACCGTCGGAATGGAATGCGGAGACGCGCGATGTGTTCTTCATCAAGGGCGATCCGCGCATCCGCAAGATCTTCCAGTATGACGCGAACGGCAAAGTCACCGGCTTCATCGAACGCCGCGAAAGCTGGACGATCACTTGGGACAAGGTGGGTTAGCGCGGGAGTGCCTTCGTTCCGGCGAACGGATTGAAGCCCTGCTCCGCCAGCGCCGCCCATGCCAGCGGCGCAAGCGCGGGGATGTGGAAATAGGCGCGGTGCTGCTTCAGGTCGGTCTGCAGATCGAAGCCGGTTGAGGTCTTGGTGTCCGCGGCGAAGTACCAGCCGTTGCGTGCGCGGTTCTTTTCGGCGGCGGCGGAAAGCATAGCCGCGTCTTTCGTCCGGCCCAGAAGCTTCATCACCAGCACGGCCTGCTCGGTGCCTTCGGTCCACAGGCCGTCACGCATTTCGCCGTAAGACAAGCCGCCCTTGAGCGCGAGGCGCTGCTTTACCGTGGCGAGCGCGGCGTCGGCATGACTGTGCGCAGCAGCAATGGCGAGAAGCGGCCAAAGCTGCGCATCCAAGGCCAGCGTCGTGTTGCGCGCCTTGCTGTCCTCCGCCGTGCCGGCATCGAAACAACCGCATTTGCGATTCCACATCGCCAGCACGAAGGCGGAGGCGATGTTTGCGCGATCCCGCCAATGTCCGTCCTTCGTGGCATCAGTGAGTTGTGCGAAGGCGGCGGCGAGATCGGTGTTGTGCTCGGTGGATTTCCAGCGGTTGGGTGTCGGCTTCGGCTGATCGCCGAAGGTGCCGCCCATGAAGCCTTGCGGCGCACGCGCGTCGAACTGCGTGTCCACCCAATGGGCGATACGGATGGCACCGCTGCGATATTTCGCTTCCTTCAGCGACAGCAGCGCGAGCATCGCCCACGCCATGTTCCCCGTATCGCTGCCCACCTGATATTGGTCTTCCACCCAGCGGTTCTGCTTGGCATCCCACCATCCGGCGAGCTTCACCGGATTGTCGGCATGACCGGCGGCATAGCCGTTGCGCAAACGGCCATCATGCCAATAGCGGTCGTGATCCAGCGCGACGAGCATGGCATCGCCGATGCGCGCGGCATCTTTCGCATCGCCGCAGCCGACAAGCGCAATGGTCGCGACCGCGTTGTCATAAAGGAACGCCGTGTTGTGCAGTGGGCCGTCTTTCTCCTGCGGAAAGCTTGGCAGGAAGACTGGACCCGGTGGCGATTCCGCCACAGCGCTGTGCAACACATCGCAAGCAGACGGTGCGGCCTGTGCTTCGCTGCATATCGCAGCGAAAGCAAACAGAACCGCCGCGATTCGCCGCATGTGTTACGCCAGCGCCTGTTCCAGATCGGCGATGAGATCGTCTGCGTCCTCCACCCCACAGGAGAGGCGCACCAGCGCATCGGAGATGCCGAGTTCGGCGCGCGTTTGCGCAGGTATGGATGCGTGCGTCATGATTGCGGGATGCTCGATCAGGCTTTCCACGCCGCCGAGCGATTCCGCCAGGGTGAACAGCTTGCAGCGTTCGAGGAAACGGCGCGTGCTGGCGAGATCGCGCTTCAGCACCACCGTCACGATGCCGCCAAACGCCGCCATCTGCGCTTTTGCGAGCGCATGCTGCGGATGGCTTTCAAGGCCGGGATAGAACACGCGCTCCACATCCTTGCGCGCTTCCAGCCAGCGCGCGATCTTCAGCGCGTTGGAGCAATGCCGTTCCATGCGCAGCGCCAGCGTCTTCAACCCGCGCAGTGCGAGGAAGGAATCGAACGGGCCCTGAATGGCCCCGACGGCGTTGTGCAGGAACGCGAGGCGATCGGCCAGATCCTTGTTGTCACCGACGACCGCGCAACCGCCGACGATATCGCTGTGGCCGTTGAGATATTTCGTCGTGGAATGAACCACGATGTCGATGCCCTGCTCCAGCGGCCGTTGCGTGTAAGGCGACGCGAACGTGTTGTCCGACGCCGTGAGGATGCCGCGATTCTTGGCGAGCTTGGCGATACCCGCAAGATCGGCCAGACGCAGCATCGGATTGGTGGGCGTTTCCACCCAGATCATCTTGGTGTTCGGCTTGATCGCTTTTTCGACATTGGCGAGATCGGTCATGTCCACGAAATCGAAGGTCAGTCCCGCGCTGCGTTTGCGCACCTTGTCGAACAGGCGGAAGGAGCCGCCATACAGATCGTCGCTGGCGAGGACATGATCGCCGCTGTTCAGCAGTTCCAGCACGGTGGAGATCGCTGCAAGACCGGAGGCAAAGGCATAACCGCGCTCGCCCGATTCCAGATCGGCGATACAACGCTCGAAAGCCTGCCGCGTGGGGTTCTGCGAGCGGGAATATTCATAGCCCTTGTGAACGCCGGGAGATTCCTGCGCGTAGGTGCTGGTCGCATAGATCGGCACCATCACCGCGCCGGTGGTGGGATCGGGGTGCTGGCCCGCATGGATCGTGCGCGTGGCGAAGGCGAGGCGGTTCTTGCCGTCTGTCATTTGGTCAGTCTCAGATGGTTGATGAGGTCGATGCGGGTGATGAGGCCCACGAATTTGTCACCATCGCAGACGATGGCGACTTCGTTGCGCTCGAAGATCGGCGGCAGCTTTTCCAGCGCGTCGTTCACCTGGACGGTCTTCAGACGCGCTGTCATCGCGCAGCGCACCGGGTCCTTGAACTGTTGCGCGCGGAACTGATCATGGCCTTCGACATGGGCGAGGATGTCGTGCTCGTCGAGAATACCGACGATCTTGCCGTCCATCACCACAGGCACCTGCGACACATCGTTGGCGCGCATGCGGTTGTAGGCGACCATCAGCGTGTCGTCCGGGCCCACCGTCACCGTGCCGCCGGTGTCGTGCGTGCGGGCGATGAGATCGGAGAGATTGCCTTTCAGGTTGCGGCTGGAAAGCCCCTGCTCGATCACCCAATAGTCGTTGTAGACTTTGGAGAGGTATTTGTTGCCGTTGTCGGGAACCAGGGTCACGACGCGTTTGGGCGTCGTCTGTTCGCGGCAATAGCGCAGCGCGCCGGCGAGCAGAGTGCCGGACGATGAACCGCCGAGGATGCCTTCCTTCGACAGAAGCGCGCGCGCCGTTTCGATGCTTTCCTTGTCGCTGATCGCATAGGCCTTTTTTACCAGGTCGAGGTCGCAGTTCGGCGGGATGAAATCCTCGCCGATGCCTTCGATGGTCCACGAGCCCGGCTCGATCATCTTTCCGGTCTTGATCAGCGGGGCGAGGATGGAGCCGACCGGATCGGCCAGCACGATCTCCGTCTGCGGCGAAACTTTTTTGAAGAAGCGGCCGATGCCCGTCATCGTGCCGCCGCTGCCCACGCCCACGACCACCGCATCGACCTTGTGATCGAGCTGCTCCCAGATTTCCGGCGCGGTGCCGTCTTCATGCGCTTGCGGATTGGCGGGATTGGCGAACTGGTTCACATAGAACGCGCCGGTTTCTTCCGCGATGCGCGCCGCCATGTCCTGATAATAATCGGGATGGCCCTTGCCGACATCGGAGCGCGTGATGCGCACGTCGACGCCGAGCGCGCGCAGATGCTGGATTTTCTCGCGCGCCATCTTGTCCGGCACGATGAGAATGAGCTTGTAGCCCTTGAGGATGCCCACCTGCGCCAGACCGAGGCCGGTGTTGCCGGCGGTCGCCTCGATGATGAGACCGCCGGGCTTCAGCTTGCCCTCTTTCTCCGC
>DATCRK010000107.1:0-49605 GCA_036569005.1 Rhizomicrobium sp. | reverse complement strand
CCGCAGCGCGCTGCCCAGCGCGAGCGTGCCGCGCATGATGTCGTCATAGGTGCGCTCGCTGTCGTCGACATCGATGACGCAGACGCGCTTGCCGCCGAATTTGCGCCGCGCCCGCGCGAAGGCGCTGAACACGGTGCGATGCGTGGTGGACATGTCGAATGGCACGACATCTTCGCCGGATGCCGCGGCGACGGTGGCAAGAGTCAAATTCCGCTCCCCAGACTCCGGCGTTAGCCGCCGGTCCTTTTTTGTCGCCCGAGTCTAGCGCAGCGCCGCGCCCGGGCAAATGCCGGTCACGCCTCGCGCAGCGGCAGTGTGTGGGCGCTGTCCAGATATTCGCTGAGCCGCGCGATTTTCCCGTTTGTGACGGTCACCACGAGGCAGGCCGGCATGGAGAACGGTTTGCCGTTGTTGAGCGTCCCGTGCAGCACGTGCTGCTGGACATAGCCGCCATCGAACACATGGCGGCTTTTGATCTCGTAGCGCCGGCCCGACAGGTGCCGCGCCACCCAGTGGAGGACTTTGATGTTCTCCTCCAGGGTCTGCTCGACGCCGTCATTGTTGTGCCAGATGCGGGCGTCGGGCGCGTAGCAGGCGCGGACGGATTCGATGTCGCCGGTTTCGATCGCGCGCATGAAGCGGTCGGCCAGCACATTCGTGTCGTTTGCGGATGCCATGGCGCAATGCTTGGCCCTATCGGGGGCAGGGTCAAGCGCGGGTGGTTTCGCGGCCCGAAGAGTCCTATATGTCCGCCATGACCGTGGTCATCGACAAATCCCAGCTTCGCCATCCGGAAAAGGCGCATCGGCCGGATACGCCGACGTTGCGGAAGCCGGAATGGATCCGCGTGAAAGCGCCGGTGTCGAAGGAATATGCGGTCACCAAATCCATCGTCCGCGAGCACAATCTGAAGACGGTGTGCGAGGAAGCGGGCTGCCCGAACATCGGCGAGTGCTGGACGCATCGCCACGCCACCATGATGATCATGGGCGACACCTGCACGCGCGCCTGCGCCTTCTGTAACGTGAAGACGGGTTTGCCGAGCGCGCTCGACGCGGACGAACCCGCGAACGTCGCCAAGGCGGTCGCCAAGCTCGGCCTGAAACACGTCGTCATCACAAGCGTGGATCGCGACGATCTCGCGGACGGCGGCGCCGAACATTTCGCGCAGACGATCAACGCGATCCGCGCGCAATCGCCGGGCACGACCATCGAAGTGCTGACACCGGACTTCCTGCGCAAGGACGGCGCGCTGGATATCGTGATGGCGGCGCGCCCGGATGTGTTCAACCACAATCTCGAAACCGTGCCGCGGCTCTATCTTACCGTGCGACCCGGCGCGCGCTACTTCGCGTCGCTGCGCTTGCTGGAGCGCGCCAAGGAATTGGTGCCGACGGGCTTCACCAAATCCGGTTTGATGGTGGGCTTGGGCGAAAGCCGCGAAGAGATCATGCAGGTGATGGACGACCTTCGCGCCGCCCATGTCGATTTCCTCACCATCGGCCAATATCTGCAGCCGACGAAGAAGCACGCCGCGCTGGATCGCTTCTGGTCGCCGGAAGAGTTCAAAGGCCTCGAAGCCATCGCGAAGGCCAAAGGCTTCCTGATGGTCAGCGCCTCGCCGCTGACGCGCTCGTCCTATCACGCCGACGCCGATTTCGCGCAGATGCAGGCCAATCGTGCCGCCAAGCACCGGGCCTCTTGACGCGATCCCCATATAAGGGAGAGCGAAATTGGAGTTTCCCCATGTCAGCAACTGTTGAAAGAGCCGCGACAGCTTCCGAGCGCCGCGTCGTGCGCAAATTCCCCGGCATGCCCACGCAGGACGGCGCGGGCGTAAAGCTCACGCGCCTTGTCGGCACGCCGCAGCTTCCCGATCTCGATCCCGTCCTGATGCTGGACACGTTCCGCTCGGACAATCCGAACGACTACGTCGCCGGCTTTCCGGAGCATCCGCATCGCGGCTTCGAAACCGTGAGCTATATGATCAAGGGCAGCATCGCCCATCTCGATAATCACGGCGGCAAAGGCATCGTCACCGACGGCGGCGTGCAGTGGATGACCGCCGGCCGCGGCGTTGCGCACAGCGAAATGCCGGCGCAAACCAACGGCCAGCTTTTCGGCTTCCAGCTTTGGCTCAATCTTCCCGCGAAGGAGAAGATGCGCGATCCCTGGTATGCCGACATCCCGTCGAGCGACATTCCCGTGATCGATCTGGGCAACGGCGACAGCGCCAAGCTGATCGTGGGCGAATGGAACGGCGTGAAAGGCCCGGGCCCCGACCGTGCGATCCAGCCTTTCGTCGCGGATGTAACGGTCGCTGCAAATAGCGAGGTCGAGGTGCCGGTCACCGCCGGGCACAACGCTTTCCTCTATGTGTTTGAAGGCACGGCGAAGGTTGGTGAGGTTGATGTCGCCAAGGGCGAACTCGCCGTTCTGTCGCTGGGCGACAAAACACATGTGGAAGCTGCCGCCGAAGGCGCGCGATTGCTCGTCGTCGCCGGAAAGCCGCTGCGCGAGCCCATCGCCAAATACGGCCCGTTCGTGATGAACACGGCCGATGAAATCCGTAAGGCGATCTACGATTATCAAAGCGGGAAGTTCTAACCGGCTTTCCAATCCGTCATGGCCGGGCTTGTCCCGGCCATCCATTAACGCGGGACATTGGCCTCTGGAAAATGGATGGCCGCCACGAGGGCGGCCATGACGAATGTGGTATGTGATTGTGCAGTGAAAGAATCTGCATGACCTCCCACAGCGAATCCCGCGTCGTCCCATATCCCGCCGATCTCATGTTCGCGATCGTCGCGGATGTGGAGCGCTATCCGGAATTCGTGCCGTGGTGTGTGGGGCTTCGCATCCTCAAGCGCGAGGCCGTCGGGCTGCGAGAGATCATGCTCTGCGAGACGATCGTCGGATTTCGGGGGCTGCGAGAGAAATACACCAGCCGGGTCACCGCCGTTGCACGAGAACACAGAGTCGACGTCGAACAAGTAAGCGGCGTTTTCCGCAAGCTCACCACGCACTGGCGGTTCACGCCGGTTGACGAGAAGTCGTGCCGCGTGGATTTCGCCATCGACTTCGAATTCAAGAGCCGCGTTCTGGGCGCCGTCGCCGGCGCCGCATTCGGTCTCGTCGTCACACAGATGACGAAAGCTTTCGAAGACCGCGCGAAGAAACTGTCACAACAACCGCTGTAACAACTCCAACGCCGCTTCCACGGTCTTCATGCGGATTTCGCTGCGGCCGATGTCGCCGAACCGGTGCGCCTCGTGAATGATCGAGCGCCGTTCGCGGCAGGCGGCGATATGCACAAGGCCGACTGGCTTCAATGGCGTGCCGCCGCCTGGTCCCGCAACACCCGTCACCGCCACCGCGACATGCGCGTTGGAATTCTCCACCGCGCCTTCCGCCATCATGCGTGCAACCGGTTCGGACACCGCCCCCATGTCCGCGATCAGATCGCCCGGCACGTTCAGCATGTCCTGCTTGGCGCGGTTGGAATAGGTGACGAAGCCGCGGTCGAACACATCCGACGATCCCGCAATCTCCGTCAGCAATCCCGCGATCAACCCGCCGGTGCAGCTTTCCGCCGTTGCGAGGCGCAGCTTCTGCTCGCGCGCCTGCATCAGCACCATTTCGGCCATGCGCAAAAGCTGCGGCGTGAACATCAGAACACTCCCAGATGGCCGAGCAGCACCAGGATGATACTTCCCATCAGCGCCGCCACCACGTCGTCCGCCATGATACCCAGGCCGCCGGGCACGCGCTGCTCAACAAGCCGGATCGGCCACGGCTTCACGATGTCGAAGATGCGAAACAGAATGAAGGCGAGGAAATAGGCCGCGATGGACAGCGGCGCGAACGCACAGATGATCCATTGCCCGGCCACTTCGTCGATCACGCATTCGGACGGATCGTCCCGGCCATTGGCGCGCGCGTAGATTTCGCATGCCCATGCGCCGATGCCGAGCACCAGGATCGCGGCGAGCATCAGCACGAAGCGTCCACCGAATCCCGCGATGGCCCACGCAAAGGGCAGGGCGACAACACTGCCCGCGGTTCCGGGCGCGGTCGGTGAGCGGCCGACACCGAGCACAGTGGCAATCTGCGTTGCGATGCGCAGTTGTCTTTCCTCGCTCATGCCGCGCTTTCCATTCTGACCGTTACGGTTGCCTGCGCGGCCAGGCCCTCGCCACGGCCGGTGAAGCCCATACCTTCCGTGGTGGTCGCTTTCACGCTGATGCGGGAAATATCGACCGCGCAAATCTTCGCGATCCGCGCGCGCATGGCCTCGCGATGCGGTCCGATCTTGGGGCGCTCGCAGATGAGCGTTACGTCAGCGTTCGTCAGGCTTGCGCCTTTCCCGCGCAGCAACGTCATCGCGTGTTCGAGAAACTGCGCGGAATTCGCGCCGCGCCATTTGGGATCGCTGGGCGGAAAATGTTGTCCGATGTCGCCGGTGCCGATGGCGCCAAGGATGGCGTCCGTCAGCGCATGCAATCCCGCATCGGCGTCGGAATGGCCTTCGAGCGTTTTGTCGTGGGTGATCTTCACACCGCAAAGCCAGACATGATCGCCGGGCACAAAGCGGTGCGCGTCAAAGCCGAAGCCGGTGCGGAATTCCGCCGCATCGCCCAGCAGCTTTTCCGCGAAAGCCATGTCGTCCTTTGTCGTGATCTTCAAATTGCGCTCTTCCCCCGCGACCGCTTCGATCTTCAATCCCGCAAGTTCGGCCATCGCCATGTCGTCGGTCACGCTTTCATGCCCGAATTTGCGATGCGCCGCGAGAATGGCATCGAACCGGAAGCCTTGCGGCGTCTGCGCTCTGAGCAGGCCGTCGCGGGAAACGGTCTTCCATCCGTCTTCGTTCCGCGTCTTCAGCGTATCGGCGACCGGAAGGAGAGGAATTGCGGCATCGGCGCCGTTTTCCAGCGCCGCGATCACCCGGTCGATGAGCGCGCGGGAAACAAGCGACCGCGCCGCGTCGTGAATCAAAACGAATTCCGGTTTCTGCACGGTGAGCGCCTGCAGTCCATGAAAGACCGAATGGCTGCGCGTGTCGGCGCCGGCAACAGGCGGAAGCAGATTCAATCCTTCAACGGCGCGGTGAAACAGTTCGCCATGCTCGCTGCCAATCACAATTTGCGTGGCCGCGATATCTGCGCGATGTGCGAAAGCATCGATGGCACGGCGCAGAAGCGGAATGCCGCGCAGAGGAAGATATTGTTTCGGCTGTTCATCGCCGAACCGGCTTCCCGATCCGGCGGCGACAATGAGAAGGGCGATGCGCGGCATGGTTGCCAAGTAGCGGTGTGGGACCTTCAGGGTCAACGCGCCTCACAGAGGCTGGCTTGCGGGATTGATCGATAGATGCCTAGAATATAGCCAGAAATATCAATGCCTAGTTTATGTGCAAACCGTGAGCGCCCGCGCCAACGCCCTCGATCTGGAAAAGCCCGGTCTGGGCCAGATTTTCGCTGTTCTTCCCATGCCCGTCCTTCTGGTGGGGCAGGACCTGCGGGTGCTCGCCGTGAACCCGGCAGCCGAGCAGTTCTTCGCCGTTAGCGCGGGGGTGATTACCCGCCAGCGACTCGACGAGCTGGTGCCGTTCGGCAGCCCGATCCTCCAACTCATCGCCCAGGCGCAGGAGCGTGACGCGTCGGTGGGCGAGCGCGACGTCGATCTGGCAACGCCCAAGGGCGGCGAACGCACGGCCGACGTTGTGGCCACACCAGCCGGTGATGCCGACGGCAACGTCGTCGTCACCTTGCACGAGCGCAGTCTCGCACAAAGGCTCGACCGGCAATTGCTCCATCGCGGCGCGGTGCGCTCGCTGCATGGCATGGCGGCGGTGCTGGCCCACGAGATCAAGAACCCGCTCGCCGGCATTCGTGGCGCTGCGCAATTGCTGGAAGAGGCGGTGCAACCGGCCGATCGCAATCTCACGCGCCTCATATGCGACGAAACCGATCGCATCCGCGACCTCATCGACCGGATGGAATCCTTCGGCGACCGCCGCGCCTTCGCGCGCGCGCCGGTGAACATCCATGAAGTGCTGGGACGTGTGCGGCAGATCGCGCAAACCAGCTTTGCGAAACATGTGAACTTTGCGGAAGTGTTCGACCCGTCGCTGCCGCTCGTGTCCGGCGACAAGGACCAGCTCATCCAGGTGTTCCTCAACCTCGTGCGCAACGCCAGCGATGCGCTTCCCGAAAGCGGCGGCGAGATCACGCTCACGACCGGCTATAGGCCCGGCATGCGCGTAGGTGCCGGAACATCGGGCGCGCGGCTGAGCGTGCCGCTGGAAGTCACGGTTCGCGACAACGGCTCCGGCGTGCCGGCCGATCTGCTCCCTTACATTTTCGATCCTTTCGTCACGACGAAACCGAACGGCAGCGGATTGGGCCTCGCGCTTGTGGCCAAGATTATCGGCGATCACGGCGGCGTGGTGGAGTGCGATTCCATGGCGGGGCGCACCGTGTTTCGCGTGTTGTTGCCCAAAGCGGATGGTGGAGGCTGAGCATGCCGGCAGGAACGATCCTCATCGCCGACGACGATGCCGCCATCCGCACGGTGCTGCATCAGGCATTGGGCCGCGCGGGCTACGATGTGCGCACGACCGCAACCGCGGCCGGATTGTGGCGCTGGGTGTCCGCGGGCGAGGGCAGTCTCGTCATCACGGATGTCGTTTTGCCCGACGAGAGCGGCTTCAATCTGCTGCCGCGCATCAAGCGCTTGCGGCCCGACCTGCCGGTCGTGGTGATGAGCGCACAGAACACGATCCTGACCGCCATCACCGCGGCGGAGCGCGGCGCGTTCGATTATCTGCCCAAGCCGTTCGATCTGAAGGAACTGACGGCCCTGGTGCAGCGCGCGCTCGCCGCGCCGCAAACGGAGGCGCAGGCCGCCGAGCCTGCAAAGAACGACGAAGAGCGTCTGCCGCTGATCGGCCGCTCATCCGCGATGCAGGAGATCTATCGTGTCATCGCGCGGCTTACGCAGACCGATCTTACGGTGATGATCGTGGGCGAGTCGGGCACCGGCAAGGAGCTCGTCGCGCGCGCGTTGCACGACTATGGCCGCCGCCGCAGCGGGCCCTTCGTGGCCGTGAACATGGCCGCGATCCCGAAAGAATTGGTTGAAAGCGAATTGTTCGGTCATGAGCGCGGCGCATTCACCGGCGCGACCAATCGCGGCATCGGACGATTCGAGCAGGCGGAAGGCGGAACGCTTTTCCTCGATGAGATCGGCGACATGCCGCTCGAAGCGCAGACGCGGCTGCTGCGTGTGCTGCAACAGGGCGAATACACCACCGTCGGCGGGCGTACGCCGATCAAGACCGATGTTCGCATCATCGCGGCCACCAATCGCGAATTGCGTCAGCTCATTCAGCAGGGATTGTTCCGCGAGGATCTGTATTATCGCCTGAATGTCGTGCCGTTGCGCTTGCCGCCGCTGCGCGAACGCATCGAGGACATTCCCGATCTCGTCCGTCATTTTCTGCGCAAGGCGGAAGAGGAGGGGCTGCCGCCGAAATATCTCGACGCCGGCGCGCTCCAATTGCTGCGCCAATATCGCTGGCCGGGCAATGTGCGCGAGTTGGAGAATCTCATCCGCCGTCTCGCCGTGCTTCATGCCGGCGAGTCGATTCCGGAATCGGCGATTACCGCTGAACTCAAGGAGCCGCCGCGCGCCGGCGCCGCGAATGACGCAGAGCAGGCCGCGTCGCTATCCACGGCGATCGAACATCATCTGACGCAATATTTCTCCGAGCATGGCGAGCGCCTTCCGCCGCCGGGTGTCTATGACCGGATGCTGCAGGAGCTGGAGCGGCCGCTGATCTCGATCTGTCTGGCGGCGACACGCGGCAACCAGATTCGCGCGGCGCATCTTCTGGGGCTGAACCGGAACACGCTGCGCAAGAAAATCCGCGACTTGGGATTGGAAGTCGTCCGCGGCCTGCGCCCGGACTAGCCCCTTAACTTTGTTGCGTTTTTGCATCGCGGCATTCTTGCAACACGCTGTGGCATCGCTACACTGTGCGCCTAATCCCAAACGCTGACCGGCACTTAGCGCCGACTGGCGGCTGCCTGAAGGGCGTGGATGGCGACGACGAATACCCTGGATACGCCTTCACCCAATGGCTCGCCCGCCGGTCTGCTGGGCATGTTTCGCTCCGTATCGCGTCCGTCGCTGGCCGCCTTCGGCGTCGCGCTTCTCGTCATCGCATCCGGAAGCCTGACCTACGGCATCGTCACGGGCGGCGTGGCATACACGCCGACATCCTCGGTGATGCTGGCGCTGCTGCTCGTCAATCTGACGCTGGTGCTGTCGCTCGGTGCGTTGATCGCCTGGCGGCTCACGCGGCTGTGGAGCGAGCGCAAATCCGGTTCGGCCGGCGCAAAGCTGCATGTGCGCCTCGTCACCATGTTCAGCCTCATCGCGGTCATTCCGGCCGTCTTCGTGGCGGTGTTCGCGGTTCTCACGCTCAATCTCGGTATCGAGCAATGGTTCGCACCGCGCGTGAAAGGCGCGATCGATAACTCCATCGCCGTGGCCGAACGCTATGTGAAGGAGCATGAGAACTCCATCACCACCGATGCGCTCTCCATTGCCAACGGCATCGAGCAGGATCCGCGCCTGTTCGACGTGAACCGTCACGTCAAAACCGATTTCCTGTTCGCGCAGCTGGAGGACATGGCGCGCGACCGCGGATTGCAGGCTGCCTACATCTTCGATTCGCACGGCACCATGCTCGGCAGCACCAAGGAGCAGGGCGCGCCGGACACCAAGGCGCCATCGGCCGCGGATTTTGCGCAGGCGTCCGGCGGCAATATCGTCATCGATGCCAACTCGCATATCGGCGTGGTGCGCGCGCTTATCCGCATGCAGGCGCTGAACGATGCCTATCTGTTGGTGCTGCGCAAGGTCGATCCGACAGTGTTCGCTTACTATCAACGGACAACCGCGGCATCCGCGCAATACAAGCTGATGGAGAAGAACCGCGCGGGGATGCAGATCATCTTCGCCGAGCTTTACGGCATGGTGTCCGTGCTCATGCTACTGGCGGCGATCTGGATGGGCCTTTGGGCCGCCAACCGGCTCGTGCGTCCGATCTCGCAGCTTATCGGCGCTGCCGAACGCGTGTCCGCGGGCGATCTGCGTGCGCAAGTGGCGGTGGAGCGCGACGACGACGAAGTCGGCGTGCTGGGTCATGCGTTCAACCGCATGACCTCGCAATTGCGGGCACAGCGTTCCGAATTGATGGAAGCAAGCCATCAGATCGATCTTCGCCGCCGATTCACCGAAGCGGTTCTGGCCGGTGTGAGCGCGGGCGTGGTGGGTTTGGACAACGAAGGCAACGTTACCTTGCTCAACCGCGCCGCCGAGCGGTTGCTCGACGTGGCGCCGCACGAAATCGAACAGCGCCATTATTCGGAAGTAATGCCGGAGCTTTCCGCGCTGATCCGCAAGGCCGTCAACGAGCCGGTCGGGCGCGCGAGCGGAGAAGTCAGCGTCAAGCGCGCCGGCAAGGTGCGCAATCTGAGCGTCCAGGTGGACAGCGAGCGTGGCGACGCGGGGTTTGTCGTGACCTTTGACGACATCACCGATCTGGTGTCCGCGCAGCGCACCGCGGCGTGGGCCGATGTGGCGCGCCGCATCGCGCATGAGATCAAGAACCCGCTCACGCCGATCCAGCTTTCCGCGGAACGCCTCAAGCGCAAATATGCGAAGGAAGTGACGACAGACCCGGAAATCTTCAACCAGTGCGTCGACACCATTGTCCGTCAGGTCGGCGATATCGGGCGCATGGTGGACGAGTTCTCCTCCTTTGCGCGCATGCCGCAGCCGGTGATGCGGCGCGAAATCCTGCAGGAACTCATTCAGCAGGCCGTGTTCCTGCAGCGCGAAGGCAATCCGCGGATTACGTACACGACGAAGATGCCGGTCGACATGCTGCATGTGGAATGCGACGGGCGATTGATCTCGCAGGCGCTGACCAACGTCATCAAGAATGCGGGCGAGTCCATCGACGCGCGCATCGCCAAAGGCGACGATACACCCGGCGCCATCGAGGTTCGGGTCGAGCCGGCGGACGAGCGCGTCATTCTCCACGTCGTGGACAACGGCGTCGGTTTGCCGCCGGAGCACAAGCACCGGCTGACGGAGCCCTACGTGACCACGCGCGCGAAGGGTACGGGCCTCGGTCTCGCCATCGTGCGCAAGATTTTCGAAGACCATGGCGGTGAGCTTTCGATCTCCGATCGCGGGGACGATCACACCGGCGCGGAAGTCGTGATGGCGCTGCCGTTGCGGCAAAAGCAGAAGACCGTGCGTGAAACGGGTTTAGACAAAACGGAAGTTGGGGATGAGCAAGAACGGGTCCTTAATCGCGCCTGAAGTCCTTGTCGTCGATGACGAGGAAGACATCCGCGATCTGATTGCCGGCATTCTGGGGGACGAGGGCTACGAAACCCGCGTCGCCGCCGACAGCGATACCGCGTTCGCGGCGCTGCGTTTGCGGCGGCCGCAACTGGTGATCCTCGACATCTGGCTGCAAGGCAGCAAGCTCGACGGCATCCAGATCCTGGAGCAGCTGAAGCGGGATCATGCCGACCTGCCAGTGGTCATGATCAGCGGGCACGGCACGATCGAAACCGCGGTATCCTCGATCAAGAAGGGCGCTTATGATTTCATCGAAAAGCCCTTCAAGGCGGATCGCCTGGTCCATGTCGCCCAGCGCGCACTCGAAGCCGCGCGCCTGCGCCGCGAAGTGCAGGAATTGAAACTGAAAGCCGGCGACGATTCCGAGCTGATCGGCCAGTCCTCCGCCATCTCGCAGGTGCGCCAGCAGATCGACAAGATCGCGCCGACGGGAAGCCGCGTGCTCATCACCGGCGCGGCGGGCGCGGGCAAGGAAGTGATCGCGCGGCTGATCCACGCCAATTCGCGCCGTGCGGGCAATGCCTTCGTCGCCATCAATTGCGCGACGATGGATCCGGACCGCATCGAAGTTGAATTGTTCGGTGAGGAAACGGGTGACGGGCCCAAGAAGATCGGGCTGTTCGAACTTGCCCACAACGGCACGCTCTTCCTCGACGAAGTGGCGGACATGCCGATGGAGACGCAAGGCAAGATCCTGCGCGTGCTCGTCGAGCAGACCTTCCAGCGTGTCGGCGGCACGACGCGCGTGCAGGTGGATGCGCGCGTGATTTCGTCCACCACCGCCGATCTGCGCATCGAGATACAGGAAAGCCGCTTCCGCGAGGATCTCTATCACCGCCTGAACGTGGTGCCGATCCGCTCGCCGTCGCTGTCGGAGCGGCGGGACGACATCCCGTTGCTGGTGGCGCATTTCATGAAACGGCTGTCCGCCACGTCCGGCCTTCCCATCCGCGAGATCGGCGAAGACGCGATGGCGGTGCTTCAGGCGCATAGCTGGCCGGGCAACGTCCGCCAGCTCCGCAACATCGTCGAGCGACTTCTCATTCTGGCGACAGACGATGCTGCACAGGTGATCTCCGCCGATCTTCTGCCGTCCGAACTCAGCGGTAACGGCGCACTGAACAACGGTGGGCGCGGCGATCTGGTGATCTCCCTGCCGCTGCGCGAAGCGCGCGAGATTTTTGAGCGCGACTACCTGCTGGCGCAGATCAACCGCTTCGGCGGCAACATCTCGCGCACCGCGTCGTTCATCGGCATGGAGCGTTCGGCGCTACACCGCAAGCTGAAGTCGCTGGGCGTTGGTCCCACCGGCCGCGAGCAGACGTTCAACGCATGAGCGCGTCAGGGTTTCACGGCTGGCCCACCAAGATGCCGGTGGGCCGCATCGCTTATGTCAACGGCCGCTACCTGCCGCTCGCCCATGCGGGCGTGCATATCGAGGATCGCGCGCTGCAATTCGCGGACGGCATCTACGAAGTCGTCGGCGTGATCGGCGGATTGATTTTTGACGAAGAGCATCATCTGGATCGTCTGGTGCGCAGCGTTGGCGAGATCGGCATGGCGATGCCGATGGACCGTGAGCCGCTGAAACTCGTCATCCGCGAGATGGCGCGGCGCAACCGCGTCGTCGACGGGTTGATCTACATGCAGGTGACGCGCGGTGCGTATCGCCGCGATCACGCGATACCGAAGGATGCATCGCGACCCACGCTCATCATGACGGCGCGGCCCATGAGCCGGCCCGCGCTGGACGCGCGGCGGGAACAGGGCGTCGCGGTGGTGACCCGGCCCGATCAGCGCTGGGCGCGCTGCGATATCAAGTCGACGGCACTTCTCCCCAACATTCTGGCCAAGACCAAAGCCCGCGACGCCGGCGCCTTCGAGGCATGGCTGATCGACCGGGACGGGTTCATCACCGAAGGAAGTTCCACTTCCGCATGGATCGTGGACAAGGACGGGAACATCGTCACCCGCGATCTTTCGAACGCGATCCTGCCCGGCGTGACGCGGCGGGAGATCCTCGATGCCGCAGCGGAAGCCCAGATCGCCATTGTTGAGCGCAAGTTCACCCGGGAAGAGGCACTGGCCGCGCGTGAAGCCTTCATGACGGCTGCCACGCTCGGCGCAACCGCCATCGTCTCCATCGACGGGCAACGGATCGGCGACGGCAAGCCCGGTCCGATGGCGCGCCGCCTTCAGGAACTCTACGCCCGGCGCGCCGAAAAGCTGGCACGGGCGGGCTGACGGCCCTTCGCGATTGCAGCAAATCGGCCTATACTGCGGACTCGCTCTGGGTGGGCTGGGGCGACAAGAAAAACACGCGTGCGGGCATGAGCGAAAAACAACAAAACCTGCAAGACACGTTCTTAAATGCGGTGCGAAAGAGCAAATCGGCGGTGACGATCTTTCTCGTCAACGGCGTGAAGCTCCAAGGGAACATCACTTGGTTCGACAATTTCTGCGTTTTACTGCGGCGGGACGGGCAAGCTCAGCTCGTTTACAAGCACGCGATCTCGACGGTGATGCCGCTCGGCCCCATCCAGTTGATGGAGCAGGAGACGGCACCCGCGATGGAAAGCGCGTAAACAAGACCATCGACCTCACGGCGAAGAAGACCGGCGCCTTCGTTATTCACGTCGAGCGGAAGCATCGCGAGCGCCTGGAGTTGCGCGATGCCGAAGCGCGCCTGGAAGAAGCCATCGGCCTGACCGCCGCCATCGGGCTTGAGGTGATAGGCGCGGAGATCGTGCCGCTCGCGCGGCCTGCGCCGGCGACGCTTATCGGCTCCGGCAAGGTGGAAGAAATCGCCATCGAAGCGCGTGATCTCGAGCCTGAGGTCATCATCGTCAATGCTCAGCTTTCCCCGGTGCAGCAGCGCAATCTGGAGAAAGCGTGGAATGCGAAGGTGCTGGATCGCACCGCGCTCATCCTCGAAATCTTCGGCGAGCGGGCGCAGACACGGGAAGGCCGCCTTCAGGTCGAACTCGCGCATCTGACCTATCAGCGCTCGCGCCTGGTGCGGTCATGGACCCATTTGGAGCGTCAGCGCGGCGGCTTCGGCTTCCTCGGCGGCCCTGGCGAAACCCAGATCGAAACCGACCGCCGCCTGATTGGCGAGCGTCTCGCCAGAATCCGCAAAGAGATTGAAGAGGTGAAGCGCACCCGCGGGCTGCACCGCTCGGCGCGCAAGAAGGTGCCGTATCCCATCGTCGCGCTGGTCGGTTACACCAACGCCGGCAAGTCCACGCTGTTCAACCGGCTCACCCATTCCGACGTGATGGCGAAGGATCTGCTGTTTGCAACGCTGGATCCGACCATGCGCGGGCTGAAGCTGCCGAATGGCCGCCGCGTGATCCTGTCTGACACTGTGGGCTTCATCTCCGACCTGCCGCACGAACTCGTCGCCGCCTTCCGCGCCACGCTGGAAGAGGTGCTGGAGGCCGACGTCATCCTGCACATCCGCGACGCCGCCCATGACGAGACCGAGGCACAGAAGCGGGATGTGGAAGACGTGCTGGAAGAACTCGGCATCGAGACCGACGGCGAACGGCCCATTGTCGAGGTGCTGAACAAGATCGACCTGCTCGATCCCGAGGAGCAGGACGGCCTGCTTTCGCACAACGGCCGCAAATCCGCCGTGGCGATCTCCGCCATCTCGGGAGCGGGCGTGGACGATTTGCTCGCCCGCATCGAGACCTCGCTCGACAAGAACGAAGTCCGCTTCCGCCTGACGCTTGACCCGTCCGATGGCGCGGGGCTCGCCTGGGCACATTCTCACGGACGTGTAACGGCACGGAAAGACCGTGCAAATGCTTTGGTGTTATCGGTAAGTGCCGATCCGCAGGACGCTGACCGTTTTCGCCATCGCTATGGCGCCAAACTGAAGCTGGAGCCGGAGACAAGTTCCGCGCGCTGATCCGGTCGGCAGACGAGGGATGTCTTTGCGACGGCGCGATTTCATTTTGAGTTCGATGGCGCTCTTCGCGGCCGCGCCTGCCACAGCCTCCGATGCCGCCAATCCATTTGCAGCGCTCGAAGAGCGGCATGGCGGGCGGCTCGGAGTCGCCGTGCTCGATGTCGCGACGGGCGACCGCATGGCTTATCGGGCGGACGAACGCTTTCCGATGTGCAGCACCTTCAAGTTGCTGGCTGTCGCCGCCGTTCTGCACAATGTCGATATCGGTGCAGAGCAGCTCGACCGATGGGTGCCCTATGGAACAGCCGATCTGCTCGATCACGCTCCCGTCTCGAAAGGGCATCTCAGCGCCGGTGGGATGTCCATCAGCGATCTTTGCGCGGCTGCAATCGAATATGGCGACAACACCGCGGCCAATCTTCTTCTTGCCGCCATTGGCGGGCCGTCTGGCGCGACGGGCTATATCCGCGCGCTGGGCGACCCGGTCACGCGGATCGACCGCACGGAGCCGACCGCCAATACCTGTATTCCCAATGACCCGCGCGATACCACGACGCCTTCCGCGATGCTGGCCGATCTCAACAGGCTGACCCAGGGCAACGCACTTTCCACGGCTTCGCAGGGTCTGCTTACCGACTGGCTCAAGAATTGCCAGACCGCCTCCGGCCGAATCCCTGCCGGTTTGCCCGGCGCATGGACAAGTGGCGACAAGACCGGAAGCGGAGCGAATGCCACCGCCAATGACGTATCGATCATCTATCCGCCGGGCGTCGCGCCCCGGCTGGTCGCGGCGTATTACACCGGGTCGTCTGCGACCGACGTTGAGCAGAACGCAATTCTTGCGGCGGTGGGGCAGATCGTGAGCGCCGCAAACTAGCGTTCTGTCAGCTTTGCCGCCTGCCAGATCGCTTCCATCTCATCGAGCGAGGCGCGATCCGGCGTCTTGCCTCGTTTGGAAAGTTCGCTCTCGATCACTTTGAAACGGCGCACGAATTTGGCATTTGCGGCGCGCAGGGCATTCTCCGGATCGACCTTCAGGTGCCGGGCCAGATTTGCCACGGCAAACAGCAGGTCGCCCACTTCTTCTTCCAGCTTGTCCGGCGCGGTGTCGCGGGCTTCGACGATCTCGTGAGCCTCTTCGGCGATCTTTTCGACCACCTTGGCGGCATTATCCCAATCAAAACCGACGCTTCCGGCGCGTTTCTGAAGTTTTACCGCACGCAGCAGCGCGGGCAGGGCGTGCGGCACGTCATCGAGCAGGCTTCCACCACCCGCGGCAGCCCTCGCGATGCGCTCCTTTTTCTTGTGCTCCTCCCACGCAACAGTTTGTGCCTCGGCGGTCTCCACTGCCGCCCCCGACGCAAAGACATGCGGGTGACGGCGCAGCATCTTCTCGCAGATGGCGGCGACAACATCGTCGAAAGCGAAGAGCTTTTTCTCTTCTGCCATGCGCGCGTGGAAGACGACCTGGAAGAGCAAGTCGCCCAGTTCGTCCTTCAGCTCGGGCCAGTTTTGGTCCTCGATCGCGCCGGCGACTTCGTAAGCTTCTTCAATCGTGTAAGGCGCGATGCTCGCAAAATCCTGCTCAATATCCCACGGACAGCCTCCGTTCGGATCGCGCAGGCGGCGCATGATGTCGAGCAGGGCGGCGATGTCATGAGTCATGCGAGGGCCATAGCACAGATTTTCCTCCCCCGTTTACGGGGGAGGTGCTGAGCGACCTTCGCGAGCGAAGTGGAGGGGGCTGTCCCGCGCGAAGTCCCCCTCCGGCGCTTCGCGCCTCCTCCCCCGTAAACGGGGGAGGAAAGCTATTCGCTTTCCTTCAAACGCTGCATCCCTTTGCCGACGAAGGCGAAAAGATCTGCGCCGACCGGCAGCCGCGAGGCGATTTTCGGGTCCGCAAATGCGTCCTTCCACACCTTGGACGAACCCTCGGCGAGCTTGGGATCGCCTTGCGTGAACTGGCTCACCAGCGCGCGCCAGCGGCGGGCGACATCCAGCGCTTCGGCGGAATAGGGATCGCCCTTGGCCATAACGGCCTTGGCGTCCGTGAACAGCGTATTCCAGGCCTTCGAGACGTCTTCCTGATTGAAGTGCTGCGCCTTGGTCTTCGCCAGATCCTCGGGGGCATAGTTCTTCTGGATCAGCGGATCGAACATCTCTTTCCAGTCTTCATTGCTGAGCTTGGTGGTCATCGTCGTCTCCTTGGTCAGTTGTGTGAGATCGTCGATGGAAAGGCTTTCCCCGGCGGCCAGCCGGGAGCGCGCCGTGCGGATGAGGACGAGGGCGTGTTCCAGCCGGTCGCCTTCGTCCTTCAGCGCCTGCTCCTGAATCGCCAACACGGATTCCAGCGTGGACGCCCGGCCTTCCAGAAGTTCGCCTATGCGCGCCAATGGCAGACCCAACGCCTTGAGCGCCAGGATCTGGTGCAGCCGCGCCATTTCCTCGGGCCCATAGGCGCGCCAGTCCGCCTGCGAGCGCAGCGGCTTCACGAGGCCGCGTTGCTCATAGACGCGCAGCGCTTTCACGCTCACGCCCAGCCGCCGCGCGGCTTCGGAGGGACTGAGGTGTTGGTCTTTCATCTGCATGGGAGAGGCTTTCATCGACGCGCGTGTTGTGAAGGCGTCCCCAGGGTCCGGCGCAAGCGCGAATTTCAAACAAAGAGCGCGGCGAGCTTCTTGAGCGACTGGCGGGTGCCTTCGTCATTATCTTCGGGGCGGACGCCGGACGGAATGTTCTCGAACAGCATCGTGACCTCGGTGCCGTCCTGCACGTCGCGCAGACTGGTGGTCAGTGTCATTTCACCCCGACTGCCCGGATCGTCGGTCTCGAAATTGATCGCCTCGACGATCTTCTCGTTCGGGATTAGTTCGAGGAACCGTCCGTTGAAGGTGTCGGTGTCGGCGGTCGTCTTGCCGGCCGAAGGCGCGGGATCGCGGTAGGTGAGGGACATCCGATAGCCGCCACCGACACGCGCATCGAAGCTGTGGACTTTGGCCATCATGTTGTCCGGCACGCGCCAGCGCACGACGAACGCGGGATCGATGCACGCGCGATAAACCTGCGCAGGCGTTGCAGGGACGAATTGCGAAATCCGGGAGCGCGACATGCGGTCAGCTTAGCCGAGGGTAGCGGTGGAAAGCTTCGGTCCTGGCCGTGCCATCCCCGGCTTAAGGTATTTCGTATAATCTATATTATGGGAAATTGAAGATGTGCATTGCGGCGCGGACGGCTGCCGATATGGTCCGGCTCGGTCGAACTTCCCACTACCTGATTCCACTGGGGCCTCATGAAACGGATATTCTTTGTCACCGCCGCGGCCTTGGCCGCTTGTATCGCCACGGCATCTGCGGACGACGCCAAGAAGTCCGACGACGCGTCGCCGATCTTCCAACCGACCGAATACAAATCCACCGGAAGCGTGACCGCCGGCGGTTCGTCGATCGCCTATGACGCCGTCGGCGGCACGCTGGTCGTCCATCCCAAAGGCTGGAACGACGCCGCATCCCCCAAGGATGACGAAAAGAATCCGACGGCCGTCGCCAGCATGTCCTACGTCGCGTACTTCAAGCACGGCGCGGACGTGACCAAACGGCCGATCACCTTCCTGTTCAATGGCGGTCCGGGCTCGGCGACGGTGTGGCTGCATATGGGCGCGTTCGGCCCGCGCCGCGTCATCACCAATGACGACAGCCACACGCCGGCGGCGCCTTATACGGTCGTCAACAACGATGAGAGCCTGCTCGACGTCAGCGACGTCGTGTTCATCGACATGCCCGGCACCGGTTTCGGCCGCATCGCCGGAAAGGACGCCGACAAGAATTTCTACGGCGTCGACCAGGACATCCACGCCTTCGCGATGTTCATCCAGCAGTTCCTGGGCAAGTACAATCGCTGGAATTCCCCCAAATACATCTTCGGCGAAAGCTACGGCACGATGCGTGCCGCGGGCCTTTCGCTGGCGCTGCAGCAGCAGGACATCGACCTGAACGGCGTGATCCTGCTGTCCGATGTGTTGAACTGGGACCTGCTGCCGGACGATCCGGAGCTCAATCCGTCGATCGACGCGCCCTATATCGTTGCGCTGCCGTCCTATGCCGCGACAGCGTGGTATCACCACAAAATACCAAACCAGCCCAAGGAATTGCGGCCGTTCCTTCTGAAAGTGGAGCAATTCGCGACCACGACTTATGCGCAGGCGCTCATCCGTGGTGCAGGCCTGAACTGGCAGCAGCGCAAGGCCATCGCGGCGCAACTGCACGCTTACACCGGCCTGCCCGTCGATTATCTGCTGAGATCGAATTTGCGCATCGAATATGGTGCGTTTCAGAAAGAGCTCCTCGGCCCACAGGATCTGACGACGGGAACGCTAGATACGCGGTTCACCGGCCCGACACTCGATCCGCTCAGCAAGACCGCCGAATACGATCCGCAGAGCTCCGGCATCGGCTCGGCCTATATCTCCGCGTTCAACGGCTATGTGCGCAACACGCTGGGCTACAAAGGCACGCTCGAATATAAGCCCGGCGCCAATGTCTATGAAAGCTGGGACTACAAGCACCAGCCGCCGGGCGCGGGCCATCCGTTGATCCAGCTACCCAACGTGCTGCCGGATCTGGCGGCGGCAATGAAGCGCAATCCGACCATGCATGTGATGGTCAATGGCGGCTATTTCGACATCTCCACGCCCTACTACGAAGGCTGGACGGAAATGCGCCACCTGCAGATTCCGGAGAAGCTGCGCGGCAATCTGGAATTCCACTATTACGAATCCGGCCACATGGTGTACGTGCACCAGCCGTCGCTGGTGCAATTGCACGACAACGTGGCCGCTTTCATCCGCAAGGCGAGCGGCGTGCAATAATTTTCCTCCCCCGTTTACGGGGGAGGTGCCGAGCGTAGCGAGGTGGAGGGGACTTCCTGCAACGCCCCCTCCACCGCTTCGCGGTTCCCCTCCCCCGTAAACTGGGGAGGAAAATCTATCGCGGATACAAAATGATCTGCGTGCAGCGGAACGCGGCGAGCAGTTTGCCGCTTTCCTCGTTCGTGATCTTCGCGTCCCACACCTGCGTCGTGCGCCCACCATGCAGCAGCGTCGCTTCGCCCAGGATCGCGCCCGAATTCAGCGTGCCCATGAAATTGGTTTTCAGCTCCACGGTGGTGAAGCCATTCGCGCCGTCCGGCCATTTCGTCGAGACGCCATAGGCGCAGAGCGTATCCGCCAGCGCCACGATGGCCGGCGCCCACAATGCGCCGTTGCCAGCGATGAGCGGCTTGCTCACGGGCAGGCGGCCAACCACCCTGCCCGGCGCGCATTCCGTGACCTTGATGCCCAGCATGTGCGGCAGCCCGCCTTCGTTCCAGGCATTCATCTTTTCGGGCGTGAGGTCGAAGGCCATTTTCTCTACCAGTTCAGTTCGCCGATCATCGCGGCGTAGGCGTCGATGCCGTCCCACACATTCTGCAGCCGGATATTCTCGTTCGCCGCGTGCTGGTTGTCGTCGTGATTGGCGACCGGCAAGCCGACCAGTGGCGTGTGGAAGATATCGTCGAACACATACAGCGGTACGCTGCCGCCCAATGTCGGCACCACGGCCACGGGCTGATCGGACGCGCTCTGCGCCGCTGCGATCACCGCGCGCGCCGCCGGCGACGACATGTCGGAGCGCAGCGCCGCATAGCCGTCTTCCCAATCGATCTTGATGATCTTCGGATGCGCCAGCCTTGTGGCTTCGTCCGGCGTCTTGTCCACGATGGTCCAGCCTTTCGACCGCAGGAACGCTTCCATCTGCGCGCGCACACGCTCCGGCTTCTGGTTCGGCACCAGGCGGAAATCGATGGAGATTTCCGCATCCACTGGAATGGCGTTCGCCGCCTCGCCCGCCACCTTGCCGGTGCGAATGCCGCGAATGTTCAGCGCCGGGCGCATGATCGCGTCCATCAGGCTGTCGCCCATTTCGCTGCGGTTGATCTGGAATTCCTTCTTCAGTTCGTCTTCGACCGGCGGCAGCGCCGCGATGGCGTCGCGCTCGGCTTTTGTTTCCGGCCGCACGTCATCCATGAAACCGGGAATGAGGACGCGGCCATCGGGCGCGCGCATCTCGGAGATCAACTCCGCCGCCATCGCGCCGGGGTTCGGCACCCAGTTGCCGTAATGGCCGTCATGCAGCGCTTTGATCGGCCCATAGATCGTGGCGTCGAAACCAACTGTGCCCCGCGCGCCGAAATAGATCAGCGGCCGGCGCGACTGATGCACCGGCCCGTCGCCGATCAGCCAGAGATCGGAAGAAAGCTTGCCGGCATATTTGCGCAGGATGTCCTGCAGATGGGGCGAACCCGCCTCCTCTTCCCCTTCCCACACGATCTTGATGTTCACCGATGGCTTCTTGCCCGCCGCCTTCAGCGCATCGAACGCCGCGAGGAACGCGAGCTCGGAAATCTTGTCGTCGCCGGTGGAACGCGCATAAAGCCGCCACTCCGGATCGTAAGGCGGCTTGGCGTGCTCCCAGTCCACGACATGCTCGCCGCTGCCGAGCGGCCCGCTGCGCATGACCGGATCGAACGGCGGCGTTGCCCATTGCGATGGCGTGACCGGCTGGCCGTCATAATGCGCGTAGAAAACCACCGTGCGCTTTGCGCCGGGTGTGTCGAGCGATCCGAACACGACCGGTGGCGCATCGGGAACGGTCAGCAATTCGGTCTGGAAGCCGCGCGCCTTCAATTCATTCTGCAGCCACGCGCTCGCCGCTGCCGTGCCTTGGGGCTGAGCGGCGACGCTCGGAAAGCGCAACAACGTGTCGAACTGCGTGAGGATCTGCGTCTCATGCGCCGCGCGCCAGCTATCGACCTGCTTCTTGAGATCGTCCGCCTGCGCAGTGCAGCACAGAAAGGTGGCACCCAAGGCTGCCGCGAAAGCCGTTTTCATAGAATCCCTCCAGTATTCAACAAAATTTCGTCGCTTTCGCAGGCGCATGACAGGCGCAAATCGGCGCAAGTCCTTGGACTGACTATATTATCCTATAATCCTTCCATTTTAGGAATTTCCTTGACACCGTGACGGTACCCCCGTACAGTCTTTCCAACTCTCGAACTTTGTCCGAAGCCCAGCCGTCGCTGAAAAGCGGCGGCTTTTCCACGTTTGAATCTTCCTCACATTGTCATCCCGGCCAAGCGAGCGGAACGCGAGCGCCGAGCCGGGAACCATCGCGCAAGCGGCACAATGGGTCCCGGGTCTCGCTGCGCTCGCCCGGGATGACAGATGAGGTCGAAGGTAGAGGGAAACGAAAACAACGGGGGAAATACCCCCTCCCCCATGACTCGCAATTCAACTACAAGCGCTCGAAACCGGAGGCGAACAACCACAACATCTGGAATCCGCGCACGGGGCGCCGGCGAAAAATCGAAGAACAACCTTCCGGCGATTTTCGTTTGGAATCAAAGCCAAACGATCCAACGCGCGAAATTCGCGAGGAAATTCAATCTACCGCGATTTTCATCCCGTCATAAGCGGGCTCCACGCCTTCCGGCAGCGCGCGCTTGAGCGTTTCATAGTCCAGGTCGATATGCAGATTGGTGAGGATGGCGCGCTTCGGCTTCACGCGCGCGATCCATTTCAGCGCGGTATCGACATTGGCATGGGTCGGATGCGGATCGTGGCGCAAGGCATCCACGATCCAGCAGTCCACGCCCGCAAGCGCCGCAAAGGCATCTTCGTCGAGTTCGTTCACGTCGCTGGAATAGGCGAGCGAACCGAACCGGAAACCAAGGGAATGGATTTGGCCGTGTCCCTGCCGGAAGGCCAGAACCGGAATCTCCCCGCCGTCGCCCTCGATCTTCGTGATCGAAAACGGCTGTGTCAGTTCATGCGCGGTGAGGATCGGCGGATAGGAACTGCGGTCAGGCGTGCGGAAGATGTAGCCGAACTTCTGCACCACGCTGTCGAGCGCGACGCGGTCGCTATACACATTCACCCGCTTGCGCGCCGCATAAGCGATGGCACGCACGTCGTCGATCCCATGCGTCTGATCGGCGTGATCGTGCGAAATGAAAATGGCGTCGAGCTTGCCGCAGCGCGCCGCGAGAAACTGCTCGCGCAGGTCAGGCGATGTATCGACCAGCACCGCCGTCTCGCCCGTGCCGGATCGTTTGCGCACGAGAATGGAGCAGCGCGACCGGCGGTTCTTCGGATTGTCCGGATCGCAAGCGCCCCAATCGCCGGCGCCGTCCGGGCCGCCAAGCCGCGGCACGCCGCTGGAAGAGCCGCAGCCCAGGATCGTGACTTCGAACGTCATTGCGGCCGCCGCGCCTTCGTGAAAAGACGGAAGAAATTGTCCGTCGTGGCGCGCGCCAGTTCGTCGGTCGACACGCCCTTCAGCTCCGCCAGCATGGCGGCGGTGTTCACGACGAAGGATGGCTCGTTCCGTTTGCCGCGATACGGCATCGGCGCCAGATAGGGCGCGTCGGTCTCGACCAGCAGCCGGTCGAGCGGAACGGTCTTCAGCACGGCACGCAGTTCGTCCGATTTCTTGAACGTCGCGATGCCGGACACCGAAATGCAGAAACCCAATTCCACCGCCGCATCCGCCAGCATCGGCGTGCCGGTGAAGCAATGGATGAGACCGGAGAACGCGCCCTTACCCGTCTCCTCGCGCAGAATGTCGATCGTTTCCGGATCGGCGTTGCGCGTGTGAACGATGCAGGGAAGTCCAAGTTCGCGCGATGCCGCGATATGCGCGCGGAAATTCGCGATCTGCGGTTGGCGCGGCGAGTGATTGTAATAGAAGTCGAGCCCGGTCTCTCCGATGCCGACAACCTTGGGATGGCGCGCGCGCTCGATCAGCGGTGCGGGGCTCTCCAGCAATTCCGGCTCGGCCTCATGCGGATGAATGCCGACGGAGCACCAGATGTTCTCGAAACGCTCGGCCACCGCCAGCACCTGCGGGAATTTCTCCAGCGTAGTGCCGATGGAGACGCAGGTCTTCACGCCGGCATCGCGCGCTCGCGCGACGACGGCGTCGAGCTCGGGTGCGAATTCGGGGAAATCCAGATGGCAATGACTGTCGACGAGCATCAAAACTCACAAACGGGCGCGGCGCACGGTATCGGAAATGGCTTTATCGGCGGAAAGAATTGTCTGCCGCGGGTCCAGATGCAACGCACCGGTCCGCAGAAACGAGCGGTTCAGCCGCTCCAGAAGCGCCGTCCAACGGTCCAGCCCCGCTCCGCCTTCCGTAGCGCGCGCGCGGATGCGGTTGGTTAGCGCCTCGATGAGGAATTGGCCGAAGCGGTCCGTGCCGTCATTGATGCGCGAAAGCTTGTCGGCCAGCGCCAAGGTCGCGCCGATGTCCGGCGCGGATGCGCGGTCGATGAGCCGGTCGGCCTCCTCCGCGAGTGCCAGGCCATCGTCTTCCGCCAGCGTCAGCGCGGCGCCGATCGAACCGCCGGAAACGCGGATCAATGTCTCGCGTTCTCCGGCGCCCAGATCGGGAAGCCGCGCCGTCAATTCCTTCGACAGTTCTGTGTCGGAAAGCGGGCGAAGATCGAGGCGTTGGCAGCGCGAGCGGATCGTCGGCAGCAATTGTCCCGGCGCGTTGGACAGCAGCATCAGCATCGCGCGCGCCGGCGGCTCTTCCAGTGCTTTCAGCAACGCATTGGCGGCCTGCGGGTTCATGTCGTCGGCGGTATCGACAATGGCGACGCGCCAGCCGCCCGCGCCGGATGTCATGCCGAAGAAGCCCGAAAGCTTGCGGATCTCGTCGACGCCCAGGACCGTCATCGGCTTGCCGGTATTGGGATTGATGCCTCGCTGCAAAACAAGAAGACCTGGATGTCCGCCGGCCGAAACCTGCATCGACGCAGGATCGCTTTCGAGCACCGAAAGGTCTTCCGGTCCACGATCCGTCGCGCCGAAGGCCAGAAGATAGCGTGCGATGCGGAATGCGAAGGTCGCCTTGCCGACGCCCGGCGGCCCGCTGATGAGCCAGCCTTGCGGCGGCCTTCCCGCGCGAATAGCGCGAGCGGCCGTCGCCAGAGCGGCGCGATGGCCGACAAGCGCCATCGTCTTGCGCGGATCGTGCGCCTCGATCTCGGGCGCCGCTTCGACTTTCTTTCTTGCCATGGCTAGAGACTGAAGCGTTTGGCGGTGGTTTGCCAGACCAATTCGGCCACCTGATCCTCGCTTCCGGTGGCGTCGATCACCGCGCAGCGGTCGCCATTGCGTTTGGCGATATCCAGGAAAGCCTGGCGGAGCTTCTCGTGGAATTCGGCGTTGAATTGTTCGAACCGGTTCTCGCTGCCGGCGCGTGCTTTCGCGCGCTCCAGCCCGACGGCTACCGGCAGATCCAGCACCAGCGTCAGATTCGGCTTGAAGTCGCCGATGGCGGCGGATTGCACGCGGCGGATGATCTCGCGATCCGTTCCGCGGCCAACGCCCTGATAAGCATAAGTGGAGTCGGTAAAGCGATCCGAGATGACCCATGTGCCGGATGCGAGTGCGGGTTTGATCGTCTTCTCGACATGATCGACCCGCGCCGCGAACACCAGCAAGGTTTCCGTCAGCGCGCTCCAGCGTCCCGGTTCACCGTTCACGAGCAATGCGCGAATCTGCTCGGCACCCGGCGATCCGCCGGGTTCGCGGGTGACGATGCTTTCGATACCGCGTTGCTTGAGCATCGCGGCAAGCTTTTTTGCTTGCGTGGACTTGCCGGTGCCTTCCCCGCCTTCCAGCGTGATGAATTGCGGGGCCGTCACTTTCAGTGTCCGGTGATCATGTGCCGGATGCCGAGGAACATGCGGCCGAAGATCCCCGCGCGGTCCACCGAGTTCGCGGCATACACCGGAACCTTGAGCCCCGGAAATTCCGGCGCGGTGATCTGCAGCGTTCCGATCTGCTGCCCCTTGAGGATCGGCGCCTTGACCGGCCCATCATAGTGCACCGCGACCTTCATGCCCGGACGCGACTCCACTTGCAGTGTCACGTTCAATGGCTTTCCCACTACGAGCGGAACGGTGTCGGCAGTGCCCTGCCAGACCGGCGCGTTGGCGACAACCGTGTCGGCTTTTGCTACGGGATATTTGCGGAATTCGCGGAACGCGAGACCGAGAATGCGCGCAGCTTCGTCGCTGCGTCGGCGCTCGGCGAACCAGTCCTGCCGCTGCGGACTATCCTTGTCGAGATCGGGATAGCGAAGGCCGTTGAGCACGAGGATGAGACGTTGATCGCCGCGCTTTGCGGACGCGGTGATGCCGTAACCGGCTGCATCGGTGTGGCCGGTCTTGAGGCCGTCCGCACCGTCGAGCTTGTCCAGCACCATGTCGCGGTTCTGCTGCGTGATGCCGTTCCAGACGAAGCTGCGCTCACCGAAGTAGTGATAGTATTGCGGATAGGCCGTCATGAGATGGCGCGCAAGCTTCGCGAGATCGAGCGCCGACATCATCTGCCCCGGAGGATCGGGAAGCCCATCCGGATTGACGAAGTGCGATTGTTTCAGCCCCAGTTCCTTAGCGCGCTTGTTCATCATCGCGACAAAGCCGTCGACCGTGCCGCCGAGGGCTTCCGCGACGACGACGCAGGCGTCGTTGCCGGATTGGATGATGATGCCGCGGATCAGGTCCTCGACGGGAACGCGGCTGCCGACGGAGACGAACATCTTCGAACCGCCGGTCTTCCAGGCAGTTTCGGACACGGGGAATGTGTCGGTGAGTTTCACGCGGCCGTCCTTGAGCCGGCTGAAGAGCAGATCGATCGTCATCAGCTTGCTCATCGAGGCGGGCGGCATGGGCGTGAAGGCTTCCTTCGCCCAGAGCACCTGCCCGTCGCCGTCCATCAGCAACGCGTGTTCGGCCGTCGTGCTGAGTTCGGCCTGAGCGGGGGCTGCGACGAGCAATACACCGAGAACTGCAAAGACAAATGGAATCCGCATGAACGGAACACTCCCGAAGCTGAGACTGATTCGGCAGATCGGTTACTGATCGACCACGATCTGCGCATCGTTACTACCAAGGCCTGATATCTTGGCCAACGCCGCATCCGCGTCTGCGACACTATCGTAAGGCCCGCTGCGCACGCGGAACAGCGGTTTTCCGTTGCGGGTGATGGGCGAGACCTCGAGGTTGCCTGCCGATGAAAACCGCGCCTGCAGCCGCATCGCGTTGGCTTCGCTCGAGAACGCGCCCACCTGAACATACAGATGCGTCACGGCGGGAACCGGCACTTTCTGCACTTCACCCGTCACCTGCGTATCCGGTGCGGGCGGCGGAACCGCCAACGCAGCACTCGGCGTGGGCAAGCTTGCGACCTGCACCGGCGGTGCCACCGTCGCGCCCGGCACGACATTCAATGCCGACGTATCGACCTTTGTCGTCGGCGCAGCAGGAACGGCGGCGACAATCTCCGGCGGGGTTTCCGGCGGTGGCGGTGCGCCCGGTCCGGCGTCTGCCCGCCCAACATATGTAACGCGCACGCGCGCTGTCCCATTGCGTATCACGTCGAGCTCGCGCGCAGCGGCTTCCGAAAGATCGATGATCCGCCCCTTCGCATAGGGGCCGCGATCGTTGACGCGCACGATGATCGATTTGCCGTTATCGAGATTGGTCACGCGGACATTGACGGGCATCGGCAAGGTCCGGTGTGCGGCCGTAAATTCGCTGCCGTCATACATCTCGCCATTCGCGGTGCGATGGCCGTAGAAGGTCGGGCCGTACCAGGACGCGATGCCGGTTTCGTCGTAGTCCGGCTGTTCGTGCGGATAATACCAGGTGCCGTCGATCTGATAGGGATTGCCGACCTTGTAGACGCCGGCATTGGGCGGAATCCGAACGCCGCCTCCGCCGGGCGGGGGCGTGGACGCGCAAGCCGCCGCCAGGCCGGCGACGATCATAACGGTTCCGATTTTGCGTGCGTGTTCAAGCATTCGGCGGAATCACCAACCCCGAGCGCTCAAACGGTAAGCGATGCACGGCGAAAGCTTCAACCGCGCTTGCGCGCTTTCGCGGTTGGGCTTACGGGAGCGCGGACGGATGGGTGGCCGAGCGGTTTAAGGCACCGGTCTTGAAAACCGGCGGGCCTGCAAGGGTCCCGTGAGTTCGAATCTCACCCCATCCGCCAGCTAACGTCCGACGACTTTCGCGCTACCCGCCGAAGCGATCGCAATCGCCGGCGCATTGGGCGTTTCGTACTGCTTGTAATCGGGAACCTGATCGAGGCGCACGAATTTGTAGCCCTCTTCGATCAGTGCCGGGACCACATCCGCGACCAGCGCCGCCGATTGGTTGTGAATGCAATGCATGAGGACAACGCCACCGTCCTTGCGCCGGATTTCACGCATGTAACCTTTCGCGCATGTATCGGCATCCCAGCGGCGATGCCAGCAATCCCAGTCCGCGGAGCTGAGGACGTAGCCATCGGAACTCATGGCGATATCGCCGCCGATATCCCAGTACATCGGGCCGACATATTGCTTCAGCATCGGGTCTGCGTTCAGCACCTCCGCATGCTGCGGCCGCCAGGCGCCATACGGTGCACGAAAGTAGAATTTCGCATGTGCCGGCATCAGCGGCCGGATGTAATTGTCGACCTCGCGGATCTGCGCGATCAGCTCTTCCGGATGGCGGACATATTTCTTGCCGAGGAGCGCGTGCGTCGCACTGTGGTTCGCCAGCAGATGGCCTTCGGCTGCGATTCGGGCGAGAAGCTCGGGATGCGTACGCGCCATCTTCCCGACGATGAAGAAGGTCGCCTTGACGTTCTGCGTTTTCAGGACGTCGAGAACCGCCGCGGTATTGGCGTTCGGCCCGTCGTCGAATGTGAGGGCGATCGTGTGGGTGCCACGCAGGCCAGAATGGAAGATGTTCTTGGTCTGGAAATAGGCGATCTGGTCGTTTGCGCTGGGTTGCGCCGAGCCAGCCCAGGCCGTGCCCGAGGCAACGCACACCGCGAGCGCAACCGCGGCCATAACATTCCGGAATGACATGACAACCCCAACCCTGACGCCCGAGGAAATTCTAGGTGCGCCAGCCGCTTGCTGCAAGGCATTGATGAGCGAGTTTAACTCTAGGAAGCGAGGCGTCAGGCCTTCGTTAGATCCTGTACCGCGTTGCGGATACGGGGATAAGTGCCGCAACGGCAGATGTTCGTGATGGCGCTGGCCAGGTCATCGTCGGTGGGATGCGGATTGGTTTGCAGCAACGCGCTGATCGCCATGATCATACCCGACTGGCAATAGCCGCATTGCGGCACCTGATGATCGATCCACGCTTTCTGGACCGGTGTGAGTCCATGGGCACTCAGGCCCTCGATGGTGGTGACGTCCATTCCTGCCACCGATGACACCGGTGTCACGCAGCTCCGCTGAGCCTGGCCGTTAACGTGGACAGTACACGCTCCACACTGCGCGATGCCGCAGCCGAATTTCGTGCCGGTCAGCCCCAGATCGTCCCGGAGCACCCAGAGGAGCGGCGCATCCGGCTCGACGTCCAGATCATGGCTAACACCATTCACTCTGAGCTGGACCGCCATCGCCTACCCGTTTGTGCCGCTAGTTGAATTCTAGCATAGCGGACAGAGCTTGGCCGAACGACACTAGTTCGCGACCCCATTGCGGATGCCGGGCGGTCACCCCATTTCTGCATAACTTTTCATGTTGTCTCACGCCCTTGTGAGGCCACATTTCTCAGGAATTACAGGCAACTTGACGACGCGGTGATCTGCCGGTGAGGGAGCGATGCGGGCACTAACTGCGATCAGCATTAAGAATCCGGCTGCTGTGGCGGTGGGAATAGCCGTCACGATTCTCTTCGGCGTGTTCGCGCTGGAGGCGCTGCCGGTCCAACTCTTTCCGGACATCGATCGTCCGACCATCGGCATCGAAACCGATTGGCGATCCGAGACGCCGCGCGAAACCGAAGCGCAGATCGTTCAGCCCGAAGAAGATGTGCTTCAGGGCATTCCCGGGCTGCAGGAGATGGACGGCTTCGCCAACAATGGCGGCGGCTACATCCAACTCACATTCGCGCTTGGCACCGACATGAACGCGACGCTGGTCGATGTTGTCGGCCGTCTCAACCGCGTGCCGACATTGCCGACCGATGCGCAGAAGCCGTTTATCCAGCTCGCCAGCACGCAGAACGCGAATGCCACGTTGCTCTACGTCTTCATGCAGAAGCTGCCGGGCAACAAGCGCGATGTGAACGATTATACGCAATGGCTCAAGGACGTCGTTCTGCCGCGCCTGCAGGCTGTCCCAGGTGTGGGAAGCGCGCAGATCAACTCCAACGGCGGAACGGACGAGCTCGACATCGTCTTCGATCCGATGCGTGCAGCGCAGTTGGGAATCCAAATTCCGAAAGTGGCGCAACAGATCAGCGGTTCCGAGGACGTCTCCGGCGGCACGATCGATGTGGGACGCCGGAACTACAGTCTCGAATATCGCGGCCGCTACTCAGTTTCGCAGCTCAAGGATCTCATTCTGGAATGGCGCGACGGCAAGCCCATCCATCTTGGCGATATCGCTGCGGTCCATATCGGACGCAGCAAGGAACAAGGATTCGCCTATCAGAACGGCAATCCCGCGCTCGGCATCCAGATATTCCGCGCGACCGGCGCGAACGTCCTGGCGACAGTAAACGCCGTCAAGGAAGAGCTGCAAAAGATCAATGATGGCCCTGCCAAGGAGCAAGGCGTCACGTTGCAATATTCCTTCGACCCATCGCACTTCATCAATCAGGCCGTGGGTATGGTGACGTCCGATTTGCTGGTGGGCATCCTGCTTGCGGTGGGCGTGCTATGGTTTTTCATGCGTGAGCTTCGCGGCACGCTCATCATTTCCGCGGCGATTCCGATCTGCCTGTTCGCGGTTGTCATTCTTCTCAACTTCGCCGGCCGCACCCTGAACGTGATCTCGCTCGCCGGACTGGCGTTCGCGACGGGAATGGTCCTCGACGCGGCCATAGTGGCCTTCGAGAACATCTTGCGATTGCGGGAACGCGGAATGCCGGCCGCCGAGGCGGCACAAGTCGGTACAGACCAGGTATGGGGCGCCCTTCTCGCATCCACGGCCACAAACGTCGCGATCTTTGTTCCTGTGATCTTCCTGAAGGACGTTGAAGGTCAGCTCTTCGGTGACCTGTCGCTGACCATCGCGTTCGCGGTTTTCTGCTCGCTGTTCGTTGCCATCACGGTGATCCCTGTCGCGTCGGTGCTGTTCCTCAAGACGCGTCCCAAAGTGGCCGAGCTTTCGAATGTGTGGCATCGCATCACCGACGTGGTGATGAACACGACCGATACGCCGCGCAAGCGCTACTACTGGATTGGCGGCCTGATCTTTGGATCGATCGTCGGGACATGGCTGCTTCTGCCGCCGCTGCACTATCTCCCGCAGGTCAAGCGCGCTGCGATCGATGGGTTCATCCAATTGCCCACGGCGATGACGCCGGCTGCAGTGGACCGTGAGGTGGCTCGACCGATCATCGACAGGCTCGCGCCCTATTTGAAAGGCGATAAGCAACCCAAGCTTCTCAACTACTACGTCAAGATGAACGGCCCTGGCTTCATGGACATGGCCGTGCGCGTTCCGAACGACGAGGATTTCCCGGAGCTCGAGAAGATCGTCCGCAACGACATCATCAAGGACCTGGGCGATGCGCAGGCCTTTGCGCAGATGGGCTCGCTGTTCGGCGGTTTCGATGAAGGCGGCGGCGTCACCATCGCCATCCAGTCCAATGACGAAAACGCCATGCGACAGGCGGCGAAGAAGGGTTTCGAGCTTCTCACCAAGCGTTTCCCGGAAGGCGTCGTGAACACCAATCCGAGCCTCGATTACGACCAGCCGCAGTTGAAGATGATTCCCGACGACCGCTCGATCGCGGAGGTCGGCTGGACGCGGCCCGATGTCGGATCGCTCGCGCAGGCGTTGGGTGAAGGCCTCTATGTCGGTCAGCGCTACGACGGATCGCGCCAGCTTTATCTCATCCTGAAATCGCAGCCGCTGACATCTCCAGATGCCGTCGCCAACGTCCCGGTCGCGACGCCGAGCGGCGGGATCGTACCGTTCAACCATGTTGTGGAGATCCAGCGCACGCTCGCTTCATCCGGCACGTTCCGCCTGAACCGCCGCCGCACCTTCGCGCTCAATCTTCAGCCGCCACGCGGCATGGCGCTGCAGGACGTCATGGCCATCGTTCACAAGGAAATCGAGCCGCAGATTCGCAAGATGCTGCCGGCCGATGGCACGATCTCTTACGGAGCGGCGGCCGACCACCTGAATAATGCGTTGTGGAGCATGGGCAAGAATTTCGGTCTCGCCGTTTTGCTGCTCTTCCTCATCATGGCGGCATTGTTCAAATCGGTGTGGGACTCCGCCATCGCGACGATCGCCCTGCCCCTGGGGACCGTAGGCGGCATGGCGGCATTGCGATTGCTCGGGCTGTTCGTGTTCCAGCCGCTCGATCTCATCACGATGATCGGCTTCATCATCGTGCTGGGCCTGGTCGTGAACAACACGATCCTGCTGGTGGCGCGCACGCGGCAAGCCGAAGCGGAAGGCATGACGCGTGTCGATGCCGTGCGGTCGAGCCTTGAGACGCGCCTGCGGCCAATCTTCTCCAGCACGCTAACGGCGGTTTTCGGCATGTTGCCGCTGGTTCTCATTCCCGGTCCCGGCGCGGAGGTCTATCGCGGCCTCGGCGCTGTGATCGTCGGCGGATTGCTGGTCAGCCATGTATTCACGCTGGTCCTGATGCCCGCACTGTTGCGCCTTGGTGAGAAGACCGAGGTTGCTTATCGCGAGCCTCTGGTGCCGGACAACCCAACATTGGAAGCAGCCTGAAGGGCAAATCGATGAAGCGGAGTGCATTTTTCGGGACAGTCGCGGTGGCGGTGCTTGTAGCACCGGCTCTTGCGCAACAAGCGCCGGCGCCTTCGGTCGCGGTGACGGCGGCAAGGATGGTTCGCATGGCGCCCAACATGGCGCTGCCCGGCACGGTGGTTTCGCGCAACGATTCCCATCTGGCATCGGAAGTCGAAGGGCGCGTTGCGTGGGTCGCCGAGGTCGGCACAGCCGTCCAGCAAGGCGATGTCGTGGCCAAGATCGACAGCGATGTCATCGGACTGCAACTCGCCTCCGACAGAGCCAACAGCGCGCGTCTCGCGGCACAGCTCAGTTATGATCGTGGACAGGCGGAGCGTATGCAGAAGCTCTTCGCCATGAACGCCATCGCCAAGAGCACGCGCGATCAAGCCGTCTCAACTCGCGACATGGACGCTGCAGCGCTGGCGCAGGCACAAGCGGCGCAGAAGCGCTCACAATATCAACTCGATCATAGCCAGATCCGGGCGCCCTTCCCCGGGCGCGTGGTGCAGCGCCTGATCAACGCCGGTGAATACGCCGCCGCGGGCAAGGATATCGTGCGTCTCGTGCAGACCGACGCGATCGAGGTCAGTACCCAGATTCCGATCGACTCTTCGCACTTCCTGCATGAAGGACAGGTCGAAACCGTGATGATCCAGAACAAGCCGGTGATCGGCACGGTCCGGGCGGTGGTGCCGGTCGGCGACATAGCGAGCCGCACGCTCGAAATCCGTCTGACCTTGCCGCCCAACGCCGCCTATGTCGGCGATGCGGCGAAGGTGCTTATCCCGTCCGCGACACCGCGCAATGTTCTGGCCGTGCCCCGTGACGCCCTCATCCTGCGCGAGGACAACACCTACATCTTCAAAGTGGACAAGAAGAACGTCGCGACACGCGTGGCGGTCGAGACCGGCGCGGAGGATGGAACGCTGGTTGAAGTCAAAGGCATGGTCGCGCCCGGCGATCATGTGATCGTGCGCGGTGGCGAGCGGCTGGAACAGGGGCAGAAAGTTCGGCCCGTCGCCAGTTCCTGAATTCGGCTATCATGGGGTCCTGCGAAAGGGCCGCCATGATCAAGCTCACTTTCTGCCTCCATCGCCTGCCAAGCCTCAGCCGCGAGACCTTTCAGGACTATTGGTTCAACAAGCACGCCCCGCTTGTGGCGAAGCACAGTGAGACGCTGCGTATCCGTCGCTATGTGCAGATGCACGCGCTGACCACCCCGTTCAATGATGCTATCCGTGCTAGCCGCGGTGCGCCGGAGATGTATGACGGCGTAGCGGAATTGTGGTGGGATTCGCTCGACGATCTGACCGCGCCGCCGACGCCCGAGACACAGGCTGCGGGACTGGCCCTGCTGGAGGACGAGCGAAAATTCATAGACCTGCCCCGCTCGCCGCTGTTCCTCGGCGAGGAGAAGATCATCGTCTCCTAGGGCTCTGCTTGGCGAGATAACGGCGCGCCAGCGCAATGTTGCGGCGGTTGGATTTGAAACTGATATCGAACATGTCGCCGAGGATCGGCACGGCACCGACCACGGTATCGAGCGCCACATTCCACACCATGCGTGTCTTCACCCACGGCGACAGTCCGAGCTCGGATGCCCGCGAGATCAGGTAGAGGCTGATCAACGCGGACAGGATGTCGCCCGCTACCGGAACCAGGCCGATCACACCATCCAGGCCGAAGCGGACATTGGTGCCGGGAATGACGAAGCGGGAATCCAGAAGATCCGCAATCCATTCCAGTTGCGCGAGCTGCTCCTCCCCCGAGCTTTTTCCGGGCGGGATGATTTCGATGCGCGGCGAGATCGTGGACGGCATATCGCCTGTCTAGCGGGCGATAAAGGCGAAGTCACGGCATATCAGATGTCGGCATAACACCGCACTTCGTCTGCCGCACCGGGCGTGGTGATCGCGCCGTTGCGGGCGGGACCGACGTTCTTCGCGAAGCGAGCCAGCGCGCCGGATTTGAACGCGGGAGCCTTCGGCTTCCACGCCTTCCGGCGCTCAGCGAGTTCCGCATCCGAAACCTCGACGTCCATCGTGCCCTTGTCGGCATCGATGGTGATGATATCGTTGTTCTTCAGCAGGCCGATGGGGCCGCCTTCCGCGGCTTCGGGACCGACGTGACCGACGCAGAGGCCGCGCGTTCCGCCGGAGAAGCGCCCGTCTGTGATGAGCGCGATGTTCTCGACGCCCTGCCCGTACAGTGCGGCGGTGGTGGACAGCATCTCGCGCATGCCGGGGCCGCCCTTTGGTCCTTCGTAGCGGATGACGATGACGTCGCCTTCCTTGTAGTCGCGCGCCTGAACGGCGGCGAAGGCGTCTTCTTCGCAATCGAACACGCGGGCCGGGCCGCGATGCTTGATGTGCTTGAGCCCTGCGATCTTCACGATGGCGCCATCCGGCGCGAGATTGCCTTTCAGGCCGACAACACCGCCTGTCGGCGCGAGGGCGTTCGGCACGTCCTTCATCACCTTCTGGTTCGGATTGAATTTCACGTCCTTCAGATTCTCGGCGATGGTCCTGCCGGTGACCGTGATGCAATCGCCATGCAGCAGACCCGCATCGAGCAATGCCCGCATCAGCATCGGCACACCGCCCGCTTCCCACATGTCCTTGGCAACGTATTGGCCACCCGGCTTCAGCGAAGCGAGGTAGGGCGTCTTGCGGAAGATATCGGCCACGTCGAACAGATCGAACTTGATGCCGGCCTCGTTCGCCATCGCCGGCAGATGCAAGGCGGCGTTGGTGGAGCCGCCGGTCGCTGCGACGACCATCGCAGCATTCTCGAAGGCCTTCCGTGTACAGATCGTCCGTGGACGGAGATTCTGCGCGACGAGGTTCATCACCTGCTCGCCGGCCTTCAAGGCGAAATCATCACGCGACAGGACCTCTGCCGGAGGGCCGGAGGAATATGGAAGCGCCAAGCCGATCGCTTCCGCCACGCAGGCCATCGTGTTGGCGGTGAACTGCCCACCGCAGGCACCCGCGCCGGGGCACGCCACGCATTCCAGCTCGTGCAGATCGGCGTCGCTGAATTTGCCGGCGGAGTGCATGCCGACACCTTCGAACAAATCCACCACGGTCACGTCACGGCCGCGGAAGTGACCCGGCATGATCGAGCCGCCATAGAGAAAGACGCTCGGCACGTTCAGGCGCAGCATCGCCATCATCATGCCGGGCAGGCTCTTGTCGCAGCCCGCGATGCCGACCAGTGCGTCGTAGCAATGACCGCGCATGGTGAGCTCGACGGAGTCGGCGATCACTTCGCGCGAGACCAGCGAGGACTTCATGCCTTCATGGCCCATCGCGATGCCGTCGGTCACCGTGATGGTGCAGAACTCGCGCGGCGTACCGCCGTTTTCCTTTACGCCCTTCTTGGCGGACTGCGCCTGGCGCATCAGCGCGATATTGCAGGGCGCAGCTTCGTTCCAGCAGGAGGCAACGCCAACGAAGGGACGATGGATCTCCTCTTCCGTCAGGCCCATCGCGTAATAGTAGGAGCGGTGGGGCGCGCGCTCCGGGCCTTCTGTGACGTGGCGCGAGGGAAGCTTGGACTTGTCGAATTTCGGCATGGTGAACTCATTTTGCCCTGAAACTTTCAGGCCGCGCTGCACAAATTCACGCAATGGAATTGTTTGTTGTTTTCTCGTCTCGGAAAATTCGCAAAACACCAGATGCTGTATATTGGTCCAATATTCCTACATCTATTTGTTTTTCGATTTCGAGGGGATGCCCCTCCTCCTTCCCACTTTATTGAGATTTCCAATGCAACAGCGGCAACGAACGGACGCTTGGCACGGGCGCTGAATACCGTAAATAAGATAATAGTCTTATTCGCGATGTCAAGGCCAATTGCCTTTGTTGAGAACAGTTCTAAGCTGGGTTGACGCGGGCGGGGATTAAGAGTTTAGAATAATTCCAATCTAACCGGAGTGGCCCCGATGAACGCACCCTCGAAATGCCCCGTCATGCACGCCGGCCATCGCAACCGCGACTGGTGGCCCGAACAGCTCGATATTCAACCGCTGCACCAGAACTCCAAGAAGTCCGACCCCATGGGCGAGGATTTCGACTACGCCAAAGAATTCAAATCGCTCGATCTCAACGCGGTGATCAAGGACCTCACGGCGCTGATGACCGACTCACAGGACTGGTGGCCTGCAGATTTCGGTCATTACGGCGGTTTGTTCATCCGCCTCGCCTGGCATAGTGCAGGCACCTATCGCGTCACCGATGGGCGCGGTGGCGCGGGAGCCGGTCAGCAGCGTTTCGCGCCGCTCAATTCCTGGCCGGACAATGCAAATCTCGACAAGGCGCGTCGTTTGCTCTGGCCGATCAAGCAGAAATATGGCTCCAAGATTTCGTGGGCCGATCTCTTCGTGCTCGTCGGCAACGTCGCGCTGGAGTCGATGGGCTTCAAGACATTCGGTTTTGCCGGCGGCCGTCCCGATACGTGGGAGCCGGAAGAACTTTATTGGGGGCCGGAAGGCACCTGGCTCGGCGACGAGCGCTATAGCGGCGAACGGCAACTGCAGAATCCGCTCGGCGCCGTGCAGATGGGACTCATCTATGTGAATCCGGAGGGCCCGAACGGCAATCCCGATCCGGTAGCGGCAGCGAAAGACATCCGCGAAACCTTCGCGCGCATGGCGATGAACGATGAAGAAACCGTCGCGCTCATCGCCGGCGGCCACAGCTTTGGCAAGACACATGGCGCGGGCGACCCTTCTCATGTTGGAGCGGAGCCTGAAGGCGCGCAGATCGAAGACCAGGGCCTCGGCTGGCGAAGCAAGTTCGGAACCGGCTTTGGCGCCGATGCCATCACCGGCGGCCCGGAAGTGACATGGACCCAGACGCCGACGAAGTGGAGCAACCACTTCTTCGACAACTTGTTCAAATACGAATGGGAGTTGGACAAGAGCCCGGCGGGCGCAAAGCAATGGAAAGCCAAGAACGCGCCTTCCGATATTCCGGATGCGCACGACAAATCGAAAAAGCATGTGCCAACCATGCTGACGACGGACCTGGCGCTACGCTTCGATCCTGCTTACGAAAAAATCTCCCGGCGCTTCTATGAGCATCCGGAACAATTCGCGAATGCGTTCGCGCGCGCCTGGTTCAAGCTCACCCATCGCGACATGGGCCCGATCCAGCGTTATCTCGGTCCGCAAGTGCCGAAAGAAGAACTGATCTGGCAGGACCGCGTGCCCCAGGGCACCAAGCTGAGCGATGCCGATGTCGCTTCCCTGAAAGATAAGATTCTCGCGTCGGGTCTTTCGGTGTCCGAGTTGGTCTCGACGGCGTGGGCTTCCGCATCGACGTTCCGTGGCTCTGACAAGCGCGGCGGCGCGAATGGCGCGCGCATCCGTTTGGCACCACAGAAGGATTGGGAAGTGAACAATCCCAAACAGCTGGCGAAGGTTCTCTTCAAGCTGGAAGAGATCAAGAAAGGCAGCAAAGCCTCGCTCGCCGATCTTATCGTGATTGGCGGCGCGGCTGCGATCGAAAAAGCGGCGAAGGATGCCGGCGTCGCCGTTACTGTGCCCTGCACCACCGGCCGTGGCGATGCTTCGCAGGAACAGACCGACGTGTCGTCATTTGCGCCGCTGGAGCCGGTGGCGGACGGTTTCCGCAACTACTACCGCAAGTCCGATCTGATGACGCCGGAAGAAGCGCTGGTGGACAAGGCACAACTGCTGCGACTCACAGGACCGGAGATGACGGTGCTGATCGGCGGCCTGCGCGTGCTGGGCGCGAATGCCGATGGTTCGCAGAACGGCGTCTTCACCCAGAAGGCGGGCGCGCTGACCAATGATTTTTTTGTCAACCTGCTCGACATGAAGAACGATTGGCAGAAGACCGGCGAGAATGCTTATGAAGGCCACGATCGCACGACGAAAGCGAAGACATGGACCGGCACGCGCGTCGATCTGATCTTCGGATCGCATTCGCAGCTTCGCGCGTTCGCCGAAGTCTACGGCAGCAGCGATGCCAAGGAGAAGTTCGTGAAGGACTTCGTGGCGGCGTGGAACAGGGTGATGAACGCGGATCGCTACGATTTGGCGATGGCGGCTTAGGATTCACGACAAACAAAGAAGGCCCGGATAGTGTCCGGGCCTTTTTCTCACTTCTGCGCATGGGCGCTATCGGCCTTACGCTGCCGCAAGATCGAGAGCTGGATAATCGATGTAGCCCTCCGGCCCTTCCGAATAGAACGTTGTCGCATCCCATTTGTTAAGCGGCGCATTCTTCCTGAAGCGCTCCACCAGATCGGGATTGGCAATGTAGTCCTTGCCCCACGCCACCGCGTCCGCGATGCAGGATGCGAGGGCGGCTTCGGCACTTTCCTTCGTGAAGCCTTCATTTGCGACATAGACACCGCCGAAAGCTTCCTTGAGTGCCGGGCCAATGCTGTCTTCGGCCTGGCGTTCGCGCGCGCAGAGGAACGCGAGCTTGCGCTTGCCGAGTTCTTTCGCGACGTAGGTGAACGTGCCTTTGAGATCGCTGTCGCCCATCGTGTGCGAGTCGCCGCGCGGCGCCAGATGCATGCCGACGCGATTTGCGCCCCACACCTCACACACCGCATCAGCGACCTCGAGCATCAGCCGCGCGCGCTTCTCGCGGCTGCCACCATAAGCATCGGTGCGCTGGTTCACGCTGTCCTGCAGGAATTGATCGAGCAGATAGCCGTTCGCGCCGTGGATCTCTACGCCGTCGAAGCCGGCCCTTTTCGCATTCTCTGCACCTCTCTTGTAGGCGGCGATCACGCCGGGAATTTCGCTCGTCTCCAGCGGGCGCGGGATCGAATAATCACGTTGCGGGCGCAGCAAACTCACATGGCCTTTCGCGGCCACCGCGCTGGCGGAGACCGGCTGCTTGCCATCGAGGAAATGCGGATCGGAGATGCGGCCGACATGCCAGAGCTGCAAGAAGATGTGGCCGCCCTTCTTGTGAACGGCATCCACGATCGGCTTCCAGCCTTCGGTCTGTTCATCGGACCAGATGCCCGGCGTATTGGGATAGCCGACGCCCATCGGATCGACAGACGTTGCTTCCGTCATGATGAGCCCTGCCCCGGCGCGCTGCGCGTAATACTCGATGGCGAGCGGCGCGGGCACGCGGCTGCCTTCGAGCGCACGCGTGCGCGTGAGCGGCGCCATCCAGATGCGATTGGGCAACGTGAGAGCGCCCACTTTGATGGGATCGAACAGTGTCGGCATTGTGAAATTCTCCGGGATGCGAATAGCGATCCACGAGAGTTAAGCACCGATCCTTGCCTGCGCAACCATCTCAACCGGTCAAACGAAAACCCGGCGGTTTTGCCGCCGGGCTCGCGCAAAGTCTTATGCCTTAGTGGTAGTAGTGCCAGTGATGGTGTCTGTCATAGTAGCCACGGCGATGATGGTAGTGGTGGCGATAGTAGTGGCTGCGGCATCCGCTGGCACCGATCGAATGACCGGCAAGACCGCCGACCACCGCGCCACCGATAACGCCTACCGGGCTGCCATGCGTGATGGCTGCACCGAGCACACCGCCGGTCGCGCCGCCGACCACCGTTCCGGTCGTCTTGCGGCCTTCGCAGCCGGCGTTTGCAGCCGTGGCCGCCGTACCCAACGCCAGAACCGAAATCGCGAGCACTTTTGCGAATCGCGTAAGCATTGAAGCTCTCCTCATGTGCCGGGCCGTCGGACCCGGTCTTCCCCGTCCGTCTGCATAACGAACCGGAAATAAGAAAGTTCCATCAGGCTAGTCTGGCAACTGCTTCTTTCAAGCGGGCCGCGGTTGCTGCGTATTCCGCACGCTTTTCGCGCTGCTCGGCCAGCACGTCTTCGGGCGCGCGCGAGACGAATTGCTCGTTGGAGAGCTTGGCGTCGATTCGGCCGATTTCGTCTTCGGCTTTCTTGAGCTCTTTCTCCAGGCGCGTGCGCTCTTTCGTGAAGTCGATCACGTCGCCCAGCGGCAAACCGACCGTGGCTTCACCGAGAACAAATTGCGCCGAACCTTTCGGCAGCACGTCCGCGACATCGGCGGATGACAGGCGCGCGAGCGTGAGGACGACGTCGTGGTTCGCGGCCAATGTCGCTTTGCTCGCGGCATCGGCGTCTTTCAATACCAGCGCGATCTTCGCGGCGGGCGGCACGTTCATCTCCGCGCGGACGGAACGCACGCCCTTCACCAGATCGATGACCCAGTTCATGGCGCGGCTGGCGTCTTCGAACTTCGGCAAGCCGGAGAGATCGGGCCAAGGGCCTTCGATCAGCATGTCCTTGCGCGGCGTGACGGCCGTGCGCGCCCAAAGCTCTTCGGTGATGAAGGGCATAAAAGGATGCAGAAGCTGGAAGATCGTGTCGCGCACCCAGGCGGCGGTGGCGCGGGTCTCGGCCTTCGCTTTCTCGTCGCTGCCGTTGAAGATCGGCTTGGCGATTTCGAGATACCAGTCGCAGAATACGTCGTAGATGAAGTGATAAGCAGAACCCGCCGCTTCATTGAAGCGCAGGGCTTCCAGCTTGGCGGTGAGTTCGCTGGCGGTCGCGGCGGTTTCGGCCACGATCCACTGGTTCGGCGTGAGCGTGACCTTCGCAGGATCGAAGCCGGCGACGGTTTCGCAACCGTTCATCTCGCAGAAGCGCGTAGCGTTCCAGAGCTTGGTGGCGAAGTTACGGTTCACTTCCACGCGCGATGGGCCGATGCGCATGTCGCGGCCCTGCCCGGCGGCCAGCGCGAGCGTGAAGCGCAGCGCATCGGCGCCGTATTCGTCGATAAGGTCGAGCGGATCAACGACATTGCCCTTCGTCTTCGACATCTTCACGCCCTTCTCGTCGAGAACACGGGTGTGAATGAAGACGGTCTTGAACGGCACGTCCGGCAGGAACCACAGGCTCATCATCATCATGCGGGCGACCCAGAAGAAGATGATGTCAAAGCCCGTGACAAGAGCCGAGGTTGGATAAAATCGCTTCAGCTCCGGCGTCTCATCCGGCCAACCTAGCGTGGAGAACGCCCACAGCGCGGAGGAGAACCAGGTGTCGAGCACGTCGGGATCGCGCATCAGCGCTTTGCCGCCGGCCTGCGCTTTCGCTTCCTCTTCGGTTTCGGCGCAATAGATTTTGCCGTCCGTGTCATACCAGACCGGAATCTGGTGGCCCCACCACAGCTGGCGCGAGATGCACCACGGATGGATGTTGCGCATCCAGTTAAAATAGACGCCGGCCCAGTTGTCGGGCACGAATTTCGTGCGGCCGTCTTCCACCGCCTTGATCGCCTTGTCGGCGAGCGGCTGAACATTAAGGTACCACTGCTCCGTCATCAGCGGCTCAAGCACGACGGTCTTGGTTTTTTCGTCATGCGGCACGGCGTGGGTAATCGGCTCGATCTTGTCGAGCAGTTCGATGGCTTCCAGATCCGCGACGATCTGTTTGCGCGCCACGAAACGGTCGAGGCCGCGATAGGCTTCCGGCACGGTGTCGTTGAGCGTGCCGTCCTTGTTCAGGATGTTGATCAGCGGAAGGTTGTGGCGTTTGCCGACCTCAAAGTCGTTGAAGTCGTGGCCCGGCGTGATCTTCACCGCGCCGGTGCCCTTCTCGGGATCGGAATGTTCGTCGGCGACGATCGGGATGCGGCGGTTGGCGAGCGGAAGCACGACGAATTTGCCGATGAGGTCCTTGTAACGCCCGTCGTCGGGATGAACCGCGACCGCGCTATCGCCCAGCATCGTTTCCGGACGCGTGGTGGCGACGGTGATGAAACGGCCCACCTGCCCTTCGATGGGATATTTCAGATACCAGAGGTGCCCCTTCATCTCGATGTTCTCGACTTCGAGATCGGACACGGCGGTCTGCAGGCGCGGGTCCCAGTTCACAAGGCGCTTGTCCTTGTAGATGAGGCCCTGCTTGTAGAGTTCGACGAAGACCTTCAGCACCGCGCGCGAAAGGCCGGCGTCCATTGTGAAGCGCTCGCGCGACCAGTCGGCGGAGGCGCCGAGGCGGCGAAGCTGCTGTGTGATCGCGCCGCCGGATTCATTCTTCCAGCGCCACACTTCCTCCAGGAATTTCTCGCGGCCCAGGCCGACGCGGCTCTGCTGCTTCTCCGCAAGCTGGCGTTCGACGACGAGCTGCGTGGCGATGCCGGCGTGATCCATGCCGGGTTGCCAGAGAACATCCTTGCCGCGCATGCGCTCGAAGCGCGCGAGCGCATCCTGCAGCGTGTTGTTCAGCGCGTGGCCGATGTGGAGGCGCCCGGTGACGTTGGGCGGCGGGATGACGATGGAAAAGGGTTCGGCGTTCGGGCGGCGGCCCGCGCGAAAGGCGCCGGAGCGTTCCCACTCCGCGTAAATCCGGCCTTCGACTTCGCCGGGATTGAAGGTCTTATCGAGCATGAAAAAGGTGTTCCTCTTGGCGCCGGTTCTGGGCAAACCGCCCGGAAGCGTCAAGAGGAGGCTTTCCGGGGTGCCGCCCCGGCCTGATTTCTTTCAGATCGCGAGACTAGCGCTTGGCGCGCGCTTTTACGGCGCGGGCTACTTCTTCCCGCACAGCGCCTTCCAAGATCGACGGGAAGTGCTCGTCCATCCATTCGCGGATCAGCGGGCGCATCGCCGCCAGCAGCTCATCCTTCTGGTTGGACATCCACTGGTCGATATGCGGGCCCACGGCGTCGCGCACGGCGCGCTCGAACACAGCTTCCACGCTGTCGCCGTCAACATTGGTGCTGCGGAACGTCGAAGCCATGGGCGCAGACGCGGGTTGAGCCGCGGCCTCCTCTTCGCTGTCGAGCTTGTTGAACGCGTCGTCGATGGCGCGGCGGGTCTTGTCGGAGAAAATGTCGTTTCCGGTCACCGGTGCCGGCGTCTCAATCGTCTTGAATTCGACTTCCTCCGGCTGCGGCGCGGCAGCGGCCACTGGCGCAGGTTCCGGTTCCCTCAGTTCTTCGGTCAGTTCCAGAACATCTTCTTCGAGCGCTGCGGCGGCGGGAGCCGGCGTGGCTTCCGGTGCTGGCGCCGGAGCGGCGGTGGGAGCAGCGGCGGCGGGAGCCGGCGGCGCGGCTTCGCCGGAATCCTCCGAAATGATCTTCCGGATGGACGCCAGAATCTCTTCCATCGTCGGTTCGTGCTGGGGGCTACTCGCCATGACTGTTTCTCCGGCCGCAGGGGCGCGCGGTGTGACCTTTGAAGGGTAAGACAGTTGCCGAAATAAGGAAAGACGAAGTTAACGGATGGCGCGTTTTGCCCGCGCAAACGCGCGCGATCTTAACGATTGGATGACGTCTTCAATCGCCGAAGCCGATCCAGCGGGCATGATCGCTGTCGTAGTGCTCGTGTGGATCGTAATACTTCACGTTCAGCTTGAGATACTTTGCGGTGAGCTGTCCCGTTGCCTGCAGAAGCTGGTACGCCGCCACATAGGCGTCGCGTTGCGACGACACCACGGCGACTTGCGCGTTGAGGAGTTCCTGCTGCGCGTTGAGCACGTCTAGGATCGTGCGTCCGCCGACCTCCTGCTCCTTCTTCACGCCTTCATAGGCGATCTGGTCCGCGTCGACCTGCGCCTGGTTGGAGACGATCGCCGCTTTCGCAGCGGTGTAGCTGTTCCACGCGCTTTGCACGTCCGCCTGCACCTGACGGTCAGCGGCGATGACCTGAAGCTGCGACTGGCTGTGCAGTTCCTTCGCCTGGCGGATGTCCGCGTATTCGGCGCCGCCCTGATAGATCGGTACCGTCACCTGCGCGAACACCGTGGTGACATGCGCAGTGCCCGGCTGGCCGAATTGCGCGCCGGCCGAGCTCTGCTGGTACTGATACTGACCCTGAATGCCCAACTGCGGCGACAAGCTGCCGACCGCATCGTCAACTGCGAGATCCGCGGCGCGCTCGGCATCGCGCGCGCCGACTACGATCGGATTGGCCTTCGATCCGATCTCGGCGGCGATTTCCTCTGTATCCGGCAACTTCGGCAGCGTGGGCTGCTCTTCCAGCGCCTCGGCAGGACGGCCGATCACTTGCGTGAACACCGCGCGATCCGAAGCCAGTTGCCCGCGCGCAAGTGTGAGTTGCGCCTGTGCGCCGGCAAGACGCGCCTGCGATTGCGACACGTCGGTCTTGGTGAGTTCACCGACCTGGAATTGCTTCGTTGTCGCATCGAGCTGCTTCTGCAACACCGCGACATTGTTCTCGCGCAACTTCACCGTGGAGGTGTCGCGCACGACGTTCATATACGCCATGACGCCGTTGAGCAGCGTCGTCTGCTCGCTGTCGATCAGTTGCGCGCGGCCCTGACGGACAAGCGCCTTGGCACGGCCAACTTCCGCGATCGTCTTGCCGCCGCGAAAGATCGGTTGATTGACGGTCAGTTGGCCTTGAATTGGATGGTCGGTGATTGCACCACCGGGGAAAACAGCGCCACCAGACGTGATATCGCCGTACTGCTCGCGCTCATAGCCATATTGCGCCTGGATGTTCGCTGTCGGCCGCCAAGCGGAATTGGCCTTGGCGACGTTCTCGTCCGTGGCGCGAAGACCGGCGCGGGACGCGTCCAGATTGGGGTTGGTTTCGTAGGCGAGCCCGAGGGCGTCATTGAGCGTGATGGTCTCGGCCTGCGCGGCCACGCCCATCGTCGCGAATGCGGCAAAAGCCGCCCCGAAAAGCACCCTCGACATTCCGAATTGCCCCAAAACTCAATGTCCAGAAACCCATGTGGGCATTCTAGAAGACGAATCCAACCTTTTCCCGGAAGCCAGGAAGAATCGGCGCGTCGGCATCGAACCCGGCTCGGCTACCGATCTGCCCCTTTTCCTTGAGGAAGACAGTGGCATGCCCCGATGCTCCCGACTTCACGACAGCCACCAGCCGTCCGCCCTCGGCCAACTGGCCCAAAAGCGCATCGGGACGCGTCTCGATCGCGCCGTTCACGAAGATCACGTCATAGGGTGCTTTGCCCTTGTGGCCTTCGGCGAGACCACCCTGCACCACCCCGGCGTTCGCAGCGCCCACGGTCGGAAGCGTTTCGCTGGCGATGCGAACAAGATCCGCATCCTGCTCCAACCCCGTCACGCGCGCTCCGATGCGGGCGAGAACGGCGGACGAATAGCCGGTGGCGCATCCCACATCGAGAACGTTGTCCGTCGGCTTGATCTCAGCGAGTTGCAGCATCTTGGCGAGCGTGCGCGGCTCCAGCAGGAAGCGGCCCTGTACCACTTCCAGCGGCGCATCGGCATAAGCGGTCGACTTGCGAGCGGTGGGCACGAAACGCTCGCGCGGGACTTCGCGCATCGCTTCCTGCACGCGCGCGTCGGTGACGTCGTTCACGCGCACCTGCGATTCGACCATGGTGAGGCGCTGGGCGAGATAGTCGGGCATTGGGGCGACTCGCGAAGAAAGGCTGGACGGCCGCGGCTTATACGGCGCGCGTCCCTGCCTTACAACGCGGCAGAACTCCCCGGAAACGGTTGTTATTGCCGGACGATCTGATATAGCCCGCTGCCCGCGTTCGGGATGGCCTCGTGGCGGAGTGGTGACGCAGCGGATTGCAAATCCGTGAACCCCGGTTCAATTCCGGGCGAGGCCTCCAATCTTCGCCACGCTTCAGCGATGGCTGCTTCGAAGTTGGGCCAAGCTCTGCTTGATTTTTCCCCAGATATTCCGGTTCGAGACTAGATTTTCTTGTGGATCGGAGCGGTCCTACCAGCCTTGGTAGTGTCGTTAAGGTTTCATTAACCTTACTATGGCAACCTCTGATCGTCTTCCCTTGAAGACACCCCACCATTACCCAACGCCTTGGGGCCAAGCTTAACCGCTTGGCCCTTTTTTCTTGCCTGAAGCCCTACCCCATCTTTGTGACAGATGCTCGACGCGCCGGCGCAGCCAGGAACGGCCGTACCAGGCGAACATCCGGCGGCGGAACCGGCGCACCGGCGCCAGGTCGATCGAGAGGATGAAAAGGCCCACCGGGATCATCCAAAGCCCGAGCACCGGCAGAATTGCGAACATTCCGCCGATGACAAACGCAACGCCGAGCAGAATGCGCAGCGGTTTCCAGCGGGGCAATGGGATTTCATGCTCACCGAAATGAAGCTTGTGGCGGGCGATGATGGCGTCCTTTCGGGGTTGGGCGTCAGCGATGCCGCGGCATCACGGGTTGTTTCGCTCGCGAAACTTGATATAGGGACGCCCCGAGCGCAGCGCCACCTAGGGCGCGCCATGTTCCGCGGTAGCTCAGTGGTAGAGCAGCCGGCTGTTAACCGGCTGGTCGTAGGTTCGAATCCTACCCGCGGAGCCATTCTTCTTCCGCCTCCAAATCCGTCTGTGACTTCGCAAGCGATCCGTCTCTCCCGGAGATGCGCGGCCGTGCGGGTGCTCTTGTAGATAAAACTGTAAACATCAAGACAAAGCGCGTGCTTTCTCCTGCGATCACTGTCGTGTTTACTTGAAATCAACCGAACTGGACGTTGAATAGTACGGAAACGTACGGGGCGTCATTTGAGATTTCTGCCCGGCACCGCTCAGGGGCCATGCGATGTTGAAGAACATTCATAGCGAACCGCGCACGCCGATCACACAGGTCGAGCTGAACGCAATTCTCTCATCGCACGAAAAATATGTCGCTGCGCAAGGCGGATTGCGCGCGCAGTTTAATCTGAAAACGCTCGACGGCCTGAACCTGGCCAATCGCAATCTCGCAGATGCAGATTTCAGCGGTGCGTCCCTGATCAACGCAACGTTGTTCGGATCGAATCTGATGCGCGCCAATCTCTATTGCGCCGATCTGCGCGGATGCAACCTCAGATGCGCCAATCTGATGCGCGCGGATCTGCGCGGCGCATCCTTCAAGGGCGCAAGCCTGTCCAATGCGATGCTGGACAACGCCGACATGCGCGCGGCCACCATGATGTTCATCAGACCCGACGGCGTTTCGATGATCGACCGCAACAAGGCATCGTATGACAACAATCCGGCGGTGGGAGTCGACTTCTCGAACTGCTCAATGAAAAACGTCTCGCTGGGCAATGCCAAGCTGAATGGTGCGAATTTCAGCGGCGCGATTCTCCACGGCGCGAACTTCAAAGGGGCGCAATTACCCAATGTGAACCTGGACGGCGCCGTCCTCACCGGTGTTTCGCTGAAAGATCTTGTAGTGCCACCTGCCGCACTCAAGGGCTGCATCACGGACGCTTCGCAGGAAAGTATCGATCGCGCGAACTTGCTCAAGCAGGATATCGAAGCGCATCAGCGTTGGATGGATGGGCGCGAGAAAGCCGGAAAGCCCGCAATCCTCGACGATGAAGACCTTCGTCCGCTGCAGGATTTTCTCGCCAAACGGCCGCTTGCCGCTCTTTCGGCCCGAAAAGCCGTCGCCATCGGTGTGGATTTTTCAGGCTGCGAACTCCAGGGCGCGCGCTTCGATGGCGCGGATCTTCGCGATGCGAATTTTTCCGGTGCGGATTTGCGCGGTGCGTCTTTTGTCGGGGCGAATCTGCATCATGCGCGGTTCGACCGGGCCAATCTGACATCTCTCGCGCTCGCGAACGGAACGCCGCTTGCCCCCAACCTTTCATCGGCAAAGGCCAATGCGGATCAGTTCTTCACTGCTATCGTCGACGGCGACATTTTCACTCTTGGGCTGAACGCCGAAAACATGGTCGCATAACGCAGAAACTCTAGCGTTATCCCTGGGAACCACCCAAGGCCGTTTGTGGATTTCGTGCAATCGTGCCGCTCTTGAAGCACCGCCTGCGGCGCTCTAGCTTCAGTATGAAAGCAATTTCCCGGTCCTATGGACATCAAACACGATTCGCTTGCGGCGATCGGCAACACGCCGCTCATCCGCCTTCGACATGCATCCGAGATCACCGGCTGTGAAATCCTCGGCAAGGCCGAATTCATGAATCCCGGCCAGTCGGTGAAGGATCGCGCTGCGCTCTTCATCGTGAAAGACGCGATGATGAAAGGCGCGCTCAAGCCGGGCGGCGTGATCGTGGAAGGTACGGCGGGCAACACCGGTATCGGCCTTGCGGTTGTCGGTAACGCACTCGGCTTCCGCACCGTGATCGTCATTCCCGACACGCAGAGCCAGGAGAAGAAGGACGCACTGCGCCTTCTCGGCGCCGAACTGATCGAATGTCCCGCGGTGCCGTACAAGAACCCGAACAACTACGTGAAGCTCTCCGGCCGCCTCGCCGAGCAACTTGCGAAGATGGAAAAGAACGGCGCGATCTGGGCCAACCAGTTCGACAACACCGCCAATCGCGACGCACACATTCAGACGACCGCAAAAGAGATCTGGGACCAGACCAGGGGCCGGATCGACGGTTTCACCTGTGCCGTCGGCAGCGGCGGCACGCTTGGCGGCGTTGCCATCGGGTTGAAAACCTATAATCCGAAAATCCAAATCGTTGCCGCCGATCCGATGGGCGCCGCGATCTATTCCTGGATCAAGACCGGCGAACTCCATGCGGAGGGCTCTTCCATCACGGAAGGCATCGGCCAGGGGCGCGTGACCGCGAATCTCGAAGGCGCGCCGATCGACGATGCCTTTCAGATTCCGGATGAAGAAGCGTTGCCCATCATCTTCGATTTGCTCGAACATGAAGGCCTGTGCATGGGCGGATCGACCGGCATCAATATCGCCGGCGCGATCCGGATGGCGAAGCAGATGGGACCCGGCCACACGATTGTCACGGTGCTTTGCGATTACGGAACCCGTTATCAGAGCAAACTGTTCAATCCGGAGTTCCTGCGTTCGAAGAACCTGCCGGTTCCGCATTGGCTGGTCGACAAGCGCGAAGCGATAAGGGTTCCCTACGAGTCATGAAGCCTGACTCTCCGCTTGTTTCCACCGCATGGCTCGCCGAGCACCTCGATGCACCGGATGTCAGGATCGCCGACGCGTCCTGGTATCTGCCGCAAGCGGGACGCAATGCGAAACAGGAATACGAATCCGCGCACATCCCGCGCGCGGTGTTCTTCGACATCGACGATCTGTCCGACGAGAAATCGCCCTACCCGCACATGCTGGCGCCGGCGCCGAAATTCGCCAGCCGCATGCGCAAGCTGGGACTCGGCGACGGCAATCTGATCGTCGTGTACGACGGCGCGGGCATCTATTCGTCGGCGCGCGCGTGGTGGATGTTGCGCGCTATGGGCCATGAAGAGGTTGTCGTTCTCGACGGCGGCCTTCCGAAATGGAAAGCCGAGCATCGTCCGCTGGAAGACATGGTGCCCGCACCCTACCCGCGCCACTTCACGCCACGGCCGAACAATGCGCTGCTGCGCACGTTCGATCAGGTGAAGGCGAATATCGCGAGCAAAACCGAACAGGTTGTCGATGCACGCGGTGCGCCGCGCTTTCTGGCAAAAGAGCCGGAGCCGCGTGCCGGCGTTCGCGGCGGGCATATCCCCGGC
>DATCRK010000106.1:0-30613 GCA_036569005.1 Rhizomicrobium sp. | reverse complement strand
GCCGCGCGCGGGCCAGTGCCATCACCGACTGGCGCGTGATGCCGTTCAGGAAGCAATCGGCGATCGGCGTGATGAGCTTGCCGTTGTCGACGAAGAAGATGTTCGCGCCGGTCGCTTCGGCCACATAGCCGCGATAATCGAACATCATCGCGTCGTGATAGCCCTGCGCCTCTGCAGCGTGCTTGGAGATGGTGCATATCATGTAGAGGCCCGCGGCCTTCGCGGCGGTCGGCGCGGTATCCGGCGCCGGGCGCTTCCAGTCGGAAATGCCCAGGCGGATGCCTTTCATCTTCTCGGCGGGATTGAAGTAGCTGCCCCATTGCCAGGCGGCGATGGCGACGTGGATCTTGTTCTTGTCGCCGGCGACGCTCATCTGCTCGCTGCCGCGCCACACCACAGGCCGCACATAAGCGTCCTTGAAGCCCTGCACTTCGCAGGCCTTGATCGACGCCTCGTTGATTTCCTTCTCGGAGAACGGAATCTCCATGTCGAGGATTTTTGCGGACTTGAACAGGCGCGCGGTGTGCTCCTCGAGCTTGTAGATGCGGCCCGAATACATGCGCTCGCCTTCGAACACGGACGAGGCGTAATGCAGGCCATGGGTGAGGACGTGAATCTGCGCGTCGTGCCACGGCACAAATTTGCCATCGAACCAGAGCGAGCCTTCGCGTTTGTCGAAGGGAATGACGTCGTTCACCATGGAAAACCTCTGCCTTTAAGCTGCCAAGGACGCGGGCCTTGCGGGGGGCTGCCGCGCGTCCTAATTAGTCAGGATGGCTGACCTAAAACCCGAGCCAAGGCCATCCGGTTCCCCTCTATACCTTCGGGATGAGGATTTGAAGCAGGGCGTGGACCTGTTGTTCTTCGCTTTCAGCGACGTGTTCGCACAGGGCGAACATCATTTGCGTGCCGCTGGGTTAGGCCGCGCGCACCGGCGCATCCTCTATTTTGTGTCGCGCAATCCGGGACTTTCGGTGACGGCGCTGCTCTCCATCCTCAAGATCAAGAAACAAAGTTTGAACCGCGCGCTGAACGAATTGCTCGCCGCCGGTTATGTGGAACGCAAGGCCGGTATGCAGGATCGTCGCACTCGGCAACTTAAGTTGACCGCCAAGGGCGTTGCCCTGGAAACCGCGATCTGGGACGCACAGCGCCCGCGTTTGGTGCACGCGTTTCGCGACGCCGGCCCCGATGCGGTGGAAGGATTTCGCCGCGTGCTGACGGGCCTGGCCGGTTCGGAGCGCACGCGCAAGACGAGCGGAGGCGCGCGATGAATTCGGCTCTCGCCAGCATGGAGCAGCCGCATCTGCTCGTGGTGGACGACGACGAGCGCATCCGCGCGCTGCTGCAGCGTTATCTCACCAGCAACGAATTCCGTGTCTCGACCGCCGCCAATGCCGGCGAAGCCCGCGCGCTGATGAAGAGCATCGCGTTCGATCTTCTGATCGTGGACGTGATGATGCCGGGCGAAACGGGGCTTGCGTTCGTGACATCGCTGCGCGAGCACGACCGGACGCCGGTGCTGATGCTGACCGCCATGGGCGAGGCGGAGGACCGCATCGCGGGGCTTGAAACCGGCGCGGACGATTATCTGCCCAAGCCATTCGAGCCGCGCGAGCTGGTGCTGCGCTGCCAGGCGCTGCTGCGCCGTGCGATGCCGGTGCAGCGCTCGCCGCACGAGCAGGTGAAGATGGGCGAAGCGGTGTTCGATCCGGAGCGCGGCGAGCTGCGCAAGAGCGGCAAGCCGGTGAAGCTGACCACGGCGGAGAATGCGCTGCTCAAGCTGTTCGCCGCCAATGCAGGCCGGTCCTTCTCCCGCGCCGAACTCTGCGCGCGGCTGGGCGTGGCGCTGGAGCGCTCCATCGACGTGCAGGTGACGCGGCTGCGCCGCAAGATCGAGGACGATCCCAAGCTGCCGCTTTATATCCAGACGGTGCGCGGCGTGGGCTATGTGCTCGTGCCGGATCGCGTGAGCTGATGGAACGCCCTCGCCCTTTCCGTATCCTGAAACGCTGGCTGCCGCGCGGGCTGTTCTGGCGCTCGCTCATCATCATCGTGGCGCCGGTGGTGCTGCTGCAGTGCTTCGTGTCCTACGCCTTCTTCGTGCGTCACTACGACATCATGACGGCCCGCATGGCGCGCGGCGTGGCCGCAGACGTGGCGTTCCTCGTCAATCTCGAAGAAAGCCACCCCGCCGGAACGGAGCGCACGCAGCTTCTCGACATGGCGGCGCGCAATCTGGGCTACCAGATCGCGCAGATGCCGAATGAAAGCCTGGACAAGCCCTATCGCCGCAGCGCGCCTTATGTGAACCGGCCGCTGAACGCCACGTTCCGCCAGCAACTGGGCGAGACTCGGCCGTTCGTGACTTATGTTGCGGGCGATCGCGCCGTCATCCGCGTGGATGTCCGCGACGGCGTTCTGCAGGTGCAGGTACCGATCAAGCGGCTGGAAGTCTCCAACGCCGATGTGTTCGTGCTGTGGATGGTGATCTCGTCTCTGGTGCTGCTGGCGGTCGCGATCCTCTTCCTGCGCGGACAGGTCCGGCCGATCGAGCGGCTGGCGAAGGCCGCGGAAAGTTTCGGCAAAGGCCGTCCTATCGCGGATTTCAAGCCGCACGGCGCGACCGAAGTGCGCCGCGCGGCGCAGGCCTTCGTAACCATGCGCGAGCGCATCGAGCGCTACGTGCAGCAACGCACGGAGATGCTGGCTGGTGTCAGCCACGACATGAAGACGCCGCTCACCCGTATGAAGCTGGAACTGGCGATGATGCCGGAGGCCGATGCGAAAGCGATGAAGGCGGACATCGCCGAGATGGAACACATGCTGGACGAGTATCTCGATTTCGCGCGCGGCGAGACGGGCGAGGATGTGCAGCCTTCCGATCTTTCCGGCATCGTGCAGGACGCGGCGACAGCGGCGGCGAAGGCGCGCGGCGCCAGCGACGAACGGTTGACGGTGAAAATCGAAGGCGGCGCGGTGCTCGCCATCCGCCGCGCGGCGATGCGGCGCTGCGTCACCAATCTCATCGACAACGCCCTGAAATACGGCAAGCACGTGGACGTGACGCTGAAGCACGGGGCGCGCTTCGCCGAGATCGTCGTGGATGACGACGGCCCCGGCATTCCGGAACATCGCCGCGAGGAAGCGTTCCGGCCGTTCCACCGGCTGGACGAAGGCCGCAACCTGCAGAAAGGCGGCAGCGGATTGGGCCTCGCCATCGCGCGCGATATCGCCAGATCGCATGGCGGCGATCTCTTCTTGAGCGAAAGCCCCCGGCGAGGATTGCGCGCGACGATCAGGCTGCCGATTTAGCCCTTCTTGCGGGCAAAACTGCCGATGCGTGACAGGTCCCGATCGAGCCGCGCCATCGTGGCGGTGAGTTCGGAATCGTCTTCCAGCCACACAGGGATCGCACGGGCGATGATGACGGCTAGCGCGAGCGCGCGTCCCGGCAGCATCGGGCCTGTGTCGGCTTCGGCCAGCGTCATCAGCCATTGCGCGGCGGCAACGAACGCTTCGCGTTGCTCGATCAGGGTGATGGGATCGTATTTGAGACCTTCGTAAAGCGAACAGATCGCGGGCGTGCGCTTGGCGTTCGTCTCGAACCACGCCAGCGCGACGTCGAACAGGCGCTCGCGGACTGTGTCGGATTCGGGCTTGTAGCGCTTTGCGGTTTCGGCGCCGATCCTGGTGAGGATCACGCCAATAAGAGCCGACTTGCCGCCGCGCAGATCCTGCAGCGATACCAGCGGCAGTCTCGCAGCCTTCGCCACCTGCGCGAGCGTGAGATCGCGCCAGCCGGTTTTCGCCAGCAGCTTCAGCGCGGCGTCGGCGAGCTTGTCGTCACGGGTCTGTGCCATGCGCAGAGCATCGCAAGCTTGCGCGCGGCGCTCAATATCCTTCGGCCGGCTGCCAGAGCGCGAATTTGGTGCCTTGGTCGTCCGTGCATTGCACACCGAGACCGGATGGCGATTGGGTTATCGCCGCCGCCGCGCCGCCCAGCACCTTCACCTTCGCGGCGTAAGCGGCGGCATCGTCGACACGGAAGTAGAATGTCGAAAGGTCCGCAGCTTTGCCGGTGTTCAGGCCGAGCGGGAGTTTGGTGTTGTTCACATGCGCATAGGGACCATCTGCATCGAAGGTCCAGCCGAACAGTCCGCCATAGAACGTCATGCCCTTTTTCACGTCGGGCAGCGGAATGGTGAAATATCCCAGTTCGACAGCCACCGTCATTTCCCCTTCAGCGTCCACACATGCCCCGCCGGATCGGCGATGCGGCAGCGGCGGCCGTCGTCGACGGACATCACTTCAATCGGGACGAGCACCTTCGCGCCCGCTTTCACGGCGCGATCCAGCGCGGCTTCGAGATCGTCCACGTTCAGCCAGATGGTCAGCGACGTACCGCCCAGCGACGCCGGGCTGTCGACACCGATCTTCTGCATCGAGGGATATTCGTCCGCGATGTAAAGCGTCTGACCGCCGATGTGCACTTCGGAATGGCCGATCTTGCCGTTGTCCGGATCGATCCAGCGCATGATCTCGGTGGCACCCAATCCCGCGACATAGAAATCCAATGTCTCAGCGGCGTTCCTGGCAATCAGGCGAAAGGAAATCCCAGACTGGCTCATACCGTACCTCCGCGCGCCTTTTAGAGGGCAGCGTTCCATGCAGATTGTAGAAAATTTCCGCTACTCAGGTAGCGGCAGATGCTGCTGATAAGGACCGCGCAGCGCCAGATACTGGGTCGGGGTGAACCCGCAGAATTCGCGGAAGTCGCGGATCAGATGCGGCTGGTCGTAGTAGCCGTGCTCGGCAGCGAGCGGTGCCCAATCCACCGTGGGCATGGTCCACACCTTGTCGAGCAGATGATGGAAACGCTTCACGCGCAGATAGAGCTTCGGCGTAAAGCCCACTTCCTGCACGAAGTGGCGGATGAATTTCTTCTGGCTGAGATCGAGGTCGTCCGCCGTCCGCTTCACGCGCGCGGAGAGCGGCGCGCGGTCGAAGCGCTGCAGCGCCATCGACACGGCGGCGCTGTGCTCCAGAGGTCGCGGTGCATGATCGAGCAACGCTTTCAGCAGCACTTTGAACTTCGGCATCACGCCTTTGGTTTCCACCAGCTGCATGTGCAGGCTGTGGGCGCGGTTGTTGCCCCAGAAATCGTCCAGCGACAGATGGTTGTTGAAGAAATCGACACCTGTCGGCCCGAAGAACGGCCAGGCGCCGCCAGGCTGAAAGCGCACACCCATCATGCGAGGCTGCAGCGCGTCGATGGCGAAATTTCTCGCATGCGTGCCGCACAGCGCGATGCCGCGCAGCTTGTTCTTGGTGCGAAACCCTTCGCCGCCATACCAGCGAAGCCGATCCTCGCGCAGGTTGATGAGGATGCCCATATGCGCGGACGCCATGATGGTGTCCTTCGCATAGCCAGGCTCGTCGTCCGTTTCCCAGTACCAGAAGTTCTGGATGAAACGGTCCAGCGGCGCGGGCGGTGTCCAGGTTTCGTAGATCACGGGCGCAGGATGCGCTGCACGCCCAAAACCATCAAGAGGCCGGACGGCGCTGCACGAAGCCTTTACCGACAAAGCTGAAGACGACGGTGCCGTTCTCGTCGCGCGCCTCGTTCAGGCTTTTGACGATGCCCATGTCGGGGCGGGACTTGAGTTCGACCTTTTCGATCACTTCGTTGGAATAGGTGAGCGTCATGCCCGGGCGCACGGGCCTCAGCCATTTCAAGTCCTCGAAGCCAGGCGACACGCCCGCGCGCTGCAGCGGGTTTCCAGCGGCCTTGCTGCGCTCGCGATCCGCGATGGCGAGCTTCATCCAGATGGCGGCGGTTTGCCAGCCGCTGGCGATCAATCCGCCGAACATCGTCTCTTTCGCCGCTTCCGGATCGAGGTGGAAGACCTGCGGATCGTATTTCTTCGCGAAGCGGATGATCTCCTCTTCCGTGAAGGTGTAGCTGCCCAGCTCGCGGCGCGCGCCGATTTCGATGTCTTCCCACCAGCTCATGCGCGCTTGCCCACGATCGGCGTCATCGAGACCAGCGCAACCTGCTCCGTCGCGTTGTAGAGGCGGCAATCCAGCGTCACGAAACCAAGCGGTTTGCTGGAGGATGGCTTCACTTCCACCACTTCCGCCTCCATGCGCAGCGTGTCGCCAGGGCGAACGGGCTTCATCCAGCGCGCCTCGCGCGAGCCTACGCCGCCCAGATTCTTTGCCTTCAGGATGACGCCATCCGCCAACATCCGCATGGCGATAGCGCAGACATGCCAGCCAGACGCGGACAAACCTTTCAGCATGGAAGCCTTCGCCGCTTCCTCGTCCAGATGATGCGGCTGCGGATCGAATTCGCGCGCGAATTCGAAGACTTCCACCCTGGTCAGATGATAGGTGCCGCAATCGAACACCCGGCCGACCGCGAAATCCTCGAAATGCAGCAGCTCTGTCATTCCGGCTTCTCGACGAACCAGGTGAACACTTTGCCGCGGGAATTCGGCTTCCAGCCCGCTTCAATGGCTTCACGAATTCCGGCTTCCACGATCTGCGGCGTGATCTTCACTTTTTCCGGGATATGCCAGTTGCCGTTCGGCTTCACGCCGACGAAGGGATATTTGAGCAGCAGCTCGCGGCGCTCCGGCCCGACCTGGCGCACGGAGATGGTGATGCCCTGATAGTCGTCGCGCGACGACCATTGCGTGTCGCGCAGGACGGTCCACGCAAGCTCCAACCCGTCGACGGTGATCTGTTCGGTCTTCTGGTGCTTGCGCTGCATCGTTATGCGTTGAACCGGAAGTGCATCACGTCGCCATCCTGCACGACGTAATCCTTGCCTTCCAGCCGGAACTTGCCCGCATCGCGTGCGCCGGCTTCGCCGTTGTTGGCGACATAGTCGTCATAGGCGATGGTTTCGGCGCGGATGAAGCCGTGTTCGAAATCGGTGTGGATCACGCCCGCGGCCTGCGGCGCGCGGCTGCCCTTCGTTACGGTCCATGCCCGTGCTTCCTTCGGCCCAGCCGTAAAGAAGGTGATGAGGCCGAGCAGCGCGTAGCCCGCGCGGATCAGGCGATTGAGGCCCGGCTCTTCCAATCCAACGGCGGAGAGAAACTCAACGCGTTCTTCTGCAGGAAGCTGCGCCACTTCCTCTTCGATGCGCGCGGAGATGACCACCGCTCCAGCACCTTGTTTCTTCGCCATGTCCTGCACGGCAGCGGAGAACTTGTTGCCGGTCGCAGCCGAGCCTTCTTCCACGTTGCAGACGTAGAGCACGGGCTTGGAGGTGAGCAGACCCATCTGACTGTAAGGCCCGCGTTCTTCCGGCGTGAGATCGGCGAGGCGCGCAGGCTTGCCGTCGCGCAGCAACACCAGCGCCTTCATCATCAGCGCGAATTGTTCCTTGGCTTCCTTCTCGCCGCCCTTGGCTTTCTTCTCGATCGGCACGACGCGCTTTTCGAGGCTTTCGAGGTCCGACAGCATCAATTCGGTTTCGACCGTCTCGGCATCCGCGACGGGATCGATACGGTTCTCGACATGGGTGATGTCGTCGTCCTCGAAGCAGCGCAGCACATGCACCACAGCATCCACTTCGCGGATGTTGGCGAGGAACTGGTTGCCGAGACCTTCGCCCTTCGATGCGCCGCGCACGAGGCCCGCGATGTCAACGAAGGTGATGCGCGTGGGGATCAGCTCGGCGGATTTGGCGATGGCTGCGAGCTTCTCAAGCCGCGGGTCCGGCACCGCCACGTCGCCGACATTCGGCTCGATGGTGCAGAACGGATAATTCGCAGCCTGCGCCGCCGCGGTTTGAGTCAGCGCGTTGAAGAGAGTCGACTTACCCACGTTCGGAAGGCCGACGATGCCGCATTTGAAACCCATTATTCTTCGCTCTTTTCTTTCTTCGGCTTTTCGTTTTTCGCAGGGGCTGCTTTCGGCGGCTTCGGCGCATTGGGACGCGGCGGATGGAGCGCCAGCGTGATCTTGTTCATGAAGCCGATGTCGTTGTCTTTCGCAAGCAACGGCGCCGCTTCGGCGATGGCGGTGAGCATGGGCACCAGCCATTGCTCTTCGTCGGCCTTGGTGAAGTTGCCGAGCACATGGCCATGTACGCGGCCTTTCTCGCCCGGATGGCCGATGCCGATGCGCACGCGGCGATAATCGGGGCCAAGCGTGGCGGTGATGGATTTGGCGCCGTTGTTACCCGCGTCGCCGCCGCCGGTCTTCACCTTCAGCTTGGCGGCGGGCAGATCGAGCTCGTCATGCATGACCACCAGCGCATTGATCGGCAATTTGAAGAAGCGCATCGCCGCGCCGATGCTGTCGCCGGAAAGGTTCATGTAAGTCTGCGGCTTCAGCAGATAGACCTTGCGCTTGCCGAACGCGCCTTCGCTGACGAGGCCCTGAAACCGCACGCGCCACGGGCCGAAATCGTAGCTCTCGTGGATCGTGTCCACGGCCATGAAGCCCGCGTTGTGGCGGTTGCGTGCGTATTCCGCGCCGGGATTGCCGAGGCCAGCGATAAGAAGCGGCGTGTCCGCCATCGTGGGTGATCCCGAAGCGCGGCAAGCCGCGCAGGATTACTTCTTCGGAGCGGCCTTCGCATCGGCAGCCGGAGCAGCACCAGCGGCAGGCGCGGCGGCGCCAGCGGCAGGAGCGGCACCTTCGGCCGGCGCGGCTTCCGCAGGCGCGGCACCGGAAGCAGCAGCAGCTGCGGCGGCAGCAGCGGCACGCTGTTCTTCGATGACGCTCGTCGGCGCCACGATGGAGGCGATGGTGAAGTCGCGCTCACGGATCAGCGGCTTCACGCCTTCCGGCAGCTTGATGCTGGAGATGTGAACCGTGCCGTGAATGTCGAGGCCAGAAAGATCGGCTTCGATGGAATCCGGAATGTTGTCGGCCGGGCAGAGCATCAGCACTTCATGGCGGATGATGTTCAGCACGCCGCCCTTCTTGAGGCCCGGCGAGGATTCGTGATTCTTGAAGCGGACGGGAATTTCCAGCTTCACCTTGGCGCCTTCTTCCAGACGCATGAAATCGACATGGACCGGGCGATCGCTGATCGGATCGACCTGCACGGCACGCGGAATCACGCGCTGCTTCTTGCCCTCGATATCGAGCATGTAGAGCGTGGTGAGGAAGTTGCCGGTCTCGACCTGGCGCTCCAGCGTGTGGCGCTCGACCGCCACGTTCTCCGGCTGGCCCTTGCCGCCGTAGAGAACGCCTGGGACCAAGCCCTTCTGGCGAGTCTGATAGGAAGGGCCCTTGCCGGTGCCTTGACGGGCTTCCGCTTTCAGATCCTGCACCTGGCGCATAGTCGTAAGTCCTTGTTCTTCCAGAGTTTTCTCTGGCCCCGGTCGTCCTGATATGCCCGGAAAGGGCTGGCTTTTAGCGGAAGGACCCGCGCAAGGCAATAACCCCGCGCCTGAGGCCTTTTCACCCCGCCGGGTCTGCTAGAAGGGGGCGTCTCGCAAAGGTCTCCAATGGCTTTCCGTTCCTTCGGCACATCCTTGGCCGCCCGCTTCCGGACATTGCTCTATGCAACAGCCATCACGGTCGTCGACGCGATCGTACCACGGCGGGGATATGGCGTGCGCAAGGACATCGCCTATGGCGCCGGCGAGCGCCAGCGTCTCGATGTCTATATGCCGGATGGCCTGACGGCGCCCGTACCGGTTCTGCTCTTCTTTCACGGCGGAAGCTGGCAGTTCGGCGACAAGGAACAATATCGCGCGCTGGGACAGGCCTTCGCGAGCAAGGGCATCGTGACGGCGGTGGCGAATTACCGGTTGTTCCCACCGGACGGATTTCCGCGCTTCGTCGAGGATGGCGCGCAGGCGTTCAAATATATGCGCGATCACGCGAGCGATTTCGGCGGCGATATGGATCGCGTTTTCCTTTGCGGCCATTCGGCGGGCGCACATATCGCCGCGATGCTGGCTGCGAATGGCGACTATCTGCGGGCGATCGACGCCGATCCGTCGCAGATGCGCGGCGTCATCGGCATCGCGGGGCCTTATGATTTTCTGCCGATCATCGATCCGGTGCTGATCGAATTGTTCGGCGGAGACGCGGTGCCGGAAACGCAGCCGATCCATTTCGTGGACGGCAAGCGCGCCCCAATGCTTCTGACGCATGGCCGCGACGACACGACGGTCGGCGCCGGCAATTCCAAACGGCTGGCGCAGAAGCTTCAGTCCTTCGGCAGCGAAGTTGTGGTGCGCTACTATCACCGGACCGGCCATATCGGCATCCTGCTCTCGCTCGCCCCCGGCTTCCGCAGGCGCACCACGCTCTATCAGGACATGCTGGCGTTCATCGCCGCGCACTGATTTTTCCTTCCCCGTTTACCGGCGGGAGGAGGGCCGCGAAGCGGTGGAAAGGTGCCGGTCGCGCCACTCCCCCCTCCGCGTCACATCGCTTCGCTCGCTCGGCACCTCCCCCTAAACGGGGGAGGAAAACTATGTCGCTTTCTTCTTCGCCTTTTTCGGCGGCGGCAGATTGTGCGCGTAAGCCTCGCGGATGAGCGATTCCAGTTCCTTCTTCGACACGCGATCGATCTGCACGATCACATTCGCGGTCTTGCCCCACATATATTTGACAAAAGTCTTGTCGTCGGCGGCGAAGAGAAACTCCTTCCGCTCGTCCGGCAGGTTCAGATACAGCCCATCCGGCCGCATCACAGCGAAGATGCGCTTGGTGGTGCGCCACGCGGGACGCGCGAAGTGATCGATCTGCGTCACGCCGTCCAGCGACAGCGCGATCTTCCCGACATCGGCGGGCGTGGGCATGGCATCCCTCCAAACGCGAACGGCCGCAACCTTATCAGTCGCGGCCGTCCAAGCTTGTAGAAATTTCCCCGCCTAGTCGAACAGGCTCGACACGCTTTCTTCGGCGCTGACGCGGCGGATCGCTTCGCCGATCAGGGGCGCGATCGAGATGCGGCGTATGTTCTTGCACTTGGAGACGTCTTCCGTCGCCGCGATGGAGTCGGTGACGACCATGCTCTTGAGCTTGGAGCCCTGGATGCGGGCCACCGCGCCGCCGGACAGCACGCCGTGGGTGGCATAGGCGCAGACGTCCTTCGCACCGTTCTTCAAAAGCGCGTCCGCGGCGTTGCAGATCGTGCCGCCGGAATCGACGATGTCGTCGATCAGGATGCAGGAGCGGCCCTTCACGTCGCCGATGATGTTCATCACTTCGGACTCGCCCGCGCGCTCGCGGCGCTTGTCCACGATGGCCAGATCGCAGCCCAGCCGCTTGGCCAGTGCACGCGCGCGCACCACGCCGCCCACGTCCGGCGAGACGACCATCAGGTGATCGCCAGTTCCCAGCGCGTCCTCGATATCCTTCACGATGACGGGCATGGCGAAGAGGTTGTCCGTCGGAATGTCGAAGAAGCCCTGGATCTGTCCGGCATGGAGATCGACGGTCAGCACGCGGTTGGCGCCGGCTTCGGTGATGAGATTGGCGACAAGCTTGGCGGAAATCGGCGTGCGCGAACCGACTTTGCGGTCCTGGCGGGCATAGCCGAAATAGGGGATCACGGCGGTGATGCGCTTGGCCGATGCACGGCGCAAGGCATCGATCACGATCAGCAATTCCATCAGATTGTCGTTGGCCGGAAAACTCGTCGACTGGATGACGAACATGTCCTCGCCGCGCACGTTTTCCTGCACCTCGACGAATACTTCCATGTCGGCGAAGCGGCGCACAACCGCTTTGGTCATTGGCAGCTTGAGATATTGGGCGACGGCATCCGCGAGCGCGCGGTTGGAGTTGCCGGCGAGAACTTTCATGCGTTGCCCGGTCTCGTCGCTCACGCCGCTACCCCGATGTGATGGTTTGATGAACCGGGTTCTAGCAAGGGGGCTTGGGTGGGTAAACCGCCGAATCGTGCCCGAATTACATCAGCCAGCGGAAAGACTTGCGGATAAACGCGGCGCCGTCCGTCCGCGTCAATTCGCCATGCGCCATCACCACCTGTTCGGGCTGCCAGGCGATAATGCGCGCCAAAGCGGCACGCGCGATTGTCTTCTTGAAGGTGAGGCGCCACTCGCGCGGCGCGCCGCCGTTCGGCATCACGATTCCATCCAGCCGCGCCAGCCAGCCCTTCCAGCCCTTGAACCAGCCGGGACGGAAATTCTCGATCAGATCGGCGAAGATCGCGGTGCGGCTTTTGCGGTGGAAGAACACGATCTCGTTCATCGCCCAGCTGTTGCCCATTTCCACCTGGTCGATATCCGCAGCCCACGCGACGAGCGGCGAATCTCCGAGCGTCGCCTCGAACCGCAGATCGTTGCGCTTCTTCGCCAGACCCGGTGAGGCATAAAGCTTCGCGGAGGGATAAGCATCCTGCCACTCGCCCATGGAGAGATGATGGATCTTGTTGGGCGACACGACATGCGCCACCGGACCCAACGCATCGATTTCCGCCTTCAATTCGGGCGCGAGCGCGATGGGCGACCAGACGAACAATCCGCCGCCCGACACCCGGATCACCACCATGCGCGTGGGATAAGGAAAACCATAGAACGAAACGACCGGTCCTTCCGCAAGCCAGATATCGGGACCGAGAGATTGCAGCGTGGTGTTCATTTCAGGACGATACAAGAAATCTGCCGGCCATAGTTCGTTTCTGATCGATGTGTGGCGCGCCGGAAGCTGAAGAATTCCGCGTCGCGGCCATAAGTGTCGGCGGCGAGGCCATTCGCGTTCCCAACGCCGGCGGTGCGCAGCCGTGCGAGCACATAGCCCTCCAGATCGAAGCGGAAGTGATCGGGCCGGTTTGAATCGATGAAGTATTTGATGTTGGGTGCGTCAGCAGCGATGAACCGGTCGCGAAATTCCGCGCCGACTTCGTAATTGGTCTGTGCGATGCAGGGACCAACAGCGGCGGCGATGTCGCCGCGTCTTGCGCCCAATTCTTCCATCGCCGCCAGTGTCGACTCCACGATGCCGCCCAGTGCGCCTTTCCATCCGGCATGCGCCGCGCCGATGACGCCGGCATGCGCATCCGCGAACAGGACCGGCGCGCAATCGGCGGTGAGGATGCCGAGCGCGATGCCGCGCATACGCGTCGCGACGCCGTCCGCCTGTGGCCGCGCTTCGCCCCACGCCACGCTCACCGGCACCGCTGTCGCGCTGTGAACCTGATGCAACGTCACGAGCTCGGCGCGGAAATGATTGGCCACGCGCTCGCGGTTGCGCACCACCAGAACCGGATCGTCGCCCGATCCCGGCCCGCAGTTGAGCGATTCATAAATGCCCATCGAGACACCACCCGTTCGTCCGAAGAAGCCGTGCGCGATGCCTTCGCCGTTCAGATTGTCGGATTGAAGAACAAGCATCTCAAAATCCCGGCGGTGTCCGTTTGTCGTTGGGCAGGATCGCCATCGCCTTGAACAGCGTTCCCATTTGATCGGGTAAGATCAAGCGCTCCAGTTGCCCGTCGATCTCGGGCGAGGAACCAAGCCGCCCACGCGCCAGCGTTGCCGCGCGCTGCACGATGCCGAGTGCTTCCAGGAAATCGCCCTGCCCGTCCGGCCCAAACGGCGTAGCGCCCGCCTCGCGTGCGCTTTGCGCCAGCGCGGCGAAATCCACATGCGAGGAAAGATCGGTATCGCCTGGCGCTTCCAACACATTCGCATATTTGTGCACCGCAACGGCCTGCAGTGTTTCGCCGAAACCGGCGTCCGCACCATAACCGTAGTCCACGATCAATGCCGCGCCGCCTTTGCGCGCGATGATCAGCGCAATCTGCTCCACGATAGCGGTGGAAGCCGGCGATATTTCATAGAACGCGCCCATCGGTGCGCCATCGCGATTGGGCGGGATGAGCGATGACGGAACGGCGTCCGGCGACAATGCGAAATCCAGCGCCTCGCCGTTGGCAATGACCATGCGCTCGCACCAGCCACGCTCCGTCTTCACGAATTGGCGGATCGGCAGCGCATCGAAGAACTCGTTGGCGAGAAGAAAGAGCGGCTTGTCGCTGAAGCTGTCGTCGAATTGGGTCGCCCAGCGGATCGTCGCGCCCGATGACGCCAGCGTTTCCTTTTGAATCGCGGCCAGCGCCGGGCTGATTTCCACCAGCACGATTTCGATCTTCGTGAGGAACTCCGGCATGAGCTGACGGATGACGCGCAGCGCATCGCTCATCAAGGTGCCGCGGCCTGGCCCCAGCTCCATCAGCCGTGCTTCCGGCTTGCCTTGATCGTGCCAGCATTGCGCGATCCACAGGCCCAGCATCTCGCCGAACATCTGGCTCACTTCCGGCGCGGTGACGAAATCGCCGCGGGTGCCCAAGGGATCGCGCGTCGCGTAATAGCCTGATTGCGGGTCGTGCAGCGCAATTGTCATGAACTGGGCGATGGAGATCGGTCCCTGCGCCTCGATCAGCCGCGCGATGCGCTGGCCGAGGGCATTCATGCGGTAACCTGTTTCGGTTGCTGATACGCCAGCCAGGTCACGAAGGCGCCGCCGAGGATAAACGCAAAGGAGAGCGTTTCGCCCATCGTGATCGGGCCGATGAAAGGCGCGTCGGGCTCGCGGAACAGCTCGGAGACGATGCGGACCACGCCGTAACTGATAAGGAAGACGCCGCTGGTGAGCCCCGGCCGGTCCTGCCAGCGGAAGCGGCGGATGCCCACCTGCATGATGATGAACATCAACACGCCTTCCAGCAGGAACTCATAAAGCTGGCTCGGATGGCGCGGTATCGTTCCGGCGGGGCACATTCCATGATTAGCAAGCTTGATGTGTTTCGAGCAGAACACCATGCCCCAGGGCTCCGTCGTCGGGCGACCCCACAATTCGCCGTTCACGAAGTTGGCGAGGCGTCCTAAACCCTGCCCAATGGGTTCGACCGCGCACACCAGATCGCCGACGGAAAAGAGCGAAAGCTTGCGCCGCCGGCAGAACATCCAGATCGCGAGCACCACGCCGATGGCGGCGCCGTGAAACGACATACCGCCCTCCCACACCGCGATGATGCGGATGGGATGCACGAAGAAGTCCATCGGCAGTCCCTGGCAGTAGCCGCCACCGGCGTCCGGCGTCACGCCGCAGAGGAAGAAGCCATAGAGGATCACCCAGCCGATGCGCCCGCCCAGGATCACGCCCAAGGTCGCCCACACGACGAGATCGCCCGCGTCGTCGTCGGTCATCGGCGGCTTGCCGTTGAAGGGCGGATTCTTCCACAGGCTCTTCTGGTGGAGCATCCGCAGCACCAGCCACCAGCCGAGCAGAAGCCCGCTGATATAGGCCAGCGCGTACCAGCGGATCGCGAAAGGCCCCAGGTGAACGAGGACCGGATTCATATCGGGGAATTGAAGGGCCATGGGGAGCGAAGTGCGAATAGCGAGTGGCGAATAGGGGTTTTAGGGCGTTTCGTCCCCATTCGCTATTCGCTATTCGCTATTCGCTGTATAAATCCCCCATGCAGACCGACAATCCCTTCCTCGACGGGCTCTCCCGTATCTTCACCGATGCCGCCGGCGCGGCCCAAAGCGTGCGCGCCGAAATGGACACCTTCATCCGCCAGCGTCTCGAACGCCTCGTCGCCGACATGGACTTCGTGCCGCGCGAGGAATTCGACGCGGTGAAAGCGATGGCGGCGAAGGCGCGTGAAGAAAATGCGAAGCTGGAGCTGCGCATCGCCGAGCTGGAGTCGAAAACACGAGTCAAATCAGACTCCTGACTCGATTTTGGCTCACAGCTGACTCGTCCACAGGACTCCAAACCGAGTCATTCGAAAGCTGTGAACGGACTCTGCGTCCACAGGCAGTGGCGCATAGACTCTTGTGCAGCCGCAAAATCTTGTGCCAGTTTGATCGCAACTGCTTCGTTTTGCGTCGCTCGCGTCTTTCAGGAGTCCGGAATGTCCCTTGCCCATCAGGACGAGACGTTCTCAGCCCCCCACCCGCTCGACATGCTGGAGCGGACGGTGGAGGACAATGGCTGGCCGTTCGAACGGCAGGGCCGCGACGAGCTGAGCCTCTCGGTCGCGGGCAAATGGTGCGATCATCACTTCTCCTTCTCCTGGCGCGACGAGCTGCAGTCGCTGCATCTCTCTTCGGCCTTCGACATGCGCGTGGACGAAAAGCGCCGCGCCGAAGTCGCCAATCTTCTCATGTTCGTGAACGCCAAGCTGTGGATCGGGCATTTCGACCTTTGGCCGGAAGACGGCACGCTGGTGTTCCGCCACGCGATGATCTTTCCCGAAGCGATGGCGAGCGCGCAGCAATGCGAGGCAATGCTGAACCTCGCGGTTGAAGCCTGCGAGTATTACTACCCTGCGTTCCAGTTCGTGCTCTGGGGCGGCAAGACCGCCGAAGAGGCCGTGGCGGCCGCCGTGCTGGAGTGTCAGGGTCAGGCCTGATGGCCGCCCCTCTTCTTCTCATCGGTGCGGGCCGCATGGGCGGCGCGCTGCTCAAGGGCTGGCTCGCGCGCGGGCTGAGGCCTGTGCTCGTCATCGAAACGAATCCGACGCCGGAATTGAAGCGGTTCGCCAAGCGCGGCGACGTAGCGCTCCTCAAATCCATCGACGATGCGCCGAAGAAGCTGCGCGCCTGCGTGATCGCATTGAAGCCGCAGATTCTGAAGATCGAAGCGGCACGATTGAAAGCGATTGCCGGATCCGGCGTGCCGATGATCTCCATCGCCGCGGGAAGCTCGATCCGGCTGATGACGAAGGCGTGGGGCAAGGCCGCGCGCATCATCCGCACCATGCCGAACACGCCGGGCTCCATCGGCGAAGGCATCTCCGCGCTCTATGCCGCGCCGAACGCGACGCGCGCGGACCGCAGGCTGGCGGAGACATTGCTGGCCGCGCTGGGTGAGACCGTGTGGGTGAAGCGCGAGACCGATATCGACTCGGTGACGGCGGTGTCCGGCTCCGGACCCGCTTATGTATTCCTCATGGTCGAAGCGCTGGAGGAAGCGGCACGGCGCGAAGGCTTGCCGCCGAGCGTGGCACATCGCTTAGCGCGTAAAACCATCATCGGCGCAGGCGCGCTGCTGAAAGCGGATGACGCACCGGCCGAAGCCCTTCGCCGCAACGTCACCAGCCCGCACGGCACGACCGAAGCTGCGCTCAATGTGCTGATGGCGAAGGATGGGCTTGCGCCGCTCATCCGCCGCGCTGTCTCCGCCGCGCGCAAGCGGGCGCGCGAGCTTTCAAACTAGCCATAGTTTGCGAAACAATCGCGGTTGCGCCACGCCACTGCCGCGCGCTCTAATGGCATCAGACCATTGGAGGAAAGCCCATGTCCCTGCGCGGCAAGATGACCAAGATGAAGATGAGCGATGACGCCGAGATCGGCGTCTATCACGTCGATCCGGTGGGCGCGCGGCGCGGCGGGCTGGTAGTGATCCAGGAGATCTTCGGCGTCACCGAGCACATCAAGGAAATCTCCGACAAGTTCGCGGCGGAGGGTTATGAGGTTCTGGCGCCTGCGCTCTACGACCGTGAAGCGCCGGGGCTGCAGGCCAGCTACACACCCGAAGACATCCAGAAAGCGATCAAAATCGCGCGCGGCGAACATCCGTTTGAACTGTCCATCAAGGACACGCAAAACTGCATCGACGCGCTGAAGAGCAAGGGTCCGGTATTCATCACCGGCTTCTGCTATGGCGGCTCGGTGACGTGGGCAGCGGCGTGCAAATGCGACGGGCTGGCGGCGGCGTCCGGCTATTACGGCGGCAACATCTATTCGATGAACGACTGGCAGCCGAAATGCCCCACGATCCTGCATTTCGGCGCCAAGGATCACGGCATCCCGATGGAGCAGGTCGAGAAGATCAAGGCCGCGCATCCCGACGTGAAAGTCTACGTCTACGAAGACGCCGGCCACGGCTTCAACTCCGACCGGAGAGATGACTTCAACGAGGAAGCGCACAAACTTGGCTGGAAGCGGACGATAGAACTGTTCCGGGCGAATGGGGGATAGCGCCCCTCCTCAACTGTCATCCCGGACGCGAAGCGATCCGGGACCCATGGTGCCGCATGCGCGATCATTTGTATTTCGTGTACATGCTTGCCAGCGGCCACTACGGCACGTTGTATGTCGGCGTGACGAATGATTTAGAGCGACGGGTCTATCAACATCGCGAAGGACTCGTTCCAGGCTTTACGAAAAAATATGGTGTGAAAAAGCTCGTCTGGTTCGAGCGGCATGGCGATATTCGCGAGGCGATTGCTCGTGAAAAGACTTTGAAGCGCTGGCGGCGGGACTGGAAGATCAGTTTGATCGAAGAAAGCAATCCGCGCTGGACTGACCTTTCTTCGAGTTGGTTCACCGATGGGTCCCGGCTCACGCCGCGCTGACGCGCAGCTGGCCGGGATGACAGTCGTGTTTTAACGCAGCGACGCTTCGATGTTGCCGCCATCTACGGTGATCACGCCGGCGGTCGTCTTTTCCGCATGGGCGAGGTAGACGAAGGCTTCGGCCACTTCGCTCGCATAGACTTCGCGGCCCAGAAGATTGCCGCCCATATAGTCCTTCTCGGACAGGCCACGCGCCTTGGCGCGTTGGGCGACCATCTCGTCGGTCAGCAGGCCTGTGCGGATGCGGTCGGCGTTCACGGCGTTGGAGCGGATGCCGTCCTTGCCGTAATCGAGCGCGTATTGCTTCATCAGGAATAAGGTCGAGGCTTTCGGCAATCCATACGGCCCAAAATCCTTGCCGGGGTTCACCGCCTGCTTGGATGTGTTGAACAACAAGCAGCCGCCGGTGCCTTGCGCTTTCATCACATGCACGGCGGCCTGCGCCACCGCCTGATGGGCGAAGAAGTTCAATTCGAACGATTTGCGCAAAACCTCGCCATCGACTTCGCCGATCTTGCCCTGCCACGCCGCGCCCGCGTTGGAGACGACGATGTCCACGCCGCCGAATGCTTCCACCACCTTGTCGAACGCGGCTTTCACCGCTGCCGGATCGGTGACGTCGCACTGGATGGCGAGGGCATGCTTGTGGATGGCCTTCGCGGCCTTCATTGCCGCATCGTGATCGCGGTCGAGCACGGCGACTTCCGCGCCTTCCGCCGCCATGGCTTTTGCCGTGGCCGCGCCGATGCCGGAGCCGCCGCCGGTGACAACGCAAACCTGCCGCGCCAGCACCTTCTCCGTACCTTTGCCGAGCTTGGCCTGCTCCAGCGACCAGTATTCGACTTCGAACATGTCCGCTTCGCTGATCGGCTGATAGGAGGTCACGCCCTCAGCATTGGTGATGACTTCGACGGTGTTCTCCGCGATGTCGGCGGCGATAGCAGCATCCTTTGCGGACGCGCCAAGGCCGAACAGGCCTACGCCCGGAACCAGGATCACGCGCGGCAGCGGATCAAGTTCTTTCTTCTTCGGATTCATGGCCGCGTTGTGGCGCGCGAAATAGGCGTGATAGTCGGCGACGTATTTCTCGACCGCCGCTTCCACCGCCTTTTTCCACTCATCCAGCTTGTGCGCATCCGGCGCAGGCACGACGAGCGGATAATTCTTGGTGCGGATGGTGTGGTCGGGCGTCACGACGCCGACCTGCGAATAGCGCGAAACCTCCGCGCCGTTCACATAATTCAGGATCGCGGGATTGGAGCGGAAGCAGAGGATTTGGCGCTTCGCCGTTCCCGCCCGCTCATTGCGCTCTATGGTCACCGCGCCGCGCAGGATCGGCGCAATGTCCGCCAAACGCGCAATGTGCTTGGGCAGTTCGGCTTGCTTCAGCGGCTTGGCGTTCTTCTTCAGCCGCTCTTCCGCCATCGTCACGAATTCGATCATCTTCTCGTAAGCGGTCTTCGCGTCTTCCGCGAAGGTGAAGATGCCGTGGCGCGGCAGGATGAGGCCTTCGACCTTCGGGTTCTTGTCGAACACATCGGCCACGGCTTTCGCGAGCGTGAAGCCCGGAATGAAATACGGCACATAGGCCATGCGGTCGCCGTAAAGCTCGCGCGCGATTTTCTCGCCGTCCGGCTGGTCGGTCAGCGCCAGCACAGCGGTGGAATGCGTGTGATCCACGAATTTGTGCGGCAGGAACGCGTGCAGCAGCGTCTCAACGCTCGGGTTCGGCGCGGAAGCGTCCAGCAAATTGATGCGCTGGAAGTTGACCATGTCTTCGTCGGAGAGCTTGGGCAGCTTCCGCAACCGGCGCATCTCGGCCAGCTTCACCGCGGGCAGACCCTGCGGCTCGATATTGCCCATGTCCCAGCCGCTGCCCTTGATGTGCAGCACTTCGACATCTTCGCCGAGCTGGTCTTTCGCGGTGGTCTTCACGCTCGTGTTGCCGCCGCCATGCAGCACCAGCTTCGGATCACTGCCGAGCAGCCGCGTCGTATAGGTGCGCAGCGCCAGATCTTCGTTCACGCCCTTCTCGGCGTAGCGCTTCACATATTCCTGAGCTTCGGCGTCGGACCAACGGGATTGCATGAACGTCTCACATCTCTTTTGTCACTCGCAGAAAGCGAATAGCGAGTGGCGAATAGCGAGTAGGGAAAACCAGATCAACCCTATTCGCTACTCGCTATTCGCTATTGGCTTGGGAAAAGGCTTTTCAGGCCTTTTTCGCTGGCTTCGCCTGTTCCCCGCTCGGTGATGAAACCTGTCACCAAGCGCGCCGGTGTCACGTCGAAACCCGGGTTCAGCGCGGGCGAACCCGGGGCAGCAATATCGACCGTGGCGAGGGTTCCGGTCGCGGTGCGGCCGGTCATGCGCAGGATCTCGTCCGGCGAGCGTTCCTCGATCGGAATGTCGGCGCCTTTGGCCATGTCCCAGTCGATCGTCGATGACGGTAATGCGACATGGAACGGCACACCGTTGTCCTTCGCCGCGAGCGCCTTGAGATAGGTGCCGATCTTGTTGGCGACATCGCCATTGGCGGTGACGCGATCGGTGCCGACGATGCACAAATCAACCTTGCCCTGCGTCATCAGCAGGCCGCCGGCATTGTCGGCGATGATGGTGTGCGGGACGCCGTGACCGCCGAGCTCGAACGCGGTGAGCGAGGCGCCCTGATTGCGCGGACGGGTTTCGTCCACCCACACATGAATGGGAATGCCGGCATCATACGCCATGTAGATCGGCGCCAGCGCGGTGCCCCAATCCACGCAGCCGAGCCAGCCGGCATTGCAATGGGTGAGCACGTTCAGCGTCTCGCCGGGCTTCTTCTTCGCGGCGGCGTCCTGCAGAACCTTCAAGCCATGCTCGCCGATGGAACGGCAGGTTTCGACGTCTTCGTCCGCGATCTTCGCCGCTTCCGCCCAGGCGAGCGCGGCGCGTTCGTCGCGCGGATGATTGCGCAGCACATCGCGCATACGTTTCAGCGCCCAATGCAGATTGATTGCGGTCGGGCGCGTTTCCAGCAGCATGTCATGCGCGGCATCGAGCGCCTCGTCGGACGCGTCCTCGCGCATGGCGAGCGCGATGCCGTAAGCCGCCGTGGCGCCGATCAGCGGCGCACCGCGCACGATCATCTGCTTGATGGCGCGCGCCGCGTCCGCGACGTTGCGCAGCATCATCGTGCGAAACTCATGCGGCAGCTTGGTCTGGTCGATCACCTCGACAGAGGTTTCGCCATGCGGCCAGATGGTGCGATAGGGCTTGCCGTTGATCTTCATCGAAAGCGGTATTCCAGATTTGGGTTCAGCTTAGCGCTGCGGCACAAAGTATTGATCTTTGTTTTCACGTTTTCGCTTACCCCCTCCCCCCATCCCTCCCCGCTTTCCCTGAGATGAAAAGGAGAAACGCGGACGGCAGATATGGGGGCAGAGGCTTGCGCTTCAAGCCTTAGTGGCCGGCAAAACCTACCAGCGTGATGACCTCTTTGCCCAGCGCGCGAATCTTGTCCGCACCACCCAGATCCGGAAGGTCGATGACGAAAGCGCAGCCCACAACATTCGCGCCCGCGCGTTCCAGCAATTTTATCGCCGCGAAGGCGGTGCCGCCGGTGGCGATGAGATCGTCCACCAGGATCACGTTCTCGCCCTTCTTCACCGCGTCGGAATGAATCTCGACGCGGTCCTTGCCGTATTCCAGAGCGTAGTCCTCGCCGATCACCGTGTAAGGCAGCTTGCCCTTCTTGCGGATCGGTACGAAACCGACGCTGAGCTGATGCGCCACCGCGCCACCCAGGATGAAGCCGCGCGCTTCGATGCCAGCGATCTTGTCGACCTTCAAACCCGCATAGGGCTGCACCAGCGCGTCCACCGCCGCGCGGAACGCGCGCGCGTTGCCGAGCAAGGTGGTGATGTCGCGGAACATGATCCCTTTCTTGGGATAGTCCGGAATGGTGCGGATGGCATCGGCGAAGTTCATCAGTAAAAACTCCCGGCGTTGGTTTTATTTTTTAAGCACCCGGCCCGCCACCGCATCGAGCTTCGCCAGCAGCGCGGGATCGCGCTTTTCCGGGGCGGTGATGAGCGCGGTGTCGAGCACGGTTTCGGTGCCGTCCGGCGACGACACGCGCTCAGGCCCAAGCTTCGGCGCAACGGTCATCACCAGCTTGCGGGCGTTCTCCGCGTTGGCATGCATGATCTTCACGACCTGATCGACGGTCACATGGCCATGATCTTCGTGCCAGCAATCGTAGTCTGTCACCATCGCGACGATAGCGTAAGGCAGCTCCGCTTCGCGCGCGAGCTTGGCTTCGGGCATCGCTGTCATGCCGATCACCGAGCAACCCCACGAACGATAGAGATTGCTCTCGGCCAGCGAGGAGAATTGCGGGCCTTCCATGCAGAGATAGGAGCCGCCTTTGGAGCACGGCACGCCGATCTCGCCGGCGGATTCATAGAGAATTTTCGAGAGCCGCGAATCCACCGGATGTGCCATGGAGACATGTGCCACGAAGCCGGGGCCGAAGAAGCTCTTCTCGCGCGCGAAGGTGCGGTCGATGAACTGGTCCGCCATCATGAACATGCCGGGCGGCAGTTCCTCCTTCAGCGAGCCGCAGGCGGAGACGGAAATCACGTCCGTCACACCGATGCGTTTCAAGGCGTCGATATTGGCGCGATAGTTGATCGAGGTCGGCGTCTGCACATGGCCGCGGCCGTGGCGCGGCAAGAAAACGAGATCCACGCCCTTGAACGTGCCGGTGAGCAGCGCGTCCGAGGGCTCGCCCCAGGGGCTCTTCACAGTCTGCCATTTGGCGTTTTCAAGGCCCGGAATGTCGTACACGCCGCTGCCGCCGATGATGCCCAGAACCGTCTTTGCCATGCTCAATCCCAGCGAGAACGGCCCCTCTTACGCATCGGGGGCAGCGGTTGCAATCGCGCGGGCGCGACAGCCCGGAAGCCAAAGAAAAAGGGCCGGAAACTTTCGCTTCCGGCCCTTCGATCTTCTCGTGTGGCGGGCGCTTAGTGCGCGTCGCTCCAGACCTTGCGGTAGGACAGGAACAGCAGCCCCGACAGCAGGATCATGAACAGCATCACGCCAAAGCCGAGGCGATGGCGCTCTTCCAGCTTGGGCTCCGAGGCCCAGGAGAGGAAGGTCACGACGTCGTGCGCTTCCTGGTCCACCGTGGCTTTGGTGCCGTCGGAATAGGTGACGGAGTCGTTGCGCAGCGGCGGCGGCATGGAGATGTTCCGGCCCGCGAAATACGGATCGTAATACTTGCCGTCGAGCACCTTGAAGCCGTGCGGCACGGGCGAGCCGTCGCCGGTGACGATCGAATAGACATATTGCGGGCCGCCTTCGCGCGCCTTCACGATCAACGACAGATCCGGCGGCAGTGCGCCGCCATTGTTCGCACGCGCGGCGTTCTCGTTGGCGAACGGCGGCGGGAAGTGATCGGCAAGAACGCCCGGGCGCATGAGCGGATTGCCCTTGTCGTCGGTCGTGTTGCCCTTGTCGTCCGGCTCTGCGGGAACCTTGTAGCCGGCTGCTATCGCCTTGGCCTGCGGTTCGGTGAAGAAACCGGAGCCGCCCTCGCCGCCGATCAGGTCGTGGAAGGCGACGCGGTTGAGGCTGTGACAGGCCGAGCAGACTTCCTTGTAGACCTGGAAGCCGCGCTGCAGCGCCGCGCGGTCGTAGGTGCCGAATGGGCCTTCGAACGACCAGTGGACGTCCTTGGGCGGCAGGGGCTGGCTCATGTCTTCGGCGAGAGCCATGCCCGATGTCGCGACAAGCGCCGCGAATGCGAGGGTGAACGCTTTCATAGTCATCATCCTCACTCCGCAGGCGCCAGAACGGGCTGCGCGATGCTGGCAGGCAAAGGCTTGGGCTTCTCGATGATGCCGAGCAGCGGCATGACCACCCAGAAGAAGCCGAAGTAGTAGAGCGTGCAGATGCGCGCGACCCACACCAGCGGCAGCGCGAAGGCGCCGAGGTTGAGCACGGCGTCCGCGCTCTGCGCGCCGCAATAACCCAGGATCGCGCAGTCGACCACGAAGAACCAGAAGAACTGCTTCATCATCGGGCGGAAGCGCGTGGAGCGCACCTTGGAGGTGTCGAGCCACGGGATGAACGCCAGCGTCAGCAGCGAACCAGCCATCACGAGGACGCCGATCAGTTTCTGTGGCACCGAACGCAGCATCGCGTAGTAGGGCAGCAGGTACCATTCGGGCACGATGTCCGGCGGCGTTACGACCGGATTGGCGGGCGTGTAGTTGTCCGGGTTGCCGAAGAAGTTCGGCGCGTAGAACACGAAGGCGAGATACACCAGGGCGAAAAGCGCAACGTAGAACGCGTCCTTCACCGTGTAATACGGATGGAAGGGCAGCATGTCCTGTGGGCCCTTCACGTCGATGCCGAGCGGATTGTTGTTGCCCGGGACGTGCAGCGCCCAGATGTGCAGCGCGACCACGCCCGCGATGACGAACGGCAGCAGGTAGTGCAGCGAGAAGAAGCGGTTGAGCGTTGCGTCGCCGACCGCGAAGCCGCCCCACAGCCAGGTGGCGATGGCACTGCCCCAATGCGGCGTGATCTGGTCGAGTGCCGAGAAGAAGTTCGTGATGACGGTGGCGCCCCAGAACGACATCTGGCCCCACGGCAGCACGTAACCGAAGAAGGCGGTCGCGACCATCAGCAGGTACAGGATGACGCCCAGTATCCAGAGAACCTCGCGCGGCGATTTGTAGGAGCCGTAATAGAGGCCGCGGAACATGTGTATGTAAACGGCGATGAAGAAGAACGACGCGCCGTTGGCATGCATGTAGCGCAGCAGCCAGCCGTAGTTGATGTTGCGCATGATGCCCTCGACGGAATCGAAGGCGAGCCCGGCGTTCGCCACATAATGCATGGCGAGCACGATGCCGGTGACGATCTGGATCGTCAGCATAAAGGTCAGGATGGCGCCGAACGCGTACCAGAAGTTCAGGTTACGCGGCGTCGGGAAGGTGATGATGGTGTCGTGCGCGAGTCGCATGAGCGGCAGGCGCTGATCCATCCAGCGGCCGAAACCGGATTTCGGAACATAGGTCGAGGGACCGGACATCTAAGGGCGCTCCGTTAGCCGACTTTGACTTTGGTGGGAGAGGAAAACACGTAAGGCGGCACCGCGAGGTTCTGCGGCGCGGGTCCTTTACGGATGCGGCCGGCGGTGTCGTATTGCGAGCCGTGGCAGTGGCAGAGCCAACCACCATATTCGCCCTGCGGCACCTGCGGCGTGGAGACGGTCGGCGTGCAGCCCAGATGGGTGCAGACGCCCACGACGATCAGCCACTGCGGGTCCTTCGCGGCGCGATCCGCATCGGTGGCCGGCGCGTTGTCGGGAAGATTGGCGTTGCGCGCGATCGGATCGGGTAGCGACGCCACGTCGACCGCTTTCGCTTCCGCGATCTCCTGCGGCGTGCGGCGGCGCACGAATAGCGGATGACCGCGCCAGTTGAACACGACCTGCTGGCCGACCTGGACCGGCGAGAGATCGACGTCGATCGACGCGAGCGCGAGCACCGCCGAAGACGGATTCATCTGGTCGATGAATGGCCAGGCCGCGAGGCCCGCGCCGACGGCGGCTACGCCACCTGTCGCGATATAGAGAAAATCACGCCGTGTCGGTTCTGGCGCTGTCGTGTCTGCCACGTTTCACCTACTGAAAATTCAGGCGCCCGGGCGGCGGGACAGGTTGGCACGCCGCCCCCGGACTCAACCGAGCGCACCATCGAATGCGGCGGTAAAATAGTGAAGCGAAGTAGGAGGGTCTTGCGGCACGATGACGCATAAAATGCCAGATTCCTCCGAGCCTTGAGCCATGACCGAGCCCCGATGCGCATAGCCCTTTATGAACCCGATATTCCGCAAAATTGCGGCGCCCTGATCCGCCTCGGTGCCTGCCTCGGCGTGGCTGTGGATATCATCGAGCCTTGCGGGTTCCTGTTCAGCGACAAGGGGCTGAAGCGGGCGGGGATGGATTATGTCGATTCGGCGGACATCGTGCGTCATGCGAGCTGGTCGCGGTTCCTCGCCGGTCACAGACAAAAGGCGCGGGACGTCTCGTTCTCTTGACCTCCAAAGCCGCCGATCCCTACACCGAGTTCGCGTTCTCCGCGGACGACACGATTTTGCTCGGCCGCGAAAGCGCCGGCGTGCCGCAAGACGTTCACGACAGCGTGGATGCACGGCTGCTGATACCGATGCGGCCGGGTTTGCGTTCCATCAACGTGGCGCAGGCGGCCGCGATGGTATTGGGGGAAGCGTTGCGACAGACAAAAGGTTTCCCGTGAACACTTCCGTAGTTGAAGAGCGCAAGGCACGCGCGCGCGCCTGGTTTCAGGAATTGCGCGACCGCATCATCTCCGCATTCGAGACGCTCGAAGACGAATATACCGGCCAGCTTTCGCACCTGCCGCCGGGGCGTTTCGAGCGCAAGTCGTGGACACGTCCGAATGCGCAGCGTCCCGATGACGGCGGCGTGATCAGCGTGATGAAAGGCCGCGTGTTCGAGAAGATCGCGGTGATGACCTCCACCAATCTGAACGGCAGCTTCTCGCCGGAGATGGCGAAAACGATCAAAGGCGCGGACAAGGACCCCAGCTTCTGGTCCAGCAGTATCTCGCTCGTCGCGCATATGCAGAACCCACATGTTCCCGCCGTTCACATGAATACGCGCCACTTCATGGCGGCGGAGACGACATGGTTCGGCGGCGGCACGGATCTGACGCCGATGTTCCCAAACGATGAAGACTCCCGCGATTTTCATTCCGCGCTGAAGCGCGCCTGCGACGCGCATGGCGCGGATTACTACGCCCGCTACAAGAAATGGTGCGACGAGTATTTCTATTTGCCGCATCGCAGCGAGCCGCGCGGCGCCGGTGGAATTTTTTTCGACCATTTGGACACCGGCGATTGGGAAGCGGATTTCGCCTTTACCCGCGCCGTGGGGCTGGCATTTCTCGAGGTCTATCCCCACGTCGTGAGGAAACGGATGGGCCAGGCCTGGACGGAAGCAGAACGCGAGCATCAGCTGGTACGCCGGGGGCGCTACGTGGAATTCAATCTGCTCTATGACCGCGGCACCCAGTTCGGCCTGAAAACCGGCGGCAATGTGGAGGCCATCCTGATGAGCATGCCACCCGAAGCCCGCTGGCCATAGTCCTTCCAAGATTTCCGAGGCCTGATTGTTCGATCTTCACCTGCTCTCCCCTGCCATGGTTGCGCTGTTGCAGGTGCTCCTGATCGATATCGTGCTGGCTGGCGACAACGCCGTCGTGATCGGCATGGCGGCAAGCCGCGTGCCGAGCGTGCAACGGCGCAAGGTGATCTTCTGGGGCCTCGCCGCCGCAGTCATCATTCGCGTGATCCTGGCGATGCTGACCGCCACGCTGCTGGCGATCATCGGGCTCATGTTCGCCGGCGGCATTCTTCTTCTCTGGGTGACCTGGCGGCTTTATCGCGACATCAAGGAAGGTCACGAAGACGAAGTCGGCCATCATACGATCGCCACCGGCGGCGGCGATCATCCCAAGGCACGGCCGCCACTCGACGACCAGGGCGTGCGCAAGGCGATCGGGCATATCATTGTCGCCGATATCTCCATGTCGCTGGACAACGTGCTCGCCGTGGCAGGCGCGGCGCGCGAGCATGTGTGGGTGCTGGCGATCGGGCTTGTTCTTTCCATCGCGCTGATGGGTGTGGCCGCGGCGATGATCGCGCGGTTGCTGCGCAAGCATCCCTGGATCAACTATGCGGGCCTGATCATCGTGTTTTACGTTGCGTTACGCATGATCTGGGATGGCGGGCACGAGATCGCCCATCACGCGCTCAACTGATGCGCAGCAATAGTGCCGTTGCGTCGTCGCTGGTCTTGAAACGCGGAAATCTCCGTCCTTCCGCGTCATCGCGCTCGATGGCGCGCAATTCCTCGCAAAGCGCCTTCAGGCCTTTCGATTGTGCAGCGGTAACAAGCGCGTCGGCATCATAAACGCTGTAATCGCTCACGAGCGCTAGAAAGCCGTCGCTGCACAGAAGCAGGATCGCTCCTTTCGACGCATCGATCTTCTTACCGGCAACATGATCGGCGGCGCGAACATCGGGACCGAACGCCCAATGTTCGCCGGTGTTCACGAAATTGCGCCCCTTGCGCAGCGCGTCCATATATTCGGCGCGATTGACGCCGGCGGCGGGCGACAAACCATGCTTCTCGGCGAGCTTGGCCACGCGGCGCGCTTCGTTCCGCCGCTTTTCCAGCGCATCGCCGACAATCTCGACCGGCGCATCCGGCCGCTTCACCAGCGCGGCGCAATCGCCGAACCATAGTGCCTCGACGCCTTGCGCATCTTCGGCGACGAACATCATCGACGAGAATGGCGTTTCCCAGGTGTCGGCAGGCGGACGCTTGCGCAGCGCTTCAAAAGAGGTCTGTGCATCGAACAACGCCGCCGAGACGGCCTCCTGCGGCGTCGCGCCCTCGCGCACATAAGCCATCAGGCGGCGCGCCCCGAATGCGGCGAGCCATGCCGCATCGCTCTTGCCGGGCATGAGCTGATCGCCAAGCCCCGTCGCACCGTCCATGACGACAGCGGCTTTGTCGATATGCGCGAAGGCGTCGTCGTTCGGCTTTTCGGGATTGCCGGGAATGGAGATGGAATCGAGGACTTCGAGCATCAGATCGTCGCCTGCACCACGGCCTTGAGACGTTCAGCGAGGGAGAACTCATCCTCGATGAAATCGGAGTCGATCCACCACTCTTCCACTTCGCCCAATATCTTTCCAATCAGCGGACCGTGCGGCACGCCCGCTGCCATCACGTTGCCGCCGTCGAGCGGGAATTTCGGACGCTCCCAGGCATCGGCCATCGCCAGCATCGCACGCCATTGCACGTAATTGGTTTCCTTCAGGTCTTCGGCCCATCTCAGGAAGACACGATCCTTGAAGCGTGCGATGCCGATTTTGTAGAGCAGCTTGCGAACTTCCTTGATCGACAGATAGGAGACGACTTTCTCCGTCGCGCCGCAAAGATCGGCGAGACGCTCGCGGTCTGCGTTGGAGAGTTTCCATCTATCGGCGAGTTCGTTCGCGGCCGATGCGCGATTGGGCAACAGCGCTGCGAGACGAAGTATCGGATCGGGCGTGAAGAAATTGCTCGCATCGATGGCGACGAGGCGTTCGAGCCGCGCGATATTCAGTTCACCCGGCAATATCTCGCTCAAAATTCCCGACGCCGCCATGCTGCGCAACACCGGCACGGGTTCCTCGGCTGCCAGCAGTTTCCGCATCTCCTTGGCGATGCGTTCGCCCGAAAGCTGTTTCAAGCCCGCTTTCCCGGCGGCGGACGCTTGCAGCGCGGCCTTATCGAGCTCGCCTTTGCCGTACCAGGCATGGAAGCGGAACAGGCGCAGGATACGCAGGTAGTCTTCGCGAATTCGCGTTGTGGGATCGCCGACGAAACGGATCTTGCCGGCTTTGAGATCGGCGACACCGCCGACCGTATCGAACACGTCGCCATTCGCATCGGCGTAGAGCGCGTTCATGGTGAAATCGCGGCGCTGCGCGTCTTCGGCCCAATCCTTCGTGAATGCGACGACCGCGCGACGGCCATCCGTCGAAACATCGCGGCGCAAGGTCGTCACTTCGAAAGGACGGCCGTTCGAGACCGCCGTCACCGTGCCGTGTTCGATTCCGGTCGGCACGGCTTTCAATTTCGCCGCTTCCAGTTTCTTCGTAACCTCATCCGGTGTGAGCGGCGTGGCAATGTCGATGTCGTCCACCGCGCGGCCCAGAAGCGCATTGCGCACCACACCGCCGACGAAGCGCGCGTCACCGAGCGCTTCCATCACCGCGCGCGTCTCCGCAGCTGTCATCCACGGGTGTTTCGATGGCTCGATCTTCGTCATAGGCCCGCAAACCGCTCGGCGAAGTTCACCAGGATGGCCGCCGTCGCGCCCCATATATAATGCGAACCGTAGTTGAAGGCATAGAATTCGCGCTTCTGGCCCTGCCATTCGCGGCTCTGGCGCTCGCGATTCTTCGGATCGAGCAGGAAGGCAAGCGGCACTTCGAAAATATCGTGCACCTCCGCCGGATTGGGCATCAGCGTGAAGCCTTCGCGCACGATGCCCACGACCGGCAGGATCGCGAAACCTGTGCCCGTCTCATAGCCTTCCATATAGCCCGCGACGCGAACAAAATTGGCGGTGATGCCCGTTTCTTCATGCGTTTCACGCAAGGCGGTGGCGAGCGGCGATTCATCTGTGT
>DATCRK010000105.1:0-36092 GCA_036569005.1 Rhizomicrobium sp. | reverse complement strand
ATCGAAGGCTATTCTCTCTACTTGCAGGTCGTCGGCGGTATCCTGCTGCTGTCGTTCGGCGTCCACACCTATCTGACGTTGCCGGATCCCTCGCTCAAAGAGCAGGCGAAGGAGCGCGCCAGCGAGCCGTCGTCGTTGATGCGCATTGGGCTCTCCACATTCGCGCTGACCATGACGAATCCCGCAACGCTCTTCGGCTTTGCGGCGATGTTTGCGGGCCTGACGGGACTTGCCGGCGGCCAACCGACGCTCTTCCAGGCAGGGATTGTCGTTGCGGGCGTGTTTGCGGGTTCGGCGCTGTGGTGGTTCATCCTCACCGAAACAATCGGCCATCTGCACGCGAGGATCGATGCGCGCGTGATGCGCATCATCAATCACTCGTCCGGCGTGGCGATCGCGTTGTTCGGACTTGCCGTGCTGGGGCACGTTGTCCTGAAATTCATCTGAACTAGTTGCGGGCCAGCTTTGCCATCCGCGCGATCACCTCTTCGGCCTCGCGCATGATCTCCTGGATGATCTCGCGCGACGATTTCACGTCGTGGATCGCGCCTGCGCCTTGTCCCATGGCGAAAGCGGATCGTTCGCGCGAGAGACCTTCGATCTGACCGCCAATGCCGCCCATCACGCCCGCCTGCGATGAGAGCATCGCCTGCGCCGGGAATTTCTGGATGTCCTGTGGGCGGCTTTCCCAATCCTTTGTCCATTCGTTCTGAAACACGCGCATTGGCTTGCCGGAATAAGAGCGGGTGATGACGGTGTCCTCGTCACCGGCTTCCACAATGACCTGCTTGTAGAGGCCGCCCGCATGCGCCTCCGTGGCGGCGATGAAGCGGGTGCCCATCCAAACGCCCTGCGCGCCCAGCGCCAGCGCCGCAGCCAGTCCGCGGCCATCCACAATCGACCCTGCTGCGATCACGGGAATCTTTACGGCATCTACGATCTGCGGGATGAGCGCCATGCCCGCGATGCGTCCGGTATGGCCACCAGCTTCGGTTCCTTGTGCGATGACGGCGTCTAGTTTTCCTGTTTCGGCGGCTTTGGCGTGCTTCACCGCGCCGTTGACGTTCATGACCTTCAATCCCGCATCGTGGAATTTCTTGACCAGATGCGGCGGCGGCACGCCGAGACCGGAGATGAACGCTTTCGCACCACCTTCGATGATGATGTCGGCGGTGCGTTCCAATGACTCCGGAACGGCTGCGAGAAGATCGACACCAAATGGCTTGTCGGTGAGGTCGCGAACCTTCTTGATTTCGGCCTTGATCTCTTCGTGCGACCGGCCGGCCATGCCGAGCGTGCCGAAGCCGCCGGCGTTGGATACAGCAGCTGCCAATTCGGCGTAGGAGACGCCGCCCATTCCCGCCAGCATGATCGGATATTGAATGCCGAGCATGTCACAGAGCGGCGTGCGGATGGTCATGGCGATCCTCATTCTGTTTTCACCAGCATTCACCGCGCGCGGGGCGAGGGCAAGTGTCAGGCGAAGCGGCGCTGTGCCTCGCGCGTGAGACCCAGTGCCACCGAAAGAAAATCCGAACCTGCCGCAACGTTAGCTTGTGGTGCGGCTTTGCGGATCGTTTCGCGCACTGCCGGCACGCGGCTTGAGCCGCCAGTGAAGAAGATCGTGTGCACCGCGTCGGGCTTGATTCCGGCTTTGTTGATGCAGTGCGCCGCCATCTTCGTGAGCGCCGCTGTTTTGTCCGCGATCGCAAGTTCAAAGCCCCGTCGCGTCGCATCCGCTTTCAATCCGGCTTCCAGGAAATCGAGCGGAAGGGCGGCGATCTCGGTTTCGCTCAGTACGATCTTCGCGTCCTCGACGGCAAAGGCGATGCGATGGCCGAGATGCCGGCGAATGGTTTTGAGCAAGCGCTTCACCATATCCGGTTCAACGGAGTCCGCCACCAATTCGCGTACCTCGCGCTCGGTCTTGTGGTTGTAGGCGAAATTGATCGTCGCCCAGGTCGCCAACTCGTAATAGATCGCCTTCGGCATCGGCAGGTCTTTGGTCATGAGCTGCGTGCCCAATCCCAGCAGTGGCATCACAGCCTCAATGTTCAGGCGCGTATCGAAATCGGTCCCGCCGATCCGCACGCCGGAATTGCCCAGAAGATCGTCACGCCGATCGATACGGCTGCGGCGCTGCGGTCCGATGCGGATGACGGAAAAGTCCGATGTACCGCCGCCGATATCGGCGACGAGCACGATCTCCTCCCGTGTGGCTGTTTCCTCGTAGTGATAGGCAGCGGCAATCGGTTCGTATTCGAACAACACGTCGCGGAAGCCGACGCGATGGGCGATATCCTTGAGCACGCTTTCCGCGCGGGCGTCGGCGGTATCGTCGCCATCGACAAAGCGGACAGGGCGTCCATGGACGACCTGCGTGATCTCGTGCCCGGCGAATTCTTCCGCCTTCTGCTTCAGATGCCGCACGAACATCTCGACCACTTCGGTGAGCTTGATACGTCGCCGCCCGACCGCCGTCGCCTCGTCGATCAGCGGAGAGCCGAGAATGGTCTTAAGCGCCCGCATCAGGCGTCCGTCGTGCTCGCCGATGTAGGTATCGACGGCTTCCCGTCCGAAGATCACGCGGCCATGCTGCTCGAAATCGAAGAAGATGGCGCTTGGTATGAGCGTGGATGCACCTTCGACGGGCGCGAGCGCCGCCGCACCGTCGCGCCAGACGCCCAGCGCCGAGTTGGAAGTGCCGAAATCCAGACCGCAAGCCGTCATGAGAAGCCCCTGTACATTTGAAATGGGGCTCTCATCTATTACGCAAAAACATGGCTTGCCAGTCTGTTTCTTCGTCTTTAAACTAGAGCCATCATAGGGATGTCCGGAAAACGGGCGTCCCTTTTTTGTTGGCATACGAACTGGGTGGTCCGTCTACGGACAATCAGAATTTCGTGTAGCCGCCGTCGATGATGAACGTCTCACCGGTGTGATAGCTGGACGCATCGCTCGCCAGATACACCGCAATGCCCCCGAAATCCTCCGGCGTGCCCCAGCGACGGGCGGGCACGCGCGGAATGACTTTTTCCTGGAACACCGGATTGTCTTGCGCGCCTTGCGTCATATCGGTCGCGATCCAGCCGGGCGCGATCGAGTTGGCGCGGATGCCGTAGCGGGCCAGCTCGACCGCCAGCGCGCGCGTCATGGACATGACCGCACCCTTGGTCGCGCCATAAGCGGAATTGCGCGCGGCGCCCTCGATGCCCGCGGTGCTGGCGACGACAACCAGCGACCCTGTCGCGTCACCGCTCTTGGCACGGTCGATCATGTGCTTGGCGGCTTCGCGGAACGTCCAGAACACGCCGTCCTCGTTCACGCCATGCACCTTGCGCCACAGATCGGTGGTCAGCTCGGGAAGGGGCGCGCCGCCGCCGATGCCGGCATTGGCGACCACGCAATCCAGCCGTCCCATCTCTTTCACCGCGGCGGCCATTCCATCGACGACTTCCTGCTCGTTGGCGACGTTAACCTTGCGGGTGACGACGCGCTTGCCATGCGCTTTCAGTTTCTTTTCGGCGTCTGCGTTCTTGGTCTCGTTGGTGCCCCAGATCACGATATCGGCGCCGGATGCGGCCATCGCTTCGGCCATGCCAAGCCCGATGCCGCCATTGCCGCCGGTGACCAGCGCGACTTTCCCCGTGAGATCGAATGGCTTGTACATGACGTCCTCCAGATAGCGTTTGCGGCAAGCTAGACGCACGGAAAATCCATGCAAGTGCCGCAGCGTAACCATCTTTTCCGGCCTGCCTCCCAAACGTCGTAGGGCTGTGACATTCTCCGGCCAAGGCCTTGGGTAATGGCCGGGGTGTGAGGGGCTAGATGACGTCCGAAATCGCGGTGATGAACCAGCGCGCGGTGGCGCTCGCGGCGGATTCCGCCGTGACGCTGATCGGCGGCGGTACTGTCGCCGTGCGCAACGATCACCGCAAGCTGTTCAATCTGGTGGATCGGCGCCCGATCGGTTTGATGTTCTTCGGCGTTGCCGACATGATGGGCCATCCTTGGGAGCATCTGATCGAGCACTACCAGAAGAAAGTGCGTCCCAAAGCCTTTGCCCATGTGCGCGACTACGCGGCGAACTTCACCGCGATGATGGACAATCTCGAAGAGTTCTTCCCGCGCGCCAAGCAGCGCGACGAATATCGCCGGCTGCTGGCCTCGGTGTTCCGATATGTGTTCCACCTCGCGCAGTTCATGAGCGACAATGCGGACGGCGAACGGCAGGGCGACAGCGCCATCCTCGAAGCCGCCATCGAGCGGGTCTGGCGCGATTATCAATTCCGCGAGGACGGCTCTCCGCGCGCCGATCTTGCCTGTTTCCCGCCGAATTTCGGCGCGACGGTGCAGCGCGAATATGCGCAGCAGATCGAAGAGATCGTCGCTTACGGCTTCGGCCAATTTCAGCTTTCGCAGGGTGCCCAGCAGCGTCTGCGCGAGATCGCCATCTATGCTGTGGTGAAGGACCTTTTTCTGGAAGACGTCACGGGGCTCGTTTTCGCGGGCTTCGGCGAGGACGAGCGCTATCCCAATGTCGTGACCTATTTCGCGTCCGCGATCGTGGGCGGGTATTTGAAGCGCGCCGAGGCGTCGGCGGACGCTATCGACACCGATACCAAATCCAAGATCCGGGTTTTCGCCGACAGTGAAGTGACCAACGCGTTCATCCGCGGCATCGATTTCAATCTGGAGCGGCGCCTGTATGGCGGTTTTCGCATGATGATGGGCGGCTTGGTGGATCAGGTCATTGCGGCTTTCCCGCAGGCTGACGCGACGCAGCGCGACGAGGTGCGGGCGCGGTTCCAGAACAGTTTTGTGCCGCGCTATGTCGAAGCCTTCCGCGGCATGATCGCGGACTACCAGCAGCAGACCTTCATCAACCCGATCCTGCGGGTGCTCGAGATCGCCTCTCGAACCGAGCTGGCGCAGACGGCCAAGGAACTGGTGGGGCTGAATATCTTCAAGAAGCGCATCATGGCGCAGAAGGAAACCGTGGGCGGTGCCGTAGACGTGGCGATGATCAGCCGCGAGAATGGATTCCAGTGGTTCTCCAGACAGGGCGAGGGCTGACATGGCCGAAGCACGCAGCCGTTTCATGGAAAGCGCGGAGCGCCTCGAAGGCGTGGTGCGCGCGCTCAAGACGCGGCAGATCGAAGAGCGGCAGGGCCCGGTTCAGCTTGCGCCGATAGCAATGACCGGCGTCAGCCCGGACGAACTCTGGGCCAAGCAGTTCGCGACGCAATGCATCGGCCCGGTCTGCTTCAAGGCTGCGCCCGGGTCGGAGATGGCGCTGCCGCCGCTGATGCAATCGTTGCAGAGCCTGCCGTCATCGCGCCAAAGTGCATATGCACCGCCGGTGACCGCCCAACCGCGCCCGGCTGCTGCCGCGCCGCCAACCAGGCCCGAAAGCAACGCGCATATCGGCGCCGCGCTGGGCAAACCGAAGCGGCGTGGCATATTCGCCAGAATGTTCGGTGGTTAGCCGCCCCAAACATCGCGCGCGCTTTGCGCTATGATCCGTTTGGTTTCTTCCCAAAGAGGAAGCTCGCGGATCGCGTCATGGGCGAACCATGTCGCGTCGGCGGCGTCGGAAGCGGCAACCGCTTCTCCGGATACGACTCGCGCCGAGTAATCGATCAGCACGAAGTGAACATTCGCGGCGCCCGCGCTGGCGTCCAGGAACGTCTCGGCGACACCGGCAAGGCCGAGTAGGGCGATCTCCAATCCGGTTTCTTCGCGCACCTCGCGCCGGACCGCATCTTCTAGGCTCTCGCCGAATTCGACTTTCCCGCCAGGCAGGCTCCACTGGCCTTTGCGCGGTTCCTTGGTGCGGCGGATCAACAGAACTTCGCGGCGGTCATTCCAGATGACGGCCGCGACGCCCAAAACGGGTTTTGATGAGGAGGGGGTGTCACTCATACCCCGTGGTTAAGCCCAAAATGTCTTGAATCCAATCCGTTACGGGGTATTGCTCTTATGGGGCTTCAAGTCAGAGTCCCATGTAGGGTCAAAGTTTCGCCACGTCGAAGGGGTAATCGCGCGGCGCTTCCAAGGGAGAACGGGATGTTTCGAGTCGGATTGCTGATCGCCGGTGCGCTGGCGTTGTTCACCGTCACAGCACAGGCGGCCGATCCGGCCCTCAGCCTCGAAGCCAATGCCGCCTATCTGAAGGCCAACGCCGCGAAGAAGGGCGTTGTCGTGGAACCGAGCGGTATCCAATACCGCATCATCAAGAGCGGCTACGGCATGCGTCCCGGCGCGCTGGACACGGTGACGGTCTATTACAAGGGCCAACTCATCAACGGCGCGACATTCGATGCGACCGAGCCGGGCTTTCCCGTGCAGTTCACCGTCAACAAGCTCATTCCGGGATGGACCGAAGCGCTTCAGCTGATGCGCGAAGGCGACCACTGGCAGCTCGTGATTCCTTCCAATCTGGCTTATGGCCCACGCGGTGCGGGCGCGGCTATACCGCCGAACCAGACGCTGGTGTTCGATCTTGAACTGCTCAAGGTTGCGCCGCCACCGCCGACGCCGCCGGGCCAGGACGACGACAGCCATCCCGGCCCGGGTTCGCCCTGATTGTCGATACGCGGTCATGCACCGGGCGTATGTTGAGCCTTCGGGGGCGCAGTTCCAGTTTCGCAATAGCCGGCCGCAGAATGCCGGCACAAAGGTGGAATGATGTTTTTGAGGTGGGTCCGCAGCGTCCCCGGCGGCACATGGAAGATTGCCGCTGCGCTCGCGCTCATGGTGGGCGCAACGCTGCTGTTCTGGGCCAGCCGCGACTATGAAGTGATCGCGCCCAACTGGGATGGGCTGGTGCGCGGCATCACCTACAATCCCAGCCACATCTTCACTGAGCACGATCACGAAAAGAACGTCTCGCCGGAACGCATCGACCGCGATCTCGCACAGCTTTCCCAGCTCACCGGACATGTGCGCACTTATACGGTCGGTCAGGGCATGGACCGGGTGCCGGAGATTGCGCGCCGCTACGGCATGACCGTCTCGCTCGGCATCTGGATCGGGCCCGATCTGGACGAGAATGAAAAGCAGATCGCGCTCGGTATCAAAACGGCGTTGGCCAACCGGCGGACCGTCGACCGGGTGTTCGTGGGCAACGAGGTGATCGAGCGCGGCGATCTCTCCACCGAACAGCTCAGCGCCTACATGAAGCGCGTCCGCGCCGCGTTGCCGAACCGCATCAAGGTGACGACTGCGGAGCCGTGGTCGACATGGTTGCTCGCGCCGGAATTGGCACAGAACGCCGACATCATCGCCATTCACCTGCTGCCTTATTGGGAAGGCGTCTACATCTCCGGTTCGCTGCTGAGCCTTCAGCATTGGTACGACGACGTTGCGAACCAGTTCCCTGGAAAGCCCATCGTCATCGGTGAAGTCGGCTGGCCGTCCGAGGGGCCCGCGCGCAAAGCGGCCGAACCTTCACTCGCCAATGAAGCCTATTTCGATCGCGCCTTCGTGCAGCTCGCGATGGAGAAGGGCTACGACTATTACCTGATCGAAGGCTACGACCAGCCATGGAAGGACGCGCTGGAAGGGTCGGTGGGCGCCTATTGGGGCGTGTTCGATGCCAAGGGTCAGCCCAAATTCCCGTTCAACGGACTTTTCCGCTCGTTCCCTGAGTGGCGCACCTATGCCGCGCTCGCGGGCATCATCACGTTGCTGCTCGGCTTCCTGGTTCTGAGCCGTATGCCGCGCGTCCATCAGATCGGCTATCTGGTGATCGGCGGTTTGATCGTTTTGGTTTCGACAGGGCTACTCTCGTTGTTCGATGCCGTGACCATCCATTATTTCGACGTGTTGGACAGGATCATCCTATTGTCCATGGTGCCTTTGGTGCTGCTCGCCGCCACCATTGTCATCACCGAAAGCATTGAACTGGCGGCAAGCCTGTGGCGCATGGACAAGCGCGACGTGAAGGCGGAGATCCCGACCGGCTCGCCCACGGTTTCCATCCACGTGCCTTGCTACAACGAGCCGCCGGCGATGGTCATCGACACGCTGAATGCGCTTTCGCGGCTGGACTACGAGAACTTCGAAGTCGTCGTTCTGGACAACAACACGCCGGACGAAGCGACCTGGCGTCCGGTGGAAGCGCATTGCGCGACGCTCGGCCCGCGCTTTCGCTTCTTTCATATGGACGATGTGAAGGGCTTCAAGGCCGGCGCACTGAACCACGCGCTGAAACTCACCGATCCACAGGCGGAGTATGTCGCGGTGATCGACAGCGACTATCAGGTGGAGCCGTTCTGGCTCCGCCGCGCATTGCCGTATTTCGCGACGAAGGAAGTCGCCGTGGTGCAGGGGCCGCAGGACTATCGCGACGCACACGAAAGTCTCTTCAAGGCGATGTGCTATGAAGAGTATCGCGGCTTCTTCCACATCGGCATGGTGGAGCGGAACGAGCACGACGCCATCATCCAGCACGGCACCATGACTATCGTGCGCAAGCATGCGCTGGAAGAGGTGGGCGGCTGGGCCGAATGGTGCATCACCGAAGACACCGAACTGGGCCTTAGCCTGTTCGAGCATGGCTACAGCGCCGCCTATATCCCGCAGAGCATGGGCCGGGGGCTCATTCCGGACACGCTCGGCGCCTTCATGGTGCAGCGTTATCGCTGGGCCTATGGAGCGATGCAGATCCTGAAACGCCACGCCCGCGCGATTTTCTTCGGCAATAAGAAACTCACCTGGGGCCAGCGCTATCAATTCATCTCCGGTTGGCTGCCCTGGATCTCGGATGCGCTTGGATTGGGCGTGACCACCGTGGCGCTGGTATGGACGGCATGCCTTTTCTTCATGCCGAAGATCTTCGACGTTCCGATGGGTGCGCTGTCCGGCACGGCGCTGGCACTGTTCGCGGTGAAGATCGCCAAGACGCTACTGCTTTATCCGCAAAAGGTGCGCTCCGGATTCCTCGGGGCGCTGGGTGCTTCGGTGGCGGGATTATCGCTCACCCATACCGTTGCCAAGGCGGTATGGACCGGCATCTTCACGTCGGGCAAGCCGTTCATGCGGACGCCCAAATGCGCGGACCCGGCGCGGCTTACGCAGGTGCTGCGCATGGCCTGGCAGGAGACGGCGCTGTTCATCGCCTGCATGCTGGCGATCTGGTCGATGACGACCGACCGCTGGTACGAAAGCCCGGCTATCGTGCTTTGGATGGTGATGCTGGCCATTCAAGCCACGCCATACGCTGCCACGATCATCACGGCCGTACTGAGTGCTTTCCACAACACGCGCTTGGACACCGCGCCGGCTATGGATGTACCGCCCAACGAAGCGAAGCCTGTTCTGCCGCGCGCCGCTTAGACTCCGCGTCCATCATTGCCGCCACTATTCGCGCGTTGGCCGTTGCCATGGCGGCTTCGGCAACGGCTTGCCGCACGCGGAGCCGCATGTCGATCAACTCGCCGGAATAAAGACCGTGTTTCAGCGCATTGCGATTGCCTTTGCGCGCGCCCGACTTCCGTTTCAACTTCAGATGGGGCGGCTGGACAGTTTGGCGTTGATTCTGCTCGCCTTTCGCCCTGGAATTGATCCTCGATTTTTGCTTCGCGATTTTCGCCATTCTCAAGATATGGGGTGAATATTCCTTTCGGGACGATATATTGTAGTCACATAAAAACATGGGCTTAGCCTCTATAAGTTCTTGTTATGTTCTACTATGTAGGCGAATAGTCCGTGCTGTCAAGCGGTTTCAGACCGCCACCACTTTCCCAGGATTGAGGATGTTGTTGGGATCGAGCGTGCGCTTGAGCGCGCGCATGACGTCGAGTTCGGCGGCGCTTTTGTAACGCTCGATCTCATGCACCTTCATGATGCCGAGGCCGTGTTCGGCACTGATGGAGCCGCCATAGCGGTTCACGATGTCATGCACGGCGTCCTGAATCTCATTCCAGCGCGCGAGGAAGCCGGCGTTATCGCCGCCTTTCGGAACGCTGAAATTGAAATGGATGTTGCCGTCACCCAGATGGCCGAACGGAACGGGGCGGACGCCGGGCACCAACTTTTCAACGGCGGCGATGCCTTCCTTCAGGAACGCGGGAATGTCTTTGATCGGCACCGACACGTCGTGCTTGATCGAGCCGCCTTCCGGTTTCTGGGCTTCCGACATGGCTTCGCGCAACTTCCACAGTGCGGCGCGTTGCATCTCGCTCTTGGCAAACACGGCGTCGGTGACGAGATCGGACGATCCGAGCGCGGCTTCCAGCGTCTCTTCAAGGTGACCGTTCGCACCGCCGCTCGCTTCCGCCAGCACATACCACTGTGACTGTTTGGACATCGGATCGGTGGTGCCGGGAATATGCGCCAGCACAAAGTCGATGCCGATGCGCGGCATGAGCTCGAAGGCGCTCATCGCGCCGCCGGTGGCGCTCTGAAGATGCGAGAGCAGGGCGATGGCGGCGGCGGGATCGCGCACGGCTACGAGCGCAGTGGCTTTCTCCGCCGGTTTCGGAAACAGCTTCAGCGCCACGGCGGTGACGATGCCCAGCGTGCCTTCCGCGCCGATGAAAAGCTGCTTCAGATCGTAGCCGGTATTGTCCTTGCGCAAGGTATGCAGCATGTCGAGCACGCGGCCGTCGGCCAGCACGACTTCGACGCCGAGGACAAGCTCCCGCGTATTGCCGTATTTCAGCACATGCACACCGCCCGCATTGGTGGAGACATTGCCGCCGATGGTGGCGCTGCCTTCCGAGGCGATGGACAGCGGAAAGAGACGGTCCACGTTGTCTGCTGCGTCCTGCGCGGCGGCGAGCGTGAGGCCCGCTTCCACGATCATGCTCATGCCCTGCGGATCGACGCGACGCACGCGGTTCAGGCGCGACAGGCCCAGGATGATTTCGTTGTGAAACGGGATCTGCCCACCCACCAATCCGGTGTTGCCGCCTTGCGGCACGATGGCCGTGCGCGTCTCGTTGCAGATGGCGAGGATTTTTGAAACGCCGTCTTTCGTATCGGGCTTCAGCAGCAGCGAAGATTGGCCCTGATATTTGCCGCGCCATTCTTCGAGATGCGGCGCGATCTCTTTCGGATCGTCGCTCCATCCCTTCGGCCCGGCGGCGTCTTTCAGGCGCGCGATGACGGATGCGTTTGTCATGCGCGCGGTGCCGCGGCCCGGCGCAAACGGTCGTTGATCGCTTCGCCAAGACCGTGCTCGGGAACGGGCATGGCGGCGATGGCCTGCGCGCCGCTGGCATCCAGTTCGCGCAACATGGCGAAGAGATTGGCGGCGGCTTCCTTCACATCGCCGCTTGCGCTGAGATTGAGCGTCATGGCCGCACCTTCGGGAACCTGCGCGCCGAACGCAAGCAGCGCTTCTCCCGGTTCTATATTGTGTGCGTTGAGCCGCAGGTTCGCACGCGGAGCGTAGTGGTTGATGAGTTGGCCGGGGGAGGAGATCTTCTCGCCGGCGGCAGCGAGCGGCCCCGCGATCTTTTCGATGTCCTCGCGGGCTGTCGCGCCGAGGCGCAGCAATACAGGCTTGTCGCCATCAAACCCGATCACCGTGGATTCCAGGCCCAATGTGGCCGCGCCGTCATCCAGGATGAGATCGATATTCTCGCCGAACTCTTCGGCGACATGCGAGGACAGGGTTGGGCTGACATTCCCGGAGACATTCGCGCTCGGCGCGGCGATGGGGCGCCCGGCAGCCGCAAGAAGTTTCTGCGCGACGGCGCCCGATGGCGCGCGCACCGCGACGGTGTCGAGGCCTGCGCTTACCAGCAACGAAAGCTTCGCATCCTTGCGCGGCAGAACCAGCGTCAGGGCGCCGGGCCAGAAAGCCTGCGCAAGTTTTCGTGCGAGCGGATTGAACGTGACGATCGCTTCGGCTGCGGCAATATCCGGCACATGCACGATCAGCGGATTGAATTGCGGGCGGCCCTTGGCCGCGAAAATGGAAGCGACGGCGTTGTCGTTCGTGGCATCGGCGCCGAGGCCGTAGACCGTCTCCGTCGGGAAGGCGACCAATCCTCCCGCGCGGAGGATCTCGCCCGCCCGCGCAATGGCGGCGGCGTTGGCAACGCGCAGGTTGGTGAGGACAGCGGGCATGGCGCACAAACTATTCCCTCTCTCCCTTCAGGGGGAGAGGGAGGTTTGAGTTCAGTTCTGCGTCGCGGTGATATCGATATTCACCTTGACATCCCAGGCGACAGGATCGGATTTGGCCCATTCGCCCGTGCCCACATTGAAGACATTGCGCATGACGGTCGCGCTGCCCGTCATGTGGGCCTGCTTGCCGGCGATGGTGAGCGTGAAGGGCAGGGCGACGGGTTTGGTGACGCCTTTCAGCGTGAGATTGCCCTGCGCGACGTAATCGTTACCGGATTTGTGCGTGAAGCCGGTGGTGACGAAATGCGCGGTGGGGAATTTGCCCGCGCCGAATCCGATATCGCCTTTGATGCCCGCATCGGTTTCGGCATCGCCCGAGGCCATGCTGCCGACAGCAATGGTGACATCGGCTTTCGAGGCCGCGAGATTGGCGGGATCGAAATCGATATCGGCTTTCCAATCCTTGAAGCTCGCGGTGAAGGGCTGTTTGGCCCAGATCACCGTGAAGCCGAGCTTGCTCTTCGCGCTATCCACGTTCCAGTGCGCGGCGTGGGCCGGCGCTGCTGCACACAATGCGGCGGCGGCGATGGCGGAAAGGAAATATCTCATCCCTGATCCGCCACTCGCGTACCCGGGACCATGCGCTTCAGAACGTCGTCCCGGGTGATGAACTGATGGTAGAGCGCGCCCGCCAGATGAAGCACGAACAGCACGATCGCCGACCACGCGAGATACATGTGGATCGCCTCCAGCGGCTCGTGCAGCGCATGCTTCTGATCCAGCGGCATGTTCGCGATGAAGCCGATATTCGGCCAGTCGAACAATCCGAACCAAGACGTCGGCAAGCCCAACCGCGATGTCGATACCATCGCCCAGCCGGACAGCGGGATGGCGATGATGAGGAAATAAAGAAGCCAGTGCGTCGCATGGGCGAGGAATTTCAACGCGGGGCTCATCTCCGCCGGCAGCGGCGGAACCGGATTGATGAGCCGCCACACGAGCCGCACGATGCTGAGCACCAGAACGCTCAGCCCGATGGATTTGTGGATCTGCACCACCTGGAACAGCGTGGGATCGCCTTTCGGATAGGTGTCGAAGGACAGGCCGAGATAGATGTTCGTCAGGACGAGTGCTGCGATGATCCAGTGCAGGGTCATGGCGACCGTGCCGTAGCGGGTGCGGGTGTTCGCGGTTGTCATGTGATTCCGATCCGGGTGACAGGGTTCAACCTTATACGGGCGTACCGTCGCGGCAACCGCGGAATGCCGCCGATACGGCGTAAGAGTTCGCTTGACCCCCTGCCGGGGCCGTTCATAGTCGAATGAAGAGCGATTTCACAAAGGATGCGGTGTTGAGCGAAGCGGAAGCCCGGCCGGGCGACAGTCTGGAATATCCCTTCGGCGACACGCGGCCGGAACTCGGCAAAACCATCGAGATCGCGCCGGGCATCCACTGGATCCGCATGCGGCTGCCGATGCAGCTCAACCATATCAATTTGTGGCTGCTGGAAGACGGCGACGGCTGGACCGTCGTGGACAGCGGCATCCGCGACGAGACGACAGCGAACGCGTGGAAGGAACTGTTTGCCGGCGCGATGGGCGGCCGGCCGATCAAGCGCGTGATCGTCACCCACCTGCATCCCGATCATGTCGGGCTCGCCGGCTGGCTGGTGCGCCGCTTCAATGTCGAACTCTGGATGACGCGCACGGATTATCTGATGTGCCGCAATCTCTGCGCCGACACGGGACAGGAAGCGCCGGAAGAAGGCTTGCGCTTCTATCGCGCCGCGGGGTTTCCGGAAGAGCAGCTCGAGCTCTACCGCACGCGCTTCGGCGGCTTCGGCAAGGGCGTCTACCGTCTGCCCAACGCCTACCGCCGGATCGAGGAGGGCGAGCGCATCGTCATTGGAAACCGGACATGGGAGATTGTTGTCGGGCGTGGGCATGCGCCGGAGCATGCGTGCCTGTGGTGCCGCGAGGACAATATCTTCATCTCCGGCGATCAGTTGCTGCCGCGCATCTCGTCCAATGTCAGCGTGTTTCCGACCGAGCCGGAGGGCAACCCGCTGCAGGACTGGCTCGACAGCTGCGAGAAACTGAAGGCGCTTCTGCCCGCGGACATCTTCGTTCTGCCGGCGCACAATTCGCCGTTTCGCGGCGCGCCTGCGCGCTTGCAAAATCTGATCGACGGCCACGAAGAGGGCATGGCGAAACTCCTGGAGCTTTGCCGCGCGCCCAAGCGGGCGGTGGATGTTTTTCCCGCCCTGTTCCGCGCCAAGATCACGGCCGGAAACTACGGCATGGCGACGGGCGAGAGCATCGCCCACCTGAATTGCCTCAGGAAACGCGGGCTGATCGCGCGCGTACCGGACAAGGACGGCGTGGAATGGTATCAAACGGTCTGAAGTTTGCGTTCCGGGGGCGGGGATGAAGGTCAACAATCAAAGCCTGAGCAACTGGCTCATCATCGGCGTGGCGTTGCTCGCCATATTGGTTGTGGGTCGTGACTTCTTCGTGCCGCTCGTTTTCGCGCTGCTTTTATGGGCGGTGATCAATGCGCTGGTGAGTTATCTGGAGCGCAAAAAGCTGCCGCCGTTCATGGCATGGTCGGCCGCATTCGCGCTGATCATCATCGCACTGTGGTTCACCGCGCTGGTGCTCGCCAATCAGGCATCGGAGGTGGCGCAGCAGGCGCCCGTTTACGCCCAGAAGGTCCAGACGCTGATCCACACCAAGCTGCCGGGCGGCAACATGATCCCTGCACTCAATCTGGATGCGCTGGCGCATAACGACAGCGTACGCGGATTCCTTGGCGTGGCGGCGGCCTCCATCGGCAACACGCTGCTCGATCTGCTGCTGATCCTGATCTATGTCGGCTTCCTGCTGGCGGAGCAGGGCCACATTCCCGAAAAGATCGCGCGGCTGCAGAAGAACAACACCGAAGCCGAGGGCGAAGCGGTGGTGCGGGCCATCGGCCATCAGGTGCAGACCTATCTGGGCGTATGCACGCTCGCCAGCGCGATCATGGCTGTCATCACCTATGTGCTGCTGGTCATCATGGGCGTGGATTTCGCCGCGTTCTGGGCGCTGGCGATGTTCATCCTGACGTACATTCCGACCGTCGGCGCGATCGGCGTTGTGTTGCCGGCGTTGATGGCCTTCGCGCAGTTCGGCGCATTCGGGCCGGCGCTCGTGATCGGCATCGTGCTCTTCGCGGTGCATTTCCTGCTCACCAGCGTGCTGGAGACGGTGATGCTGGGCCGCACGCTGGATCTTTCGCCGTTCGCGATCATCCTTTCGCTGACCTTCTGGGGATTGGTGTGGGGTGTGGGCGGGCTGTTCCTGGCGGTGCCGCTGACGGGTGCGCTCGCCATCATCTGCCGTCACCTCGAAGGGCTGGAATGGTTCGCGGAACTGATCGCCGGATCGAAGCCCGTGCGATCCCGCAGAAGGCTGCGCTTCGGCACATAGGAGGCCGTGATGTCGCTCAAAGGAAAAACGCTTTTCATATCGGGTGCTTCACGCGGCATCGGGTTGGCGATTGCGGTGCGCGCCGCGCGCGATGGCGCCAATGTCGCCGTGGCGGCAAAGACCGCCGAGCCGCATCCCAAATTGCCCGGAACCATCTACACGGCGGCGGAAGAAATTGAGAAAGCGGGCGGCAAGGCGCTGCCCGTCATCTGCGATATCCGCTTCGAGGAGCAGGTGCAGGCGGCAGTGGACCAGACCGCTGCGAAATTCGGCGGCATCGACATCTGCGTGAACAACGCCAGCGCGATCTCGCTCACGGGCACCCTGCAGACGGACATGAAGCGTTATGACCTGATGAACAGCATCAACGCGCGCGGCACGTTTCTGGTCAGCCGCACCTGCATTCCATATCTGAAAAAAGCGGCCAATCCGCATGTGCTGAACCTGTCGCCGCCATTGGACATGAACCCGAAATGGTTCGCCGGCCACACCGCCTATTCGATGGCGAAGTACGGCATGAGCATGTGCGTGCTGGGCATGGCGGCGGAGTTTGCAGGCGAGGGCATCGCCTTTAACGCATTGTGGCCGCGCACCGGCATCGCCACCGCAGCGATCCGCAACGCGCTGGCTGGCGATGAAGGCATGAAACACTGCCGCACCGTCGATATCCTGGCCGACGCCGCCTATCTCATCTTCAATAAAAAGGCGAAAGACTTCACCGGCAACTTCCTGATCGACGACACGTTCCTTGCGGAAAACGGCGTGAAGGATTTCGATCAATACCGCGTCGATCCCACGAAGGATCTGATGCCGGACTTCTTCGTGCCGGACAACATGCCGCCGCCCGAGGGTGTGAGCCTGAAAGCGTCGAAGCCCTAACGCCCGCGCAAATGATCCATCAGCGTGCCGAGCGCATGCGTGAACGCATGCGTGGCGCGATGGGTTTGCGCATCGGCATAGACCGTCGCGCTGTAGTGGACGCTGTCGAAGTTCGCCGACATCTTGTCCATCTGGAATCCCGTCGTGATGCCGGCTGCTGCAATCGCCAGCGTAAGCACGCCTGCCTTGAGCAAATAAAAACGACGATCCATGACGCCCTCCGTCATCGCCGACGTCATAGACTTGTTCGCCGATTGCGGCCAAGTGAGGGCGGATGTCTTTTGCGTAACGCATGGCTTGCCATGCGTTTTGCGTCTGGCTGCCCGCAAGCGCCGCCGCTGTCAGTTTTTGGGATTCTCCTTGCCCGCAAAGGGGTTGGGCGTGTCCGCCCGGAACGCCAGAACCTGCTGCGGGTAGGGGATGGAGATGCCGCCTTTGTCGAAGGCGAGCTTCACGGCTTTCTGCAGGTCGAACAGCACGTTCCAGTAGTCCGCGTTCGATACCCAGCAGCGTACGATCAGGTCGACCGACGATTCGCCAAGCGCGCCGACCGGAATCACCGGCACCGGTTGCTTCAAAACACGAGGGTCGGCCTGCAAAACGTCGAGCGCGATCTTCTGCGCCCTGTCGATATCGTCGGCATAATCGATGCCAACGGTGAAATTGATCCGTCGCGTGCTTTCTCGCGAATAGTTGGTGATGACAGCGCTGAAGATCTTGGAATTCGGGATGGAGACGAAAATTCCATCGGCGTCGGTAAAGTAGGTCGCGAACAATCCCATCTGGCGGACCGTTCCACCCTTGCCGCCTGCGTCGATCGCATCGCCGACGTGAAACGGACGCAGGACCAGAAGCATGACGCCCGCCGCGACATCCGACAGCGTGCCCTGCAAAGCCAGGCCGAGGGCAAGACCCGCGGCGCCGACCAGTGCGATGATGCTGGTGGTCTGAATGCCGAACCGTTCCAGCACCGCCAGGATAGTAACGATGAGAATGCCGTAGCGCACGGCCTTCACGATCAGGGGCTTTAACGTGCTGTCCATGCGACGAAGCCTGTCGAGCGCACGACGGACGCCTTTTTCCGCCCATCCGGCAACGAACCAGCCGACGATGAGGATCAGAATGCCCGCGAGAATATTGAGGCCCTGATCGACCAGCAACAATTCAAGTGCGGGAAGGAAAGACTGCGGATTGAGCGATTGCGGATTCATCTGATACCTGGGAACGTCGCGGACGCGGTTGCGCTGTCCCGCCTAAACCGCTCGCCGTGCATGAGCAAGATTTTTTGCGCCCGATTTGTCAGGCGGGTTCTTCCGTGGTGGGAACAATGGTGTTTCCGGCAACGCGCGGCTCTGCGCGATTGATCGCAGCCTGGCGCGACACCGCGATCAGGATGTTCGCCGCGTCGAGCGCATCTTTCACCTGACGCTGCAAAGAATACAGCGCCTGCCAATAATCCGAGCTGCGCACATACGCACGCACCGTCATCAGCACGGCGTATTCCTGCAGCTCTTTCACCACAACGCTTGGAGCGGGTGTTTTGGAAACGGCCTCATTCGCCGTCACCGCGCCCATGATCGCGCTTTCGACCTTCCCAAGATCATTGACCATGTCCACGGGCACGTCGAATTTCACGCGGCGCATGGGCTCGCGCGTGTAATTGATGATCGTCGCGCCGAAGATCGCCGAATTCGGCACCGAGACATAGTAGAGATCGCGCGTTGTGATGAGCGTGGTGAACAATCCGATCTCCCGCACCGTGCCCTGACGTCCGCCAGCGATCTCCACGAAATGGCCGACGCGAAAGGGGCGAAGGATCAGCAGCATCACGCCCGCGGCGACATTCGCCAGCGTGCCCTGCAACGCCAGGCCAATGGCGATGCCGGCGGCGCCCAGCACGGCGATCAGGCTCGCGGTCTGCACGCCGAACTGATCGAGCACCACAACGACGGTTAGAATGAGCAGAATATAGCGGGCCAACGAGGCCAGCAGGGGCTTGAGCGTCGCGTCGATGGGCGCGGAGGCAAGGACGCGTTGTATGCCGCGCTTGGCCCATGTCGCCAGCATCCAGCCGATGATGAGGATCAGGATCGCGGCCAGCAGCCGGATGCCGCTATTTACGAGCAGAAGGCGCAAGTCCGTAATGAAGGTGGGGCTGAAGGCCGTTTCGAACACGAGATGACCGGGCGAGGTTGCAGATCCTTAACGCGCAACCATGTGCTGCGGTCGCACTTCACCGGCGAGAAAGAGCGAGGCACAGTCCGCCCATGAAAGCCTACGGATTGTCAGCCTTGCTGGTATGCGCCGCGTCTCCGGCGCTCGCCCTTCCACCCTGCGCACCCCCCGTGGAAATAGCCGATCTCGCCATCAACCGGGTCGAGATAAACGGCGTGCTGGTGGCCACCGACGGCCGCGCGGTGAAGATGGAGGGCGTGCTGCTTCCAGGAGGCATTCGGGATCACGCGCCCCAATCGATGGCGGATGATGCGCTCTCCGCGCTGCGCGATCTGGCCTCAGGCCATCTGGTGACGGTGACGGCACAGCCGCCGAAGCAGGACCGCTACAGTCGCACGCGCGGGCAATTGTTCGTGGTGGACGATGGCGCGGTGTGGCTTCAGACCGAGTTGCTGAAGCGCGGCCTGGCGCGGGTGTCCATCGAGCCAGACCGGCGCGAATGCGTGAAAGAGCTTTATGCCGCCGAAGCGGATGCGCGGGCGCGGCGGGCGGGCCTGTGGGCGTTGCCGGCTTATGCCATCCGCCAGGCGGACCAGGTCTCCGCGAGCGATCTGGGCACGTTCCAGATCGTCGAGGGCAGGGTGGCGAGCGCATCGGTGAAATCCCGCGGCTATCTGAATTTCGGCGCGAACTGGAAACACGACTTCACGGCGACCATCGCGCCGGAAGACATGAAGACCTTCCGGGCGGCGGGCATCGATCCCGCGGGTTATCAGGGGTTGCTGATCCGCGTGCGCGGCGTCATCGAGTGGCACAACGGCCCGGAAATCGAGATCGCCTCGCCCGACGATATCGAGATCGTGCCGGATCTGCGGCCTGCGCAGCGATAATCGCCTCCGCACAAGAGCGCGCGTCGAAACAAAAAAAGCCCGGCATTGCTGCCGGGCTTTCATAGTCAGGAAGAAAACGCCTAAGCGGCCTTCTTGAGCAGCATTCCTTCGACGCGCTTCACGGCCGTCGGCTCGTCGGTCTTCTCGACGGCGGCGACTTCGCGCGCCATGCGGGCGAGGGCCGCTTCGTAGAGTTGACGCTCGGAGTAGGACTGCTCCGGCTGACCACCGGCGCGGTGCAGGTCGCGCACCACTTCGGCGATCGACACGAGGTCGCCCGAGTTGATCTTCGCTTCGTATTCCTGCGCGCGGCGCGACCACATGGTGCGCTTCACGCGGGCGCGGCCCTTGAGCGTGTTGAGCGCGCTGGCAACGACGTCCGGCGAGGAGAGCTTGCGCATGCCCACGGCTTTCGCCTTCGCGACGGGAACGCGCAGGGTCATCTTGTCCTTGTCGAAGGTGATGACGAACAGTTCCATCTTGATGCCGGCGACTTCCTGCTCTTCGACCTTCGTGATCTTGCCGACGCCATGGGTCGGGTACACGACGTGATCGTTCGCTTTGAAGTCGAGCTTCTTGTTCGAGTTGGCCGGGGTCTTCTTCGCGGCGGCCGGGGCGGGGGTCTGTGTCTTAGCCGTGGTCATATCTTTCCAATTCCAATCCGCACGCGCCCAAGCGCAGGCAAGCCTGCCGCTACCACATTGCACTGCAACAGAAATGAAGCGAGGCACCGGAGTTAAGGGGACCAATTCCGGTTTGGGGCGTGCCTTTCGCGTATTTCTGAGGATCGGGACCCTATCACAGCTCCCTCGAAAAAGGAAGAAAAACTTTAGTCAAGCTATTGTTTTCACGAACTTAATTTCGAATTTTGTAAGAAACTGTCATGGATTCAAGGGATTGCGGGTCGCCCTTGGCGAACGCATAGCCGTCCGCATTAACCCCTTAATTCCACATAAGAGGCAAGTGGATCACGCGTCGGCGGCGATTTACGGCGAGATTGTGTTCTAGTCGCCCGTGCCTGGCTTCTCGGAGAAGTACTTCTCGAACTTCCCCTCCTCGCCATCATGTTCCTTGGCGTCGGCCGGCGGCGTGCCCTTCTGGGTGATGTTCGGCCATTTCTTGGCGTAGTCGGCGTTCAGCGTCAGCCAGCGCTCCAGGCCGCTTTCGGTGTCGGCCTTGATGGCTTCCGGCGGGCATTCCGGCTCGCATACGCCGCAGTCGATGCACACATCCGGGTCGATCACGACCATGTTCTCGCCCTCGTAGAAGCAGTCCACGGGGCAGACCTCGATGCAGTCCATAAACTTGCATTTGATGCAGGCGTCGGTGACGACGTAGGTCATGGCACTCTCACGAAATTCGGACCCGTGACTTACGGCGCGGTGGGCTTGGGATCAAGCACATCGTCCTTGAGGATTTCGTACAGCGCCTGCGCTTCCGTCGCGGGACCGCGGCGGATTCCACAGCCCAGCACGCGCACAACGACGATGCTGTTGCCGCGCGGCACGGTGAGCGTGTCCCCGATCTTCACTTCGGCGCTGGCCTTCTCGATGCGCCGGCCGTTGAGCCGGATGTGACCTTTCACCGCCGCCGACTGTGCAAGGCTGCGCGTCTTGTGGAAGCGCGCATGCCAGAGCCACTTGTCGATGCGGATGCGGTTTTCGCTCAACGCTTGTTCATCAACACCGCAAGCTGGGCGAAAGGCGAGTGCGGGTCGATCTTCACCGGCTTCTCGCGTTGCTGCGGTTTGTGTTGATGCTTCTGTTTGCTTTTGGGGTGCGGCTTGTGTTGCTGACGCTGCGGGCGTTGATGCCGCAACACGATGGTCGGCGTTTCACCGCCTGCGACTTCGACGCGCTTCCAGTGCAAGGTTTCCAGCACTTGGTCCATCGTCGCGCGATCGACGCCGAGCAGCGAGACGAGCCTGGTGATCACGTCGTCCGCTTTCGTGCCCGCTGTGCCGGCCGCTTCCAGTTCCTGTTCGAGGCGATCCAGCATGTCGATACGGATGGCGCGCGGTCCGATCACGCGGAAACCGGCGGCGGCAATGAATCCGCGCGGCGTTTCACGCTCCGGTTCGAACGAGGTGAGGCCCGCGGGCGGCGGTGGCGGGATCTGCGTGAGCTTGTTCTTTGTCGCCCAGAGCAACGCGAGCAGCGCCGCGGCATCCGGGCGGATGAGCTTGGGCATGTAGATGGAGCGGCGTGCAAAACGGATTCCGAAGGCGCGCAGATTGCGCAGCGCCGCGCGCTCGTCCGGCGGCAACGTCGCTTCCTTGCGGTCGAGCGAGCCCAGAGCTTCGCAAAGCTGGTAGGCGAGGCCGCGCGCTTCGGCAGGCAATGCTTGCGGCGTGCCGGGCTTGGCATCGGCGGCGTTGCGCAAGGCGATCAGCGGTTCAAGGCGCGTGGCGATGCGTTGCTCCAGCCATTGATCGAGCTTGATCTGGATCTGCGCGCGCAATTCGGGCTTGAGTTGTTCGTCGACAAGCAGGGCTACATGTGGCGCAAGCGCACTCGCGCCCGCTTCGAGGGTCCCAACCACCGCGCCGTCCCACCACAGCTTGCCATGCTCGCTGAGCGTGATGGCCGTTGGCTCGGCGTCCGCGAGACGTTTCGTGCGCGCGTAGAATTCGCCTTCCAGCGCGCGCATCGCGGCGGTGCGCAAGGTCTTGCCATGAATGCCTTCCGCGCGTGCGTCGGGCGTGAAGCGGAAGCCGTCGAGTTGTCCCACCATCTCGCCGCTGATCGAGACGGCGCCTGAGTCGTGCAGTTTCAGATTCAGCGCCTCGTCGTCGCGCAGCGAGCGCATCAGAACGCCGGTGCGCCGGTCGATGAAGCGCTGCGTGAGCGTTTCGTGCAGCGCGTCCGATAGGCGGTCTTCGATCTTACGGGTCTGTTCCTGCCAATGCGCGGCATCCTTCACCCAGCCGGGACGGTTGGCGGCGTAGGTCCAGGTGCGGATTTGCGCGAGGCGGCCGGAGAGCGTGGCGACATCGCCTTCGATGACGTCGAGACGATCCACCTGCCGCGCCAGCCAATCTTCTTCAATGGTGCCTTCGTCGCTCATCAGGAAGCGATAGATCTGCGCGACCAGCTTCACATGCTCCTCGACGGAGAGCTTGCGGAAGTCGGGAAGCTGGCAGGCATCCCACAAGCGTTTCACAGCAGCCGGCGCGTGCGCCATGGCGGCGATTTCTTCGTGGCCGGACAGCGAGCGCAACGATGCGTAGTCCATCGCGGGACGTGCTTTGACGAGGCCGCGCGTGGGCGGCGGTTCATCGAGCGAGCCGAGAAGGGCTTCCAGTGAATGGAAGGAGAGCGCCGAGTTGCGATACTGGAGCACGCGCACAGGCTCGTAGCGATGGCCTTCGACTCTGGAGACGGTTTCTTCGTCCAGGCCTTCGGCTTCGCCTGTCGTTCCAAACGTGCCGTCGTTCATGTGACGGCCGGCGCGGCCCGCGATCTGTCCGATCTCCTCGGGACGGAGCGGACGCGTGGTGTAGCCGTCGAACTTCTCCAGCGCGGAGAAGGCGACGTGATCGACATCCATGTTGATGCCCATGCCGATGGCGTCCGTCGCCACCAGGAAATCCGCATCGCCGGATTGATAGAGCGCGACCTGCGCGTTGCGCGTGCGTGGCGATAACGCACCGAGCACGACGGCGGCGCCGCCGCGCTGACGGCGAACAAGGTCCGCGATGCCGTACACATCGTCCGCCGAGAACGCGACGATGGCCGAGCGGCGGGGCAGGCGGGTGAGTTTCTTGTGGCCCGTGTAAGCCAGATCGGAGAAGCGCGGGCGGGTGATGAAGTAAGCGTGCGGCACGAAGCGCTGGATGGCGCCGCGCATGGTCTCCGCGCCCATGAACAGCGTTTCTTCTTCGCCGCGCGCGTTCAGCAGGCGATCGGTGAAGACGTGACCGCGTTCCGGATCGGCGCAGAGCTGAATCTCATCGACGGCGAGGAACGCGACGCCTAGATCCACCGGCATCGCTTCAACGGTGCAGACGAAATAGCGCGCGTCGGGCGGAACGATCTTCTCTTCGCCGGTGATGAGCGCGCAAACCTGCGCGCCTTTCAGCGCGACGATCTTGTCATAGACCTCGCGCGCGAGCAGCCGCAGCGGCAGGCCGATCATGCCGGACTTGTGCGCCAGCATGCGCTCGATGGCGTAATGCGTCTTGCCGGTGTTGGTGGGGCCGAGGATGGCCGATACGCGCCCGGCGCTTTCCCACTTACGCGACTGTTTTGGGATCATCGGTGCAACATCGGGGCTTCCCGCACCCTCTACAAGGCGGCGAAAAAGCCACTGTGAACGGTTCTGTGGATAGGCAGTTAATGACCGTGAACGACCCCGGCACGAATCAGAGACGAATCACTAACCGACTCAGTATCATCCTTTGTTCTCACACTTCATATAGAATGTCAACGATTCGTATGAAACTAGATGTAGTGGCCCACAGAATCTATAGGGGCTGACGACTCGCCGGATTCAACACTCCGTGGGCGGAGCATTTCATGGAACCGTCATTCTGTGACGTCACGGCAAAATTGACGCTCATTTCGCGCCTGCGATACTCCCGGCCCCTGATTTGGTTTGGAGAGTGGTGATGAGCGGCAAGGATCCGGAGAGCTGGGCAAAAGCGGCCCAGAAGGAGCTCAAGGACCGCCCGCTGTCCGACCTCACCTGGCACACACCCGAAGGGTTCGATGTGAAGCCGCTTTACACGGCGGCCGATCTCGATGGCATTTCGGAAGTGAACTCGCTGCCGGGGCAGATGCCGTTCATGCGCGGCGTGCGCGCCACGATGTATGCCGGCCGTCCGTGGACCATCCGCCAATATGCGGGCTTCTCCACCGCCGAAGAATCCAACGCCTTCTATCGCAAGAACCTCGCCGCCGGTCAGATGGGCCTGTCGGTGGCGTTCGATCTGGCGACGCATCGCGGCTATGACAGCGATCATCCGCGCGTGGCGGGCGATGTCGGCAAGGCCGGCGTCGCGATCGACAGTGTCGAGGACATGAAGATCCTGTTCGACGGCATCCCACTCGACAAGATGAGCGTGTCGATGACCATGAACGGCGCGGTCATCCCGATCCTCGCCAGCTTCATCGTGGCGGGCGAAGAGCAGGGCGTTCCGCCGGAGAAGCTTTCCGGCACGATTCAGAACGACATTCTCAAAGAATTCATGGTGCGCAACACCTACATCTATCCGCCCACGCCTTCGATGCGCATCGTCGCCGACATCATCGAATACACGGCGAAGAAGATGCCGAAGTTCAATTCGATCTCGATCAGCGGCTATCACATGCACGAAGCGGGGGCGACCGCGGTACAGGAACTCGCCTTCACGCTGGCCGACGGCATGGAATATGTCCGCGCCGCGATGGCGAAGGGGCTGGACGTGGACAGCTTCGCTGGCCGCCTCTCATTCTTCTTCGGCATCGGCATGAACTTCTTCATGGAAGTCGCCAAGCTGCGCGCCGCGCGCCTGCTGTGGGCGCAGATCATGGAAGGCTTCGGCGCGAAGAAGGCGGACTCACTGATGCTGCGCACGCATTGTCAGACATCTGGCGTGTCGCTCACGGAGCAGGACCCTTACAACAACGTCGTGCGCACCACGATCGAGGCGCTGGCCTCGGTACTGGGCGGCACGCAATCGCTGCACACCAACTCGCTGGATGAAGCCATCGCGCTGCCGACGGAGTTCTCTGCCCGCATCGCGCGCAATACCCAGCTCATCCTGCAGAACGAAGCGCAGGTGACGAAGGTGGTCGATCCGCTGGGCGGTTCTTACTATGTCGAGGCGCTGACGCATTCGCTCGTCACGCATGCCCGCGAGATTATCGCTGAAGTCGAAAAGATGGGCGGCATGACCAAGGCGGTCGAAGCCGGCATCCCCAAGCTGCGCATCGAGGAGGCCGCGGCGCGGCGCCAGGCGCGCGTGGATCGCGGCGAGGATGTGATCGTCGGCGTCAACAAGTTCCAATTGAAGGACGAAGCACCGGTCGATGTTCTGGATATCGACAATGTGAAAGTCCGCGACGCGCAGATCGCGCGCATCAAGAAGACGCGCGCCTCTCGCGATGAAGCGAAAACCAAGGCCTCGCTCGATGCGCTGGTGGAAGGCGCGAAAGCGAATGGCAACCTGCTGGAGCTGGCGGTGAACGCCGCACGCGCCCGTGCCACTGTGGGAGAAATTTCAGACGCTATGGAAAAAGTGTTCGGCCGCCATCGCGCGGAAATCCGCTCCATCTCCGGTGTCTATGGCGGCGCCTATGAAGGCGATAACGAATTCGCTGCGATCAAGGGAGACATCGAAGCGTTCGAGAAAGACGAAGGCCGCCGCCCGCGCATGCTCGTCGCCAAGATGGGGCAGGACGGTCACGACCGCGGCGCGAAGGTGATTGCCACGGCGTTTGCCGATCTCGGCTTCGACGTCGATATCGGCCCGCTGTTCCAGACGCCCGAAGAAGTCGCGAAGGACGCGATCGAAGCCGACGTGCATGTCGTCGGCATCTCCAGCCAGGCGGCGGGGCATAAGACCCTGGTGCCGCTGCTCATCAAAGCGCTGAAGGAGCAGAAGGCGCAGGACATTCTTGTTGTCGTCGGCGGTGTTATCCCGGCACAGGACTATGACTTCCTGAAAAAGGCGGGTGTCGCGGCAATCTTCGGCCCCGGCACGAACATTCCGGACGCCGCGCGCGAAGTGCTGCATCTCATCCGCGCCGCGCGCATGGATCACGCGGCGGAGTAATGGCGCGCGTCACGCTAATCGGTCCCGGCGCAATCGGCGGCACAGCCGCCGGCGCCTTGTTGCAGACGGGCAAGCACGATCTCACCATCTGCGCTAACAAGCGTTTCGAGACGCTGACCGTCACGCGGTCCGACAATGGCGAAGCGCAATCGTGGCCCGTGAAGGTCATTACGTCACCGGGTGATACGCGGCCATCCGATTGGGTTCTGCTGGCGGTGAAGTCTCATCAGACGAGCGACGCAGCCGATTGGCTGAAAGTGGCCGTTGGATCGAACACCAAACTGGCGATCCTCCAGAACGGTGTCGAGCACCGCGAGCGGGTGAGGACGCTCGTGCCGCCAGCGGCGCCCATCGTTCCGGTCGTCGTGCAACTGCCCGCGCAACGCACCGCGCCGGGTGCGATTGCGACGCACGGCCAGACGCTGCTGATCGTGAGCGACGATGCAGCCGCGCGGGAATTCGCGGCGCTGTTCGACGGGTCGTTCATGAAGGTTCAGAACGATGCGGACTTTCACACGCGCGAGTGGGAGAAGCTCTGCCTGAACGCCGCCAGCGGCTCGCTGATCACGCTGACGATGAACCCGGACTGCATCGCGATGACGCCGGGCATGCGCGATTTGTGCAAGGCTATGATCGATGAATGCGTCGCGGTAGGCCGCGCGGATGGCGCGAAGTTCGCGGACGGCTTTGCGGAAAATCTCACGACGATGCTCGCCGCGCGCACGGGCAACCGTGGAAACTCGATGTTCTATGATCGGCGCGAAGGCAAGGCACTGGAATGGGACGCGCGCAACGGCGTCATCGTCCGGCTCGGCAAGAAGCACGGCGTGCAGACGCCCTTCAGCGACATGGTGGTGCCCATGCTGCGCGCGATCAATCCGCGCTGATCAACTCTTCACGGCGTTGAAGCCGGCCGGTACTGCGCCGGCGACTTTCAGATCGTCCAGCGTGGCCGTCACGGTGCCCAGTGTCAGCGACGCCCACAGCTTCAGCGCGACGACGTAGTGGCCATTCGGCGTTCCCGGCGCGGGCACATCGGCGAAATAGACGAACATGTCGGGAAGCTTTTTGCCTTCCTTCACGATCTTCTGCTTGTACCCCGCGATCTGATTGTAGTGGATCTGGCACAGATGCGCGGTGCCGTTGAACATGCCGTTGCTCAACTCGACGTGCTCATCCCTTTTATAGGTGAAGGTCACATCATAGCGGCGGCGGCCATCGAAGACCTGAACGCCGGTGCCGCATGGATCGTTGCTGGTGACGCGCACGCCGGAAAGAATGGCAGTCAGCGCACTCATCGGGTCGAGCGTGTTCTTCTTCTGCTCATCGGTTACGGGATATTTGGTCGTGTTGTAGGGCGGCTCTGCCAACGTTTCGGGCATTGCGCCATCGAAGCTCACCTTCACCCGCTGCACCGGCTTGTCGCGATCCTGCGAATAGGAGTCGTAGACGACAGGTGTGATGGAGCGCGGCGCGATTTTGCCGTTCACCGTCGCGTCGATCTTCGATTTCCAGAACAGGCTGACGACGCCGCTGGTTTCAAAGTGCATCTTCGCCGAATAGCTCTCCGGCGTGACCTTGCCGTCGTAATGCGTGTGGCCGAACGGGAGCGCCCAGAATGCGATTGTGTAGCCGACACCGAGGGGGCTGCCGTCCGGCGCAGCAACGGCTGGCGCTGCGAACATCAGCGCTGCGGCGGCTGCAAAGATCATTCGGCGCAAACGAACTTCCGTCATAGGCTACTCCGGACACGATTCTGATTGGGTGCGGACGCGCATCCGCGCATTCCGTAAGATAATTCTCCCTGCCAAGATGGTCCAATTATGACCGAGAGAAGGGTAAAGGACAGCGCCCTGGAGGCGTTGCGCAAAGGCGATCGCCGGGCGCTGGCGCGTGCGATCACTTTGGTGGAATCCACCAGGGTTGCAGATCGTGAAAAAGCGGAAAGCTTGCTCTCCGACCTTCTGCCTGATGCGGGCAAAGCGATCCGGCTTGGCATTTCGGGCGCGCCCGGCGCGGGCAAGTCCACATTCATCGAAGCGTTCGGCACCTACCTCACGAGCAAGGGCCACAAGGTCGCCGTGCTTGCCGTGGATCCTTCTTCGCGCCGTTCAGGCGGCTCCATTCTCGGTGACAAGACGCGCATGGAAAAGCTGGCGCGCGATCCGCAAGCGTTCATCCGTCCTTCGCCTGCGGGAACGACACTGGGTGGAGTCGCGCGCCGCACGCGCGAAGCGATCCTTCTGGCGGAAGCTGCCGGCTTCGATGTCGTGATCGTGGAAACGGTGGGCGTGGGGCAGTCCGAAACCGCCGTGTCGGAGATGGTCGACATCTTCGTGCTGTTGTTGTCGCCGGGCGGCGGCGACGATCTTCAGGGCATCAAGCGTGGCGTGATGGAACTTGCCGATCTTGCGCTGGTGACCAAATCGGACGGCGACCTGAAAGCTGCCGCGACGCGGGCCGCTGCGGATTATCGCAATGCGCTGCATCTCATGCGTCCGAAATATCCGGCGCTTTCGCCGGAGGTCATGCAGGTTTCCTCTGTCGAGAATGTGGGAATCGCGGAAGCCTGGCGTGCGATGAAGGATTTACACGATAAGCTTTTGAAGCGCGGTCATTTGAAGCATCTGCGGGAAAATCAGGCGCGGCGCTGGTTCTGGAATGAAATGCAGACCGTGTTGAGCGAAGAGATTCTTAGCAACGAAAAGCTGGGAAAAGAGGCGAAAAAACTCGAAGCCTCTGTCATCGCCGGCAAGGCGTTACCCTATACGGCAGCACGCGCGCTTTTTCGCCACATTATTGCCGCTTGACCGGCGGTTCCGCGGTTCCTATCTCGCGCCCATCGAAGCGTACGATTCATGACACAGGCGCGAAGCGCATCATGAGTTCGGCGCGTGACGCTTATGGTCACCCACTGGGTTCGATTGCATTTTGCAACGATTGGTTTGTGCGATGTGTCCCCCTGACGACGGGTTCGTTTCCCTGTCGGATGAAATGCCGCCCGTTCATATCGACCGCACTCTGAATCTGACGAGAGCGGCGACGATCAAGGGGCGCGATTACTGGCTGGCCCTGCGCGGCGACAGGCAGATGCCTGCGCGCGCGGAAATCTCGCCGCGCGACATGCGTGAGTTCCTCCCCTATGTCGGCCTGATCGAGCACGCGCCGCTGCCCGAGGGCGGCGAGGACTATTTCGTTCGCCTGGTGGGTGGAAAGGTTGAGGAGATATTCGGCCCGATGACCGGCCAGTTCATCACCAAGACGCTGCCGCCGGAGATCGCTGATCGCTGGCGCCTGATCCTCGACGAAGTGCGCCGTAGCAAGGCGCCGCTCGTGGCGACCAGCCGTGTCGCCTACAACAACCTGCGTCATCTGAAGCAGGAGGTCTTCATCGCGCCGTTGGGCGAGAACGGGACGGTTCAGGTTCTCTTCGGCGTGCTGGACATCTGGCCCGTCATCTGACGGGTGCAATCTGTCCGCGAAAATGACAGTCTCCGCCCGACGGGATTCTTTGTGGGGATTGGTTCCATGGTTGGCGTGACGCGAGCGGTTCGGGGGGCGGCATTGGCCGCGCTGACCCTTCTTGCGGGGTGCGGCGTCTGCAACTGCTTTGGCGGTGGCAACGACCTGCCACCCGGACAACCTTTCACCTACAACGGCAACTCCTGGCGCGTCGCCGATGACCGGGGCACCGGGCGGCTGGAGATCAGCGCCGTCGATCCACGGCTGACCGGAATGGGCACGATCGCGGACCGCCGCCATCCGGTGGGTGTCATGCCCAAATCCGAATACCGGGCGGCCGCCCAAGGCTGGTTCGCCACCTCTGGCCGGTTCTGCAATCTGGACGACGGAACCGAGACCGATCCGGGATCCTACCAGTACAGCTATAGCTGCTGGATTCCGGCCTGATCCAAGCCTTGACGGGGGGCGGGCAGCCCCTTAAGAGGGCGCCTCTTTTCAAGAATCTGTGGGACTACGCTTATGTCGCGCCGCTGCGAATTGACCGGAAAAGGCCTCCTGGTTGGCAACAATGTCAGCCATGCCAACAACAAGACCAAGAAGATCTACCGGCCCAACCTTCAGACCATCTCCTTCGCCAGCGAAGCTCTGGGCAATTCCTATCGCCTGAAGGTCAGCATGAACGCGCTGCGCACGGTCGACCGTACCGGCGGCATTGACGCTTTCCTGATGAAGGCCAAGGACTCTTCACTCTCCGTGAAAGCTTTGCGCCTTAAGCGTCAGATCGCAAAGAAACTTGCGGCCTGAACAGGCTTAACAATCCTAACCTTCGATTTGTCGCCGGCCCTTCATAAAACGGGCATGGCACCTGCACCGATTCCCCTGTAGTGTTTCAAAACAGGTCAGGTCCGACAGAGACCGGCCGGGGTATGGGGTGTCGTGTCAGTATACGAATCGGGCGTGGACGCCGGTCATCGCACCGGCATGGGCAGATTTGCGGCCAGCGTGGATGTTGGCCGTGATTTCGGCGGGCGCTATGCGCGGCCGCAGGAGAACCCGGGTGTCCTCAAACGGATTGGGTCTGCGCTGGGCGCGTTCGCCCGCCTGATCGTGCCGATCCTGCTGCTGGCGACGCTGGCAGGCGCGTCGTTCGCCTATGCCGGCACGCCGTCGCCGATCCCGCTGCGGGACTGGATGAACCTGGGTCTTCTGATCTTGCCGCTCACATTCCTCGCCATCCACCTCACCAGCCGCCGCTACGGCGCCGGCTACGCCTTCGCCCAGATCGTGCTGACCTACTCGGCCGTCGTCGCGCTGGCGGTGTTCGCCCAGCCTTACGTCACGCTGACGCTCGGCCCACAACACGCCGCGCTGCGCGAGATCGTGGGCTTCGGCGCGGCGCTTTTCGTGGCGCATACCGTTTCGATCATCGTGTTCGATGGGCTGCGTGGCCCGCGCTGGTGGCAGGCGCCGCTCTTCGCCTCGCTGGTCGGCGGCATCGTGCTGTGCCTCGTCGCGTTCCCGGCTTCCTATTTCGGCACGAATATCGACTGGACCGGCCGCATGCTGGACTACATGGCGGTGACGAGCATCGCCGCCGTGCTGCTGATCGTTCCGTACTGGATCTTCCGCCCGCTGGTACCGCCGCGCTCTGGCTTCGGCGGATACTAGTTTTCCTCCCCCGTTTACGGGGGAGGAGGCGAACGTAGTGAGCCGGAGAGGGCCGCGCGACGCCGCCCCCTCTGTCTGCCTCAAGCTTCGCTTTCGTCAGACACCTCCCCCGTAAACGGGGGAGGAAAGGTTTTACGCCGCGTGGCTCATGCGCCGCTTGGGCGCCACGCGGTGGTGACCGCCCCGATGGGCGAGGTGCGCATTCTCTTCCGCGAAGAGCGAGATGAGTTGCTCGGTCATCGCACCGCCGAGCTGCTCGGCATCCACGATGGTCACGGCCTTGCGGTAATAGCGCGTGACGTCGTGGCCTATGCCGATGGCGGTGAGTTCGACGGAGGACCTTTCCTCGATCTCCTCGATCACCTTGCGCAGGTGCTTTTCGAGATAGTTGCCGGTGTTCACCGACAGCGTTGAATCGTCCACCGGCGCGCCGTCCGAGATGACCATCAGGATCTTGCGCTGCTCGGGACGCGCAACGATGCGGTTGTGCGCCCACATCAGCGCTTCGCCGTCGATGTTCTCCTTGAGCAGACCTTCGCGCATCATCAGGCCGAGATTCTTGCGCGCGCGGCGCCACGGCTCATCCGCCGCTTTGTAGACGATATGGCGTAGATCGTTCAGGCGGCCGGGATGCGGCGGCTTGCCGTCGGCGATCCATTTCTCGCGGGACTGGCCGCCTTTCCATGCGCGTGTCGTGAAGCCCAGGATTTCGGTTTTGACGGCGCAACGCTCCAGCGTGCGGGCGAGGATGTCGGCGCACATCGCCGCGACCATGATCGGGCGGCCGCGCATGGAGCCGGAATTGTCCAGCAGCAGCGTCACCACCGTATCGCGGAACACCATGTCTTTCTCGCGCTTGAAGGAGAGCGGGAACATGGGGTCGATGATGATGCGGGTGAGGCGTGAGGTGTCCAGCAGGCCTTCCTCGAGATCGTATTCCCAGGTGCGGTTCTGCTGCGCCATCAATAGGCGCTGAAGCTTGTTGGCGAGGCGCGAGACCACGCCCTGCATCGAAGCAAGTTGCTGATCCAGGAAATTGCGCAGCCGCGTGAGTTCGTCGGCGTCGCACAGCTCGGTGGCGTGGACGATCTCGTCGAACTGCGTGGTGTGGACCTTGTAGCCCCATTCGTCGGCATGGCTGAACGGCTGCTCCGGCCGCCACGGCTTCATGCCTTCGTCGGATTCCTGTTCGCTGGCCTCCGCCATCTGGTCGGAAGTCATTTCGGCGGAGACTTCTTCGCCGTCTTCACTTTCGCCTTCGGCCATTTCGGCTTCGGAGGATTCCTGCGAGCTTTCCTGATCGCTTTCGCCGCCTTCTTCCGATTGCGGCGCGGGCTCGGCATCGGTGCTTTCGCCTTCGGCTTCGGAATCTTCGGCGAGGTCATCTCCCAGTTCGAGATCGTGCAGGATCGTGCGCGTCAGCTTGGCGAACGTTTTCTGATCGCGCATCGCATCTTCGAGCTTGGCGAGATCCTTGCCCGCGCGCTGCTCGATCCAAGGCCGCCACAGTTCGACGGCCTTCTGCGCGTTCTCCGGCGTCGGCAATCCGGTCAGCTTCTCGCGCACGATGAGTCCCACCGCATCGGCTAGCGGCATGTCGGCGCGCTCGCGCACCTTGGCAATGCCGCGAGAGGTCAGCTTCGCGTCAAGATTGGCGGTGAGATTGTTCGACACGCCCTTCATTGCGTTGGCGCCGATAGCTTCGACGCGCGCCTGCTCGGCGGCTTCGAAGATCGCGGCGCCATCGGCGGTGGCCGGGCGGAACTGGTCGTGGATCTTGTCTTCGTGATAGGCGCGGCGCAGCGCATAGGCATCGCCCTGGCCGCGCACGATGGCGATCTCGTTGGGCGAGAGATTGCGCGAGGGCAGGGGCAGCCGCGCCTTCAAGCCCTTCAGCGCGGGCGGCTCTGCCGAGAAATTGACTTCCATCTCCGGCTCGCCCGCCAACGCGCGCACGGCGGTGCCGACGGCGCGTTTAAAGGGCTCAGACGGATTTTCCGGCTTCACGCCACCAACACTTTAGCGGCCGACTCCGGCAATTCTTCGCCGAAGGCACGCTGGTAGAACTCGGCGACGCTGGCGCGTTCCAGCTCGTCGCACTTGTTCAGGAAGGTGAGGCGGAAAGCGAAACCGATATCGTTGAAGATCTCGGCATTCTCCGCCCAGGTGATGACAGTACGCGGACTCATCACGGTGGAAAGATCGCCGTTGATGAACGCGTTGCGCGTCATGTCGGCGACGCGGACCATCGCGGAAATCTTCTTCTTGCCTTCGGCTGTGTTGTAGCCGGGCGCTTTCGCCAGAACGATATCCACCTCGTTGTCGTGCGGCAGGTAGTTCAGCGTGGTGACGATCGACCAGCGGTCCATCTGGCCCTGGTTGATCTGCTGGGTGCCGTGATAGAGGCCGGTGGTGTCGCCGAGACCGATTGTGTTCGTGGTCGAGAACAGGCGGAACGCGGGGTGCGGGCGGATCACCTTGTTCTGGTCGAGCAGTGTCAGCTTGCCTTGCACTTCCAGCACGCGCTGGATGACGAACATCACGTCCGGACGGCCGGCGTCGTACTCGTCAAAGGTCAGCGCCACCGGATGCTGCAGGCACCACGGCAGAAGTCCTTCGCGGAATTCGGTGACCTGCTTGCCGTCGCGCACGACAATAGCGTCCTTGCCGATCAGGTCGATACGGCTGATGTGGCTATCGAGGTTGATGCGCACCACGGGCCAGTTGAGGCGCGCGGCGACCTGCTCGATATGCGTGGACTTGCCGGTACCGTGATAGCCCTGGATCATCACGCGGCGGTTGAACGCAAAGCCCGCGAGGATCGCCAGCGTCGTCTCGCGATCGAAGCGATAGGCGTTGTCGACTTCCGGCACATATTCGGTGCGGCGCGAGAAGGCGGGCACCTTCATCTTCACGTCGAAGCCGAAAAGCTTCTTCGCGTCCGCCGTCGTGTCGGGCATGAATGCGGGATCGAGTCCCTGTGGCTGCGTGTCCATGATGCTCAGTGATCCAGCTCGTTATGCCTCGGGCGGAGAAGCCGCCGCATGAGGGTGGGGCGCTGGCGCCCTCTCTAGGTCAGCCCGGACGCGCGCAGCACGCCGTAAGCCTTGATAACCTGTTTCAGACGCTCTTCGGCGCCCCGATCGCCACCGTTCGCGTCGGGATGAAACCGCTTTACGAGTTCCTTATACCGCGCCTTTATCTCCTGCAAGGTGGCGGATGGCTCCAGGCTGAGCGTCTCCAGCGCAACAATCTGCAATCGCGTCAGCTTGCGCTCCGGCGGGCGTGCCGAAGGCCGTTCCGCTACGTCAGAAAACATGCCGAACGGGTCGATGCGCGAGGCACTGTTATGCCCGTCGCGCATATTGGCCGCGCGCTTGCCGAGCTGCCACGTCGGACGGTGCCCGGTGATCGCGTCGATGCGGAATCGCTCGATCTCGCGTTCGCTCATGCCCGCGAAATAATCCCAATGCTCGTTGTGCTCGCGCGCATGTTCGAGGCAGAGCCAGAAGTGCTCGTTAAGATGGTCGCGGGATTTCGGAACTTTGTGGACGCCTTCGCCGTGGCAGCCGGGGCGATCGCATGCGCGGCCGGCGACGTCCTTCACAGGCGCGTCGGGCTTGATGCGCATATCGCGCTTGAAACGCGGTTTTGCACCGGCTCTTTCCATACGCCAATTATGGGATGTGATTGTGAAAAAACAAGAAAACGTATCGCTTGACAGCACTCCCGGCGCATGTCGGAACTGACATATGAGCGTCGCAGACACGATGCGCGAAAAATTGATGACCGCCTTCGCGCCGAAAGAACTCGAAATAAAAGATGAAAGCGCCTTGCATGCCGGTCATTCCGGCAGCCGGCCCGGCGGCGAGACGCACTTCAATGTCAGGATTGTCTCAGAGGTGTTCGACGGCGTTTCGCGCGTGGAACGCCAGCGCCGCGTCTATGCCGCGCTCGCGGAAGAACTGAAGGGCCGCGTTCACGCGCTGTCGGTCACCACGCTCACGCCGGCGGAGGCATGGCAGGAGCATTAGGCGGCGTTATACGGATCGCGGTGATCTGGTTCCGCTGACGCCGCAAAATCTCGAACGTGTAGCCATAGAACGCGAAACGCTGCTTCGCCTCCGGAATCGTCCGGGCTTCGTGGATGACCAGGCCGGCGACGGTGGTCGCTTCCTCATCCGGTAGATTCCAGTCGAGTTCGCGGTTCAGATCGCGGATCGGCGTTGTGCCTTCGACAATGTAGGAACCGTCTTTCTGCTTGCGGATGCGGCCGCGCGACTCCGCTTCGCCTTCGTCGGGAATGTCACCGAGAATTTCATCGAGAATGTCCTCGCGGGTAACGATGCCTTGCAGCGCGCCGTATTCGTCGACCACCAGGGCGAAATGCGAGCGTTGCGCGCGGAAAGCACGCAGCTGCTCTTCCAATGTCGTAGTGTCCGGCACGAACCACGGTTCGTGCATCAGCGATAGCAGGTCGAAATTGTCGAAAGAGCCACCCCGCTGCGCGAACTCCTGCACCACTTCGGCTGTCCGCAACACGCCGATGATGTTGTCGGGGCCGCCGCGATACACAGGCACGCGTGTGTGACCGGCATCGATCAATTCCTTGAACATTTCCGCGCGCGGCAGGTCCGCGTCGAGCGCGATCATGCTGCGGCGGTGAATCATCACGTCCGCGATCTGCAATTCGCGCAGGTCGAGCAC
>DATCRK010000104.1:0-9407 GCA_036569005.1 Rhizomicrobium sp. | reverse complement strand
GTCTATGGCAAGGGCGGCCAGTCGCTGACCGACAAATGGAAGGACGGCGTTTCCACCTTCCACGGCTTCTTCTCCCGCGGCTTCCCCAACCTGTTCATCGTCTCGAACTCGCAGTCGGGCTTCACCGCGAACTTCCCGCACATGCTGAACGCGCAGAGCCAGCACATGGCCTATGTGATCAAGCAAGCCGGCGAGCGCCAGGCCCGCACGATCGAGCCCGATGAAGAATCCGAAAAAGCCTGGGTGCAGACGATCATCGACGTGGCGATGATGCGCCAACAGTTCCTCGAAGAGTGTACGCCGGGCTACTACAACAACGAAGGCAAGCCCTCCGTCGCCGCCGTGCGCAACGGTCCTTACGGCGCCGGCTCCATCGCCTTCATCAAGCTCTTGGAAGACTGGCGCAAGGAAGGCTCTCTCAGGGGGCTGGAACTCAACTAATCGCCGCGCGAATGGCGCGCTCGACGGGGGAGTAATTTCCGTCGGCGCGTTCCATCGCGATCTGCTCGCGCGGGATCAGCCCCGGCTGCGCCATGATTTTTCCGCGTCTTGCCCCGATGCATCTGCGCCGCATGCACCAGAAACGGATGGCAGAGATAGACCGTGCCGGCCGCGCCTGTCGCCAATGTGACCGGACTGTTCTCCGTAACGGCCGCCTCGCCGGCGAGCTCCAGAATGTTCAGTCCATCTTCCCCATGAGGCACCAGCAATCGCGCCACGTCGCGATGCGAACCGATGCGAAGGCGCGTCGGCGCATCGTTCTCGCCCGCATCGGAAAACAGGAACAGCATCAGCAGCAGCCGATCGCGCGAGCGGTAATTCACGCGCCAGTGCAGGAAGTCATCCGTGTATTCCTTCGGCGGAAAGCTGGCATCGACATGCCAGCCGGCATCGCCCGGATCGACGGGATGCGGAAACCGCACCGGAAAGGAGATCATGCGCTGGCGTGGCAGCCAGCGCTCCTTCCCCACCAACGCATCGAACGCGCTGTGCAAGCGCGCGGTGTTCGCCGCTTCGGCGAACACTGGCGCTGAGACTTCGCCGACGCGGATGACAGGTTTGGTCCAAGTTGCGCGATCATTCGGATCGCAGCCGGTTTCGCGCCAGAGGATTTCGCGCGCGGCATCGGCCACGCCGCGCGGGAACGCATCGTCGATGCGAACGAAACCTTCTTCGACAAACTGTTCGATCTGATTGCTGCTGAGCGTCACGGCCTTGGATGTTTCGGTTGGTACAGCCCCAGCGTTCCGCCACCGGGCATCTTTATGCGCGTGAGTGTGCCCCAACGCTGCTCGGATTTCGCTTCGCACGCCACACCCGCTTTCTTCAGCGAAGCCATCTCGGCGTCAAGATCGTCCGTCATCAAATAGAATTCATGCATGTCGTTCTCGTCGGACGGATGCACGGTCACTTCCGCGGGCGGCAGCTTGAAGATCAACCAGCCATGCCCCGCATCGACGTGATCGAACTTGAGCACGTTCTTCAGGAACGCCTTGTCCGCTTCCGCGTCCTTTGAATAGACGATGACGTGCGCGCCGTTGATCATGGCTCTCTCCCCTTCCTGCCCTTTATCTGACACAGGCGAAAAGCGCTTGCCAAATGTGTTAGCGCAGCCTGACACTTCGAGCATGGTCAAGCCCCGCTCGCATGCCGCCCAATTCCGCACCGTTCTGCATTTGCTCGCCATTCTCGGCGAGCCGATCCGCGTGGTGATCCTGCAGCGCCTGGCGAAGGCGCCGACCACGGCCGGCGATCTGGCCAAGCATTTGCCGGTTTCGCGCACCGCCGTCGTTCAACACCTCAAGCGCATGGAAAGCGCGGGCCTGGTAGCCGCGACCGCGGAAGGTCGCCGCCGGCTCTATCGCCTTGCACCCAAAGGCTTCGAACCTCTCGCCGCATGGCTCCAACGCATCGCCTAAATAATGTGCAGACTGCCCAAATCGCGGGCCATTTCGTGGTCTGCCCGCGCAACAATCTTCTAACCCACTGATTTCGCTTGTGGATATCCGCCGGATCGGTTGGCACGAACCCTGCTAAATCCTTAACAACACAGCCTGGCAGTCCACACTCGCCGGGCCGGGAGCACATATGAAAAAGATCGAAGCCATCATCAAACCCTTCAAGCTCGACGAAGTGAAGGAAGCCCTGCAGGACGTGGGCATCCAGGGCATCACCGTCACCGAAGCCAAGGGCTTCGGCCGCCAGAAGGGCCACACCGAGCTTTATCGCGGCGCCGAATACGTCGTGGACTTCCTGCCGAAGGTGAAGATCGAGATCGTCATTCCCGACGACCGTCTCGAACCCGCCATTGAGGCGATCCAGAAAGCCGCGCGCACAGGCCGCATCGGCGACGGCAAGATCTTCGTGCTCGATGTCGCCGAAGTTATCCGCATCCGCACCGGCGAGACCGGCGCGGACGCGATCTGAGAATAAATTTGGGGTGAACCAGTTCAACTGTTCGAAGGGAAGTTAGCATCATGGCCGAGAAGAAAGACGCCCATTACGTCCTGAAGACGATCAAGGACAAGGAAATCAAGTTCGTCGACCTGCGTTTCACCGATCCGCGCGGCAAGTGGCAGCATGTGACGTTCGATCTGTCGCTGGTCGACGAGGACATGCTGACCAACGGCACGATGTTCGACGGCTCGTCCATCGCCGGCTGGAAGGCCATCAACGAATCCGACATGACGCTGGTGCCCGATTGCGAAAGCGCGGTTGTCGATCCCTTCTTCGCGCAGCCCACGCTCGCAATCTTCTGCGACGTCGTAGAGCCCACCACCGGCCAACGCTACGGCCGCTGCCCGCGCTCGATCGCGAAAGCCGCCGAGAAATACATGGCGTCCGCCGGCGTCGGCGACACGGCTTACTTCGGCCCTGAAGCGGAATTCTTCCTGTTCGACGACGTGCGCTTCGAAGCGTCGATGAACAAAGCGTTCTACTACATCGACTCGTCCGAAGGCGCTTACAACACCGGCAAGGAATATGAGAACGGCAACCTCGGTCATCGCCCCGCGGTGAAGGGCGGCTACTTCCCAGTTCCGCCGGTCGACAGCGCGCAGGACATCCGCTCCGAAATGCTCGCCATCATGGGCGACATGGGCATCCAGCCGGAGAAGCATCACCACGAAGTCGCCACCGCGCAGCACGAGCTTGGCTTCAAGTTCAACACGCTGACCAAGTGCGGCGACAACATGCAGATCTACAAATACGTCATCCACCAGGTCGCAGCGGCATACGGCAAGTCGGCGACGTTCATGCCGAAGCCGGTTTACGGCGACAACGGGTCGGGCATGCACGTCCATCAGTCGATCTGGAAAAGCGGCAAGCCGCTGTTCGCCGGCTCGGGCTATGCCGATCTGTCGGACACCTGCCTCTATTATATCGGCGGCATCATCAAGCACGCCAAGGCGCTCAACGCGTTCACCAACCCGCTGACGAACTCCTACAAGCGCCTGATCCCCGGCTTTGAGGCACCGGTGCTTCTCGCCTATTCGTCGCGCAACCGTTCCGCCTCGTGCCGCATTCCGTATTCCGGCTCGCCGAACGGCAAGCGCATCGAGGTCCGCTTCCCCGATCCGGGCGCGAACCCCTACCTCGCTTACGCTGCGCTGCTGATGGCCGGCCTCGACGGCATCGAGAACAAGATCCATCCGGGCGACCCGATGGACAAGGATCTCTACGCCCTTCCGCCGGAAGAACTGAAGGAAGTGCCGACCGTGTGCGGCTCGCTCCGCGAAGCGCTCGACAATCTCGACCGTGATCGCGCCTTCCTCAAGAAGGGCGGCGTATTCTCGGACGACTTCATCGATAGCTGGCTCGAGCTCAAGATGCAGGAAGTCTACACCTTCGAGCACACGCCGCATCCGGTCGAGTTCAAGATGTATTATTCGGTGTAAGTTTTCGCGAATAGCGAAGTAGCGAATGGCGAGTAGGGGAAACCCTGCTCGCCATTTTCTTTTCGGATAACTCAAACCGATTCCGTCATGGCCGAGCTTGTCCCGGCCATCCATGAACTCGGACCGTTGGCCTCTGGAAAATGGATGGCCGCCACGCGGGCGGCCATGACGATTGATGTTCAGAACACGGCGAAACCAAGGCCACTCGCTATTCGCGCGTTTACGCCGCCGCCGCTTCCGACTTGCCTTGCATGCCATCCACCGGCTTGCACGGCAGCACGACATAGGCGCGCGCGCCTCTGCCCTGCTCGCTTTCGAGCCATGCGCGGCCGCCATGCAGCTCTGTCAGGCCGCGTACGAGAGCTAGCCCCAGCCCCGTCCCACCACCTTGTCGATCGTAACGATTGTCCACCTGGCTGAACGGTTTGAAGATCTTGTCCAGCTTGTCGCGCGGAATGCCCGGGCCGTTGTCCTCAACCATGATCTGGAAATCGCCGCTGCGCGAGCGTGAGGCGACGACACCGATGCGTCCGCCTTCGGGCGTGAACTTCACGGCATTGGACACGAGGTTGATGAGAATCTGCTTCAGCGCGCGCTCGTCCGCGAACAGTTCCGGCGCATCCGGACTCACTTCGATCACCAGTTCCTGGCGGCGTTCGCGCGCCTTGACGGCGATGATCTTGAGCGCCGCGTCCAGCGTCTTCTTCGCCTCCAACGGGCACGGCTCGATTTCCATGCGGCCGGCCTCGATCTTCGCCACGTCGAGAAGATCGTTGATGAGGCTGAGCAGATGCGAGCCGGAGGAATGGATGTCGCCCGCATATTCCTTGTAGCGGGGCGATCCGGCGGGGCCGAAGCATTCCTTCTCGATGATTTCCGAGAAGCCGAGAATGGCGTTCAGCGGCGTGCGCAGCTCGTGGCTCATGTTGGCCAGGAACGCGGTCTTGGAGGCGTTGGCGGTTTCCGCTTCGAAGCGTTTGCGCAGCGCTTCATCGCGCGCTTCTTCCAGTTCGCGCGCCAGGTCTTCGACTTCGAAACGCAGGCGAGAGTCTTCGTCCAGGCGGCGCGTCAGGCGGCGGCCATCAAAGAAGATTTGCGCCGCGAAGGCCGGCACCAGAAGCCCGATGCCGAAATCGATCCACGTTCCCGCGAACGCGAACCGCAGCGTGCATAGGGCCGTCAGCGGCACCAAAGCCGCGAGAAACATGTCCATGTGGCTCGCGCGGCTGATGACGAGGCGCGACAACACGCCGACGCTTACCGCGACGATGAAGACGTGATTGAGCAGATTGCCGGGCTGCCAAAGGATCCACGGCGCAAGCCCCCACGCAGCGCTGATGCCGATCTGCGCGCCGACAAAGCGCGTGAACCACGGCTGCAATCTGGCGGCATCGCCATGCGCGAGCGTATCGCGCTCATAGACGCTGGTGAGCCGGGACGCGGACAGCGCGACGGCGCCGACGATCACCGGCAGGATCAGCGCGAACAGGAACGACTGGTTTCCAAGCCAGCCGAAGCTGGCCGAGCCGATGAACGACATCGCCAGCGCCCACGCGGGCGAGACGAAGCGGGCCGAGTGGACGACCTCGGCAATCAGATCCAGTTGCGATTTGAGCACGCGCACATCGGCAGTTCTCTGCACGCGCAAACGCTGACCGTAGCCCACAATGAAATCCCGTTTCGCTTCCTACCCCAGGAAGGAGCAGAGGAAGTATTGCAAAGCGTTTCCTAAGATTTACTTAGAAGTGCCGATTAAGGTCGCGCATTTGCGCGGCTGCGAACACGAAGTTCGGGGGCATTCGCTACCGGGAAGTAAACATAGGCCCGGGTGCCCTGGCCCACTTCGCTTTCGATCCAGGCTTTGCCGCCGTGAAGTTCCGCGAGGCCCCGCACCAGTGATAAGCCCAGGCCCGTGCCGCCCGCGCTGCGGTTGTAGCGGTTGTCCACCTGATTGAACGGCGTGAAGATCTTGTCCAGCAAATCGGGCGCGATGCCGGGCCCATTGTCGGCTACGCAAAGCTCGAACCCGCCATCCGTCCTGCGGCCGATCACGTCGATCTGGCCGCCTTCCTGCGTGAACTTGATGGCATTGCCGATCAGGTTGATGACGATCTGCTTCATCGCGCGCTCGTCGGCATAGGGCATGGGCGCGTCGTCATCGACGAGCATGTTCAGGACCTGATGGCGCTCACGGGCGCGGCCGGCCACGACCTTCATCGAATCCTCGATCGTGTTGCGCGCGTCCAGCACGACGGGGAACAGCTCCATCTTGCCGGACTCGATCTTCGCGATGTCGAGGATGTCGTTGATGATGCTGAGCAGATGGCTGCCCGACGCGTTGATGTCGTGGGCGTAGTCCTTGTAGCGCTTGGTGCCGACCGTGCCGAGACGCTCGTTGGCGATGATGTCCGAGAAGCCCAGGATCGCATTCAGCGGCGTGCGCAGTTCGTGGCTCATATTGGCCAGGAAGGTCGTCTTGGAGGCGTTCGCGGCTTCCGCCTCGAAACGCTTGCGGATCGCTTCATCATGCGCGCGGCGCAGATCGACGGCCATGTCGTCATTGGCGAAGCGCGTGACGATCAGGTTCTCGAACTGGCGCATCGCCATGAATGCGAGAAGCAGCGTGTAGGCGAATACCACGGGCAGCACATAGCCCAGCGCGTAGGCGGCAGCGCCGGGAGCGGTGAAAGCACGCAACGAGCCCAGCACCACGATCGGCACCACCGCGGCCAGATAGATTCCGGCATGCATGGCGCGCGAACTGCCATAGGCCCAGAGCAGGCCGATGAACGGCGCGATGACAAACACGTTGTTGCCGACATTGCCGTTGATCCAGAACAGCCAGATCGTCGCGCCCCACGTCAGGCCGATGTAGAACTGGAACGCCGTGAAAACCTGAAGCCACCGGTGCCCATTGCGCGGATCCCGGCGGAAGCCACGATAGAGCACGCCGGCGATGACCGAATTGAACAGGTGCAGCACCAGAACCAGCATGATGCGCCCCGCGGGCACCTCGCCGAACGGGCTGTCGGAAAAGAAGAAGGGTATCGCCGTGAGCATCGCCCAGGCCGGGTTCGCCCACGTCGTCATCGGCAGGCTTTGGGCGATAACGTCCAGCCGCGCGCGCAAAAGACGCGGTTCGTCCCCCACCTTGGCAGTCGACACTATCTGCGCGGTCATGCGACGCGACATCCCAGCGACGGCCGATTGCCGCCCTTTCGTGTCAAAGTCTAAGTAACGGGCGTTAAAAAAAGATGCTCTTGCGCCGGGGCGCGCGGCGCGGCACACGTTTCCTAATTTGCGTTAACTGCGAGTCGCGTTCGCGTTCCATTTTGCAACAAAACAGGCATGGCGAAGTCACCCGATCTCTTCGAAAACACCAGCGGCTCCTCCAAGGGCTACACCGCGAAGGACATCGAAGTCCTCGAGGGCCTGGAGCCGGTGCGCCGCCGCCCGGGCATGTATATCGGCGGCACCGACACCAATGCGATGCATCACCTGGTGGCGGAGATCTTCGACAACTCCATGGACGAAGCTGTCGCCGGTTTTGCCAACCGCATCGAGATCGAACTGGACGAAGACGACGTCGTCACCATCCGCGACAACGGCCGCGGCATCCCGATCGACCCGCACCCCAAATACAAGAACAAGTCCGCGCTCGAAGTCATCATGACGACGCTGCACTCCGGCGGAAAGTTCGGCGGCAAGGTCTATGACACGTCCGGCGGCCTGCACGGCGTCGGCTCGTCGGTGGTGAACGCACTCTCCGAATGGATGGAAGTGGACGTCGCGCGCGACAAGCAGAACCACAAGATGCGTTTCGAGCGCGGCAAGCCCATCGGCAAGCTGAAGAATACCGGCGCGGTGAACCGGCGCGGCACCATCACCTCGTTCAAGCCCGATCAGCAAATCTTCGGCAAGGACGTGCATTTCTCGCCGGCGCGGCTCTACCGCATGGCGCGCTCCAAGGCCTATCTGTTTCGCGGCGTCGAGATCCGCTGGAAATGCGCGCCGTCGCTGATCCATGACGACACGCCCGCCGAAGACACGCTGCAATATCCCGGCGGACTGCTCGACTTTCTCAAAAGCGAAGTCGGCAACAAGGATACCGTCACGCCGCGTTACTTTTTTGGCCGCCTGGAAAACAAGGATGGCAAAGGCGCGGTGGAATGGGCGGTGACATGGGCGCCGGACGTGGACCCGTTCCTCTCTTCTTATTGTAACACCATCCCAACCCCGATGGGCGGAACGCACGAACAGGGCATCCGCAATGCGCTGACGCGCGGGTTGCGGGCGCATGGCGAACGCGCCAACAACAAGAAGACATCGCTCATCACCGCCGACGACGTGATGGCGGCGGCTTGCGGCGTGCTCTCGGTGTTCATCCGCGAGCCGGAATTCCAGGGCCAGACGAAGGACAAGCTCTCCACGCCGGATGCGCAGCGTCTGGTCGAAAATGTGGTGAAGGATCACTTCGATCACTGGCTTGCGGAAAGTCCCGCCGATGCCGATCGTTTGCTCGGCTTCGTGATCGAGGAAGCGGAAACGCGTTTGCGCCGCCGACTGGAGAAAGAAGTGAGCCGCAAATCGGCGACGCGCAAGCTGCGCTTGCCCGGCAAGCTGGCCGATTGCACCAGCGACAGCCCGAACGGCACCGAAATCTTCCTCGTCGAAGGCGACAGCGCCGGCGGCTCCGCCAAACAGGCGCGCGATCGCGCCACGCAGGCCATCCTGCCCTTGCGCGGCAAGATATTGAACGTGGCCAGCGCCGCAGCGGGCAAGCTTGCGGAGAACGCGGAGCTATCCAATCTGGTGCAGGCACTGGGCTGCGGCACGGGCACCAAGTACCGCGACGAAGACCTGCGCTACGAGCGCGTCATCATCATGACCGACGCCGACGTGGACGGCGCGCATATCGCGTCGCTGCTCCTCACCTATTTCTATCGCGAGATGCCGCGCCTCATCGAGAAGCGCCATCTCTATCTCGCCATGCCGCCGCTTTATCGCCTCTCTCATGGCGCGAAGACGGAATATGCGCGCGACGAGAAGCATCGCGACGAACTTATCAAGACGGTGTTCAAGAACGCAAAGGTGGACGTTTCGCGCTTCAAGGGCCTCGGTGAAATGCTGCCCGCGCAGTTGAAAGAGACGACGATGCGTCCGGGCCACCGCTCGCTCATCCGCGTGGAGATCGCGGACGATGCGCGCAAGGACACCGAGAAGATGGTCGAACGCCTGATGGGCAAGAAGCCGGAACTGCGCTTCCAGTTCATCCAGGAAAACGCGCAGTTCGCCGCGGCGGGCAAGCTGGCCGAGAACCAGGAGCTTGCGAACCTCGTACAGGCTTTGGGCTGCGGCACCGGCACGAAATATCGCGACGAAGACCTGCGTTATGAGCGCGTCATCATCATGACCGATGCCGACGTGGACGGCGCCCATATCGCCTCGCTCCTGCTCACCTATTTCTATCGCGAGATGCCGCGCCTCATCGAGAAGCGCCATCTCTATCTC
>DATCRK010000103.1:0-103897 GCA_036569005.1 Rhizomicrobium sp. | reverse complement strand
CCGCTGACGCTAACGCAGCGACTCCGACACCTGCTCCGGTCGCCGCGCCTGCGGCAGTACCCGCGCAGGCGATGACGCCGATCGATCCGCCGAAATGGCTTCCCTATGTCGACATCGGCGGCGGCGTCGGCAGTGGATTTGCGATCGGTCGCGCCACGGCGTTCGTACCGTTCTGGCAGGATCTGGATTCGCTGGCGTTCGTGCGCTTCGGTGCCGACACGGGCCATCGCAACACCGACAATGATTTCAATCTTGGGTTTGGCTATCGCACGAAAATCGATAGCGAGTGGATTCTCGGCGCGTTCGCGGGATTCGACAGTTCGCAGACCGAATTCAATCACACCTTTAACCAGTTCTCCTTCGGCATTGAGGCGATGTCGGCGGATTGGGACATCCGCGCCAACGCCTATATCGCGAAGAAAGACAATCGCGCGATCGGCGACAAGTTCCAGCTTTATATCCACGACACCACCATCGCGATCCTGCAGGGCCAGGAAGCGGCGCTGTCGGGCTTCGATGGCGAAGTCGGCTATCGCGTGTTCAACACCGATTCCACCGATGTGCGCGTTTTCGCCGGCGCCTACACCTTCCACCATGCGGCCGTCGATACAGCGGGCGTAGGGACGAATTTCAATTTCCCCTATCACGACCTGACCGGGCCCAAACTTCGCGCGGAAGTGAATGTCTTCGATCTCGACATGCTGGGCCCGCAATCCCGCCTGTCGATCGAGGGGCAGGTTTCGCACGACAACGTGCATCACACGTCTGAATATATCGGCGCGACGCTGCGCATCGCCCTGGGTGATATCTCCGGCGCCGGTGCACAGACGCTCGACGATCTCGATCGCCGCATGGCCGATCCGGTTCGCCGCAATGACAACGTGCTGACGCAGTGGCAATTCAACAAGCCGGAACCCGTCATCATCTACAATTCGACGGTTACGTCGAAACCGACGAACACCCTCTACTATGCGGAGCAGAAAAGCGGCGCGGGTGTGGGCAGCTACGCCGATCAGACAACGATCCAGGATGCCACCACGCGCGGCGGTGCAGGCAAGAACGCCTTTATCGTCCTGACGGATGCGGGCGGCAGCACGATCGACGCGACGGGAACAACCGTGCGGAGCGGCGAGACGCTCACCGGTGCGGGCACATTCAAGGTCCGCGGCGCGAACAGCACTTTCCCGGTGTTCACACATGATTTCGCGCCGGGCTCGGGTCCGGTTTCGCTGGGCACGACGTCTGGCAACGTGCTCAATCTTTCGGGCGACGCCAACATCGCCAATCTGTCGATTGTCGGCCCGTTCGTGGATGGCATCTACGGCGCCAATGTCGGCAACGTGAATATCTCCAACGTCACCATCGACGGTGGCGGCGCCGGCACGAACGGCATGGTCTTCAAGCAGACCGACACGTCGGGCACGTCCAATATCACGATCGCCAATTCGTCGATCAAGGGCGTGACGAATGACGGCGTCGATTTGAGCGTGAGCCAGACCGGCGGCACGTCGACGACCAACCTCTCCTTCAGCAATGGCGCGATCACGGCCGGCAATCACGGCGTGAACGTCGCCTCGACAGCAACAGGATCGTCTAACGCGACCGTTTATGCCGGCATTCACGATTCGACGCTCACCACGGGCGGCGTCGGCGCCGAGATGACTGGTGCGACGGGCGGCAGTGCGACGCTGACGCAGACCCTGCTCGTCGATCCAACAACGATCCATGCCGGCGGCGATTACGGCATCTACATCCATGCGAATATCACTGCAGGTACGCTGACGCAGAACGCTGTCATCGATGACGTTAAGCTGACCGGAACCACGCATGGCGGTCTTGCCGTACTGGGCGGCGCAAAAGGCGGTCACCTCTATCAGAACATAGAGGTGAGCAACCTCTCGATCACCAACACCGAAGTGCCCGTCGGGATCGTTGCGTATGGCGCGCACGGCGGCAAAGTCGATCAGACCGTCGCCATCAACGGCCTTACTGCAAACAATGCCACCTACGATGGCATCACGTTGGGCACCTTCGCCTATAGCGGCGCGATCGTGCATCAGACGGCGACGCTCAATGATATCCAGGTAAGCAATGCCGGCTATTCCGGCTTGCATGCGCAGGAAATCGTCAATGGCGGCGCAACGGGCATCCAGACCGTCAGCGTCACCAACCTCACGGCGAACAACGAAGGTCTCAACGGCGTTTACGGCTACGTCTATTCCTACGGCGCGGCCTCAGGCGCACCATCCGTCGCCGCGCAATACATCTCGGTCGATCATGCGTCCTTGAACGACAACGGCCGCTACGGTGTTCTGGCCAACGCCTATGCGGTGGGCAATGCCGTCACCCGTCAGGACATCACGGTCGAGCACGCAACGATCAATGGCAACGCGGCCGGTATCGTCGTGAACGGTTACGCCTACGATGGCGCATCCGCGCAGCAGAATATCTATTTCGCATATGACGTGATCCAGCATAACGCCGCCGACGGCGTGGACCTGCATGTTCTGGCAGCCGGCGACAACGGGTTCGCCGCGCAATACGGCACGATCTACGAGGTCGATGCCAGCTACAACGGCCAGGACGGCTTCAACATCGGGGCGTTGGCCGTCGCTGCCGATGCCGAGCAGCAATTCTACATGGTTGATGTGACGGGCGATCACGAAGGCCGGACCGGCTTGCAGATCGGATCGTATGCCGTGGGTTACACCGCCGGCAGCTACACGAATTATCCGGCGCATGTGCAGCAGAACGTCTACGCCATCTACGGCAGCTTCTCGAACAACGCGCGGGACGGCGTGGAAGTCTACAACTACGCGGCGGCAGGTGCGGCGATCGATCAGACCGTTTTCCTCTACGGCCTCGACATCAGCCACAACACCGGTTTCGGCGTTTACGAACAGTCCTACGCGACCGGGACATCGCCCGCGATGCCGACGCACCTTTATGCCGATCTGCAGGTGCTCAACAGTGTCGTCGATTATAATGGCTATGGTGGCATCTATCAGTATTCACATTCCAATGGCGCCACCAATCAGCGCAGCCACACCACGGTTTCCGGCTCCGACGTGAGCTACAACACCGGCGATGGCTTCACGAATATCGCTGTGTCGGAGAATTACTACGCCACCAATCTCCAATACGTCACCCTCAGTGGCTCGCTCTTCGATGGCAACACGCATAACGGCGCCTATTTCAGCGCATATGACGTCTATGGACCGGGACCATACGGTTTCGCGGGGCATATCGTAACGATCTCGAACAGCGATTTCTCGTACAACGGCCACGATGGTTTGAGGGCCTACGCCGAATCGACCGGCGAGAACGGCCGTGCGGAGCAATACTTCACGATCGAGTATTCCAATTTCTCGCACAACGGCCGGAACGGCTTCGACGATTTCAACTATGCCCACGATGGCCAGTACAACACCGGCTATGCCTGCTTCCAGGTGCAGGGCACGGCGGGCGGCTGCGCGATCGTGCGTGCGTCCACGACCGTTATCGGCTCGACGTTCGAGGACAATGCCTATTCCGGCATCTACATCGGATCGAATGCGGAGAATTACGGCACGATCTACTCGCAATCCGGGCACGGGGGCGCACCGTCGCTCTATGTGGCGGGAAGCACGATCACGGGAAATGGTTACGCTGGCATCGCAATGCCTGGCGCGGCCGAAAAATACAGCTCTCTGATCCAGACGATCGTAGTCGACAGCACGAATATCTCGCACAACGGCACGGATGGGACGTTCTTCACCGGCGGCCCGAGCGGCTCGCTGCCGCAGGGCGGCCTCGTCGTTCTTGGCGTTTCCAAATATCAATCATTCAATCTGGAGAACGTTTACGTCCAGAACGGCTCGTCGATCTCCGACAACAAGGGCATCGGTATCGTGCTGGGCGGACAGGCTTTCGTAAACTACATCCAATACGACGCCCTGTCCGTTCTGGACTCGACCGTAAGCCGCAACTATGGCGGCGCCGTGCTCGAGAACTTCTCGCTCTACTCGTTCTATACCGGCCAGAGTTTCACCTCTTCGGGCTCGACCTTTGCGGACAACACGCTCGGTTCGGGCGCGTTCTCTCCGAAATATCAGGGTGCGGGCGTCGCGACGGTTATGTTCGCTGTCCACAACAAGTACATCCAGCAGTCGGTGTCTTCGGCCGAAAGCACCTTCTCCGGCAACGACGGTATCGGCCTTGGAGCATATTTTGGCGGCGGCGGGAACTACCAGACCTATCAGAATTTCTCCAGCACCCACGACAACTTCGCCGGCAATGGCGATGGTGGGCTGGCCGTGAACCTCAACGTCAAATACGGAAACACCCCCGCCACCAGTTACAACGCGCATCAGACGGTGTACCTGGCCGGCAGTACATTCGACGCGCTGAGCGGAACCGATGGCGCGCGGATTTCGGCCTATTCCGACAACGCGATCACGACGCAGCTCATTTACATCTATAACGATGCAGCTGGCCACGCGAACGCGTTCACAGGTGGCGACACCGGCCTGAATATTTACGGCGTGACTGGCGATGACGGCACTCTGGCAACGACATTGCTGGTCCAAGATGCCACGTTCGCATCCAGCGGTGCGGGTATTCAGTTCACGCAGATCGGCGACACCTACAATCCGACTGCGCAGGTCGGCATCTACGGCAACACGTTCACCGGCCACACCGCAGACGGAATTTTCGTCTTGGGCCGGGACGCGACGGAGACGTTCGCGATCCAGGGCAATACGTTCGTCAATCAGGCGGGAACCTATGGCATCTATATGATCTCGCAAAACACCACGACTCAGGACATCAACGTCCACACGAACAACCAGAGCGGTGCGGGCACTCCTTACTATTTCAACGACGCAGGCTTCTCGCAGACCATCACTTATTGATGATGTTTGCAGCGAAATTGAACGGCGGGCCTTCTGGCCCGCCGTTTTCGTTTTCACCACAAGCTTTCATGGCCGTTGAAGCCATTGGCTGGGTTCACTACGGTGCCGCGCGATGAGCGATGACGATTTTGGCGGCGGCTCCGGCGTGGGGCAGGTGGATACCAGCAGCGATCCGTTGCTGTCGGGGGCGACACAGCCCGCGCGGACGGCGCCGCGCCAGCCCATGCGCCCGCAGAATATGCGGCGTCCGCCGCCGAATTCGGCCCGGCCGCAAATCGATCCGCAAACAGTCGATCCGCTCGTCAACGAGGGCAAGGCCGCGCTGGAGCGCAACGACCACACGCTTGCCGAGTTGCGCGCGATGCAGGCGTTGCAGCAAGTGCCCGATCATCTCGAAGGATTGATTTTGCTTCTTCAGGTGAAGCGGAAGGCCGGTGCCAGCAACGGTCCGCATATCGAGAACCTCCTGCGCCAGATTGTGCGCAAGAATCCCAATCTGCTTTGGGCCACCACGGATCTGGCGTTCATGCTGTTCGCGCGCGGTGAGCGGGTCGAATGCGAGGTTCACGCGCGCAATGCCATCCGGCTCGCGCCACGCAACGCACAGGCACACGGCATCCTTGGTTTGATTCTCACCGAAACCAACCGCGCATTGGCCGGCGAATTCCATTTCCGCAAATCCATCGAGATCGGCGGCGAGCACGGGCGCGTTGCTTCCAATCTCGCCAATTGCTTGAAGATGCAGGGCAAGGTGGAAGAGAGCGAGGAATGGTATCGCAAGGCCAGCGAGCTTGAGCCGCGCAACCCGGACATCTGGTCGGGGTGGAGCCGTCTGGAAGAGGCACGGCGCAATATTCCGCGCGCTTGGGAACTCCTGCACAAGGCCGAAGAGGTCGCGCCCGCTTCCGCCGATCTCAGTCTCGCGCGCGCGGTTCTCTATGGCCGCGAGAAGAAGAACGAAGATGCTGTGAAGGAGCTTTCGCGCAGCCAGGCGGAAGGCAAGGTCCAGCAGATTTCTGCCGTGGCGCTTCTGGAGCGCGGCCGTCTCTACAACAAGATGGACCGGTTCGATGAAGCGTGGGCCGACTATGTCGAAGGCAAGCGCATCTGCCGGGACGTGCAGGGTCGCCGCTATAACGAGCAATTGGCGCGCGATCTTGTTGAGCGGCTGAAACGCTTCTTCACGCGCCAGCGCATGAGCATCCTGCCGCGCGCGCAACGCGATATCGATATGCCGCAGCCGATCTTCATCGTCGGCTATCCGCGCTCCGGCACCACCATGACGGAGCAGACGATCACCGCGCATCCGATGATTTCAGCGGGCGACGAGTTAGTCTTCATCAACGATCTCACCCGCGTCGGCTCGCGCATGCTGGGCAGCCCGCTGCAATATCCGGAATGCCTCTCTGATCTGTGGATGGGCGACAACCAGCTCACGCTGGACCAGTTCCGCGACTACTATCTGCAGCGCGCCGAACAGCTCGGCATCTGGGAGCCCGGTGCGCGCTATTTCACCGACAAGATGCCGCTCAACGAGACACATCTGGGCCTGATCCATCTCATCTTTCCGGAATCGCCGATCATTCATGTGCGACGGCATCCGCTGGATATCCTGCTGTCGAACTTTTCCAACTTCCTGACGCATGGATTCCATCAGGCGTTCGACGTGCGTACATGTGCCACGCACTATGTTCTGATCGACGGGCTGGTCGAGCACTACAAGCAGCATCTCGACATGAAATATCTGGATGTGCGTTACGAGGACATGGTGGAGAACCAGGAACCGAATGTGCGCCGCATCCTCGATTTCATCGGCGTGGATTTCGATCCCAAGACGCTCGCCTTCCACGAGAACCAGCGCTACGCCCGCACGGCCAGCTACGCGCAGGTCACCGAGAAGCTCTATGACAGCTCGGTCTATCGCTACCGCCACTATCGCAAGCATCTGGACGAAGCGGTGCGCGTCCTGAAGCCGGTGCTCGACCGGCTGGGCTATCCGTCGGAATAGCTCAGGCGCTGCCGCCCATCGTCATCCGGTTCACGACGAGCCACGAGAAGCAGAGCTTGCCGATCTCTTTCACCAGCTTCTGCGAGGCCGCGCGGGAAGCCACGTCGGAGCCTTCGGGCAGGCGCACGGTCAGGTCTGGCACGATCTTCAGATCGAGCGGCCCTTCGTTCAGGGCATAGTCCCAGCGCCCGGTGGCCCGGATGATGATGATTTCGTTGTTCAGGTAGCGGAATTTCCGGTGTGCGACGGTGCTGTCGCTTACGACGCCCACCAACTCCAGCCTCGGCTCCAGCGTGATGCGCCGCCCGCTCTTGGCTGGCGTCGGGTTGAGATCGGTATAAATAAGCGTGTTGAATTCGATGCCCCTGTCGAGGGCTTCCTTGCGCCCGAAATGCAGCATCCCGCGCGTGAGCGTGTTGCGCCAGTCTTTGAGTACGGAGCCGACATTGGGATGGCGCAATTGCTGCGCGAACATCTCCAGGATCGGCTTCACATCGGGATCGACATCGGACATGGGGTAAAATCGCGTGGCGGCGCGGGCCGGGTCAAGCGGGGCGCTTCAGGACCATGCGGGCGATGTCACCATCGCGGGCGACATCCACCACATCGAACCCTTCCTGCCGGCACATATGCGGCACGTCGATCGGTGCCATGGGATCGTCGGTTAGGACGCGAATCTCCTCGCCCGCCGCCGCAGTGCGCAGCCGCTTGCGAACCATCAGTGCGGGCAGGGGGCATTTCAAGCCCCGAAGATCAAGCTCCTCTTGCGCCATTTGGCCTCTTTTGCCGTCTTTCCGTCACAGCCTATTCTCGGGCCTTCGAGTCGAAGGGCATTTATATGTTCGACGCCATCCGGCGTGAGGCCGTCTATATATCAAGCGTGGCGCGCACCTTCTATCGCATGCGCCATGTGAAGCCGGACGCCGCGACGACCATCGCGGACGTGGTGGAAGCAGTGGTGCGCACGCATCCCGACCGCCCGGCCATTCTCTTCCAGGATCGCATCATCACCTATCGCGAGATGGATGGATGGGCCGCGCGCTATGCCCGATGGGCGCAAGGCCACGGCATCGGCAAGGGCGACGTTGTCGCGCTGCTGATGGAGAACCGCCCGGAATATCTCTGCGCCTGGCTCGGCCTTTTGAAGCTCGGCGCAGTGGTGGCGCTGATCAACACCAATCTGCGGGGCGCGCCGCTGGCGCACTGCGTTTCCATCGCCGGCGCGAAGCATATCGTCGTTGGTGCCGAGTTATCGGACGCCTATGGCGAAGCGGCCGCTTTCGTGACACCCGCACCGGCCGTCTGGACCACGAACGAAAATGGCGGCGGCAATCTCGACGCGGCGCTCGCTGCGGTTTCCTCCGAGCCCTTCGATCCCAAGGCGCGTGAAGGCCTGCTCTGCAAAGACAAAGCATTCTATATTTTCACCTCCGGCACCACGGGCCTGCCGAAGGCGGCGAACATCAGCCATTTGCGCGCGCTTTTCATGATGTATGGTTTCGCGGGCGGGCTTAACGCGCAGCCGAGCGACCGCATGTACAATGTGTTGCCGCTCTATCATTCCTCCGGCGGTGTCTGCGCTGTGGGCGTGGCCTTCACCGCCGGCGGCGCGCTGGTGTTGCGGCGCAAATTCTCTGTCCATGAGTTCTGGGACGATTGCTTCCGCTACAAGCCGACCTTCTTCCAATATATCGGCGAGCTGTGCCGCTATCTGCTGAACGCGCCGACAAGCCCGCATGAACGCGATCACAATCTGCGCGCCATCACCGGCAACGGTTTGCGGCCTGAAATCTGGGCGGCATTTCAGAAGCGGTTCGCCATTCCCAAGATCGTGGAGTTCTACGGCGCTACCGAAGGCAACGTCTCCATGCTGAACTATGACGGCAAGGTCGGTGCTGTCGGCCGTATTCCGCATTACCTGCGCAATGTGCTCACCACCCGCATCGTGCGCTTCGACGTGGAACATGAGATGCCGGTGCGCAATGCCGAAGGCTTCTGCATCGAATGCGCGCCAGGTGAGGCAGGAGAGGCGATCGGCAAGATCACACAGGAGCCCGGCAAGAATTTCGAGGGCTACACCAAGTCCGCCGACACCCAGAAGAAAGTGCTGCACGACGTCTTCGAAAAGGGCGACGCCTGGTTTCGCACCGGCGACCTGATGAAAGAAGACGAAGAGGGCTATTTCTATTTCGTCGACCGCATCGGCGATACCTTCCGCTGGAAGGGCGAGAATGTCGCCACCAGCGAAGTCTCCGAAGCGCTGGGCGTTATTCCCGGCATCGAGGAAGCCAACGTCTATGGCGTGTCCGTGCCCGGCATGGATGGCCGCGCCGGCATGGCCGCGCTCGTCGTCAACGGCGATTTTCAGCTCGAAACCCTGTCGCAGAAACTTGAGGGCACACTGCCATCCTATGCGCGGCCGGTCTTCGTGCGCCTTTTGCCGCAAATGGAAATCACCGGCACCTTCAAGCAGCGCAAGGTGGAACTGGTGAAGGAAGGTTTCGATCCTTCCGCCATCGCCGAGCCGCTCTACTGGTTGGACCCGGCGACGTACAGATACGAACCGCTCGACGCCGCGCGTTACGCCGACATCACGTCCGGCCGCGTGAAGCTCTAACCGATTTCGAGAGCGGAAACAGGTGTCCACTTTTTCTTGCGCCGCGCGATGCGTCCGGGGACATCCTCGCCATCGAAATCGTGCGGCACGACGGGAAAATCCAGTGGCGGCTTTTCGCGGAAGCTGTTGGCATTGACGGTGAACCACATCTTTCCGCCGTCTTCCATCAGCGCGCCGATATAGACGCCGCAGTCCCGGCAAACGAGAAAATCCGCCGTCTTTAACGCGAAGCGATAGCGCGAGAGCTTGGCCTCATCGCGTACTGAAATGCGGATTGTGCCGTTCGGATCGGAGGTGGTGTGCGCGCCATGGCTGCGGCAGAAGCTGCACATGTCAGCGCGTAACCCCAGCGTCTCCAAAGGCGCGGTCGCCGCGAAAACATAGGAGAGATTGCCGCAATGGCATCCGCCAGTGAATATGTGCGTTGTCATCCGTGCAAGCTAACGCGGAAACAAAAAAGAAGGGCCACACGAAACCGCATGGCCCCTCCCGAAAAATCGTGAAGCTGCTATTCGGCGGCTTTTTTGCCCTTCTTCGCCTCGTCTTCGTGATGCTTCTGGATCGTCTGCATCGCGGCGTTCATGGCGGCGCCGATGAAGCGTTCCTTGTTGTCCTTCGCCCAGTTGAGCGCCGTCTCGCGCGCGGTGTTCGCGCCGTTGATCACCGGCGTCACATAGCGCTGCCACATCTCATAGGACTTCTTGGTGTTCTCGAAATCCGCCCAGTTGTGCGCGAGCTGCAGGAACACGCCGAAATCGCCCTGCTTCTTTTGCAGGCGGCGGATCTGCGCAATGGCGTCCTCGGGCGTTCCGATCACTGCCACGCCGTTTTCCACCATCTGCTGCGCCGATTGGTTCTCCGTGCCTTCACGTCCCGCTACGGCGGAGATGCCCGAAAAATAGCCTTGCCATTTATCGAGACCAAATTTCACGTTCTCGAACGCTCTCTCGCGCGTCTCGGCGATGTGCACTGGACCCACGAGACGCAGGCGGCTCGGGTCCATCGCTTTGCCGTTTTCCGCGGCGGTCTTGTTCGCGATCTCCCAGTTGATCGCCAGCGCGTCATAGCCGCCGGCCTGCGTCGCGGCCACGCAGAGCATGCCGAAGCCATGCTTGCCGGCGAGCTTGCCGCCGGACGGCGTCACCGACGAGGCCACGCAGATTTCCGGATGCGGATCGCTGAACGGCAGAAGCTGACAGGTCGCATCCTGCAAGGTGAACCAGTCGGTCTTGTGCGTGACGCGCTCGCCTTTCCACAGGCGCAGGATCACTTCGATCGCTTCCACCATGCGGTCGCGCTGCGTTGAGGGATCGATGCCCATGGAGAATGCGTCCGATGGCAGAAGGCCGGGGCCGACGCCGAACATCACGCGTCCTTTGGTCTGGTGATCGAGCTGGATGATGCGGTTCGCCGCCATCAGCGGGTTGTGATAGGGCAGCGACACCACGCCGGTGCCCAGCTTGATGCGCCTGGTGCGCTCCGCCACCGCGGCGATGAACAGTTCCGGCGACGGGATGATCTCAAAGCCCGCGGAATGATGCTCACCGATCCACGCTTCGTCGTAACCGAGGCGATCCAGATGCTCGATCAATTCCATGTCGCGTTGAATCGCGAGCGTGGGATCCTCGTCCACCGGATGAAATGGCGCGAGAAAGATTCCGTTCTTGAGCTTCATGGCGTTCCCCGTAAGGCGATGGCTTATGGCCAAACTATGCCATGCAAGAACGGGCCTGTCCCGCCTGCCGCAACGTCAAACGATCAGAGCGGTGGCGCTTCAAACCCGCCCAATTCCTGCTCGATCGCGGCGGCGAGATCGAAAAGCCGGTCCTCACTGTGCGCGCGGCCTACAAGCTGTACGCCGACCGGCATGCCATTGCCCGCGCGTCCGGCCTGCACCGCAAGCGCGGGCAAATGCAGCGACGTCGCCAACGAAATCCAGTTGAGCAGATTGTTGTAGGGCATGGTCTTGCCATCGATCTCGATGGTGCGGCTGGCGAAGCTGCCTTCCTGATTGTGCGCGAAGGCGGTGATGGGTGTGATCGGCATGATGATGGCTTCATAGCCTTCGTCGAAGAAGGCGTTGATCGCGTCTTTTTGCTGTTGCCGCACAACGCCGGCGCGCAGGACATCGCGATAGCTCGCAGTGGAAGAAAGCCGGAACGCCGCGCCGCCATCTTCGCCACGCGCCAGCGCTTCACGGTCTTGCGCGTTCATCGCCGCGAAGGCGTTGTAAACGTCGTTCGGCAAGCCGCTGCCGAGCACCGCCGCCAGTGTTTGCATATAAGGCTGCATCAGTGCTGCGCCCGACACCGGCGGCTTGGCGTTACCCACCGCAACCCCCTGGCGCGCCATGGCATTGGCCGCGCGCCGCACCGCGCTTTGCACGTCTTTGGACAGCGGCCACGCATGGTCCTGATCCCATATGGCGATACGCGAACCTTTGACCGTCTTTTCCGCGGCGCCGTCACGCCCGCGCAGCACATTCCAGAGCAGGCGCAGATCGCCGACATTACGCGCCATCGGTCCGACAACGCCGAGATCGGTTTCCACGAATTCGTCCGGCCCAGGTGGGATATGCCCTTTCAACGGCAGCACGCCCCATGTCGGCTTCAGCGAAACCACGCCGCAGAAATTCGCGGGATGGCGCAACGAACCGCCGATGTCCGAACCGATCTCCAAAGGCGTGATGCCTGCCGCCAATGCCGCCGCCGCGCCGCCGGACGATCCACCCGGCGTTTTCGTCACGTCATAGGGATTGTTCGTCGTGCCGTAGATTTCGTTGTAGCTTTGGATGTCGCCCAGCATGTAGGGCACATTCGTCTTGCCCCAGATTACCGCACCGGCGCGACGCGCAGACGCCACCACATCGGCATCGTTGCAGTCTTTCCGGCGACCGGCGAATCCCTTCGCGCCGGATGTCGCGGGCATGCCGAACACATCGAAGCCGTCCTTGATGGTCATCGGCAAACCGGCGAGTGCGCCAAGCTCCGCGCCATGCGCGCGCGCATCGTCGATCGATTTTGCGGCGGCGCGGGCGTGGTCCAGATCCTTTTCGATCACCGCGTTCAGCTTGCCGTGCAGCGCATCGTTGCGCGCCAGATGCAGGTCCAGAAGTTCACGGGCGGAGATTTTCTTCGCCGCCAGATCGGAAAGCATCTGCCGTGCCGTAGCGTAAATTCCGGTCATGTCGAACTCTCTTGTGCGGACCATGGGATGACATAAGGTCCTGGAAAGAAGGTCAAGCAGGGCAGGGATCAGAAATGCGCGCCGCCGTTTTCCGCGAGATGTCAAAGCCACTGGCGATTGAAACCATCGCCGATCCCACGCCCGCCGCGCACGAGCTCATCCTGAAAGTGAAGAATTGCGGCATCTGCGGATCGGACCTGCATATGACCGAACCCACCTCCATCATGCCGCTCGCGCTGGGCAGCGTGATGGGCCATGAATTCGCGGGCGAGGTCATCGGCATCGGCAGCGCGCTCGCCGGAAAATTCAAGGAAGGCGACCGCGTCGCCGGCTTTCCTTATATCTGTTGCGGCGATTCCAGCCCGTGCAAGAATTTCACCTTCGGCCAGACGACCTGCAGCAAAGGCATCAGCATCGGGCTGGGCCAAAGCCATGGCGCCTATGCCGACTTCGTGAAAATCGGCGGCAGCGGCGCATATCGCTTGCCGGACTCCGTATCGTTCCGCGAAGGCGCAATGGTGGAGCCGCTCGCGGTGGGACTGCACGCCGTCGACATGGCGAAGATGCCGCGCGGCGCGACGGTGCTGGTGATCGGTGCCGGTCCTGTCGGCCTTGCCGTGATGCTCTGGGCGAAATTCCTCGGTGCGCGTCATGTCATCGTCAGCGAGAAGGCGGATGTGCGCAAGCAGATGGCGGCGAAGTTCGGCGCGACGGATGCCGTCGATCCCAACATGCCGCTGACGCCACAGGTGGAGAAGATCGCGGGCAAAGGGCCGGACATCATCTTCGAATGCGTCGGCGCGCCGGGGCTTATCAACATGGCGATGTTGGATGCGCCGCGCGGCGCGCGCATTGTCATCGCCGGCGTCTGCCAGCAGCCCGACACGATCATGCCGCTGATGGGCATCGTGAAGGAGCTGGAGCTGCAATTCGTGCTCGGCTACCGGCCTGCCGATTTCGACTATGTCATCTCGATGATCGCGACCGACCGTGTCGATGTCTCACACATGATCACCGACGTGGTGAAACTGGATGCACTGCCCGATGCGTTCGAGGCGCTGCGCAAGCCGTCGCACCAGTGCAAGGTGATGTTGGAGAACTAATCCCTCAGGATGCGGCTGAGGAATCGCTCGGCGTTTTTCGACAATGCTGCGATCGAGTTTTCATCGTTCAGTGCCGTCCGCACGCACATTCCGTCTATGAGAGCTGAAATAACGTTCGGCGCGGCGTCTGCCGTCGCGCGGTCGAGCTTGCCGGCCTTCACCGCCGGCTCCAGCTTGGTGCGCAGGAACGCCAGCACATCGTCGTTCCATTGCGAAAGCTTCTTCACCGCCTCCTCTGACGGCGGCGGGCGCAGCAGCAGGCGATATTGCGAGCGATGGGCATTGAAATCGGCCAGGCTCATGTCGAACAGGCGCTTGACGATGTTGTCTTTCGGATCGGTCTTTGCGAATTCGATTTCCAGCCGCGCGACATAGCCGTTCACGCAGAAATCCAGCACCGCATCGTAGAGCGCTTCCTTGGACGGGAAGTACCAATAGAAGCTGCCGCGGCTCACCTTGGAACGCGCGATCAGCTCGTCATAGGTGACGCGCTCGAAGCCGGACTCTGCGAAACATTCCAGGCTCTCGCCCAGGATGTGCTGCACCCGCGCCCCGCGCCGGGGGGCTTTCTCTTTTGCGATTTTCCGGGCAGCGGCAGCCATGAAAACTCGGTCCTTTCCAGCCTGTCTTGAATAAACCGACTATCCAGTCTAGTAAAGAGTCTGGAAGCCGGAGGCTGGGGATATGTCCAGGGTCGAGCGCATCACGCGGCCGCATATGAAGCCGCTGATCGAGCCTTACGGATTGGCGGAGGCGGTGCGCCACGACGGCATGCTCACCATCGCGGGGCAGACAGGCATGAACCGCGATCACCGAATCGTCGAAGGCGGATTGAAGGCGCAGGCGCTGCAGGCGTTCCGAAATATCGGCGAGATCATCGCGCTTGCCGGCGGCGCACCGGAGAACCTCATCCATCTCACCTGGTATTTGGCGCCGAGCGAACGCAGTTTCATGGAAGATGCTCTCGATGTGACGGCGGCACGCAATGAAATCTTCCCCGGCCTTGTCGCCGGCTCAACGACGGTGCGGGTGCAGGCACTGCTCACGCCAGAAATCCTGATCGAGATCCAGGGAGTATGCGCGCTATGAACCAGCAAGCCGATGTCATTGTTGTTGGTGCTGGTGTCGCCGGATTGAAAGCCGCGCAGGAGCTTGTCGATGCGGGCCGCACGGTCATCGTGCTGGAAGCGAACAATCGCGTCGGTGGCCGCACCAAGCGTACGCAGGTCGGCGACTACGTCGGCGATCTGGGCGGCCAATGGGTTGGCAAGGGGCAGGATGTTCTTCTGGCGGAAGCAAAGCGCTTCGGTATCACAACCTATCCGCAATACGACTCCGGAAAGAATCTTCTGCAAATGTTCGGCAAGCTGGTCAGCTACACCGGCAATGTGCCGAAGGTCTCGCCACTGGCGCTGATCGAGATTGCGCTCCTGCAGCGCCGCTGGGAGCGTGAGATGCGAACCGTTCCCGCCGGAGCGCCGTGGGAAGCGCCGCGCGCGCAGGAATGGGATGCCATCACGCTGGAAAGCTGGATTCTGAGGAACATACGCACCAAAGCGGCGCAGGAATTTGCCCGCCTTCCGGTGCGTAGCGCATTGGCCGCCGAAGCGCAGCAGGTTTCCTATCTGTGGTTTCTGGATGTGCTGCGGGCGGCGGGCGGTCTCGAATATCTCATCGGCGCGAAGGACGGTGGGCAGGAAGCCAAGTTCAAAGGCGGCATGCAGCAGATTCCGCAACGCATGGCAGACGCGCTGGGCGATCGTGTGGTGCTGGAAGCGCCGGCCGAAAAGATCGTGCAGGATTCGAACGGCGTTCGCGTGACGACGCCCAAGGGCGAATTCGTCGCGCGCTTCATCATCGTGGCCGCGCCGCCCACGGCTGCGTCGCGCATTCAGTATGAGCCGCATCTGCCGGCCATGCGCGACGGCCTGCAACAACGTATGCCGGCCGGCACCATCATCAAAGTCATCGTGACCTATAGCACGGCCTTCTGGCGGACGGCGGGATGGTCCGGCCAGGTCGCGACCGACGACGACACGCTGGGTGTCGTGCTCGACGACGCGCGCGATACCGGCCCTGCCGCACTGCTGTGCTTCATCGAAGGCCGCCGTGCCGTGGAGATGAGCGCGCTCGGGAAGGATGCGCGCAAGGAGAAGGTGATCGCTTCGCTCGTCCGGTTCTTTGGCCCCGAAGCTGCGCATCCGCTCGGCTACGAAGACAATGACTGGCTGACCGAGCCTTACATCCACGGCTATGTCGGTCACATGCCGCCCGGTGTGATGACCCGGTTTGGTTCGGCGCTGCGCATGCCTTGCGGCCGGATCCATTGGGCGGGAACGGAAACGGCCATCGAATTCATGGGCTATATCGAAGGCGGATTACGCTCGGGAATCCGCGCGGCGCACGAGGTGGCGGCACGCCACAACGAGTAGCGGCAACACACCGTTAACGAAGTGTCGACATATCACGCGTAAGAAAATGTACATGCAAACGCGTGATCCGCACGAGGCCGCGGCCGCCTACAACCGGCTGGCGAAGGAAGAAGGATGGCAATCGGTTTGCCACGCCTCGCTGACGTTTCAGCGGCCAGAGCTTTGCGAGTTGCTGGAGATCTGGCACGACCTAGCGACGCCCAAAAGCGTCCCGAGCCGCAAGAGCCTGACACCGCAACTTCTGCGCGCCTACCTGCCGAATATCGCGATCTATGAGTATGTTGAGCGGGAAGGATGTCGCCGCTATCGCGCGCGTCTGATGGGAACGCGCTTCAACGAAGTGCTCGGCGACTTCACCGGCAAGTTCTTTGACGAGGCGATGCAACCGCACCTTGCCAAACGCTGGCAGGCTGCGCCGGAAGCAACGCTTACCGCACGCGCACCATTGCGTTTCGTCAGCCGCTCGGAAACGGCGAACAAGGGCTATATTACCGGCGAATATCTCATGGCACCGGTTCTGGGCGACGACGGCGTGGCGAACACTGTCCTGTCCTGCGGCTTCTTCGGCGCTACTTTTGCGGTCTCGCAGAATATCGGGACAGCCGCCTAGATTTTCGTCACCATGAATCCCGCGCGCGGGAAATGCACGACCACATCGCCAACCTGGTCATCCGACCGGGCGATCGCGATTTCATGCGCATTGCCGAACAGAATGGTGCCTTCGACCGGATCGCGGCCATAGTCATCTGCTGATACGGTCACCCGCGTTCCGGGCGTCAACCCGCGCGGGTCGCCCGGATCAGCGGCCATCTGCGCTTCCGGTGTTGCGGCTTTCGCCACTTTCAACGCGTCCTTTGAATCCATCGGCGTCGGCTTGCCATGGCCAATAGCGGAAATCCGTGCGACCCATGCCGCGACCTTGGGATATTCGCGCAGATAGGTCGCGGCAATGTGCGGGATTGCCGCCTGCAGCCACCAGAAGTTCATGTAGGCATGGATGTCAGCCGCACCAGGCTTGGGGCCGCCGACAAACTCACGTCCGTCTTCCAAGGTCTCCGCCACGAAATCGGCATGCGCGCGCCACTGATCCCGCATGAATGGCGCCGCAGCTTTCATCGCATCGGTGTTGAAGGTCGAGCCGGACATCTTGCTGCGGTCCTGCTTGAACGCTTCGGGCACCATGTCGCCCACTTCTGCGAACACCAGCGCAACAGAGGCCATGAAGAACACCCGGTCGCTCCAGAACCCCAGCGCATAGGCCAGGCCGTTCTTCAGCGGAAAAATCGGCGGCGCCGGATAGCGTCGCTCCAGCTCGCGCAGGATGATCTGCGTGTCGCAGAAGATATCCGCGCCGATCTGCATCACCGGCGTCTTGCGATAGCCGCCGGTCAGCGGAAGAAGATCCGGCTTGGGCATCATGTTGGGGATTTCCACCGAGCGCCACGCAAGCCCCTTGATGCCGAATGCCACGCGCACCTTTTCGGAGAAGGGCGACGCCGGATAGTGATGGAAGATGATTTCGCTGGTCATCAGTTGAGCTCGTTTGAGAATCGGATGTTGTTTTTTTCCAGGCCTTCGACCACCATGTCCAGTCCACCGGAGCGGATCATCCATTCTAGGCGATGGTCGCGATACTCGCGCTTGAACAGACCGCTTTTCACGGCCTGATCCACCTGTGCCATGTTGGCGACGACGGCCGCCGCCGCGTGTGCCGCCTTCTGCACGGACGGGCGCGCATTGGCGCGAGCCAGCCATTTCCCGAGCGGTGACGATTCATCCGGCCCGATACCGTTGCCGCGTGCGCCGTTGAGATACGGCACGACGGAGAGATCGGCCCAGCCGAAAGTCTCGCCATTGAACCACCCGCGCTTTCCCAGATGCCGCGTCAGCCAGTCATAGAGGCCGCGCGCTTGCGCATGCGCTTTGGCCTCCAGTGTGCGGGCGCGCTCGCCGGTGGCGCGCTTGAACCATTTGATCTCTCCCAGGCCCCAATTGATCGGCTCGAAGCTCGTATCCATCACGTCTTCGATGGTGCGCGCGGTCGCGCGTTCTGCCGCCGATTTCGGCAGCATTGGCGGCGAGGGCCATTTGTCTTCGATGTATTCGAGGATGATGGTGGAATCGAAAACGGACACGTCGCCGTCGATCAGTGATGGCACTTCGCCGCGCGGATTGGATTTGAGAAAACTCGTGTCCGGTTGCCCGCTGCCGATGGCAGTAGGCATGCGCGTTTCATATGTCACTCCTTTTTCATCCAGCGAAATCTTCACCTTCTGCGCATAGGGCGACAGCGGATGTTCATAGACGATAAGCGTCACGGGCGGCTTCCCTTTTTGTCTTTCCAAAGCTGCGCCATCCATCCGAACAGCGTGGCGGCGTCGGACGGAACATCCTTCGCGCCGAATTCGCGATAGAGGGCGGCGGTGTTGACGGCGATGCGTTCGCTGTCGCCCCAATTGGCAAAGTCGGCGAAGGAGATATCGCGCGCCGCTTCCAGAGCGCCCATCCCGGCGTCATAGCGCGCCTTCGCCTCGTCGCGGATATAGGTGAGGTATTCGCGCAACCGCGCGACGCCACGCTGGTCGGTAATCGGGCCATGCCCCGGCACGATGGTCTCGACATCCATCGCTTCGATCCGCTCGCACGCCGCGATCCAGTTGCCGACAGGCCCCACCCAGATGATCGGATGGCCTTCGATGAAAAGAATGTCGCCGGTGAACACCGCCTTGTCCGCCGGCACATAAGCGATGGCATCGCCACCGGTATGGGCGGGCCCTACTTCGATCAACTCGATGGTCTTGCCGCCGACCTGCTGCGTGAGATGACCATGAAAGGTGGTGTCCGGCAGCTTCGCGTCGATGCCGTCGAACCTGAAGCGGCTGAAGCAATGCAGGAAATACTCGCCGGTCAAACCCATATTTCCGGCGACCTTCATGAGCTTGGCAAGGCCTTCCGGCGTCTCATGCGTCATCGCCGTCCTGGCGCCTTCTGTGGCGATGATCTGTGCGCCCTCGACCAGCGCGTTGCCATAGCAATGATCGCCATTGTGGTGCGTGTTGAAGAGCGTGCGGATCTTCGCCGATGACGCGCGCTTGAAGCTCTCCAGCATCGCGCGGGTGTGGGCATAGTCGAACATGGTATCGACCAGCAGCGCTTCGTCGTCGCTTGTCACCAGACCGGAATTGGACAAGCCCCATCCGCCGTCCGGTTGCAGATAAGCGTAGGAACCGTTGCCGAAATCCGCGATGCCGGCGTCGTAGCGCGCCTTGGGAAAGGACAGTGTGCTCATAGCCCGCTCAAGCCTCCATCCACCGCCAAGGTCTGTCCCGTGATGTAAGAGCTTTCCTCCGACAGCAGGAACAGCGTTGCATATGCCGTCTCCCATCCCGTGCCCTGCCGGTTGAGCGGAATATTCGTCGCCGTCCGATTGGGCCGGCCGCGCGTGGCGAGCCTGCCGATGGAGGTATCCATCAATCCCGGCGCCACGACATTGGCGCGAATCCAGCGCCGTGCGCCTTCGAAGGCGACATGCCGGCACAATCCAAACAGCGCGGCTTTGGACGAATCGTAGGCGGGAAGGCGACTCCCGGCTGTCAGCCCCGCTATGGAAGAGATGAAGACGATGGAGGATGCGTCTTCCAGTTTTGCCATCGCATGTTTCACCGTCAGCATGTGCGAACGCAGATTGATGGCGAACACCTTGTCCCAGCTTTCGGTTGTCGTGCCTTCCAGCCATGCGCCGCCCGCGCCGATGCCGACATTAAGCACGATGCCGTCGATCGAGCCCAAACCTTTATGCGCTTCGCCGATCATGCGCACGATGTCGTCTTCTTTCGTCGCATCGGCCTGGATGGCGAAGGCCTGATTGTTTTCTTTCTCGATCAGGGACACGGTTGCTGCCGCGCTCGCAAGATCGCGATCCGCTACGGCAACCGCTGCACCTTCGCGTGCGCACAGCACACTGATCGCACGGCCATTGCCGATCGGCGTGTCGGGCTCTCCGATCTCCATCTGTCCGCCGCCCAGTACCAGAATGCGCCGTCCGGCCAATCGCCCACGCGGCGGCGCTTCGCCCTTCGCCTCCATCGGCGTGTGAACCACGCGCTCGCTCATGTGGCTTTCTCCCTTGACGGATTAGGGCGCGACTGGTTGTTCTGCGCAAGGGCAATAGGAATTGACGGTGCGGCATGATCGAGGCGGTGATCTGGGATTTTGGCGGGGTTTTCACCTCATCGCCCTTCGAGGCTTTCGCACGCTATGAGCGCGAGAACGGTCTGCCGGTCGATCTCATCCGCAGGATCAACAGCCAGAACCATCTCACCAATGCCTGGGCGCGCTTCGAGCGCGCGGAGCTGGATCTCGACAGTTTCGACAAGGCCTTCGCAGACGAAGCCCTTGCGCTGGGCCATTACGTTCCGGGCAAGGACATCATCGGCTTGCTCTCCGGCGATTTCCGCCCGGAGATGATCGAGGCGCTGCGCCGTATCAAGACGAAATACAAGACCGGCTGCATCACCAACAACGTGCCCGCCAACATGACTGGCTCCAACGAAGGCCGCGCGCTGTATGCGAAGGATGTCATGGCGCTGTTCGACCATGTCATCGAATCCGCCAAGACCGGCATCCGCAAACCTGATCCGCGCATTTATGAAATGATGTGCGAGACGCTTGGCGTGAAGCCGGAAGCCTGCATCTATCTCGATGATCTCGGCGTCAACCTGAAGCCGGCCCGCGCCATGGGCATGGCCACTATCAAGGTTGAAAGCGGGCCACAGGCCATTGCAGCGCTCGAACACCTGACAAGCATGAATCTGCATTAACTTCCGATGGTCTTATTAACGGCCCGCTAATGTCAGGTTGCCTAAAACAGCGGCATGGCCGGGGACAAAACATGTCTTGACGCCGTCGCTGTGTTCAACGCGCTGGCGGCGAACGAGGGTTGGGAGCAACAATGCGATCCCACGCTCGCGTTCGTGCATGCCGACTTCCCTGTGATGCTGGATATCTGGAAAGAGCAGGCAGGCGGCAATCCGATGCCCGCGCGCTGCAGCATGACGCCGCGCACGCTCAAAGGTTTCCTGCCGCGGGTCGCCATCAACGAGCGCGCTTCCTTTGATCCGCCACGTTTCACCTGGCGGCTCATGGGCACGCAGATCGCGCAGGTATTGGGCGAGCGCACGGGAAAATTCCTCGACGAAGATGCCCCGCCGCGTCAGGTCGCGCGCTGGAATGCGAGCCTGGACCTGGTGATGCGCTGCGCGCGGCCGATGCGCTTCTGCGGCCGTGTTCTTGTCAATAACAAGACTTATCTCGCCAGCGAGCTTCTGTTCATGCCGCTTGCGGACGACGCTGGCGAGGCGCGTTTCGTTCTTGGCTTCGGGCACTACGGGCCGGGTGTCGCCGGCGATGTTTCCCGGGAAGAGCATGCTTCCGCCTGAAGGGGTTCTACAGAATTAACGGTGTTTTGACCAACGGTCTGCTATCCCGGCAGATATGGAAACCCGCGAACAGGCGATCGCGTATTTCAACACGCAGGCGAAAGCGAAAGGCTGGTTGCAGTATTGCGACCCTGACAACGCGTTCGTCATGCGCGAATGTGAAGAGCTGATCGAGTTGTGGAATTGGGCGCGGGGCGATCGCGACCTTCCGTTCCGCGATGATCTTCCCGTGCGCGCTCTCAAACCGTACCTGCCGCGGCTGGCGATGGCCGAACTCATCGAGAAGGAGCCGCCGCGTTTCAGGTTTCGTGTCGTGGGCACGGTCATGACGCGGACGCTCAGCGAGCGTACTGGCCAAACCTTCGATCACGAGAGCGCCACGCAGGAACAGACCGAGCGGTGGACGAACACCTCGTTGCTGACACTGCAGACGAGAACGCCTATGCGCTTTCCGATCGTCATCCAGAAGCTGATGGTCGGCGAGATGCTGTTGCTGCCGCTGGCGGACGAGCGTGGCGAGCCTCGTTTCGTGATGGCGCATGGCCGCTATGAGCCTCAGCGCGACTGGAGCGTGCGCGAAGCCAGCGTGCGCGCGCAGGTCAGCGCTTAAGCGAAATCTTTCGACAGTTCGGCGCGGATCTCCGGCGGGATCACCGCCATGTGGCCATAGGCCGGATGCGCCACACCAAGGACCGCTGTTACAGTCGCATCCTTGAATTTGGCGATCTGCTCCGGCGTGAAGGTGAAGCGCACCCAATGCACCGATGACGTCTTTCCGTCCGGTGTGGTGCGGTCGTCATATTCGGTGGGCGCGGCCGCGATGCGCTCCTGATTGAGTTCGATATAGATGCTCTCTTCGATGCCGGCGAGGCGGAAGAGCTCGCGGTTGCGCCGTCCAACATCCTCGATCTCCAGCATCAGCGTCGCGATCAGCTCGGACCCTTGTGGAATGAGTGGATTATAGGCCTCCAGCTCGCCTTCGATCTGTTCGGCGCCGCCTTTCTCGATGTGCAGCATTTCCTGCACCTGCATCCACATGGTGTCGTAGTTCTCGAAATAGAAAGTGGCGAACGGACCGACTTCCATGCGCCGGTTCTTCTTCACCGGGATAATGTTCTTGCGGAATTGTGCGCGCTCGGCGGCATATTTCTCGTAAGCGATGATGTCGGCGGGCGTGATCTTCCTCTGTGTCGCGGGCATCGGCGTTACTCCACCAAACCATAGGAACGCGCGAAGATCTGAATGGGATGCTCGGGCTCCTTCGCCTTTGTTTCCTTTTCTTTTGCGTTCAGCGCTTTCACATTCTGCAGAATATGCTGCGCTGCCAGCGGGCAATCAGAGGCGATGTGCCCGTGATTTTGTCCTGCCGCCGTGCGGAAGACGGGACGACCGACTTTCTCGGCCACCGCATGTGTCGGCTTCACCACGCCGAAGGTGCCGCCATGGCCGGAGCAACGCTCAATCACGTCCACCTTTGTATCGGGAATGAGCCTGAGCATCTCCGCCGCCTTTGGACCCATGTTCTGCGCGCGCGCATGACAGGCCAGATGCACCGTCACGCCTTCGGGCAGCGGTTGAAGGCCGGCGGGCAAGCCATGCTTCTTGGCGATGTCCACGACATATTCGTCGATATCGAACACCGCGTCGGCCACGCGCTTGACGTTCTCGTCGTCAGGCACGATCAGTGCCCATTCGAATTTCAGCATCAGCCCGCAGGAGGCGGTTAGCGCGATGATGTCGAAGCCTTGGTCGATCAGCTTCACGAGTTCTGCGGAAACCTTCTTCGCCTGCGCGGCGACCTTTTCCATCTCCGCCTGTTCCAGGAACGGCATGCCGCAACAACCCGGATAAGAGGCCTTTGTTTCCACGCCCAGATGGTTCAGCACCGCGCGTGCCGCCATGCCGGTGTCGGGCTTGTTGTAGTTCACGAAGCAGGTCGCGAAGATCGCGGCTTTGCGCTTGCCGTAGGCGGGGGCGCTCGCATTCACCTTGCCCGGCTTCGCTTTCTCGGCGCGCATGAAGGTCTGAGACGCGAATTTTGGCAACGTCGCTGTCTTGTCGATATGCAGCACCGCGTCCATCGCGGGACGGGTGAGCGCGTTGTCCGTCTTCGCGCCCCAGTTCACGAGCGGCGCCAGAGGCACGGCCATGCGGCCGTTGCGATCCATCTCGGCCAATTGCCGCGCGGTGAAATCCGTCTTGCCAGCTTTGGCTTCGGCCACGCGATGGCGCAGCAGCAGATGCGGGAAGTCGAGCTGGAAGGGATGCGGCGGCACATAGGGGCACTTCGTCATGAAGCACATATCGCACAGCGTGCAGGCTTCGGTGACGTCGGTAAATTTCTCGCTCGGAACGCCGTCGAGTTCTTCCGTGGGACTGTTGTCGATCATATCGAACAGCCGCGGGAAGCTGTCGCACAGATTGAAGCAGCGGCGGCAGCCGTGACAGATATCGAACACACGCCGCATCTCGGCATCCAGCTTCACCGGATCGGTGAAGTCCGGGTTTTGCCAGTCGATGGGATGGCGTGTCGGCGCCTCGAGGCTGCCTTCGCGTGATGTCATGGGAATATCGTGCGAATGAAATGGTGAAAAGAAAATGGCGAGGGCGGCCAGCTATACGCTATTCGCCACTCGCCATTCGCAACAAAACTTACTTGCCGAGCGTGTCGAGTGCCTTCTGGAAGCGGCCCGCGTGGCTCTTCTCGGCTTTCGCGAGGGTCTCGAACCAGTCGGCAATTTCGTCAAAGCCTTCCGAGCGCGCGGTCTTGGCCATACCCGGATACATGTCCGTGTATTCGTGCGTCTCGCCCGCGATGGAGGCCTTGAGGTTCAGCGACGTGTCGCCGATCGGCTCGCCCGTCGCCGGATCGCCGACGGCCTCAAGGAATTCGAGATGGCCGTGTGCATGGCCCGTCTCGCCTTCGGCGGTGGAGCGGAACACGGCGGAGACATCGTTGTAGCCTTCGACGTCGGCCTTCTGCGCGAAATAGAGGTAGCGGCGGTTGGCCTGGCTTTCGCCGGCGAACGCGTCCTTCAGATTCTGCGCGGTCTTGGAACCTTTCAATGCTGCCATGTGCGTCTCCTTGAATGGGTGGCCGGGCGCGACTGTGCGACAGCGCGCGCGGGGCTGTCAACGCGCTTAGAACAATTCAAAAGAGGAAGGTGTGAGGCGTTTAGGCGCGCTTGACGCGCACCACCACATCCACGCGGTCCACCGTCATGCCCTTGGGCGGGGTGGGAACGTTCGACACCGCGATGGTGTCGCCGGGAATGTCGATCAGCGCGCCATCTTCTTCCACGTAGAAGTGCTGATGGTCGCCGATATTGGTGTCGAAATAAGCGCGGCCGGAATCCACCACGACTTCGTTCAGAAGCCCGGCGCCGGTGAACTGGTGCAGCGTGTTGTAGATGGTCGCGAGCGATACGCGCACACCGGCCTTTGCGGCCTCCTCATGCAGCGCTTCCGCTGTCACATGCCGGTCGTGCTCACGGAAGAGAAGCCCCGCCAGCGCCACGCGCTGTCGCGTCGGACGCAGGCCGGCCGCACGCACCTTGGCGCTGGCGGATTCACTAGCTTCCTTGCCGGGCTTCTTACGCAGGACGGACAACTCAACACCTCAGGAGCGGGCTTGCGCAGGGAACGTCATACCCGCATGTTGCGGCCCTGCAATCTAGCCCTAACTGGTTAGAATGCTTCTAACAAACAGAAATCGGCCCTGAGCGCCTTTTTGTCAAGAGATTTGCGCTCGAGAAGGCCGAAAACCACGGGATTCCAGGGAAAATGACTGACACGGTGTTGCGCCCATCGAGCTTCGATCTGAACGGGCTCTTGGCCTGCGCGCGAGGCGAATTGTGGGGCGACGAAAATGCCAAGCTACCCATGCCGCCCATGCTGATGATGGATCGGATCACCAAGATCACTGACACGGGCGGCACCGAAGGCAAAGGCGAAATCTTCGCCGAACTCGATATCAATCCCGATCTGTGGTTTTTCAAATGCCACTTCCTGGGCGACCCGGTGATGCCAGGGTGTTTGCCACTGGATGCGCTCTGGCAACTGGTTGGTTTTTTCCTAGGGTGGATGGGCGGCAAGGGACGCGGCCGCGCCGTCGGTGTTGGCGAGGTGAAGTTCGCCGGAATGATTCTGCCCACCGCCAAGAAGGTGAGCTATCACATCAACATGAAGCGCGTGATTCTGCGCAAGCTGGTGATGGGGGTCGCCGACGGCATTGTTCTCTGCGATGGCAAGCAGGTTTTTGAAGCGACAGATCTGAAAGTCGGTCTGGTTACGGACGAACAAGCCGCTGCCGCCGCCGCGCGGGGCTGATATGATGTTCATCACCAAAGGAGATTTGCCATGAGACGGGTCGCCGTCACAGGCATGGGCATCGTGTCGCCCATCGGAAACAACACGCAGGAAGTCGTCGCATCTTTGCGCGAAGCCAAATCGGGCATCACCTTCTCCGAGAGCTACAAAGAGATGGGGTTCAAGAGCCAGGTTTACGGCAAGCCGAACATCGACATGGCGTCGATGATCGACCGGCGCGCCATGCGTTTCATGGGCGACACCGCGGCCTACGGCTTTATCGCCATGGAGCAGGCGCTGCGCGACAGCGGTCTTGAAGAAAAAGATATCGTCAATCCGCGTACAGGCCTGATCGTCGGTTCGGGCGGCCCGTCGGTGAGCAACATCATCGAAGCGGCGGACATCACGCGCAAGAACGGCAGTCCCAAGCGCATCGGGCCATTCGCCGTTCCAAAGACAATGTCGTCCACCTGCTCGGCGGTGCTCTCGACCTGGTTCAAGATCAAGGGCGTCAACTATTCCATCAGCTCGGCCTGTGCGACCTCGGCGCACTGCGTCGGCAACGCGGCGGAGATGATCCAGTTCGGCAAGCAGGATGTCGTCTTCGCTGGCGGCGCGGAGGAACTCCACTGGAGCCTGTCGAGCCTGTTCGACGCAATGGGCGCGATGTCCACGAAATACAACGACACGCCGTCCAAGGCCTCGCGTGCGTTCGACAAGAACCGCGATGGCTTTGTGATCGGCGGCGGCGGCGGCATCATGGTGCTCGAAGAGCTTGAGCATGCCAAAGCGCGCGGCGCGAAGATCTATGCCGAGCTCGTCGGTTACGGTGCGACCAGCGACGGCCACGACATGGTGGCGCCGTCGGGAGAAGGCGCGATCCGCTGCATGCAGCAGGCGCTCTCCACGGTGAAGGGCGACATCCAGTACGTGAACGCGCACGGCACATCGACGCCGGTGGGCGACGTCACCGAGATCAAGGCGATGCGCGAAGTGTTCGGCGACAATATGCCGTACATCAATTCCACCAAGTCGCTGACGGGCCATTCGCTGGGCGCCACCGGCGTGCAGGAAGCGATCTACTCGGTGCTGCAGATGAACAACGGCTTCATCGGCGAGAGCGCGCATATCGAGGAGATCGATCCGGATGTGGGGGACGCGCCCATCGTGCGCGAGCGCATGGACAACCAGAAGATCGAGCGGGCGCTTTCCAATTCCTTCGGTTTCGGGGGCACCAATGCGACGCTGGTTTTCCAGCGCTATGACGCCTGAACAGGCAAAACTCTTGCAGGGATGGAGCAGAAGCTCCGCTCCTGTGTTTCAATACGGGACGGACAGGGATCGGTCATGGCTGAACAGGGCATGATGAAGGGCAAGCGCGGGCTGGTGATGGGTGTGGCGAACGACCACTCCATCGCCTGGGGAATCGCGCGCACGCTGCATGCGCATGGTGCGGAAATCGCGTTCTCTTATCAGGGCGATGCGCAGTCGCGCCGCCTCAAGCCCTTGGCCGACAGTATCGGGTCTAAAATCCTGCTGCCCTGCGATGTCGAAGACGACAACCAGATGGATGCGGCCTTCGATGTCCTGAAGCGCGAATTGAAAACGCTCGATTTCGTCGTCCACGCCATCGCCTTTTCAGACCGCGATGAATTGAAGGGCCGCTACGTCGATACATCCCGCGAGAACTTCGTTCGCTCGCTCCTGATCTCCTGCTATTCCTTCACCGCGGTCGCGCGCCGCGCCAAGGCGATGATGCCGAACGGCGGCTCGCTGGTGACGCTCACCCACATGGGCGCGCAGCGCGTCATCCCGAACTACAACGTGATGGGCGTGGCCAAGGCGGCGTTGGAATCCAGCGTTCGCTATCTCGCTGCCGATCTCGGCAAGGACAATATCCGGGTAAACGCGATCTCCGCGGGCGTGATGCGCACGCTGGCCGGGTCGGTGATCGGCGAGAGCCGCGTCGTCTTCCGCTGGAACAAGGCGCAGTCGCCGCTGAACCGCACCGTCGATCTCGACAATGTCGGCAATTCGGCACTCTATCTGCTGAGCGACATGGGCGCCGGGGTCACCGGCGAAGTTCATCTTGTGGATGCCGGTTACAGCATCATTGGGGCACCGCCGTCGACCAAGCTGAAAGGCTGGACCGGCGGCGACGACGAAGGGGACTGAACCATGCGCGGCGCCATTTCGCTTATCGCACTATCGCTGTTTGCAACGCCCGTGTTGGCAGCCGGATGGCAGGATGTGGCGACGCCCGCCGACCAGAAGCGGCTTTCGCTTCTGGAAGAATCCAAATCGCGCGCGATGGAGCAGGCGCAATCCGGTCCGGATATGAGCGTCATCCACGAAGTGCTCGATCCCGCCGGCGGTCCGGCCGATGGCGTCGAAGGCGGCTGGCGCTGCCGTCTCATTAAGGTCGGCGGCATGACGCCGAGCCGCGTCTACAGTTGGTTCAACTGCCGCATCTCCAACCGCGGCGGTCATCTGTTCTTCCAGAAGCTCAACGGCTCCACGCGCACCGCCGGCTATCTCTATCCGGCGCATGACGGCAAGTATGTCTATCTCGGCGCGCAATATATGAGCACCGAGCCGATGCACGCCTATTCTGGCAGTGGCGCGTCGGTCGGCGCGACGCAGACGCCGGACGATCAGATCGGTTTGCTCTCTGGCCTTGGCGGCGGCCACGCCCGCATCGAGATGCCCTATCCGGTGCAGGAATCGGCGTTTGACGTGGTCGAACTGCGCCGTTGACCGAAGGCGCGGCGCTCGCGTAAACCTGCACCGTTCACGCCTCGCTTCGGGGAATTATGCAAGAGATTGTCACCATCCACTGACGCCTGCCCGCGGGCAGGCATTGGCTGACGCGATTCCCGCGCGCGCATTCGCTCGCGCCGGATCGCGGAGTTCGGTGCGATGAAAGACATATCCAGTGAACATTTCCAAATTGGAGCAACGCGTCCTGCACGTGCTGGCGCAGGGCGGGCTCATCCAGCATACGCGCGACGGCAAGAACATTGTCGAAGTCGATTGCTACAATCGCGACGGTTACCGGCTGGCGGATTGCACGCTCGCGCTTTTCGGCCGACTCAAGCGCCGCGGCCTCATTTCCAGCGTGAATGGCGGACCTTACCGCATCTCGCGGCTGGGATTGGATTGCGTGCGCGCGCAACTCGACAATCGTTGACGGGGCAGCCTCTCCGGCGAAAGCCGGGGAGGCTTACGCGTCGCGCGATTTCTCGATAGCGACTTCCTTCTTCCACGCGGTGAGAAAGTCGCTCGAGGATGGCGATGGTGCTTCGGCCATTAGCTTGTCCATGAAGCTAGCGAAGCCACACTCGAATCCGTGCCGGCGCAATTTCCACAACGCGCGAACACCGGGCTGCGCCAGGGTCTGCCGCCAGCTTTCGGCGAAGCTCGCATAGACGGCATCCGTCAACAAACCTTCCTGATGCTGCAGATAAGTATCTTCCGCGCTGGCGAGGAACGCGCCGTAGATCGCGATGAACTGCCCGAATTCGACGGACGAGATATCGGTTGCGCCGGCCGTCCCTTTTGGCAGCGCATCGCCGAGTGCCGGATCGCCCGTGGCCAGCACGATATCCACCACGCGCGTGGCGCGGCCTTGCCGGATCGATGCTTGCTGGTTGCGTTCCGCCTGCCGCACTTGCAGCGCCAGATAGATAAGCGAAATCAGTACGGCGATGGTGCTCGCCAGACTTCCGATCGATGCCCAATCTGAAAGACTCATCTGCCGCCTCCATCCGGTTTAGCTAGGCGTGGGTCGAAGAAGCGTCAAGAAGCGGCGTAAGCCAGGCAAAAAAGAGCCGGGGCCGTAGGATGTCGGGGGAGTGCCCCGGCTAACATACGCGAAGCGTGGACGATCTATTGAACGGTGATGGTCGCTTTCATTTGCGGATGGATCGAGCAGATGTATTTGTAAGTTCCGGGCTTTTCGAACTTGAATAAGAAGCTGTCGTTCTCGTCCAGCGCCTTGGAGCGAAAGGCACCATCGACGCTCACCACCGTATGCGGCTCGCCGTCGAGGTTCTTCCATGTCACCGTCTCGCCGGCCTTGATGGTGACATCCATCGGCGAATAGTCGAAGTTCTTGATCGTTACGGAGGCATCGGCGAAAGCAGGCGCTGCCGTGAGCAAGGCAAGCAAAGGCAAAGCGAAGAAACGGGTTTTCATGTCGTATCCTTTCCGGATCAGGTGAGGGTGATGTCGGCAAGCACAGGCTTGCGTGCGCGATGGATGGTCACGTCGGTGATGCCGAGCATCGCGCCCAACTCGCCGGCGGGCACTTTCAACGGCCCCGGTCCGGATCCCACGCCCGCTTGCGGCTGTGGATAGGCGGTGGAGCGGGCGGTGTGGAAGGTGATGTTGCCTTCCACCTTCTGCACGATCTGGTGGATGTGTCCGTTGAGCACCGTGACGGAGCCGAACCGCTTTAGAAGCTGCGCGATCTGCGCGCTCTCCGCCGTGCCCCAGCCCCAGGGCTCGTAGATGTTCCAGAGCGGCATGTGCGCGAACACCACCACCGGCTGGCTGTTCGGCACGTTGGTGAGATTGTCCTTCAACCACGCCATCTGGTCGTCGCCCAGCGCGCCGAGGCCGCCGGCTTTGAAGTCCATCACGTTCACCAGCGCAACGAAGTGCACGCCGTTGGCCGCGAAGCTGTAATAGCCGCGATTGTTCGACGCCTTGCCGAAGCGGTTGAAGAACTCAACGCCCGGCCCGTCAGTGACATCGTGCTCGCCGGGAACAACGTGCAGTTCGCTCACTTGCAGGCGTTTCATCAATTGCGCCGCGGTGTCGAACTCCTCCGCCCGGGAAAGATGGGTGACATCGCCCGTGTGGATTGCAAAGGCCGGTTTGCGCGGCAGCGCATTCACCACGTCGATGCTCCGATTCAGCGTGCCGATCACATCGGGATTGGCGTCTTTGTTGAATCCGATGTGACTGTCGCTGATTTGCACGAACAACGGTGTACCAATGTCCTTGTGCGTCGCCGCTTGCGCCAGATCGACGGCGCCGAAGATGCCGGATGACAGGGTGAATAGCGTACCCGTGCCGAGCCCCAGGCATTTCAGCGCATCGCGCCGGGAGTGATCGTTCATGTTAGCCTCTCTTTCGAGGCTCAATACCGGGCAGGGCTGGGTTTTATTCCGGTGCTACTCGGATTCGGCGCGCACTAGGTTCACGAATTTGTGCAGCTCCGCGCCTTCCATGTCGCACACTGCGGCGAAGTTCAGATCGCCGCTTTTCCAGAAGATAGCGTGATAGCCGTATCGCGTGCTTTCGCCGGGAAGCCGTGCGCCCTTGTCCGGCCACACGAAGAGATCGATCTCGTGGCGGCCGTGATGATAGACGACAACCGCCGCGCGCGATCCGGCCACCTTGTCCACGCGACCGCCGACCAGGGGGAAGCCTTCTTGCGCGAAATCGGCGACTGGCGGCGAAACTTCCACCTTGCCCGCGAACCAAGGCTTCACCGTGTGATGACTGCTCGAAGCCACCTCGATCACCTTGCCGCTCATCAGCGCATGGGTGTGTGCGTCCGCCACCGATTGCGCCAGCGTTTCGGCGGAAGGGGGGAGCAGCACGAACATCGTCAACGCCGCGGCGAGTGCCGCTGTGCCGACGCCGCTGAGCGCGCCGGTCCAGAACTCGCGCCGTCGCCGCCGCGGTACCCGTTCCACCGGAGCGGTTTCCTTGTCGAGCAAGGCGCCGATCCTGTCGCGCAACGCCTGCGGCGCGCGGTGTCGCATTGTGCTCGCGCGCAGGACGTCGCTCATCTCGGCCACGCTCGCGCTGGAGGCGCGACAATCCTCGCATCCGGCGATGTGGCGTTCGGCTTCGCGCGCGGCATCGCCGGTCAACTCACCGTCGAGAAAGGCCTGTGTGCGCAACAGTTCGGGGCAGTTCATGCCAGTTCCCTCGCTGTCCACTTCTCACGCAGCATCGTGCGCGCCCGCGCCAGCCGCGACATCACCGTGCCGATGGGTGAGCCGGTGATTTCCGCGATCTCGCGATAGCTCATGTCTTCCATCTCGCGCAGCACCAGCACTTCGCGAAATTCGTTGGGCAGAAGTGCGATCACTTCGTCCAGCTTGCGGCTTCGGCTCGTGTCCATCGCCACCGCTTCCGGATCGGGATCTGCGCTGACAAGCCCGCCGTCTTCGTCCTGCGGCAAGGCAATTTGGGCGCGGCGCCTGACGTCTGCGCCGGCATTGCGCCAGCAATTGCGAACGATCGCGAGCAGCCACGGCCGGATATCGCCGCCGCGAAAACCGTCGAATGCGCGGAATGCGCGCAGCATTGCATCCTGCACGATGTCGTCCGCGTCGGCCGGCGAGCGCGAGAGCCATCGGGCAAGGTTGTAGGCCGCATCCAGGTGCGGCAAGGCTTGCGCCTCGAATCTGCGGCGCCGGTCATCCATGCAGGAAGTATAGACCGGGCGGGGTGCCGGTTTATTCCCGGCCGGACGTGGAAAAAATCACGCTTCCGCGAATTCCAGCCTTAGCTCGTCGAGCAGCCGCGCCTCGCCGTCGGTGATCCTGCCGTCGGCATTGGCGACTGCGCGCGCGGCGCCGAGAAATGCAATCTTGGTGTCGGCGTCCTCGCGCTCGATGCGATGCAACGCCGGATCGAGCTGCATCAGCGATGGCCGGAAGCCGGCGATATAGTCCTTCAGCTTGCCCATCTCCTCGCCGCTCACCGAATGACCGGCCTTCGCCAGCATCGCAACGGCATGATCGACCATCGCCTTCTGTTCTGCGGTAGCGATGTCGCCATCAGCGCGCGCCAGAAGACCCAGCGGAATCAGATGGTGGGTGATGATGTCCCGGGTCTCTTGCGACAGCGGATAGGGGATTTCGGCGGAGTCCTGCGCCGTGCGTGGCTCGTGCTTGTCGCGCACATACTGGCCGAACCGGCCCGCAAACATCGTCTGTTCAATGCCCATGACCGGCCCCTCAAAACGCTGGCGAAGCTAGTGAAATGCGATGACAGATTTGTGTCAGCGACTGACGCCGCCCTTCGGTCCCCAGAACGCCACCCAGGTCAGGAAGTCGGCGCTGAAGGTCTCGAAACGGTGCGGCACCTGCGCGGCCACGAACAGCATGTCGCCGGCTGCGAACGGCACAACCTCGTCGCCGCGCCGGAACGTGCCGGTGCCGGAGACGACGATATAGACCTCGTCCTGCGTGTGCGGCGTCTGCGTGTCTTCACCGTCCGGCTTGAACAGCACGAAGCGGCCGTCGCCATGTTTGAAGACATTGATGAAATCGTCAGATGCTGCATCCAGTGTTTTGCGCAAATCCGCGAGCGCAAATTTGAGCGGCGTCTTCACGCGCGTTTCTTCGCGGCGTCGGCGAAGCGGCCGAACAGATAATGCGAGTCCATCGGGCCGGGCGAGGCTTCGGGATGGTATTGCACGCTGAACACGTCCCGGTTCTCCACGCGCAATCCGCAATTGGTGCCGTCGAACAGCGACACATGCGTCTGCTTCACGCCCCTGGGCAGGCTGTCGGCATCGACGGTGAAGCCGTGGTTCATGGAGACGATCTCCACCTTGCCGGTCTCCAGATCCTTCACCGGATGGTTCGCGCCGTGATGGCCCTGCGTCATCTTCTTCGTGTCACCACCCAGCGCGAGACCCAGCATCTGATGGCCGAGGCAGATTCCGAATACGGGGATGTTCGTTTCCAGCAATCCCCTGATCGTCGGGATTGCATAGGAACCCGTCGCTGCCGGATCGCCGGGACCGTTCGACAAGAGAACGCCATGCGGCGAATGCCGGATCACGTCTTCATAAGACGCCGATGCCGGCAGCACGATGATCTCCGCGCCATGGCCCGCAAGCTGGCGCAGGATGTTGCGCTTCACGCCATAGTCCAGAACCACCGCGCGCCAGGTCGGCGCCTTTTCGAGCGTGTAGCCTTCGCCCCACAGCCACGGCATTTCGTTCCAGGCATATTGCTGGCGCGTGGTTACGTCCTTGGCGAGATCGAGACCGACGAGCCCCGGAAATTCGCGTGCCTGTTTCACCAGCGCGTCGCGATCGAATTTTCCTTCCGGCGACACGGCGACCACGCCGTGCGGCATGCCCTGTTCGCGGATGCGGTTGGTGAGCGCGCGCGTGTCGATGCCCGCGATGCCCGGAATGTTGTGCAGCTTCAGCCAGCGATCCAGTGGCGAGAGCGCGCGATAGTTCGACGGCTGCGTCGCATCGGAGCGCACGACCATCGCACGCACCACCGGCGTCGTCGCCTCGATATCTTCGCTGTTGGTGCCGACAATTCCAATGTGAGGAAAGGTAAAGGCCACGATCTGCCCGGCATAGGACGGATCGGTGAGGATCTCCTGATAGCCCGTCATTGCGGTGTTGAAGCAGACTTCGCCGACGGCGGCCGTGGCCGCGCCGAAACCCTGTCCCTCGAACACCGTTCCGTCCGCGAGAACCAGAAGCCCTGTCGCGCGTGAAACGGTGGCCGCCGGTCGTTCGGCGGTTGCGGAAATTTGCTCGCTCATGGGGGGACTCCGATTTGCCGGAAAATAGAAACGTGCTCCCCGGGGGTCAAGCGCGTCGCGAAGCCGCGCTATCCTGCGCGCGATCCGTTGGGAACCGGCCGTTCCGGCACGGCGAGCGCGGGCGGGATTCGGTCCTCATAGCCGATGTCGAACAGCATGCCTTCGCTCAGGATTCCGGCTATTTTCCGCGGCTCGAGATTGACGACGAACAGCGCCTGCTTGCCTTCCAACACGCGAAGATCGGGGCGTTCCTGCGCCATGCCGCTGAGGATGGTGCGCTTGTGATCGCCGAAATCCACAAGCAGCGACACCAGCTTGCTCGAACCGGGAACGGGCGCCGCCGATTCGATTGTGCCGATGCGGATGTCGATCTGGTCGATCACAGATTTGGAAATCGTAGGTTTGATGGAAGCTGGGGTCATGCGCCGATGTTAGCGCCCCTCGCGCCGTATCGCGCGCGGCTTCGCGCAAAGCAGTCCTGCATTTGCGGCAGCTCACGGTTTAGCCTAATTTTCCGCGCGTTTTCGAATTGGTGGTGATGTCATGGGCCTGCGCGAGCAGTTCAACGAGCAGATCAAAGAGGCGATGAAGGCGAAAGATCAGAAGCGCCTTTCGACGCTGCGCATGATCAACGCGGCCCTGAAGGACAAGGATATCGCCAACCGCACCGAAACCAGCCGCGAAGGCATTTCGGACGACGAGATCCTCGGGTTGCTCGGGAAGATGATCAAGCAGCGCGAGGAAAGCGCCGAAGCCTTCGACAAAGGCGGCCGGCCGCAGATGGCCGCCTCGGAACGCGAGGAAGTGGATGTCATCCGCTCCTTCATGCCCAGGCAGATGAGCGCCGATGAACAACGCGCGGCCATTCAGGGCGTCATCACCGACGTCGGCGCCAGCTCGATGAAAGACATGGGCAGGATCATGGCCGCGCTGAAAGAGCGCTACGCTGGCCAGATGGATTTCGGCAAAGCCAGCGGGATGGTGAAAGAGCTGCTGACGCCAAAATAATTACGCCAGCCGCTGCATCGCGCCGGACACGGCCGCGCCGAGCGCTTCCACCGCTTTCACATCGTCCTCGTTGAATGCGCGCTTGTCGCACCAGTAGGCGCCCATCGCAGCGATGGGCGTTGTGCCGCCCACCGGCACCATCACCAGGCTGTTGACGAAGGTCTTGCGATAGACGTCGTGCGGGATGCGCGCGTCCTGGAAGATATCTTCAATCGCGGCGGTCTTCTTGTTCAGCATGCACCAGCCGGAAATGCAGGTTTCCATGGGAAACTTCTGGCCCTTCCACAAAGGCCCGATCGCATCTTCCTCGATGTAGTGGCATTTGCCGTCGTCGCGCAGGACGAAGGTCACGCCGTCCGCGGAGCACACCGAGCGCGCCGTGGAGCGCACGATGGCGATGATGTCTTCCAGCGAATCGGCTACGCCAAGCCGGTCCTGCGCCGCTTCCAGCAGTTTCAGGCGGAAATCCAGGTCGCTCCGCGTACGATATTCATTCGTCAAATATTGCCCCAGAACTTGCCCCGCCAGAGGAATACAAGTCTCTTCTCATGAAAACAATAAAACCGGACGTTGAACTATGTGAAAGGACCCTCTTTATTGTCGGAATCTGTGGCGACAGTGGCTGGCGCCGCCGGCAGTCCTTTGGACGACAAACCCACAGCCGAATCTTCGAAGTCTTGAGACATTCGAGCCCAGCGCACCTACATTAGAGCCATGCGCTATGGCCCCAATCTTCTCGAGGAAATCCTGCGGCGGACGGATATCGTCCAGCTCGTGGGCCGGCGCGTGAAGCTCACCCGCAAGGGCCGGGTGCTGTGGGGCTGCTGCCCTTTCCACAAGGAGAAGTCGCCCAGCTTCAAGGTGGAGAACGAGCGGCGCGCCTACAAATGCTTCGGCTGCGGCGCGCATGGCGACGCCTTCAAATGGCTGATGGAGACGGAGGGCCTGACGTTCCCGGAAGCCGTCGAGAAGCTGGCGGGCGAAGCGGGCGTCGAACTGCCCAAATGGTCCGCCGAAGACGAAGCCCGTGAGGAAAAGAAGAAGTCGCTCTACGACGTGGTGGAAGCGGCATGCGCGTTCTTTGAAGAGCAATTGCGCGGTACGAACAATCGCGAAGCACGGGATTATCTCGTCAGCCGCGGATTGAATGGCGAAGCGGCGAAGCAATTCCGTCTCGGTTACGCGCCGGATTCCAACAGCGCGCTGAAGGACCATCTCTACACGAAGAACATCTCGCTGGACGACATGGTCGCCGCCGGGCTGGTGCGGCCGCAGGATGGCGATCGCGCGGCGCGCGATTTCTTCTACAACCGCGTGATGTTCCCTATCGCCGATGCGCGCGGGCGCATCGTGGCGTTCGGCGCGCGCGCGCTCGATCCCGATGCCAAGCCCAAATACATCAACACCGGCGAGACGACGCTCTTCTCCAAGGGCCATCTGCTCTACAATTTCGACAAGGCCCGTGCCGCCGCGCTGAAAGCACAGACGATCATATTGGCCGAAGGCTATATGGACGTGATCGCGCTGGTGCGCGCTGGCTTCGATTACGCCGTGGCCCCGCTCGGCACCGCGCTCACCGAAGATCAACTCCAGTTGCTCTGGCGCACGGCACCCGAACCCGTTCTCTGTTTCGACGGCGACAACGCCGGATTGCGCGCCGGGCTTCGCGCCGCGCATCTGGCGTTGCCGCATCTGAAGCCGGGTTATTCCCTGCGCTTCGCATTTCTGCCCGCCGGTGAAGATCCCGACACGCTCATCAAGCGCGAGGGCCCGATGGCCATGCGCAAGATTCTCGACGCCGCCGAGCCCTTGGCGAAAGTGCTGTGGCGCGCGGAGACCGAGAACAAGGATTTCTCCACGCCCGAACGCCGCGCTGGTCTGGAGCGCGCCTTGGCGGAGATCGTGGGCCGCATCGGCGATCGTTCCATCGCCGATTACTACAAGCGCGACTTCGACCAGAAGGTGTTCGACAGCTTCAAGCGCCGCGCACCGCAACCGGCGCAAGCGCAAACCCAGTACCAGCCGCGCGGCAATGACCGGCGCGGTGGCTTCTCGGGCGGCCGCCGCCCGCCGCCGCGCCCCGGTTTCGCCGGCGGTGGCGACGCCGTCTCCTCGGCGGTGAAGAATTCGCTGCTGGCCCGCTCCGGCCGATCCGGCGCGCGCAGCCTCAAGGAACTGGAACTCTGCGTCCTTCTGTTCCGGCACCCGGACCTGGCACTCCATCACAGCGAGATCGTCGCCGAACTCCCCTTTCAGGACCGCGTCCTTGACTCCTTTCGGCATGAGCTTTTAAACCTCGCCGCCTCCGGCTCCAGGCTTGAAAATCAAGGCTTGGAGACCCATCTGGTCCGTCACGGCATGTCCGATCTCGTCGAGCGCCTGAACGCGCGGGCACTGGCGAGCGGCGAAACTGCTCCGGCGGACGATACGCAGGGGTTTGAAGGTGCCGAAGACATCGAAGCCCGCTGGCTCAGAGCCGCGTCCCAACTGCGGGACATGGCCGAAACCGGTCCCGAACGGGCTCGTGCTTTCGAGCGTTTCAAGTCTGAAGGCACGGAGGAGAGCTGGCGCGACGCCGCCAATCTTCTCCCGCAGCGGGACGATTAGCGCGGTATTCGCGTTCTGTTCACGGTAGAGCGCAAAAACCGGACTCTCTCCACATAGGGTAGAGGGTTCTGCAAAAACGGAAATTGTCAGTTGGCGACGAAGAAAGACCTGAAGAAGAAGCCGGCCAAGGCCGCTCCCAGCAAATCCGCATCCAAGGCGAAGACCAAAGTAACGAAGCCGGCCGCCAAGGCCGCTGCCTCGAAGTCTGCCGCCGTGAAGAAGGCCGCGCCCGCCAAGCCCGCGTCGAAAGCCGCCGCCAAGGCCGCGGTGAAGGTCGATGCCAAGGCCAGCAAGAAATCCGAAAAGCTCGATCCGAAGCTGGCGAAAGCCGCTGCCGCCGCCGCGCCCGCGCTGGTGAAGAAAGAGATCGTCCTCAAGAACGGCAAGGTCGTTCCGGTGAAGGGCCTGAAGCCGGGCGAGGCCGAGCCGCCGGGCGATGCCGATTCGCCGCTGCTGGATATGTCGGACGCTTCCGTCCGCAAGATGATCACCAAGGCGAAAGCCCGCGGCTACGTCACCTATGACGAGCTCAACAAGGTGCTGCCATCGGAGAAGGTCTCCAGCGAACAGATCGAAGACACGATGTCGATGCTCAACGAGATGGGCATCAACGTCATCGAATCCGAAGAGCAGGAAGAAGGCGAAGGCGGCGAGGGCGGTGAAGGCGGCGCGCTGACGACCACCACCGGCACGGCGGTTGCCACGACCGCTACCGGTAAGGAAACCTATGACCGCACCGACGATCCGGTGCGCATGTACCTGCGCGAGATGGGCAGCGTCGAGCTTCTTAGCCGCGAAGGCGAAATCGCCATCGCCAAGCGCATCGAGGCCGGCCGCGAATTGATGATCGGCGCCTTGTGCGAATCTCCGCTCACCTTCGAGGCCATCACGGTTTGGCGTGATGAACTCAACGAAGGCAAAGTCCTTTTGCGCGATATCATCGATCTGGAAGCGATGTATGGCGCCGGCCCCGACGGCCAGCCCGCTGCCGTGCCGCCGCCGGTTGGCCCGGATGGTCAGCCGCTGAACAATGGCGTCAACGGCGCCAACGGTCAGGCCATCGCTGCGCCCAAGCCCTTCGTGCCGAAGCCGCCGCCGGCCCCCAGGCCCACCGCGCCCGCGCCGAAAGCCGACGGCGAAGAGGTCGACCCTGGCGAAGCCGCTGCGGCCGCCGATGCTGCCGACGGCGAAGACGAAGACGAGGGCAATCTGCCGCTTTCCGCGATGGAAGCCGCGCTCAAGCCGCAGGTGCTGGAGACGCTCGACAACATCGCCAATCTCTATAAGAAACTGGGCAAGCTGCAGGACGCGAGCGTCGAAGCCGCGCTCGGCAGCGCCGAAGATCTTTCCACCTCGCAGGAACGCCGCTTCAAGAAGCTGCGCAACGACACCGTCGATCTGGTGAAGGGCCTCAAGCTCAACAACAACCGCATCGAAGCGCTTGTCGACCAGATGTACGGCATCAACAAGCGCCTCGTTTCGCTGGAAGGCCGCCTGCTGCGCCTTGCCGAAGCGCATGGCGTGGATCGCGGCGACTTCCTGAAAGAGCATTTTGGCAACGAACTTGATCCGCAATGGGCGCGCCGCGTCGGTCGTCTCACCCGTCCGGGCTGGAAGGATTTCATCCAGGACGAGCGCGACCGCGTCGCTGGCCTGCGCGACGAGATCCAGTCGCTCGCCCAGGAAACGCGTCAGTCCATCGTCGAATATCGCCGCATCGTTCATACGGTGCAGAAAGGCGAGCGCGAGTCGGGTCAGGCGAAGAAGGAAATGATCGAGGCGAACCTGCGTCTCGTGATCTCCATCGCCAAGAAGTACACCAACCGCGGCCTGCAGTTCCTGGATCTTATTCAGGAAGGCAATATCGGCCTGATGAAGGCGGTCGATAAGTTCGAATACCGCCGCGGCTACAAATTCTCGACCTATGCGACGTGGTGGATCCGTCAGGCCATCACGCGTTCCATCGCCGATCAGGCGCGCACCATCCGTATCCCGGTGCACATGATCGAGACGATCAACAAGCTGGTGCGCACGTCCCGCCAGATGCTGCACGAAATCGGTCGCGAGCCGACGCCGGAGGAACTGGCCGAGCGTCTGGCCATGCCGCTGGAGAAGGTGCGCAAGGTCCTGAAGATCGCCAAGGAGCCAATCTCTCTTGAAACGCCCATCGGCGACGAGGAAGATTCGCATCTGGGCGATTTCATCGAGGACAAGAACGCTGTCCTGCCGATCGACGCGGCCATTCAGGCCAACCTGCGCGAGACGACCACGCGCGTGCTGGCCACGCTCACCCCGCGCGAAGAGCGCGTGCTGCGCATGCGCTTCGGGATCGGCATGAACACCGACCACACGCTGGAAGAAGTCGGCCAGCAGTTCTCGGTGACGCGCGAACGTATCCGCCAGATCGAAGCCAAAGCCTTGCGCAAGCTCAAGCACCCCAGCCGCAGCCGCAAGCTCCGCTCGTTCCTGGACAACTGATCACAGCATCTTCGCCCTGCTCTTGAGAGCGGGGCGAAGTTCCACTAATCACCTCCGCCGAAAGAAGAAGGACAGAAGTTTCTCGCATGCGTGGTTCCAATCCCGACAAATTCGCAGATCGTCAGAGCGACGCGCAGAAGGCGCGTCAGGCGCAGCTAGAGAAGGTGCGCGCGAAGATGGCGGAAGTCGCCGCGAAGAAACCGCAGCTCGATGCCGAGCGCGCGCGCATCGCCAAGGAGCGCGCCGAGCGCGAGGAACAGCGCAAGCGCGAGAAGGAAGCGCGGTTGAAGAAGGAAGCCGAGGAGCGTGAAGCCGCCCGCCTCGCCGCCGAAGCCGCCGCCCGCGCCGAAGAAGAAGCCAAGGAGCGCGAGAAGGTCGAGCGCCTCAAGGCGCACGCGCAGCTTCTCGCCGACCAGAAAGCCGCCCGCGACGCGCGTTACGCGGCCCGCAAGGCAAGGCAGAAGTAACTTCAGTTGCAGAATCGAGATTGAACCCGCGCTCATAAGGCGCGGGTTTTTTTGTTGCCGATATGCGCAACTGAGTTAGCCGGCCTGGCGTTACAAAACATTCCCAGGACCGTGCGCCATTCTCGACCACATCATCGCCCACCTCGCCACGCTGATCACCCATGCCATTGCATGGCTGGGATATCCTGGCATCGTGTTGATGATGGCCCTGGAATCCACGCTGATTCCCATCCCGTCCGAGATCGTGATGCCATTCGCGGGATACCTCGCGGCCACTGGGCGTTTCCAATTGATCTACACAGCGCTTGCCGGTGCGCTCGGCTGCAATATCGGATCGACCATCATCTATTATGTCGGTGCGGAGGGCGGGCGGCGCTTCGCAGAGAAATACGGCCGATATTTCTTTCTCACCCACCGCAAGATCGAGAAAGTCGAAAACTATTTCCACCGCTGGGGCGGCATCACGCTGCTTGTCACACGCATGATGCCGCTTCTGCCCGTGGTCGTGTCGTTGCCTGCGGGCTTCGCACGCATGAATATCTGGAAGTTCGAGATCTACACTTTCGTCGGCTGCTTCATCTGGTGCCTGGGCCTTGCCTCGCTCGGCTTGGAGTTCGGCCTCGCCTGGCGATCGCAGCCGTGGGTGCGCGGCGCGATCCACTGGCTCGATATCGCCATCGTTGCGGCCATCGTTCTGGCGCTGGGTTATCTCGCGTGGCGCTGGCTGCGGCCGAAGCGCTGAACGATCATTTCACCGCGAGGCTGGCCGCCAGTTTCAGATCGCGCACGAAGGCCTTGTATTCGCGTGCCTTCGATGCCGCGTCGGGAATGCGCAGCAGATAGGACGGGTGGACGGTGATGATGCCGCGCCGTCCATCCACCCAGGTAAGCTCCTTGCCGCGGTTCTTGCCGATGGGGATTCCTCTTCCCATCAGCGATTGCGCCGCGGTTGCGCCCAAAGCGATGACGAATTCCGGTTCGATCGTCGCCAGTTCGCGCGCGACCCATTGATGGCAGATCTTGATCTCCGCCGCATTCGGCTTGGAGTGGATGCGCCGCTTGCCGCGCGGCTCGAATTTGAAATGCTTCACCGCGTTGGTGATGTAGACCTTCGCCCGCTCGATCCCGGCTTCGTCCAGCGCCCTATCGAGAACCTGTCCCGCCGGTCCCACAAACGGCTTGCCCGCGAGGTCCTCCTGATCGCCCGGTTGCTCGCCGACCAGAACGATCCGCGCCCGCGCCGGACCTTCGCCGAACACGGTCTGTGTCGCATGCTTGTAGAGCGGGCAATCGGTGCAGGATTCTGCTTCCTTCCTGATCTGGCTGAGGGTGTCTTTGGGCATATCGTCGGATTTCGCGCGGCGTCTGGCCTTGTCGGCAAAACGGGGAGCCTGATCGGCTTCTCTGTCCATCGCGGCAACGCGATGCTGCGCGCCTTCGATGAGCTCAGGAATTAGATCGCTCTCCGGCAGATTTTTCCAGTAGCGCCGCGGCATCTCCTTCGTCATGGCGTCGGTCTTTAAACGCGCGGGATTGAAAACGGTGCGGTAATAGGTGCGCCAAAGCCCATCCAGAATGCCATCTTCAAGGTCGGTCGGCTTGGGCCGTGGAGGGCCGAAGATGAGGCTTTTGAGGTTCCGCGTTGCAGTTCCGAGGGGCGTGGCGATGATCCAGCGCATATTGGCAAAGCGGTCAGCGAAAAACGGCGTCGCTCGTTTCAGAATGAAATGCTCGGGCTCGAACCAGGCAATATAAAGCTCGCCATCCTCGGTTTCCTTCTTATGAAAGCGCACAAAGGCGTGCATCTTGTGTATGTCGCGCCGAACCGCTTTCACATAGAGCGAAAGTCTGGCGATGACAGGATCGGAGGCGCGGTTCAGCAGATCCGGCTCGCCATGCTTGAGCCGCCACAGAACGTCGTAGAGCAGGGCGAAGCGATCCTCTGCGCGATGGCAGATGGCGTCGTGCATCAGCTCTACAAAGTCGCGCGGCACGGTCATGGGATATGGCGCGGCGATGTCCGGCACGTCGTCGAAGAAGATGCCGCTATCGTGGCTGATGAAGGCCACGTCCCGGGGCGCCAGGTCCCGCGCCAGCGCGCGTTTCGCGGCTTCACGGAAATCTGCATCAATCGCATCCCTGGCGAGGCGCAGCGCATACATCAGAGCAGCACCAACTGCGCTGGGCTCTTCACCAGCCGCGCTTTCAGGTTCGCACGGTCCAGATCGTGCGGCGTCCAATCGAGCGCCGTGAGGAACGGCCGCGATCGCGTCACGCTGCGCGTCAGTCGCCGCACATCGTCGAGGCGCAGCTTGCCCGAGCGTCGCGAGGCAATGATCTTGTCCACCGCGCGGGTGCCCAGCCCCGGCACCCGCATAAGAAGTTCGCGCGAAGCCGTATTCACATCGACGGGAAACATCCCGCGATTCTTGAGCGCCCAGGCAAGTTTCGGATCCATGGACAGGTCCAGCATGCCGTCATCCATCGCATCCTGTACTTCGTGAAGCTGAAAGCCATAGAACCGCAGCAACCAATCGCTCTGATAGAGCCGGTGCTCGCGCAGCAATGGTGTCGCGATATGCGGCAACGTGGAGGAGGGATGCCCGTGGGGGCTGAACGCGGAGTAATAGACGCGCTTCAAGGCATATGAGGCGTACAGATTTGCGCTGGCGCCGATGATCGCGGCGTCATTGGCGCCATCCGCGCCCACGATCATCTGAGTCGATTGCCCGGCAGGCGAAAATCTCGGCGGCCGCGCCTTGCGGATTTCGCCGGCCGCCGGCGTGGGTTTCTCTGCGGCTGCTTCAATATACGCGCGCTGTTGCGCCATGCCCTGCTTGATGCGTGTCGCCGATTTCTCCGGCGCGTAGTGCTGCAGGCTGCGATCGGACGGCAGTTCCACATTCATCGACAAGCGATCGGCATAAAGCCCTGCTTGCGCGATGAGATCGGCACTCGCGCCGGGAATGGTTTTCAGATGGATATAGCCGCGAAAGCCATGTTCTTCGCGCAAGCTTTTCGCGACGCGCACCATGTCTTCCATCGTGTCGTCTTCGCTGCGCGCGATACCGGAGGAGAGAAACAGGCCTTCGATGCAATTGCGGCGATAAAGATCCAGCGTCAGCGTCACGACGTCTTCCACGCTGAACCGCGCGCGCTGCACATTCGAGGTGCGGCGGCTCACACAATAGGCGCAGTCATAGATGCAGAAATTGGTGAGCAGGATCTTCAGCAGCGATACACAGCGCCCGTCCGGCGTATAGGAATGGCAGATACCCGCGCCGGTCACCGAACCGATGCCCCCAGCCTTCGAATCCCGCTTCGCCCCGCCGGATGAGGCACAAGACGCATCGTACTTCGCTGCGTCGGCGAGGATTTCGAGTTTTTGCAGGAGGGTAAGAGCCATCCTGCCATTATAGTTCCCGTTTTGTTCCAATCAAGGGCCAAGCCTTTGGTGAGACAGGCTTTTTGCCTTCGAAAAGTTCCCCCCGTCAGTGCGTGTCGGGTGGAAGCTGGCTTGCGGCTGGTGGTGTCGGCGGTGCCGCGCTGATCTGCACGCTTTCAATCGTCACCGGTGTCAGGGGCGCTGCGCCTTCAAACGGTCCCGGCCCGCCCAGCGGGACAGCTGCGATCTTGTCGGCCACGTCCATACCGTTCGTCACCGCGCCGAACACCGCATAGCCGGAGGTGTTGCCGGCGTCGCTGGCTTCATGATTCAGCGACGCGGAATTGTCCGCAAGGCTGATGAAGAATTCCGCCGTCGCGCTCGCCGGATCGTCGCCGCGCGCCATCGCCACGCTGCCGCGCACATTGGAAAGCCCATTGTTGGCTTCCAGCGGAATGCCGGCATGTGTTGGGCGCGGCTTTCCGTCCGAATCATAGCTCCCCATCTGCAGCACGAACCCTGGCACCACGCGATAGATCACCGTGCCGTCGAAATGCTTTTCGTTCGCATAGCGGATGAAATTGGCGACGGTCTGCGGCGCATGTTGCGCATCCAGCGCGATAGTGATCGTGCCGAGCGAGGTCTCGATAACCGCTTCCTGCTGCGCGGGAACGTCCTGTGCCGCAGCATGCGAAACCGCGAGCGCCGCAATGGTCGCCGCCAGAAGGATTTTCCGCATGCCAATCCTCAATGTGTTGCGCGAAGCACAAAGTAGAAGATGCCGCCCGCGACCGCCAGGAACAGCGCGATCCAGATGCTGGCGCCCGCCAGCTCGCCCAAGGAGCGCGCAAAACCTTCGGTTTGCTCAGGCGCTTCGCGCAGTGGGGGTGGCGGAAGGTCGTCTTCATCCATGCTCGAAATTCCCGAAAAAGGCGGCGCGTGTTAGGAGGTCGCGATGCCGCGCGACTCTGCCCCATTCTATCGCCTGATCTGGCTCATGCCAGCCGCCTTCGCTTTCCATATCGCGGAGGAGTGGCTGGGCGGCTTCGCCGACTGGGTTACCCATGTCGTCGGCGGCGCGATGAGCGATCAGGCCTTCATCGAGAACAATGCCTTCTTCATGGCGGTGATGCTGGCGCTGACGTTCTTTGCCGCGTTCGCACGCACGCGCTGGACGGCGGTCGTGCTCATCGCCTGGTCGAGCGCGAATCTGTTCTGGGATGCAATCTTCCATCTCTTTGCGACGGCGTGGTGGGGCGTTTATTCGCCCGGCCTCGTCACCGCCGCACTCTTCTATCTGCCGGTCTTTTATGTCGTCGGCCGTTCAACCCTTAAGGACGGCGTGATGACCCGTGCGGATTTCATCGGCGCGTGCGCCGCCGGCGCGGCCCTGATGGCATTCGTCATCTGGGCCGGCCTCTATCACTTCGCGACGTGATTACTTCGGCAGATAGTCGTTCGCTTCGACCAGCCTGAAGCCCGGCATCTCGGTCACGCATTGGCGCAGGAAGAACGCGTGGCCCGAGCCATAGAATACCACGATGCGATCGCCGGATTTCGCGCCCTGCACAAGATTGGCGCAGATATAGGCGTTGCGCTTGTACCAGGCGGAAAGCAGATCGGCCCCCGGCTGCTGCGCCCCGCCGCCCACACGGATCATGTTGCGATAGAAGTCGTTATCGCGGGCGATGCGCGATGGCTCATTCAGATAGCGCAACGTGTCGGATATGGTTCCGTTCTTCAGCGTCGCGCTGATGGTGTCGACCATTTTCTGGATGTCGGCATTGGCGTTGTCCAGGATCGCCATCTCGCCATGCGCCTTCGCATAGGCTTCCACCGGGTCGTAAGGGAAATCGCCATCGACATCGATGCCATGCACGGGAATGTTCTGCTGTTTGGCAAGGCGGAAACCGAGCTGCACCACTTCGTTGTGCGAGGTGGCGAGCTTGCCCGCCAGATAATCCGCATATTTCGGCGGCACATAAGGCGCATCCCATTCGACGTCGACGGCGGTCGGCTTGAACTTTGCGATGCCGTCCACGACGGCCTGAATTTCTGCCTGCCGCTTCGGCGTCGTAACGTCGTCCACTTGCACGTTGTGCATGTCATGTCCGCCCGACATGTGGAATCCGCCCACGATCATCACTTCGACGGGCGCGTCGGCGAAGGAAGGCGTGGTGATCATCAGGCAGGCAGCAAAAGCAGGGATCGAAAACCGGCGCATCGGCAACTCCACAGGAAGGAGCGAGATATGGAGCGGCCGCTCTATCGGCCCATCATGCAAATTCCGAAAACGCAGGCCGCGCTCAGCGCATGGCGTAATTAAAGCTGATGCTGATGCGCTTTCCGGGCACGCCGTTCGGCAAAACCTCGTGCCGCAGGAAGCTTTCCCAGAGGAGCAAGGTGCCGGGTCGAGGCGAGATGCGTGCGAAGGTCTGGTTCTGTCGCCGGGCATTCTCCTTGCGCGGCGGTGCGGCCATCATCATGGCCAGCCTCGGGTCTTCGAAGCGAATATCGGCCGCGCCTTTGGGTATCTCCACGTAATAGGTGCCGCTGATCGCCGAATGCGGGTGGATATGCGCGGAATGGACGCCGCCGCGATCCATCACATTGATCCAGAGCGAGTCCAGCCCCAGCGCGCGCCCGCCGAGTTCGAAATCAAGCGCCTTGCCGAACGTCCGCACGTGTTTGTCGATGTGCCGGATCAGTTCCTCGAACACGCTCGCGCGCTGCGGCAAGTCGTCGAGCGAAGCGTAAGACGTATATCCTTTGTAGCCATGCGCCTTTGACCAGCGCTGTCCGGCTTTGTCTTCCGCCGCGATGGCAACGCAGGTCCGCGCCAATGCCGCGTTCAGCCCGCGCGCGGAGATCTGCGCGCGATACAGGCTGCTCACGAACAATGTCTCGATGTTACGGGAATCGGCCATTTGCCTTGTAATCCTATGCGCTTTGCGTCTTCCGGTCATGCGGCACGCCACCGTTCTCGACAAGTCCCGCCCCGTCTCCTACACCGCTTTCAACCGCTATTTCAGAGTGTGCCTTGAACAAACCTGTTTCCGCCATCGCCCAGCATGGCACCACCTTTTCGGTGCTGTTCGCGATCAGCTTCTGCCATCTCCTCAACGACATGATGCAGTCGCTGATCCCGTCGATCTATCCGTCGATCAAGACGATGTTTCACCTCTCTTTCGCGCAGATCGGTTTGATCACGCTTGTATTCCAGTGCACCGCGTCCCTGCTCCAGCCTGTGGTGGGCTTTGTCGCGGATCGCAAGCCGATGCCATTCTCGCTCCCGGTGGGCGCCGCTTTCACCCTGATCGGTATCGCGGGCCTCGGTCTCGCGCAGAACTACGCGATGGTGCTGCTGTCGGCCGCCATTGTCGGGATCGGTTCGTCGGTCTTCCATCCGGAGTCCGCGCGTGTTGCGCGCATGGCATCGGGCGGCCGTCACGGCCTGGCGCAATCGCTCTTCCAGGTCGGCGGCAACACCGGTTCGGCATTGGGCCCAGTTCTCGCGGCATCCGTTGTCGCGATCTATGGCCACCGCGCCATCACATGGTCGGCGGCGTTCGCGCTCATCTCGATCGTCGTGCTGTGGAATGTCGGACGCTGGTACAAAGATCATGGCCTCGCCCGCATGAACGCCGCGAAGAAAGCGTTGGTTGATACGGGGCTATCCTCGCGCCGTGTTGTGTTTTCGGTATTCATCCTTCTGATGCTGATCTTTTCGAAATATTTCTATCTCGCGAGCATCACCAGCTACTACACCTTCTATCTCATTCATCATTTCCATGTGTCGGTTCAGAGCGCGCAGATCCACCTGTTTCTGTTTCTCGGTGCGGTTGCGGTCGGCACGTTTGCCGGCGGTCCGATTGGCGACAAGATCGGGCGCAAACCGGTCATCTGGGTTTCCATTCTGGGAATCCTGCCCTTCACCCTGATCCTTCCGTTCGCAAATCTGTTCTGGACGTCCACGTTGTCGGTCGTCATCGGATTGCTGCTGGCATCGGCGTTTCCCGCGATCGTTGTGTTCGCGCAGGAACTCATGCCGGGCCGTATCGGCATGGTGTCGGGTATGTTCTATGGGTTCTCGTTCGGCATGGGCGGCATAGGCGCCGCCGTGATTGGTCTCTTCGCCGATCATTGGGGCATCGAATACACCTACAGTGTCTGTTCGTTCCTGCCGGCTATCGGCCTGCTCACCGCGCTGCTGCCAAACGTGGAGAAGGGCGGGAAAACGATTTCCGTCTCCCCGCCCGTCGATGAGAACTCGCTGACCTAGCCCGCGAACGCTGCCGACAGAACCAGCAAAATGCCAAGCGTCGATGCGAGCCAGATGATGGTGCGCAGCATCGGCACGCCAGCCGCATAAAGCGGCAGATAGATCACCCGCATCCAGAAATAGATCTGTGCGCCCCACTCCGTGCGCGCATTGTGCCTGTCCAGAACGGTGATGATCAGAACCGCCACCGCGAAGATCGGAAAGGTCTCGCGGAAATTTCGGAACGCGCGGTCGAGCCGTCCCGCAAGCTTGCCCTTGAGCGGCGGCGTGTTGTCCCGCGCGCCGACATTCCACGCCCCGCCCAATTCCTGCGTCGCGAAATGCGCGCCCAAAAACAGATGCACGATGCCCAGCACGCATGCGAGCGCCAGCATGGTCAATTCCACGCTCATGCCGCCAAGTTTGAGATTGGCCAGCGGCAACGCCGCCAGCGCGTTCAGAAAATTGTCCATGAACCCCTCCGTCCCCCCGCGACTATATCCACTTTCGGCGGTGCGCCGAAGCGGCGAGATTCAACATGAACCGTAAGAAATCGTGCAATGCACCATTGCCGTGCTATGCACATAGTGCCGCGGAGGAATCCTCGATGTCGCTGACCGAAAAAGCCGAACGTATCTACAGCCGTCACGAAAACATCGTGGACGGCACTATTCACGTCGCCGGCATGTTGTTTGCGGTCAACGCGGCGGCGTGGCTGTTGCTCCATGTGGGCGTTTCGGCGGCAGCCAGCGTCACGGTCTATTGCGTCGGGCTGCTGGCGATGATCTTCGCCTCGGGTATCTACAACATGGTGCCGGAAACGGCATGGTCCAAGCAGCTTCTGCGTCGCATCGATCATTCGGCGATCTTCATCATGATCGCGGCCACCTACACGCCCTTCGCCGCCAACCGGCTCGGTGCGCCGTTCGGCACGATCATTCTTGCCGCGATCTGGATCTGCGCAAGCTTGGGCGTGGCGCTGAAGGTGCTGTTCCCGCGCCGCTTCGAAATGGCAGCCATCGCGCTTTATCTGGGCATGGGGTGGATGGTCGTGACCGTGCTGAAGCCGCTGGCGGCATCGGTGGCGTCCGTCGATTTCTGGCTGCTCATGGCCGGCGGCGCCGTCTATTCGGCAGGCGTGGTATTCTACGTGATCGAGCGGATCCCATTCCACAAGGCGATCTGGCACGCGTTCGTTCTTGTCGCCGCCGTCCTGCACTTCAGCGCCGTGGCGATGGAATTCGCGACTTGATCGACGCCATCATCTTCGATTGCGACGGTGTTCTGGTGGACAGCGAAGTTCTGGCGCTGGAAGTGGAGATCGCCGCCGCCACCGAAGTCGGCCTCACTTACGATCTGGACGAATACAAAGCCCGCTTCATGGGCATGACCACGCGGGCCTTCTTCGACCTGCTTGCGGAAGATTGCCGCGCGCACACGGGTCGCGATCTGCCGGAAGGTTTTGAAGAACGCTGTTACGGCAACTATCGCGCTGCGCTGCATCGCCTCAAGGAAGTGGAGGGCGCGATGCGCATGGCCGCCGCCGTCGTCCATCGCAAGGCCGTCGCAAGCTCCAGCACTGCCGATGCGCTGGAAGAAAAGCTCCGCCGCACGGGGCTGTGGGAGCGTTTCGCGCCGCACGTCTATTCGACGGATCTGGTCGCGCATGGGAAGCCTGCGCCGGATGTCTTTCTTTACGCGGCGAAAAAGCTCGATGCCGATCCGGCGCGCTGCCTTGTCTTCGAAGACAGCGTGAACGGCGTGCGGGCTGCACGTTCTGCGGGCATGACCGTATGGGGCTTCTCCGGCGGCGGCCACATGACCGAAGCGTCATCGGAAAGATTGCTGGCGGCGGGGGCAGAGCGGGTGATAGAGCATTGGGACCATGCCCCCGCCCTTGTTGCAGCCTTGGGAAGCTCTGCGTAACCTTTTTCTGCCAGTGTCCTGCCGTCGAAGGGGAATTTCACGATGCGTAAGCTCGTCTGCCTTGGCGCGCTGGCGCTTGCAGGTTTCAGCCTGTCCGGTTGCGCGGTTGCCGCCGTGGGTGGCGCTGTCGTTGGCGGCGCCGTGAGCGTGGCTTCGACGGCAGTGCATGTCACCGGCGACGTGGTGAGCGGCGCGGCGGATATCGCGACCGGTCAGTCGGATGACGACGACAAGAAGAAGAAAGACGACGACAAGAAGTCGGACGACGACAACTAGAACGAGTCTTTACGCTTCCGGGTTTCCGCGAACACCGCAACGGTATCGGCATTCTCCATGCCGAGTGTCGCGCGCAATTCTTTCGAATCCGGCCTAAGGAACGGGTTGGTCTTTTTTTCCAATCCCATCGTGGACGGGATCGTAGGCAAGCCCTCCGCGCGCTGCGCCTGCACCTCTTTCATCCGCGCTTGTAGATCGGGATTGTTCGGCTCCAGCGTGAGCGCGAATTTGCCGTTGCCCAGTGTGTATTCGTGGCCGCAATAGATTTTCGTGTCGTCCGGCAGGCGCATCAGCTTGGACAGGCTGTTCCACATCATCTGCGGCGTGCCTTCGAACAAGCGTCCGCATCCCATGGCAAACAAGGTGTCGCCGGTGAACGCCGCGCCGCCGAACACGAAGGCGATATGCGAAGAGGTGTGCGCCGGAATCTCCAGCACCCGCACGCTGTGCGAACCGAACCGCCAGGGTTCGGCTTCGCTGACGCCGGTATCGATTCCGGGAATACGCCCGCGATCCTTGCCCGGCCCCACCACTTCGGCGCCGAACTCTTCCTTCAGCGCAAGATTGCCGCCGCAATGATCCAGATGATGATGGGTATTGAGGATGTGCGTGAGCGTCAGCCCGCGCTCCGCCAGCGCCTTCTTCACCGGCCCCGGCTCGGAGGGATCCACGACCGCGCACAGTCCGGCGCCGTCCGTGACCAGATAGGCGTAGTTGTCCTGCAGGCAGGGGACGAGCGTGACGCCGATTTCAGCCATTTCCGGGTTCCTTTTGCTGGCTTCAACCTAGCAACCCTCGCTCCCACATTGAACCCGGAGGAGGCCGGGTTTACGCACGTTCCGATGGAGCACGATTCAGCCGGGTTGTCGGAATTCTATGCATCGCCCGTGGGGCAGGTTGCGCGCCGCGTGATCCAGCGCCGCCTTCGCGAGGTTTGGCCGGACGTCAGAGGCTCGCGTCTTCTCGGGTACGGTTTTGCCGTTCCTTATCTGCGCAGCTTCGCCGCCGAGGCCGAGCTGGCGGCAGCGCTGATGCCCGAGCAACTGGGCGCTATCGCGTGGCCTGCCGATAGCGGTATGAGCGTGCTCGCACAGGAAGACGCGCTGCCGTTTCCGGATGCGATGTTCGACCGCGTGCTGGTGATTCATGGTCTGGAGAACGCCGAGGCGTTGCGCCCCCTTCTGCGCCAGCTCTGGCGGATTTTGGCACCGTCGGGAAAGTTGCTTTTGGTCGCCCCCAATCGCACCAGCCTGTGGGCGCAGGTCGAACGCTCGCCCTTTGCCCATGGCCGCCCTTTCAATCGTGCCCAGCTTGAATCGCTTTTGCGTGACACTTTGTATGCAGCCGAGCGCTGGGACGCGGCCCTGATGATGCCGCCGCCGCTACGGTCGCGCCGCCTGCTGGGGCGGGGCATCAGCTGGGAAAGGATCGGCCGCCGCATCTGGCCCGCGCTCGCCGGCGTTCACATCGTGGAAGCGACAAAATCCATGTATGCGCTCACCCCGCCAATCGCCGTTAAGCAAGAACAGCCCGTATTCGCATCCGCGCGCGGGTGATTGTCTCAAATTGTCATTCACGCGTTCGTGAGACGCATGACGTACGATTTAAGAATGACATGGCTGTGTTAGTAGTTGTCGCGAACGGCGCATTTCGCATGGCTGTCATTCCGTAAACTCGCAGTTTCGCGCAACCCTGCTTATTCGCAATTTCAATCTCGACGTCACGTCAGTGCGCTTGCGTGTCGCGCATAGCCGTTACACGTCGTCTTTTTCCCAACACAAAGTCTCCCTATCTCCCCAACGCCGGTAACCGAAGAGACGGCAGTCACATCAGGAGGGAGTCACATGCGTAAAATTTATCTCGCAGCGATTGGGTTGAGTGCGATGCTCGCGATGGGCGCGACGGCGAATGCCGAAGCGGCTTCTCAGGCCACCTGCACCGCAGCCCAGCAGAAGGTCGCCACCGCTCTGGCGGCGGATACGTCGGCCAATCACGACCAGGCCGCGAAGGAAAGCCACCTCGGCCGCGATTTCTGTCTCAATGGCCTCTATGGCCGCGGTATGGACCACTATGCCGCCGCGATGAAGCTTCTGGGCATCTCGTAAGAGGCGTTCAGGATGAGCCAGCGCGGCTGATCGCGGGCCCCCAAGCAGCGTCGCCGCGCCGGTTCATCAAAAATATCGCGCCTTCGGCCATCAGATTCGGTCCGAATGCGTCGGCGTGAATGGGTTTGGTCCCGTTGGCGCCCAAAGCCAGCGCCTTTTCGATCTTTGCGCCCGATTGGTTCGCCATTTGGGTGAAATCGCGGATCGTGCAGAGGTGAATATTGGGCGTATCGTACCAGGCATAATCCAGCGCCCGCGTGCGCGGCATCCGCCCGTTGAACAGCAGCGACAGCCGCACGCGCCAATGCCCGAAATTCGGGAACGAGACGATCGTGCGCTGCCCGATGCGCAGCAGATCTTCCAGAACCTTCGCCGGCGCCCGCGTGGCCTGAATGGTCTGGCTCAGGATAACGACATCAAACGCTTGCGACGGATAATCGGCGAGGTCGGCGTCTGCGTCGCCCTGCAGCACCGACAATCCGCGCGCCACGCACTGGTTCACGTTCTGCTGCGACAGCTCGATGCCGCGGCCATCCACATTGCGCGTCCGTTTCAGATGCTCGAGCAAGGTGCCGTCGCCGCAACCCACATCGAGCACCCGGCTGTTGGGCGCGATCATGTCGGCAATCGCGGCGAGATCGGGACGCAAGCTCATGCAATGCCGTTCGCGGTGGCGGCCGCGTTCAGGAAGCCGCGCACGGTCTGCAGCATCTCCGGCTCGTCCAGCAGGAAGGCATCGTGCCCCTTGTCGCTTTCGATCTCCACGAAACTGACATTCGCAGCGGTGGCGTTCAGCGCATGCGCGATGCGTTTGTTTTCAGGCGTCGGGAACAGCCAGTCGCTGGTGAAGGAAATAAGACAGAACTTCGCTTTGGTGGCGCGGAAGGCATCGGCCAGTACGCCGTTGTAATCGGAAGCGAGGTCGAAATAGTCCATCGCGCGGGTGATGTAGAGATAGGAGTTGGCGTCGAAGCGGTCGACGAAGGTCATGCCCTGGTGGTGCAGATAGGATTCCACCTGGAAGTCCGCGCCGAAGCCGAACGAGATTTGGTCGCGGTCCTGCAATTCGCGCCCGAACTTCCGCTGCAATGCCGCTTCCGAAAGATACGTGATATGCGCGGCCATGCGTGCAACGGCGAGCCCCTTGCCGGGTTGTGCATTGCCGTAGTTGCCGCCTTTCCATTCGGGATCGGCCATGATCGCCTGACGCCCCACTTCGTGGAAGGCGATGTTTTGCGCGGAGTGGCGCGCGGCGGTGGCAATCGGAACAGCGGTGGCCACGCGATCCGGATAAGACGCCGCCCATTGCAGCACCTGCATCCCGCCCATCGAGCCGCCGGTGACGCAGAGAAGCTTCTCGATACCAAGTGCATCGATCAGCATCGCCTGCGCGCGCACCATGTCGCGGATGGTGACAACGGGAAAATCCAGTCCGTAAGGCTTGCCCGTCTTAGGATCGACGGACGCCGGCCCCGTCGATCCCATGCACCCGCCGATGACATTGGTGCAGATCACGAAGAAGCGGTCGGTGTCGATCGGCTTGCCGGGTCCCACCATGATGTCCCACCAGCCGGGCTTACCGGTGAGCGGATGGCGGCTGGCGACGAACTGATCGCCCGTCAGCGCATGGCAGATAAGGATGGCGTTGCTGCGCGCCGCGTTCAGCGTGCCATAGGTCATATAGGCGATGGTGAAGGGTGCGAGCGTACGGCCGCAGTCCAGCGTCAGCGGGGCGCTGAAGGTGATGGCCTTGCCGGTCTCCGCTTCGGGCTCCGAAACGGGACGCAGGAAGGTGGGATTTGCTGTCTGGGCCAAGGCGCCTTTCCAACCAATCCGGATCGGTCCGGGCGCGTTTGCTAGGGCTGAGGGGTGCATCTGTCAACGATATCGGCATTTGCCCTTGCCCCCACGCGCCGATGCCACTAGCCATTCCGCCCCTGCCCGATGGCGGGAAGAAAGGAGAGATCATGAAGCCCAAGCCGAAACCCGGCGTATTGGAGATCGCGCCTTATGTGGGCGGCCGCGCGCATGCGCCCGGCGCGAGCCGCGTGTTCAAACTCTCCTCGAACGAGTCCTCACTCGGAGCAAGCCCCAAGGGCATGGAAGCCTATTCCGAAGCGGTGTCGGGCATCGACATCTATCCCGAAGGCAGCGCGAAGATCCTGCGCGATGCCATCGGCGAGGTGTATGGCCTCAATCCGGAACGCATCGTCTGCGGCAACGGCTCGGACGAGCTGCTGACCTTGCTGGCGCACGCTTATCTGCATCCCGGTGACGAGGTCGTGTTCAGCGAGCACGCCTTCCTCGTCTATCGCATCGCCACGCTCTCCAACAGCGCGACGCCCGTCGTGGTGAAAGAGCCGAAGCTGCGTGTGGACGTGGATGCGATGCTGGCGGCGGTGACGCCGAAGACACGCATGGTCTATCTCGCCAACCCGAACAATCCAACGGGTTCTTACCTCACCAGCGATGAGGTGAAGCGGCTGCATGCGGGCCTGCCGACCGATGTCATTCTGGTGATCGACGCGGCCTATGCCGAATATGTCCGCAAGAACGATTACGACACCGGCATCGAGCTGGTGGCGCAGAACCACAACGTGGTGATGACGCGCACCTTCTCGAAGATCTACGGCCTCGCGGGCCTGCGCGTGGGCTGGGCGTTCTGCCCGCCGGAAGTCGCCGATGTTTTGAACCGCATCCGGGGCCCGTTCAACGTGTCGGTGCCCGCACAGCGCGCTGCGGCGGCGGCGCTCAAAGACCGCGCGCATGTCGAAGCCTCCATCGCGCACAATGAGAAGTGGAAGGACTGGCTGCTGGAGCATATTCGCAAGCTCGGCCTGCGGGTGGACGACAGCGTCGGCAATTTCGTGCTGATCCATTTCGCCAACGAAGCGACGATGAAGAAGGCGGATGCCTTCCTCACCAGCCACGGCATCATCCTGCGACCCGTCGGCGCGTACGGCCTGCACAACTGCCTGCGTCTCACCATCGGCACTGAAGAAGCCAATCGCGCGACGCTGAAGGCGCTGACCGAATTCGTGAAGTCATGAGCACGGCCGGCAAACCCCTGTTCGACAAGGTCGCGCTCATCGGCGTGGGCCTGATCGGCTCGTCGATGGCCCGCGCCATGCGCCGTGCCAATCTCGCCGGCCACATCGCGGGCTACGCGCACACGCCGGAGATCGTGGAGCGCGCGAAGAAGGCCGGCTTCACCGATTCCATGCATGATGATCTCGCATCGTGCGTGAAGGACGCCGACCTCGTGGTGCTGGCGGCTCCCGTCGGTGCGTTCGCCGATATCGCGAAAGCCATAGGCCCGCATCTGAAATCCGGCGCCATCGTCAGCGATACGGGTTCGGTGAAAGGCGCGGTGGTGCGGGACGTCGCCCCGCATCTGCCGCAAGACGTGCATCTTATCCCCGCGCATCCTATCGCGGGCACCGAGCAGTCCGGTCCCGAAGCAGGCTTCGCGGAGTTGTTCGACGGCCGCTGGTGCATTCTCACGCCCACGCAGAGCGCAAACGCCGCCGCCATCGAGAAGCTCAAGTCTTTCTGGGAAGGTCTCGGCAGTCAGGTCGAGATCATGGATCCGAAGCACCACGATCTGGTGCTTGCCATAACCAGCCATCTGCCGCATCTGATCGCCTATAATATCGTCGGCACTGCCAACCATCTGGAGCAGGTGACCAAGGGCGAGGTGATCAAATATTCCGCCGGCGGTTTCCGCGATTTCACCCGCATCGCCGCCTCCGATCCTACCATGTGGCGCGATGTCTTCCTCAACAACAAGGAAGCGGTGCTGGAGATGCTGGGCCGTTTTTCCGAAGACCTGACGGATCTGCAGCGCGCGATCCGCTATGGCGACGGCGATTTCCTGTTCGATCTGTTCACCCGCACCCGCGCCATCCGCCGCGGCATCGTCGATGCCGGTCAGGACTCCGCCGCGCCGAACTTCGGCCGCAACAAGCCGGATCAGTAAAGCGGTGAGAGCGTGTCGGCCGGAACCGAGCCGATCGTGAAGATCCCATCCCTGAAGCCGAGCGTGGCCGTGAGCGGCCCGCGCGCCTGTGCGCCGTCGGCAAAGGCGAAGAAGCCCGCCGCCAGCCCGTCATTGGCGCCTTTGATCCAGCCTTTGCTTTGAGCCTGCTGCAGCAACGATTGCCAGTTGTTCACCTTCATCTCGAGCGCACCCATCGGGCGATGCATTTCGTCCGCTGTGAGCGCGCCTTTTCCCGCGATGTCGAGCGCACCCCAGTTCATGGCGATGGATCGCACCAGAACGCCACCATGCCGCGTGCGCCAGTCTTCCGCCGCCGCGCGCCAATCGCCTTTTCCGGACAGCACACGATCGAAGTTCGTGCCCGGCGAAATCATGGCATCGACCCGAAGGGACTTCAGGTCCGGCCCGAAGGCAGGGTCGAGCGTGTCGGCCATGTGAACGTCATCGGCCGAGAGATAGAGATCGAGCCCATCGAGTTTCGGGTCCTTGCGCAGATGCAGCTGCACCTGGGCGGCGGAAAGATCCGGCGAGTCGACATTGACGGCTTCCATGTCGAACCGCGAAAGCTCACCGTTGCCGGCAATCATGCTGCCGCGCAGAAGGCCCGGCACGAACGCATAGCGGCGCGGCGCGCCGGAATCCTTGTGCCAGGTAACCACCTGCTTTCCGGCGGCCTCAAAGACATATTGCGTGCGCCCGTAGGTCAGCGAGTGGAAGGCGAAGCGCTCGGCATTCCAGATGGCGGGGCCATGCGAGGTGGCGATCTCGATCCGAAAGTCATCCAGCTCACCGTCGAGCCGGAAGGGAAACCCGCCCATCGTCTTCTGCGTGAAATGCAGCGTGATGCCCGGCGCGATCTGGTGACCGTTCATCGCGTCGAGCTTTTGGGAAACCTCGCGCGACGCCACGAACCAATAGCTCGCGAGCCCGAGCATCAGGATCGCGAACAGGCCGACGGGTCCGTAGAGCCAGAAACGGTGAGAGTAGTTCATGAAGCGTGTGCCGTCTTGGACGGGCGTGCTCTAGCAGAGCCTAGCCGCAACGCGAATAGCCGCAGGAGACGCAGGTGTCGCAGCCTTCCAGCTTGACGAGGCCCGGCTGGCCGCAGCGGGGGCAATAGCGTGCCGGCGCGCCTTCCGCGTTCACCGCCACGGCATGGACGTCTTCGGTAGTCACCGCCTCACGCGGCGCCATGAAACCGATATTGACCAGATGCCGCTCGATCACTTCGCCGATGGCCGCCAGCAGCGACGGCACATAATGCTGGTTCATCCACTGACCGCCGCGCGGATCGAACACAGCCTTGAGTTCATCCACCACGAAGGACACATCGCCGCCGCGCCGGAACACCGCCGAGATCATGCGCGTCAGCGCCACGGTCCAGGCGTAATGCTCCATGTTCTTGGAGTTGATGAAGATCTCGAACGGCCGCCGCCGCCCGTCTTTCTCGATGTCGTTGATGGTGATGTAGAAGGCGTGATCCAGATCCGCCCATTTGATCTTGTAGGTCTGCCCGATCAGCACTTCCGGCCGGTCGAGCGGTTGCGTCATGTAAACGACGCCGCCTTCCTCGCGCATGCGCGGCGAGGTCACTGGCGGCAGGATTTCCGTGAGGGGTTCTGCGGGCGGCGCTTCCGGCGCGGCTTGCGTCAGCGCCAGCACCGATCCGCGCGCTTCGCTGGGGCGATAGGTCGTGCAGCCCTTGCAGCCCATCTCGTAAGCTTTGAGATAAACGTCCTTGAACGCCTCGAACGGGATATCGACCGGCACATTGATCGTTTTGGAGATCGAGCTGTCGATGTATTTCTGCGCTGCGGCCTGCACCGCCAGATGTTCTTGCGGCGAAAGTTCTTGCGCATTGACGAAATAGTCCGGCAGCGCGGTATCTTCTCCGAACAGCGCGCGGAATTTGCGGTGAGCATAATCGCTCACCTCTTCCTCGATGCGCGTCCCGTCCGCCTTCAAAATCTTGCGCGTGTAGGTGTAGGCGAACACCGGCTCGATGCCGCTGGACACGTTGCCCGCGAAGAGCGAGATCGTGCCTGTCGGTGCGATGGACGTGAGCAAGCCGTTGCGGATGCCATGCGCCGCGATCTGCACGCGGATTTCCTCCGGCAGCGCCATGATGTGCGGACGCTTCAGGAACTCGTGCGCGTCGAACAACGGAAACGCGCCTTTCTCCTTCGCCAACTCGGCGGATGCGCGGTAAGCCGCATGGCTCAGAACTTTCAGCCAGCGCTCGATGAGCGCGATGCTTTCCGTCGAGCCATAGCGCGTGCGGCAGAAGATCAGCGCATCCGCCAATCCGGTGACGCCCAGCCCGATGCGGCGCTTGGCTTTCGCTTCCGCCTGCTGCTCGGCCAGCGGAAAGCGCGACACATCGATGATGTCGTCGAGGAAACGGATGGCCGTGGTCGTCAGCCGCGCCAGCTCATCTTCATCCAGCGCCGCGTCCGCGCCGAAGGGATTCTTCACCAGCTGCGCCAGATTGATCGAACCCAGCAGGCACGCCCCATAAGGCGGCAACGGCTGTTCGCCGCAAGGATTGGTCGCGTGGATCGTCTCGCAATAGGCGAGGTTGTTCTGTGCGTTGATGCGGTCGATGAAGATCACGCCCGGTTCGGCATAATCGTAGGTCGCGCGGGTGATGCGGTCCCACAAGTCGCGGGCCTTCACGGTGCGATAGACCTTGCCGCCGAATTTCAGGTCCCAGTCGCCGTCGCGGTTCATCGCGTCCATGAACGCGTCGCTGACCAGCACTGACAAATTGAACATCGTCAGCCGCCCGCTCTCGCGCTTGGCGTCGATGAAGTCCTCGATGTCGGGATGATCGCAGGCCAAGGTCGCCATCATCGCGCCGCGCCGCGATCCGGCGGACATGATGGTGCGGCACATCGCGTCCCAGACTTCCATGAACGACACGGGACCGGACGCGTCCGCGCCCACGCCTTTCACCAGCGCGCCTTTGGGGCGAAGCGTCGAGAAGTCGTAACCGATGCCGCCGCCCTGCTGCAGCGTCAGCGCTGCTTCGCGCAAGGCCGAGAAAATTCCGTCCATGGAGTCCGGAATCGCGCCCATGACAAAACAGTTGAAGAGCGTCACCGCGCGGTCGGCGCCAGCACCGGCAAAAATGCGTCCCGCCGGAAGAAATTTGTGGCCCGCCAGCGCGCTCGCGAATTGCAGCGCCGAGGAGCGTTGTTTATCGGGCGCTTCGGCCTTGGCAGCGGCCAACGCCACACGTGCCCAGGTGGAGGCGATGTCGCCATCCACCGGCGTGCCGTCCGGCTGTTTCAGCCGGTACTTCATGTCCCAGATCTGGCGGGAAATATCGCTCATAGCGCCTCGGTCGAACCGCTTTGCGAGCGGCTCTGAGAGATAACGCTTCACCTGCCGAAAGTCAATGTATGTTCGCTATCCGTTCTTAACCATTCCGATCAAGAAAGTCCTTTTGAAGCAAGAACTTGGTGACCCTCGGCGATGAGCGCTGCCGTCGCATTTTCGATGCGGTTCTGCAGCATTTCCATGAATTCCGCGCGTTTGAGGCCGGGCGGGATCGGGGCCAGGAATTCCAGCACCACCTTGCCTGGCTTTTTCAGGAAGCCCACAGGCCCGGTCCAGAACAGGCCGGAGTTCAGCGCTACCGGCACACAGGGCACGCCGGTCTGCGTGTAAAGCGCGGCGACGCCCGGCTTGTAGTCGGGCGGCATGCCCGGCGTCTTGCGCGTGCCTTCGGGAAAAATGAAAAGCGGGCGATTATCGGCCAACGCCGCCTTGGCTTCCGCCACCATCTGCTTGAGCGCGATCGCCTTGCCCTCGCGGTCGATGGCGATGACGCCCGCCTTCCACAGATACCAGCCATAAAACGGGATGTTGAGGAGCGAACGCTTCACCACCGCGCAGGCATCGTCGAGCAGCAGATAAAGCACAGCGGTATCCCACATGCTCATATGTTTGGCGGCGACCAGCACCGCTCCACTTGGAACAGGCCCACGCACTTCGTAGTCCAGCCCCGCGATCCATTTGAGGCCAAACAGCACCATGCGGCTCCAGGTCTTGGAGAGAATCTCGGTTGCGCGCCGCGGCAACAGCAGTACCCACACACCGCCCACGGCGATTATCGCGGACATGACCGCGAACCACAGGAAGAAGAGCAGGGAACGGATGAAAACCATCGCGCCTCAGGCGCTCCGCGTAAAATGCGTGATGACGAAGCTGGCCAGATATTTCGCGTATTCGGTGTTGAGCAGGTGCAGCGCATGCGGGTCGCGCCACCAGCCGTCGAGATCCAGCCCGTTCGGATCGACGGGATAAGCCACCAGCCGCACGCCTGGCATATCGGCAGCGAACTCGTTGAGGCTGCGGCGCATGTGGTAATTCGCCGTCACCACGATGATGCTGTTGTAGCCGTGCCGGCGCACCCACTCCGTCGCTTCGTTGGCGTTACCGTGCGTGCTCGTCGCCGTGAAGCCCAGATCGGCGCAGCAATCGAAGCGCCGCCCGCCATGCGCGATCGCCTTGAGCTGTTCTTTCGTCGTCCCCGGATTGACCCCGGTGATGAGAAGCCGCTGTGCGGCATCCTTCTCCAGCAATTTGTCGGCGGCATCGAGCCGCGCGTCGCCGCCGGTCAGTGCCACGATGCCGTCGGCATGCGGGAGCGTGGCCGGCGCACGCGGCAAGGTTGCGGCGAACAGGATGAAGCCGAGCGTGTAGACGACCAGAAGGCCCACACCCAGTTTAAGCAGCCAGTTTCCCGAACCTTGCATCCGATTCCCGTCGCTCCCCAAGCGCAGATTGGACCATGCGGGCGTCCAAGAAAATATTGACGGCCGCGTAGGAGAGACTCAGTAGATCTCGCGCAGCGCCGCCAGAACCGAGAGCCGCGCCGTGGCCCAGGCGATCAGGCCGGAGACCACCGGAACGGCGAAAAGCCATACCAATTCCTGCGTGTTAAGGCCCAATGGCGGCAGAAATGGGACTGCCTCGACACCCGCGAATTCCAGCCCGCCGAGCGCCAGGAACGTGACGGCCGCAAGCCCTGCGCCGACGGCGGAGGCTGCCAATGTCGAGATCAGGTAATGCCATTCGAAGGCGCGCGCGATGAATCCGGAATGGGCGCCCATCTGATGCAGCAAGGCCACGATGTCATGATGGGCTTCGAGCCCGGCGCGCGTCGCGAACGAAACCGCCGCCGCCGTCGCCACCGCGATCAGCGCCAGAATCGCGTAGGCCGCATAAATGATGGTGTCGGCGAGGCTTTGCAGCCGCGCGATCCAGCGCGTGTGATCGTCCACGTTTGAATCCGGCGCCACGGTTTTCAGCCGTGCTTCCAGTGTCGCGAAATCGACGCGCGCGCCGGGCGCAATCGTGGCGTCGATCAGGCGCGGCAAAGGCAGATCCTTCACCAGCGCATCCGCACCGATCCACGGCTCGATCAGCTTCGCCGCATCGGCATCCGACATCGGCGTGATGGCGAGGATGCCCGGCGTGCCGCGCAGGATATCGATGGCCGCCCGGGTTTCTGTTTCCATGTTGCGTGCGCGCGTCGGATGATCCGGTTGCAGCACCTGCACCGTCAGCCGCCCCGCAAGGCCTTGCCGCCAGCCTTCCGCCTGCCGGTCCGCGAGCATGGATGCACCCAATGCGAGTGCGGCAAGAAATGCCATCACGCCGATCACCACATCCAATGGTGCCGCGCCTTTCTCGCGCGGCAGGATGCGTCCGCGCACGCGCTGTTTCTCGCTCATCCGCGCCTCAATTCCACGAGGCGGCCATCGACAAGGCGCATTTCGCGCGAGCGCGAACGCTCGATCAGGCTGCGGTCATGGGTGGCGATGAGAACAGTGGTGCCCAAACGATTGAGCTCGCCGAACAGGCGGATAAGTCTCTGCGCGATTTCCGGATCGACATTACCGGTGGGCTCGTCGGCAAGAAGAAGATCGGGCTGGCCCACCACTGCGCGCGCGATGGCGACACGCTGCTGCTCGCCGCCCGACAATGTCGGCGGCCGCGCATTCATGCGGTCGCCGAGCCCCACCCAGTTCAGAAGCTCTTCCACATCGCGCGTATAGTCATCCGCCTTGCGGCCTGCGAGGCGCAAAGGCAGGGCGACGTTGTCGAAAGCTGACAAATGCGACAGCAGCCGAAAGTCCTGGAACACCACGCCGATGCGCCGGCGCAGCGCCGGGAACGCGGAGCGGCGCGCGGTCGCCAGATCGGTTCCGAACAGCGTGATCAGCCCGCGGCTCGGCGGCTCGGCCAGGAACATCAGCTTCAGAAGCGTCGACTTGCCCGCGCCGGAGGGGCCGGTGAGGAAGGTGAAGGTGCCCGGTTCGAGCTGGAAGGTGACGTCCCGCAGCACTTCCGGGCCCGGCCCATAGCGCATGCCGACATTTTCGAAGCGGATCATGGGGCCGGACCATAAAGGCGGGAATCAGGCCTTACCATCGCTTGCCGGGCCGTCTTCGTTAAACCTATTTTTTGGCCTAATGGTTATAAGCACCCCATGATTCTGGTCTGCCCCAGTTGCGCCGCCCGCTACGAAGTCGACGGGTCGAAATTCCCTGCGGAGGGCCGAAAGGTCCGCTGCAAGAAATGCGGTCACGTCTGGCATCAGGGACCGGAAGCCGATCAGGCGGAGATCGAAGAGGCCATCTTCAATCCGCCGCCCGAGCCGGAGCCTGTCGCGCCCGAACCCGAACCGGAGCCCGCATGGCGTGCGCCGGTTGAGGAAGAGGAAGACACGCCGCGCGAAGCCGCGTTCAGCGTCGCCGATGATGACGAGCCGGTTGTCGTCGCTCCTTCCAAGCACCGTCGCGGCAGCGGCATCGCGACCATCTTCGGTTGGGTTGCGCTGGTTGCCGTGGTGCTGGTCATCGGTTTCGCCGCCGCGAATTACCGCACGCAGATCGTGACCATCTGGCCGCAATCGGCATCGCTGTTCTCCAAGCTCGGCATGGCGGTGAACAATCGCGGGCTCGACTTCACCGATGTGCGCCACATGAACCAGACCGAAGACGGCCAGCCCGTTCTGGTCATCACCGGCAAGCTGGTGAATGTGTCGACCAAGAAACTGGATGTGCCGCCGCTGCGTGTGACGCTGAGCGACGAGAACAAGCACGCGATCTACGACTGGAGCTTCGCGCCGTCATCTCAGCCGCTGGCGCCGGGACAGTCGGTCGCTTTCCGCACGCGCCTCTCCAATCCGCCGTCCGCCGCGCGCCATGTGGAGATGCATTTCGCGGACGGGTCGGAGTGACCGCGCAGAAAATTCTGCATACCGAAGCTGACATTCGCGCACGCGTGGATATCATTGCGCGCGATATCGCCCGCGCGCCGCTCAAGCCGGATTTCGCGGTGGCGATTCTCGCCGGCGCTTTCGTGTTCGCCGCCGACATCCTGCGCGCCTTGGCGCGCGAGGGTCTCTCACTACCGATCGAATTCCTCTGGCTGCGCTCCTACGCCGATAAGCGCACCGGCGGCGATGTTTCCGTTCTCGTCGGACCCACCGAAAAGATTCATGCGAAGACGGTGCTGCTGATCGATGGCGTTCTCGACGGCGGCCATACGCTGGCGAAAGCGAAGGAATTGCTGCTTCAGGCTGAGGCCGCCGCGATCATCACTGTCGTCGCCGTCGACAAGCTGCGCGCCGACGCTGTGCTGAAAGCCGATCACGCGCTGTTCGCCGGAACGCGCGGGTTCCTCATCGGCTACGGTATGGACGATGCGGGCGCGGCGCGCGGGCTGCCGTATATCGCCGCGATTGACTGAATCACCTCCCCCTTGTGGGGAGGTCGAAAAAGCGAAGCTTTTTCGGGTGGGGGGACAAGCGGATGGGCATTCCCCCCACCCGAAAAATTCTTCGCTGCGCTTCGAATTTTGTCGGCCTCCCCACAAGGGGGAGGCGATTGGAGTCAAAACTCCTTCAACAACCGATCCAGATAATCCAGCTCTTCCTTCGATCGTCCCGTCTCACCCGCGCGCTTGCGCAGTTCCTGCAAAATGGCACGTGCCCGCGCAATGGAATCTTTGTCCGGCACCTTGCCACCATTGATCGTGCCTTGCGCGCCGTTCTCGCGGCCGAGCGGATCTTCGTTGTTCTGACCGCCGGGCTTCATGCCCTGGCCGCCCTGTTCCTGCATCAGCGCCTGCGCCAGCGCCGCGGTGCCTTTGCGCATCGCATCCAGCGCCTGTTGCTCGGACTTTCCGGCATTGTCGAAATCCTTCCCGCCGAGCTGGCCCTGCGCCTGGCCCATCGCCTTGCCGGCGTCGTCGAAATTCTTGCCCGCCGCCGAGCCTTTGCCACCAAGGCCTTTGAACAGCTTGTTCAGGTCGTCGCGCAGCTTGCCTTGCTGATCGGAAAGCCCTTTCGCGCCGCCGTCTTTCGGATCGCCCGCGTCCTGACCTTCGCGATAGGTCTTGTCCATTAACTGCCGCTGGCGGCCCATCAGATCGGAGAGGCCCTGGATCGCATCCGATAGCGCCTTGTCGCCCTGGCCGCCGCTGCCCGAACCGCCGGACATCTGCATGTTCTCGAGCAGACTTTGCAGAATCGCCAGCATCTTCGCCGCCGCATCGCGCGAGCCGGACTGCGCGAGTTGCTGGATCAGCTTCATCATCTTCTCGATGTCGTCGGGTGTGATGACTTTCGTCCCGGGCGGCGGTGGGCCGTTCGAGGCCTGCGCGTTCTTCGCCATGGCCTGCAGATAGCGTTGCAGCGCCTGCTGGTAACGCTGCATCAAGGCATCGATCACGCTTTGCGGCGCGCCTTGTTGCATCGCCTGCGCCAGCGCTTCGGCAGTGCGTCGCAATTCCGCGGCAGCGTTGGCGGCGCCATTGCCTTCCAGCGACATCGCCGTCTGCCAGAGCAGGTCCTGCACGCGCGCGATATCGTCGTCGGTGTGCGCTTCGTGCAGCATCCAGTAGGTCGAACGCAGCACGAGATAGAGCTTGGTCTGATCCGCGTAGAACTTGTCCGGCGCGATGGTGAGCGCGTTCAGCGTCGCCAGTGTCACCGGCTTGGCATGCGGTGTCTTCGCAAATAGATGCTGCCGCTGTTCCACCAGCGCGCGCGCGAGCGGGTTGGTGAAGATACGCGCGGGCAGGGTGAAGCGCATCGGCTTGCTGTGCGCCACTTGCCCCGCGCCGTCTTTCGCTTCCAGTGTGATCATCACGTCGAGACCCGCCAGCGGATTCTCCGTGAGATCGCGATAGACCGTCTGCTTCACTGTTTTGGCCGACACATCCAGCGGCAGATCGATGGCCAGAACACGCGAACCCTTCACAGGCTTGATCAGTGCCCGCGCGGAGACCACGCCGTAATCGTCGGCGGCGGAGAAGGAAAGCTTCACCGCATCATGTTCGGTCTTCGAGGGCGGTTGCGAGAAGACGATATGCGGCGCTTCGTCGGGAATGATCTTGGTGCGCCAGCTTCCCAGCGAACGCCCGCCCGCCCGCACGAAGATGTTTTCGTCCGCGTGCAGCCTTGTGTTGGCGGCGTATTCGTCGTCCGAGCCCGTTACCTTGGGCCGCTTGTCATGCGTCGGCGACAGCACGATCTCCGGCGACACGCTGGAACGGTGTACCCGCACCACAAGCTCCGAATTCACCGGCACGCGTATCGGCGCGCCGTTCATCGGTCCCGGCTTCAGATAGATCGGTGGCAATCCCGTGTAAGCGGGCGGATTGATCCACGCATCGACCGTGGCCGAGGCCGTGCCCGAGCCCGCATCCGGCGACAGCGCGAAAGCGAGACGATTCTTCCAGTCCGATCCGGCGACGATCAATCCACCGAGCAGAAGCAGCAGCACCAGAAAGCGGATCGCATAGGGATCGCGTTTCGCCAGTTGCGGCGAGGGCAGCGAGACGCGCAGCTTGCCGATGCGCGACAGCAGCGCGCGGATATGCGCTTTCCACAACGCTTCGGCATAGGCATCGCCGACACCCGCGGCCATGACGTCGTGATGTTCGGTGATGGGCCGGTGTTCGAGCGTGGAGTCGCGCTCCACGCGCCGCGCGCCTTCGTACCAGCTCGGCACCGCGAAATCCTGGAAGTTGCGATAGAGGAAATACCCGGCGGCGCCCGCGGCGCCGAGCAGCAACAGCGTGTGGATCCACCAGGGGATGTAATCGAACAGTCCGAACAGGCCGGCAGCGACGAACGCACCCACGATGCCGCTCGCGGGCCACAGCCGCGGCCACACCCGTTCCCACCAGATCGTCAGCCGCGCGCGGCGGATGAACGCCTCGGCGTGACGGGCCTCACGCCTGAGGCGCGAGCCATCCGGGGATGCGATCAAGTCCGATAAGTTCGTCATCGCTCATTCTGGGGCGCACCACGGCCCATTGATCGCCCTTCACCAGAACTTCGGCGGCGGGCGGCCGCGCATTGTAAGCGGAAGCCATCACTGCGCCATAGGCGCCGGCGGTCAGAATGGCCACCAGATCGCCCTCTTTGAGTTCCGGTAAACGCCGGTCCGAGCCGAAAAGATCGGAGGATTCGCACACCGGCCCCACCACATCGTAAACGGCGGTGGCGGGCGCTTCGCGCACGGACACGATCTCGTGATGCGCGTCATACATCGCGGGCCGAATGAGATCGTTCATCCCCGCGTCGAGGATGAGAAATTTTTTAGCCTCGCCCTGCTTCACATAGGTTGCGCGCGCGATGAGCACGCCGGCATTGGCAGCGATGAGGCGGCCGGGTTCGAGGATCAATTCGCAGTTGAGATCGGACACTGCACGCGACACCGCCGCGCCATAGAGTTCCGGCGCGGGCGGCGCGGGATCGGTCGGCGCATAGGGCACACCGAGCCCACCACCGAGATCGATACGTTTGATGGAATGGCCGTCGGCGCGCAGCGTCTTCACCAGATCGGCGACGCGCGCGAAGGCCGCTTCGAAGGGCGACAAATCGGTGATCTGGCTGCCGATATGCGTGTCGACGCCAACGATCTGAAGCGACGGCAGCGATGCCGCCAGCTTGTAAGCCTCGCGGGCGCGGGACCACGGAATGCCGAATTTGTTTTCGGACGTGCCGGTGGTGATCTTGGCGTGCGTTTTCGCATCGACATCCGGATTGATGCGGATGGTGATCGGCGCGCGTTTGCCCAGACCTTTCGTCACGTCGTTCAGCGCGATGAGTTCCGGCTCGCTCTCGACATTGAACTGATGGATGCCGGCCTCAAGGCCCAGCGTCATCTCCGCGCGTGTCTTGCCGACGCCGGAGAAGACGATCTTGTTGGCGGGAATTCCCGCCTTCAGCGCTTTCTTGAGCTCGCCGCCGGAAACCACATCCGCGCCCGCGCCAAGCTCTGCCAATGTGCGCAGCACGCCAAGATTGCCGTTCGCCTTCACCGAATAGGCGACGAGCGTGCCTTTCGGAAACGCGTCGGCGAAGACGCGATAGTGCCGCGCCAGCGTCGCGCTCGAATAGCAATAGAACGGTGTGCCGACGTCTTTCGCCAGCGCGGTCAAATCGACGTCTTCGGCGAACAGCCGCCCGTCTTTGTATTGAAAGTGGTTCATCGTCCGATGGGCTGCGGCGGGCGCGACGGATCCTTCTGGCCTTTCGGCGTCTCCTTGCCGGCGGGCGTCAGCAGGTCGTTCTTGGTGCCGCAGGCCGAAAAGGAAACGGCTAGGCCGAGGATCAGAAGAATCCGGAAAATCATTTGAGTTTCTCCCGCCAGAACGCGATCTGCTCGCGCGCGCGCACTGGCGCGGTTCCGCCAAAGCTGGTGCGCGAGTTTAGCGAATGCTCCAGCGAAAGCACTGTGACAACTTCTTTGGTGATGCCCGGCTCGACCTTCTGCATCTCCGCGAGCGGAACCTTGTCCAAGGTCACGCCCAGCTCTTCGGCGCGCTTCACGATGCTGCCGGAAATATGATGCGCCTCGCGGAATGGTTTCTTGAGGTTCGTCACCACCCAGTCGGCCAGATCGGTCGCTGTCGGATAACCCGCTTCGGCGGCTGCGCGCATCTTCGCAGGGTTGGCCTCCATATCGCTCGCCATGCCCGCCATCGCGGCCAGCGACAGATCGAGCGCATCGGCGGCAGAGAACAACGCTTCCTTGTCCTCCTGCAGATCCTTGGCATAGGCGAGGGCAAGGCCCTTCATCACGGTGGAGAGCGTCACGAACGCGCCAAGAATACGGCCCGTTTTCGCGCGCACCAGTTCCGCCGCATCGGGATTGCGCTTTTGCGGCATGATGGAGGAGCCGGTGGTGAACTTGTCCGACAGCGTGACGAAGCCGAAGGCCGGCGTCATCCAGATCACGATCTCTTCCGCCAGCCGCGACAGGTGCACGGCGGCGATGGACGCGGCGGCGATATATTCCAGCGCGAAGTCGCGGCTCGCCACCGCATCCAGCGAATTGCGCGCCGGATGGTGGAAGCCCAAAGCCTTTGCCGTCTTGTCGCGATCGATCTTGAACGGCGTGCCCGCCAGCGCGGCAGCGCCCAGCGGCGATTCATTCATGCGCTTTGCCGCATCGGCGAAGCGCCCGCGGTCGCGCGCGAACATTTCGACATAGGCCAGGCAATGATGCGCGAAGCTCACCGGCTGCGCGGGCTGCATGTGGGTGAAGCCGGGCATGATGGTTTCAGTGTGCGCCTCAGCCTGCGCCAGCAATGCACGCTGTAAATTCAGCAATCCCTCTTCGGCGCGCGCGCAGGCCTCGCGCACCCACAACCTAAAATCCGTCGCCACCTGATCGTTGCGCGAGCGCGCGGTGTGCAGCCGCCCCGCCGCGGGACCGATAATGTCGGCAAGGCGGGACTCAATGTTCAGATGAATGTCTTCGAGTTCGCGCTTGAAGGTAAATGAACCATCCGCAATCTCGCGCTCGATCTGGTCGAGGCCTTTGAGAATTGATGTTGCATCGTCTTGCGCGATGATGCCCTGATCGGCCAGCATGCGGGCGTGGGCGCGCGAGCCGGTCAAATCCTGCGCGGCCAGTCTCTTGTCGAAATCGACGGAGGCGTTGATCTCCGCCATGATGTCCGCGGGGCCTTCGCCGAACCGTCCGCCCCACATCTTGTTGGTGCCCATATGGAAGTCCTGAAGCGTCCTCTCGTGCTTGCCGCCGCGGCTGTCGTCCTGATCGCTGTGGCTGCCGTTCTATATGTGAACCGCACAAGCGTAAACGCGGACCATCCGCCCACGGTGCTGTCCGCGCTCGTTCCGGCGGTCAAGGCCGAAGCCGTCCCCGCCGTCGCGTTCACCGACGCGGCGGGCAAGCCGCACATGCTGAGCGCGTTCAAGGGCAAATATGTGCTGCTCAATATGTGGGCGACATGGTGCGGCCCCTGCGTGAAGGAGCTTCCGGCGCTGGCCAAGCTGAAAGGCGAAGTGCCGGACGGGTTCACCGTGGTTGCGGTGAATGTCGGCCGCAGTACCGAGGCAGAGACCAAGGGCTTCCTCGCCGCGCACAGTGCCGGCGCGCTGGATGCCTACACCGACCGCAACCTCGCGATGATGCGCGCCATGCATGTCTATGGCTTGCCGGTGTCGCTGTTGATCGATCCGAAGGGCAATATTGTCGCCCGCGCCGATGGCCCCGCGCCGTGGGATGCGCCGGCGGCGGTGGATTACTTCAAGGCCCTGGCGCGCGCGCGGTCATAGTCCGCCCACATCGGCGTGCAATCGACGACCTGTTTGCTCTCCATCGCATGGTCGATGGCCATGACGGTGAGCCCCGCTTCCAGCGAGTCATACGGCGTCACCGGAAATTCCGCGCCCTTGTCGAGCGTGGCGAGCAGATCGCGCGCCATCGCCTGATCGGCGCCATTGTGGTTGTCGTCGGTGCGCTCGTTCCATTCCATGCGCTCCGGTTTTCCGGTGGAGAACGCGCTGCGAAACATCAGCTTGTTGCGCACCAGATCGGCCAGCAGCGTGCCTTCGGTGCCCGCGATGTACCAGCGCCGCTCCTGCAAACTCACATGCGTGTTGGAATGGAACGACAGCTGCGCGCCGTTCGCATATTCCACCAGCGCGGTCTGATGATCCGTCACGTCCATGTCGGAATGAAAGGCATCGTTCGCTGCGCCCCAGCCCGCGTCGCGCAAGGCATAGGTCGGCTGGCCGTTGTCGTAAGCGCCGCGCACATCCTTGCGGTCGGGATGAAAGATCTTGCGGCTGCCGAAACTCGCCACGCGCGCCGCGCGCGATCCCATCAGCCGGTTGAAGATATCGAAGTCGTGGCAGACCTTGTCGAGGAAATAGGAGCCGCCCCATTCCTGCCGCCGCCGCCAATTGCGCGCCAGATAACCGCCATGCTCGGGATGCAGATGCTCCGTCGCATCCATCGACACGACCTCGCCCAGCTTGCCGTCATCCACATGCGCGATCACGGCGCGTACGATGGGCATGGAGCGCATGACAAGGCCGATATAGAGCGGTGGCGTTTTCGTATCGGCCAGATGCCGCGCCAGCGCGAAGCTTTCGTCTTCGGTGCGAACGATGGGCTTCTCGGCGAAGATCGGATACCCCGCCTGGAATGCCGCCAGAAGATGCTCGTAATGCAGATGGTTCGGCGATCCGATCATGACGAGATCGAACGGCCCGTCCTTCAAGAGCGCCTGCGCATCCGTGTAGGCGTTGCCCATCGGAATATCGTGATCCTTCAGGATCGGCGCGCCCACCGGTGATGGATCGGCGTAACCGGCGATATCGAGCGACCAGCCGACCTCCTTCATCGCCGCCAGCACATGGGCGATGCGCTGGCCCAGCCCGATGACGCCGATGCGTTTAGAGACAGGCATAAACGGCCTCCATCAGGGCGCGGTTGCGCGGGTTCTGCCAGCGCGGCCCCATGTCGTTGGTGACGTAACCGAACGCGACATCTGCATCCGGGTCGCAGAAGCCGAGCGAGCCGCCCGCGCCGAAATGCCCGAAGCTGTTCGGGTTCGGCCCCAGCGCGCGTTCCGGCTGCGTGAGCTGGAAACCCAATCCGAAGCGCGCCGGATGTTGTGTGATCACGTCTTCGCCGCGCGAATGTTCGGTGGTGAATTCGGCAAGCGTCTCGCGGCCGATGATCTCCACGCGGTCGATCGCGCCGCCCTTGGCGAGCGCAGCATAAACACGCGCCACGCTGCGCGCATTGCCATGCCCGTTGGTGGACGGCACCTCCGCCGATCGCCAATCCGCGCGGTTCACCCAATGCGCGCCGGAGATGCCCGGCGGATTCCAGTAAGTGTTCCAGCGCATGATGTCGACGCGCGTCGCATTCTCGCCCGGCGGCGTCATCGTGCCGGTGCCGGGCCACCGGTATTCAGCGACGCGCGCATGATGTTCGCGCGGCAAGCCGATATGGATGTCGGCACCGAGCGGCACCGCCACTTCCTCCCGGATCAGCGTGCCCAGCGTCTTGCCTGCCGCGCGCCTCACGATCTCGCCGATGAGAAAGCCATAGGTGTTGACGTGATAGCCGAACGCCGTGCCTGGCTCCCACCACGGCGCCTGTTCTTCCAGCGCATGCACCATCACAGCCCAGTCCAGCGCCGCGCCGTCCGGCAGCGGCTTCTCGATCGCCGGCAATGCGCCGCGATGACACAATATCTGCCGGAAGGTGATCGCCTCCTTGCCGGCCTGCGCAAATTCCGGCCACAGCTTTGAGACAGGCGCGTCCAGATCCACCAATCCCTGCTCGACAATGCGCGCCGCAGCCAGCGCACACAGCGCCTTGCCGACAGAGAACACATTCACCAGCGTGTCGCGCTGCCAGGGTTTTGTGTTCGCGATGTCGGCATAACCGCCCCACAGATCGGCCACCGGCGTGCCACCGACGCAAACACAAACCGCCGCACCCGGCTCGCCGCGCTCGCGGAAATTCGCGGCGAAGGCTTCGCGCACCGCGGCAAAGCGCGGATCGCAGAAGCCCTCAAGCGGCAGGTCGTCCATTCACTTGCCCCAATCACTTATGATTGTGAAGCGCCGTCATCACTGCGTTGGCATAGGTCCATTGCGCGATCCAGTCTTCGTCCTTGTCGGCATTCGCCCAGGCGCTGTTGAAGACGATCACAAGGTCATCCTTCGGATCGAGAAAGACCTGCTGGCCGAAGATTCCTTCCGCGGAATAGGTGCCGTGCGGATGGATCCACCAAAAATAGCCATAGCCTTCCTCCGGCCGCTTGGGATCGACCAGCGTATGACTGGTCGAGGCGTTCTTCACCCAATCCTTTGGCAACACCTGTTCGCCATTCGCCGCGCCGCCATGCATGAAGAACAGGCCGAAGCGCGCATAGTCGCGCAAGGTCATGGAGAGGCAGCAGCCGCCATGCTCGTAACCGGCGCCGTCCAGCATCCAGATGGCATCCTGCTCGCTGCCAATCTTCGTCCAGATCTTTTGTGACAGATAATCCGCAAGATGCTTCTTCGTGGCGCGCGACACCAGGATGCCGACAAGCTCGGTCTCGCCCGTGTCATAATGGAATGTCGTGCCCGGCTTATGCGCACGCGCCAGCTTGGCCATATAGGCCACGACAGGGTCCTGCCCATTGATCGGCTTGGTCGTCAAACCGAACTGGTTCACATCGGATTTCGGGTTTTCATAATCCTCGTCCCACTTCACGCCCGAGCGCATGGTGATGAGATCGGCGATGGTCACGCCGTCATAGGCCGTCCCTTTCAGCTCCGGCAGATAGTCGGTGACTTCGGCGTCGATGCTCTTGATGTACCCATCCTTGATCGCCGCGCCGACCAGGGTAGACGTTACCGATTTGCCGACCGAGAAACTGGTCCAGCGATCCTTCTCGGTGCGGCCAAGGCCGTAACGCTCCAGAAGCACCTTGCCGTGGCTGACAATGATGAGGCCGGAGGTCCGGTTGGCCTTCATGAAGGCGGCGGTATCGAGCGTTTTGCCGTCTTCCTGATAGGAGACGTCGAACGGTTTGTCGGCATGCGGCAGCACGCTCACCGTCTTGCCGCGCGGCACCACGCGCACCGGAAAGATCTTCTCGATGTTCTTGTAGCCGAAGGCCTGCTCCGCCGGCGTCCAGAACAGAAAATGCTCACGCGGTGGAAGGTTCGTTTCCGCAAGCGCCTCGCCACCAAGCAGCAACCACGCGCCGATGGCGCCGGCCAGAATCCGTTTCATGATCGCTTTCCCAATATCCCTTTGCGGCAAGTTTAGGCGCGCCAAGGGCAAAAGGGCTAGGGCGACTTTGTTTGCTGATCGCGCAGCACGTCCGCATGCATCCCGGAATCGGCTTCGGGATTGGAGGCGCGCGTTGCCGCGACGGCAGGGCTTTCATACAGCCGCGCGAGGCTGACGGCCGTGGCGACCAGCGCACAGCCGCTCGCAAGGAATAACGCAACCGTCGGCCCCTGCTGCGGAAGTCGCGCAAACAACAGCGCCACAACCGCCGCGCCGGTCGTTTGCCCCAAAAGGCGCGCAGTGCCGAGCATGCCGCTCGCCCCGCCGCTGCGCGATTTGGGCGCGGCGGAGAGCATCGCGCGATTGTTCGGCGATTGGAAAATGCCGAAACCGAAACCGCACAGCGCCACGCGCCAGACGATGTCGAAGTGGGTGGGATCGGCAGGAAGCATCGCGAGCGACAGCAATCCCATCGCGAATAGGAAGAGCCCGATGCCGCCCAGTATGCCCGCCGAATATTTGTCGGCGAGGCGCCCTGCCAGCGGTGCGGCGAATCCGATGGCGACGGGCCAGGGCGTGATGAGCAATCCGGTTTCGACGGCGCTGTAATGCAAGTCCATTTGAAAGAGGAACGGCAGCGATACCATGGCCAGCATCTGCGCCGCGAAGGAGCAGATGGATGTCGAGACCGACAGCGTGAAGATCGGAATCCGCAGCAGATCCACAGGCAACATCGGCGCGGCTTTGCCGGATTCACGCACCACTAGCAGATAACCAAGCCCGATGGTGACGGCGACTTCGACAAGGAACAGGCCGAACGCCTGGCCGTGTCCCAATCCGTCAATGCTGCCGATGAGGAGCCCGAATGTCGCCGCGCTGAGCAGCGCGCCCCACAGATCGAAACTATGCGGTGATGGCTTCGTGCGCGGAAGCGAGTAAGTGCCGACCACAACAGCCGCGATGCCGATGGGCACGTTGACCGCGAACAGCCACGGCCAGTTTGCGATGGATAAAATACCGCTGGCAATGGTGGGGCCGACGGCAGACGACACAGCCACCACCATCGCGTTGATGCCGATGCCGCGTCCCAAAAGTTTCTGCGGATAGATGAAGCGCAACAGCGCGGTGTTCACGCTCATGATGCCGGCGGCACCGAATCCCTGGATCACGCGCGCCAGCGCGAGCATCGGCAATGTCGTCGCGAAAGCGCAGCCCAGCGAAGCGATGGTGAACAGCACCAGCCCGGAAATATACACGCGCCGATAGCCCGCGATATCGCCCAGTGACGAGAGCGGCAGCAGCGAGATGGTGATCGCCAGCTGATAGCCGTTCACCACCCAGACCGAATTCGCCGGATTGGTCTTTAAATCCGTCGCGATCGTGGGCAGCGCCACATTGGCGATGGCCGAATCAATCACGGCGAGCGTAATGCCGAGCGCGATGGCGAGGATGGCCCAATAGCGGGCGGGAACCGGCAGTCCGTCTTCGTGCGTCATTGCGCGCATTCAATCCGCTTTGCAGCTGCAAAGCGAGAACGCATGAGGTCGCAAATTGTGTCGGGACGTTAGCGCGTCGGGACCGGGTGTTCGCCGCGATAATCGTAGAAGCCGCGGCCGGTCTTCTGGCCGAGCCAGCCCGCTTCCACATACTTCACCAGCAGCGGGCAGGGGCGATACTTCGAATCCGCGAGGCCTTCGTACAGTACCTGCATCACCGAGAGGCAGGTATCCAATCCGATGAAGTCCGCCAGCTGCAGCGGGCCCATGCGGTGATTGGCGCCCAGCTTCATCGCGGTGTCGATGGCTTCGACGTTACCGACGCCTTCATACAGCGTGTACACGGCTTCGTTGATCATCGGCATCAGGATGCGGTTCACGATGAAGGCCGGAAAATCTTCGGCATAGGCCGCCGTCTTGCCGACCTTGCGCACCAGCTCCAGCGCCGCCTGGAACGTGGTGTCGTCCGTGGCGATGCCGCGGATCACTTCCACCAGCTGCATCATCGGCACCGGATTCATGAAGTGAATGCCGATGAAATGCTCGGGGCGGTCGGTCGCTGCCGCAAGGCGCGTGATCGAGATGGAGGAGGTGTTGGACGCCACCATCGCCGTCTTGGATAGGCGCGGGCACAGATCGGCGAAGATCTTGCGCTTCACATCCTCGTTTTCCGTCGCCGCCTCGATGACGAGCTCGCGGTCCTTCATGTCGTCGATGCTGGTGGAGGCGCGGATGCGTGCGATGGCGGGCGCGATCTGATCTTCCTTGATCAACCCGCGTCCGGCCTGCCGGTGCATGTTCTTCTCGATGAGCCCGCGCGCCTTGGACAGCGCATCGGGGTTCATGTCCTCCAGAACAACATCCATCCCGGCCAGTGCCAGAACATGGGCGATACCCGTGCCCATCTGGCCTGCGCCGATTACGCCAACTTTCTCGATAGCCATGCGCTTGTCCTCTGCCGGAGCTTAGTAGCCCAGCTTGGTCAACTCTTCGTCCATCTCCGGGATCGCCTTGAACAGGTCGGCGACGAGGCCGTAATCGGCCACCTGAAAGATGGGTGCTTCTTCGTCCTTGTTGATGGCGGCGATGATCTTGGAATCCTTCATGCCCGCCAGATGCTGGATCGCGCCGGAGATGCCGACCGCGATGTAAAGCTCCGGCGCCACGACCTTGCCGGTTTGGCCAACCTGGTAGTCGTTGGGCACGAAACCGGCATCGACCGCCGCACGCGAGGCGCCGACGGCGGCATGCAGCTTGTCGGCGATCTTGTCGAGCAGGTGGAAATTGTCGCCCGACTGCATGCCGCGTCCGCCGGAGATCACGATCTTGGCGGAGGTAAGCTCGGGGCGTTCCGACTTGGACAGCTCTTCGCTCACGAATTTGGAAATGCCCGGATCGCCCGCGCCGCCGATCTTCTCGACGCTCGCGGAACCGCTCGCTTCCGTCGCCTTGAACGCGGTGGTGCGCACGGTGATGACCTTCTTGCCCGCGGGCGCCTGCACGGTGGCGATGGCGTTGCCGGCATAGATCGGACGCTCAAAGGTGTCGGGCGAATCCACTTTCAGGATTTCGGAGATCTGCGGCACGTCCAGCTTGGCGGCCACGCGCGGCATGTAATTCTTGCCGCTGGTGGTGGCCGGCGCGAGGATCGCCTCATACTTGTCCGCGAGCGACAGGATCAGCTTCTCCATCGGCTCTGCGACCATTTTCGCATAGGCCGGATCGTCGGCGTAAATCACTTTTTCCACGCCTGCGAGCTTGGAAGCGGCGTCCGCCACAGCATCCGCGCCGGAGCCTGCGACGAGCACATGCACGGGCGTCGAAACCTGCGCGGCGGCTGTCACGGTCTTGTTGGTGGCGTCCTTCAGGACCTTGCCGTCATGTTCGGCAATAACGAGCGAAGCCATTTAGATCGCTCCCACTTCTTTGAGCTTGTCGACAAGTTCCTTGGCGGTCTTCACCTTGATGCCGGCCTGGCGCTTCGGCGGCTCGGCCACCTTCAGCGTCTTGAGGCGCGGCGTGACGTCGACGCCGTAATCGGCGGGCGTCTTCTCGTCGATCGGCTTCTTCTTCGCCTTCATGATGTTGGGGAGCGAGGCATAGCGCGGCTCGTTGAGGCGCAGATCCGTCGTCATCACCGCCGGAAGCTTCACCTCGACAGTCTGAAGGCCGCCATCGATTTCGCGTTCGATGTCGGCCTTGCCGTCGCCCATTTCCAGTTTGTGCGCAAACGTCGCCTGCGGCCAGCCCAGAAGCGCGGCGAGCATCTGGCCGGTCTGGTTGGAATCGTCGTCGATCGCCTGCTTGCCGGTGATGACAAGCTGCGGCTGCTCGGCTTCGCAAATGGCTTTGAGGATCTTGGCGACCGCGAGCGGTTCAACCTCGCCGTCGGTCTTCACCAGGATGCCGCGGTCGGCGCCCATGGCAAGCGCGGTGCGGATGGTTTCGGATGCCTGTTGCGGTCCGATGGAAACGGCGATGACCTCGGTGGCCTTGCCCTTCTCTTTCAGGCGGATCGCTTCTTCGACGGAAATCTCGTCGAACGGGTTCATGGACATTTTGACATTGGCGAGATCGACGCCGGTCTGATCCGCTTTCACACGGACCTTCACGTTGTAGTCGATCACCCGCTTCACGGGCACGATAACCTTCATGATTGCTCGATTGCCTTCTTAAGAAAGGCGGCGTCTTACCCCGGAAGCATCCCGCGTCCGGGCCCCTGGTGCCGCCCGTTTTTTGTGCGGCGCAAAAACTAGGTCCGGGCCGGACCCTCTGTCAACGAAGCTTCATGCCTTTACGCTTGGGAAAGTGGGGCCGACCAATCCGCGCACGTCCATGCTGCGGCGCAGCATTTTGGCTCCGCGTCATTCCGCCGCAGCTACTTCAGCGTCGCCAGATAGGCCTCAAGGTCTTGCGCGTCGGCGGGGCGGGTGATGCCCGCGAACGCCATGCGATTGCCCGGCACGACCGCCTGCGGATGCTCGACATAGGCGATGAGCTTGTCGGGCGTCCACGCGAAGCCGGCGGACTTCATCGCGGCGGAATAGGAGAAGTTGGGCATCGTGCCCGCCTTGCGGCCGACCACGCCAAAGAGATTGGGACCGATCTTGGCCGGCGCGCCTTTGCTGTTGGAATGGCAGATGGCGCAGCGCTGGAAGACGGTGGCGCCGTTCTTGGCGTCCGCGGCCTCCGCCTGCGAGGCAAGCAAGCCTGCCACCGCGATCACGGCCATCGACTTTACAATCCGAAGCATAGTTCTCTCCCCGCCCTGCTGTGCGATCCCTCTCAGGGATTCTTAGCGCGGCTTTTGTGGCGGGAATAGGGACGTGGCGCTGATCGGACTGCAGAAGGAGAGTGTCGCCGCGCTCGCGCCCGCACGCCGCTTCGAGCTGATCGTGGTACTCGGTGCGCTCACCGCCTTTGGCGCGCTGTCCATCGACATGTATCTGCCCGCGCTGCCCGCGATCGCGCGCGACTTCCATGTGGAGATCGGCCGCGCGGAGAACACGCTCGCATCGTTCTTCCTCGGCTTCGCGGCGGGGCAAGCCTTTTTCGGACCGATGGCGGACCGCTTCGGCCGCAAGCCGCCGCTCTATGCCGGATTGCTGCTCTATCTCGTGATGTGTGCCGCCTGCGCGTTGTCGACGAGTGTGGAGATGCTGATGGCGGCGCGCTTCTTCCAGGCGGTCGGCGCGTGCGCGGGCGGCGTCGTCGCGCGCGCCTGCGTCCGCGATCTCTTCGGCCCGAACGAAACGCCGCGCATCTTCGCCTACATGATGCTGGTGCTGGGTGTGGCGCCGCTCGTCGCGCCATTCCTCGGCGGCTATTTCCTGATCTGGGCGAGCTGGCGCGCGATCTTCTGGTTCCAGTTCGTCTTCGGCGGATTGGTCGCCATAGCCGTTGCCATCCGGTTGCCGGAAACGCATGGCGGCGCGCATCGCGCGCTGCATCCCTTCGTCATCATTGCGGACTATGCGCGCATCACGCGCGACCGCCGCTTCATCGCCTATGCCTTGTCGGCGGCGGTGAGCAACGGCTCGCTCTATGCCTATCTCACCGGCTCGGCGCATGTGTTTATCGACATCTTCCATGTCGCGCCGCAGAACTTCGGCTGGTTCTTCGCCGCCAATGCGATCGGCCTGATCGGCACCGCGCAGATCGCCGCAAGGCTCGTCCACGGCCGCTTGCCGGAATCCATCATGTTGAAAGCACAGCTCGCGCATATCGCGGCCGGCGTGTTGCTTGTCGCCGTTTCGCTGACCGGCTTCGGCGGCGTGTATGGCCTCGGTGCGGCACTGTTCGTGCTTCTTTCCTTCAACGGCGCGATCAACCCGATGGGCACGGGCGCCGCGATGCGCCACTACGCCGTCAACGCCGGCATGGCCAGCGCGCTGCTCGGCTCGCTGAGTTTTGTGATCGGCTTTGGCGTGTCGCTGGTGATGGGTGCGTTCAATGCGGCGACCCCGTTCCCGCTCGCCGCCGTCATGGCGGGCTGCGCGCTGGCGGGATTGCTGCTGCATCTGGCCTTGCGGCCGCAGGATGCTCTTAAACTGTAAAGCCGCTGTTGATGAACGGCAGCGTGCGCACACGCTTGCCCGTCGCCGCGAAGATCGCGTTCGCCAGCGCTGGCGCGACCGGCGGCACCGGTGGTTCGCCCACGCCGCCCGCTTCCGCGCCGTCGGTCTCCATCACCAGCACTTCGATGTCGGGAATCTCTTTCAGCCGCAGCACCGGATAGGTGTCGAAGTTTGTCTGCTCCACGCGGCCGTCCTTTAGCGTGATCTGCTCGCGCAGCGCCGCGGACAATCCCATGATGATGCCGCCTTCCGCCTGCGCCTTGATCTGGTTCGGATTGACCGCAAGCCCCGGATCGATGGCGCAGCACACCTTGTGCAGCATGATCTTGTTCGCCTTGTTCACCGACAGCTCGATCACCTCCGCCACCGCCGTGCCCCAGCTGTGCTGGTTGAAGAACGCAAGGCCCTGATGATGGCCGGGCGGCGCGCTGCCCCAATCCGCCATCAGCGCCACGGCATCGAGCACGCGCCGCGCGCGCGCATCTTTCGACAGCAGAAGCCGCCGGTACGATAGCGGATCGAAGCCTTCGCCTTGCGCGATCTCGTCCACCAGGCTTTCGATGAAGAAGATGGTGATCCCGGGATCGACGGAGCGCCACGAACCGATGGGAAATTGCAGCTTCGTCCGCTTCTGCCGCAGCACGACATCGCCATACGGATAATTCCACGCGATACCGCCGAGCGCCGTGTCGTTCGAGGTGGCGCCGGTGTAGTCGATCGCGCGGATCGTCTTGTCGTCGTTCAGCGCCGCGCGCAGCCGGCACAGGCTTGTTGGCCGATAGACATCATGTGTCATGTCTTCTTCGCGCGACCAGATCAGCTTCACCGGCACGCCGCCCAGCGCGCGGCTCGCCTTCGCGGCGAGAACGCCATAGTCGGTTTCCAGCCTGCGCCCGAAACCGCCGCCGACATGGGTGAGATGCACCGTCACCGCATCTTTCGGCAAGCCGAAAGTCTTCACCATCGCGTCGCGCATATCGCCGGGCACCTGCGTCGATACCCAGAGTTCGCACGAATCTTTCGTCAGATGCGCCGTCGCGTTCATCGGCTCCATCGGCGAATGCGACAGAAGCTGCACCTGATATTCCGCATCGTAGATCTTCGCGCCATCGGCGAGCGCGGCATTCACGGTAGCGACCGTCTTGGCCTTGTCCTTGCCGGGCAAGGTGACGACGAGCGAATCCGCCGCGCCGATGTTCCCGTGCAGCGCCTTTGTCACGTCGCCCTGCGTCGCGATGGCGGTCTTCGGCTTCGCCCATTTGATATCGAGTGAATCCAGTCCCTTCTTCGCGGCGTGGAAGCTCGTGCCAGCGACAACGACCACATTGTCGAAGGTCACGACCTGTTTCACGCCCTTCACCGCGAGCGCCGGCGCCTTGTCGACGCTGACCAGCGTGCCGCCGAAATAAGGACACTGCGCCGCCGTGGCGATCATCATGCCCGGCACCTTCACGTCGATGCCGTAGATCGCGCTGCCGTTCACCTTCTGCGGAATATCGAGGCGCGCAACCGGCTTGCCGATCAGCTTGCGATCCTTGCGCGCTTTCAGTTCGATATCGTTCGGCATCGCCATGTGCACGGCCTTGGGCACAAGCGAGCCATAAGTCCGCTTCATCTTGCCGTCCGGGCTGTAGACGACGCCGTTCTCCGTCCAGCATTGGTCGCGATCCACGCCCCAATGCTGCGCGGCGGCGGCGATGAGCAGATGCTTCGCCGTCGCGCCCGCCTGCGCGAAGGTCGTGAAGCGGTCATGGATAGAGCTCGATCCGCCGGTGAAATAATTGCCGTCGGCGATATAGGTATCGGTGACGGGCGCCATCTCCACGCGCACGCTCGACCAATCCGCATCCAGCTCGTCGGCGACGATCTGCGTCAGTCCGGTCTGCGCGCCTTGCCCGATATCGCTTGCATTCACGCGGATGGTGGTCATGCCGTCCGGTGCGATGCTGATCCATTGGTTGAGCTCATGCGCCGGCGGCGCGGTCTTGCGTGCGCAGCCGGCGATGCCGAGCATCAGGCCTGCGCCCGCGGCGCTGCCGGTGATCAGGAAGATGCGGCGCGAGATCGTCATGGCAGGTTGGGTCTGGTGCGAAGCTGCAGGACGAACGCCGTCACGGCGAGAACGGCGGTGATTGCGTGGCCGATCTCCCAGCGCAGGCGATAGTCCGGCCAGTTGGCGGGCATCATCGTCGACGTCCAGTGATTGAGCGCGGCGTTCACCGGATCGTTGAACAGGAAGAAGCTTGCCAGCATCGCTGCATAACAGACGATGACGATGAGATAGATGTTGCTCGCCTGCCGGTCGGGCCGTGAGCGGGCGAAGAGGGCGAAGGCGAGGATCAGGCAGATGATCTCGACAGGTCCAAACACCGCACCCCAGCCGCGATAGAGATTCTGCTGGATGCCGAGCCACAGCGGCCCCGGCAGCGTCAGCTTGGAAATCATCTCCAGCACATGCGCCATCGGCGCCGTCGTGGCGATGAAGGCGAAGATGAGCGCGACGTTGCGAAGGATCATGGCCTCTTCCTGCGTGCCAGCATGGCGCGGACGGCGCGGGCCACGCAATCAACTCGCAGTGAGTCTAACGGGTATAAGTGCCCGATTTCGCGGTCTCGATGGCGGCGCGGAAGGCGATGGGATCGGCGATATCGGGAATTTCCACGAAATCCACGCCCGAGCCCTCTATGCGCAGATGGCCGTAGCCAAGCAGCCGTCCCCAGAAGGTCTGCTCCACCTTCACGCCTTCGATGTTCGGCAGCGCGATCTCATAGGTCTTGAGCGAAACGAGGCCGGTCTTCTCCACGAAGCGATGCGTGGTCACGCCGATCTCGGTGGTCCACTTTTTCAGCATCATGGAGATGAAGATGACGATGCCGATGATGAAGATGCCGAGGAAGATCAGTGCCAGCAGCGCCTTCAGCGTGTACCACCAGTGGAACTTGGCACGCGCAACCAGCGTCTCGCCCTGGCCGAGCGACTGTTCGATATAGGACATGAACCCCTCCGGTGATCTGTCACCTTATATAGGGCGTCGCAGAATTTTTCCTCCCCGTTTACGGGGGAGGTGGCACGGAGCGACGCGACGTGTCGGAGGGGGCTTGCCGTGCGACGGCCCCCCTCCGCTTCGCGCGTTCGCGCTCAGCGTCTTCCCCCGTAAACGGGGGAGGAAAGTCATTTGCAATTATCCCGCTTCAATTCCACCCGCCGGTTCTTGAAGCGGTTGGCATCGGTGGTGTTGGGAACCAGGGGTTTGGTGTCGCCATAGCCGTGGGTGGCGAGCCGCTTGGCGTCCACGCCCTTCGCCACCAGCCATGTCTTCACCGCGTCGGCGCGCGCCTGCGACAGCTTCACGTTGTAGTCGCTCTTGCCGACATTGTCGGTATGGCCGCCGATCTCGCCGCTGTAGCCGGGATCGTTCTTGAACAACGCCAGCACCTGGTTCAGCACCGGCTCGGAATCGGGGCGCAGTGTCGCCTTGTTGAAATCGAAGTTCACGCCATAGACCTCCAGCGTGCAGACCTTGGGCGCCGGCCCGCCGACTTCACCGGTGATGAGATTGTAGGAGGTCGTGGAATCGGCACTGCCGCTGCCATGGGCATAGATGTACCACATGTCGCCGACGGGCGTTTTCTGCGTCAGCACCGCGTTGAACACATCGTTCGGATCGCTGACGAGTTTCGCGCCGATCTTCGTGAGCGCCGTCACATAGTTGTTCTTCACCACCAGCGCCGTCGGATCCTTCTTGTCGTCCGTCAGCGTGTAGGTGTTGGCCATATAGCGGCCCGCGAAGGTCTTCTTGCCGGACGGCAGATCGACGGTGAAGGAATTGATGTCGAGATAGCCGCACTCGGACAATTTGAAATAGTCGAACTGTTTCTTCAGCCACGGCGGATTTGCGCATGTCTTGCCGCCCGTCATCGGCGCCGTCATCGCTTGCGCAACCACCTCTTGCTGCATCGCCGCGATGTCGAGCGTCGTCAGCGTGTAGCTGCCGGTCGAATCTTCATTGCCGCTGCCATGGCTGTAGACGATCCATTGTTCGCCTTGTGGCGTCTTGCGATGAAGCGTGGCGTTGTATCCATCGCCGGGACTGGACTCGAGCGTCGCGCCGCTCTTCGCCGCCGCATCGACATAGAACTTGCGGACCTCCGCGGCCTTGTGATCCGGCGCACCGTCCTTCAGCGCATAGGTGACATCGACCTGCTTGCCGCCGACGGTCTGCGAACCCTTGACGAGATCCAGATCGAGCTTCGCGAAATCATGCTTCTCGCAGGAGCTGATCTCATATCCCGTCATGCGCGCTGCCGCCCACGCTGGGTCCTTGCACCCCTCCGCATCCGCCGCGAACGCCTGCGACGCCGCGCAAACACCGGCGAACATCAATCCAGACATCAAAGAAAAATGACGCATGACGATTGCCCCCAATCCGCAGGCGCAATCTAGCCGAGGGCTATGGCTACCGGAATGTCACCACACGTTCGACTGTGATCGCCGTTTCCCCCCCGTTTACGGGGGAGGTGGCACGGAGCGACGCGACGTGTCGGAGGGGGCTTGCCGTGCGACGGCCCCCTCCGGCTCACTGCGTTCGCCTCCTCCCCCGTAAACGGGGGAGGAAAAGTTCGAGCTATTCCCGCCCGTGATCCGGCAGGAGCACTTCGCGGATGCCCTTGTGGTTGGGCTTGGAGACGACGCCTTCGGCTTCCATGCGCTCGATCACCCGCGCCGCGCGGTTGTAGCCGATCTCCAGACGGCGCTGGATATACGAGATGGTCGCCTTGCGGTCGCGCGCGACGATGGCAAGCGCCTTGTCGTAGGTGTCGTCGCCGGACGACGAGTTGCCGCCCATCATGTTGTACGGGTCGTCGATGTCTTCTTCCGGCTCCTCGGTGACTTCGTCGAGATATTCCGGCGCGCCCTGGCTCTTCAGGAATTTCACCACGTCTTCGACTTCGTGATCCGTAACAAATGGCCCGTGGATGCGGCGGATGCGCCCGCCGGTCATCATGTGCAGCATGTCGCCCTGGCCGAGAAGCTGCTCCGCGCCTTGCTCACCGAGGATGGTGCGGCTGTCGATCTTCGACGTCACCTGGAAGGAGATACGCGTCGGGAAGTTCGCCTTGATGGTACCGGTGATGACGTCCACCGACGGGCGCTGTGTCGCCGCGATCAGGTGGATGCCCGCCGCGCGTGCCATCTGCGCCAGGCGCTGCACCGCGCCTTCGATTTCCTTGCCGGAAATCATCATCAGGTCGGCCACTTCGTCGACCACGAGCACGATATAGGGCATCGGCTCCAGTTCGAGCATCTCGTCTTCGTAGATCGGCTTGCCGGTTTCGCGGTCGAAGCCGGTCTGCACCGTGCGCTTGAGCTGCTCGCCCTTGTCTTTCGCCTTGCGGACGCGCTCGTTGAACGCTTCCACGCCGCGCACGCCCAGCTTGCTCATCTTGCGATAGCGCTCTTCCATCTCGCGCACCGCCCATTTGAGCGCGACGACCGCCTTGCGCGGATCGGTCACGACGGGCGAGAGCAGATGCGGAATGCCGTCATAGACGGAGAGTTCGAGCATCTTGGGATCGATCATGATGAGGCGGCACAATTCCGGCGGCATGCGATAGAGCAGCGACAGGATCATGGTGTTGAGGCCGACCGACTTGCCTGAGCCGGTGGTGCCGGCGATGAGCAAGTGGGGCATCTTGGCGAGATCCGCCATCACCGGCTCGCCGCCGATGGTCTTGCCGAGCGCGAGCGTCAGCGGCGCGCGCGCCTTCTCGAAATCGTTGGAGGACAGCAGCTCGCGCAGATAAACCGTCTCGCGATGCTGGTTCGGCAACTCGATGCCGATCACGTTGCGGCCGGGGATCACGGCGATACGCGCCGCCACCGCGCTCATCGAACGCGCCACGTCGTCGGAGAGCGAGATCACGCGCGACGATTTCACGCCCGCTGCCGGCTCGAATTCATACAGCGTCACCACCGGACCGGGCCGCACCGCATGGATGCGCCCGCGCACGCCGAAGTCGGAAAGCACCGCTTCCAGCATGCGCGCATTTTCTTCCAGCGCTTCGTCGGTGATGTCGGAATTGTCGGTCACCCGCACCGGCTCCGCGAGCAGGCCGAGCGACGGCAACTGATACTCGCTGCTCACCAGCGCCAGCGAAGGCTGCTTGGTGGGCTTGAGCGGCGCAGCCTTCTTCGGCTCCTCGCGCTTCACGCGCACTGCGGATTTGCGCTCGCTGACGCCAGTATCGACGCCCGGCACCGCCGCGAGCGGCTCGGGACGGATCTTCAGCTCGTAGCCGTCGTCGTCTTCGTCCTCATCGTCGTCATAGTCGTGATCGTCGTCGTCATCGTCCGCGTCATGGTCGTAGGATTTCGGACGGCGGTCGCGCAGCTCCTGCACCGCGCCCATTGTGCGCCCATGCGCCCACAGGGCGAACGCCGGAATGTTGGCAAGGCCGCGCATGAAGCGGACGAAGTGGATGCCCGTCGCCAGGAAGGCGAGCGGCAAGCCCGTGAGCAAAAGCAGAAGCGGCAGCGCCGTCGCCACCCAATGCGCGCCATAAGCCTGCGCCGCATGGTTGGAAAGCCCGGAGACGACCAGCCCGATCAAGCCGCCCGCGCTTGTCGTCGGCAACGAAGCGGGACCGTTCATCAATCCCAATCCGCCGGCCACGAACAGCGTGCCGAGGAACCACGCGAAGGCGCGCCATAACGCGTAAGACAGATGCTTGCCCGTCATCGCGCGCACGCCCCACAACGCAGGCGGAGCGAGGAACGCGAGCGCTGCGATGCCGAAGGTCTGCAGCAGAAGATCGGCTGCGGTCGCGCCGAAGCCGCCGAGCCAGTTCGTCGGCTCCGCGCCCGTCGCATTGTTGATGCTGCCGTCGGCGGCGTTGTAGCTCGCCAGCGCCAGAAGCGCGGCCACGCATCCAAGGAAGAGGACGAGCCCCGCGCCGCGCAGCGCCACCACGGACAGCACGCGGCCCAGCGTCTGGCGGGCATCGCTCATGGCGTCCTGGAACGCCGCCTTCCGCGACCGTGGCTGATACACGCCCATCGGCCGCCGCGCCGTGCCCATCAGATGCCCCCGCTCAGAATTTCACCCATCCTTTGAAGTGCTGTCCGAATGGTTGACAAATCGCTAACGAGCGCCACCCGGAGGAAGGAAAAACCAGGGTTTGACTGGGGTTTTCCGGTTAGGATTTCCCTACCCATGTAAGCCCCCGGTAGCACCCTTATGCCGCCCTCGCGCCACAGCTTCAGTGCCGCCTCTTCGCCGTTGCCGACGTCGAGCCAGAGGAAGAATCCGCCCTCCGGCATGCGGAAACCCGCGCTGTTGCCGATGACACGCCGCGCCTCCTCGAACCGTTCCTTGTAGGTCTGCCGGTTGGCCGCGACATGCGCTTCGTCCGACCACGCCGCGGCCGCCGCCGCCATGATCGGCATCGGCACCTGCGGCGCGGCGTAATTGCGGAACTGGCGGAACGTCGCCATCAGCTTTTCATCGCCGGCCACGATACCCGAGCGGAGCCCCGGCAGTGCCGAGCGCTTCGACAGCGAGTGGAAGGTGAGAAGGCGCGAGAAGTCGCCCGTCATTGCATGGCGCACCATGAGCGCGCCAGCGGGCTTGGCGTTGAAATAGATGTCCGCGTAGCACTCATCCGCGAACACCGTGAAATCATACTGATCGGCCAGCACGAACAGCTTGCGCCAATAATCTTCGCTCGCCACCGCGCCTTCGGGATTGGACGGCGAGCAGAGAAACGCGGCGACCGTGCGCTCCAGCGTGGCTTTGGGAAGCGACGCGTAATCGGGAAGGAAATTCGTCGAAGGACCGGTGGGCACGAACACCGGCTCCGCGCCCGCCGCCAGCACCGCCGCCGCGTAGCATTGATAGAACGGATTGGGCAGCAGCATGACCGGCCGCCCGCCGCCCTTGCTTTCCGGTGTCACCACGAAAGGCGCCAGAAACAAGCCTTCGCGCGTACCGTTCAGCGGCAGCACATGCTTGTCGGGATCGATGCTCGCGTCCGGCAATTCGAAGCGGCGCTGAATCCATCCCGCCGCCGCTTCGCGCCATTCTTTGGTGCCGTTGATCGGCGGATATTCGCCGAACTCGCCGGCATGTTTGTTCAGCGCGTCGGTGACGAAGGCCGGAACGCTGCCGCGCGGATCGCCAACCGCCAGGCTCACCACCGGCGCGCCCGGCTGATGTTTGTCCAGCAGGTTGGACAGCAGTGCGAAGGAAGAAAGCGGCAAAGCCGCCAGACGGCCGGGAAACATGGTCACGCATCCTTGTGAGATGCGTGAATCCTAACCGTGCGAAGACGTTTTAAAAAGATTCCCTCTCCCCCTTCAGGGGGAGAGGGCAGGGTGAGGGGCATGCAGAGCGCGAATGTCGCGATGTGACGGCTCGATGCAGATGCAATCTTTGGAAAACTCTGCGCTCTACGACGCCCCCTCACCCCAACCCTCTCCCCCCTTCGGGAGGAGAGGGAGATGAAATCAGAAGTGATAGGCAACCGCCACGCGCAGCGCGCTGTTGCGCACGGAGATGCTGCGGTCGTTCCATTCCGGCGCTTCACCCTTGAAGGTCGTGCTGCCGAAATCCTCGAACACATACTCCGCGCGGATGGTCACGTTGTCGGCAAGCGGTGTTTCCATGCCGAGGCCGAGATTGAACCCGGACAGCGTCTTGGATCGCCCGAAATTATAGACGTCCGGTGTCGCCGGATGCGCGGCATCGTAGCAGAGCCCAACCAGCGACATCTTGGTGTCGGCGAAAGAGTATCCGCCCGCCGCGTAGAACAGCGTCTCGCCGCTCGTCCAGCCGATGCGCGCGCGCAGGCGGCCGCTCCAGTCTGTCTTCAGGTGATTGATCGTGGTGAAGGAATCGTGCGCCGAGGTGAAGCATCCGTCGATCGCCGTGCAGGCGGTCACGCTGGACGTGCCGTTGCCGGAGGTCACATCGCCTTCGACGCCATAGACCATTGCGCCGCTCTGCCAGTTGAAGCCGAGCAGTCCGCCGCCTGCGAAGGATGTGTGATCGTGGCTCGTCTGCTGCAGAACGTCATGCGTGTCGCCGGGCAGCGCGAAATGCGAGTGGCCGAAATTCGCATCGGCCAGCGCGCCGGCATAGAAGCCGTCCCAGCCGGTATCCGCGAAAGCCGCGGCGGACGACAGAAGAAGCGAAGCCGCCGCAAGCGGCAGCAGAGTGCGAACAGACATTTTGAAATTCCCCAGTTGGACAATGACGCGTCCGGCCCCGCCCGGATCAGGCGGCGTGGTTACGCCCGCGCGCGATTCGGCGCCAGTTAAACTTGCAACCAGATTTGGCCACCCGGCGATGGGGCTGCCGTCAGGTCAGGTTCTTGCGGTACTGCAGGAAGCCCGACTTCTCCGCGATGGTGTCGTAGAGCTTCATCGCGGTGGCGTTGGTCTCGTGCGTCATCCAGTAGACGCGTGCCGCGCCCGCGTCCTGCGCGCGGGCGTAGACGGCCTCGATCAGTGCGCGCCCGACGCCCTTGCCCCGCAGGCCCTGTTCGGTGAACAGATCCTGCAGATAGCACACCGGCGCGATCAGCGACGTCGAGCGGTGATAGAGATAGTGCACGATGCCCACGATGCGTCCGTCCATCTCGGCCACGAGAATATGGATCGGTTCGTAAACATCGAATGCGCGATGCCACAACACGCGCGTGATCTCAGCGTCCGGTTCGCGCTCATAGAAGCGCGTGTAGTCATCCCACAACGGCTCCCATTGCCGGAAGTCATCCTTGCGCGCCTCGCGGACCTTGATCTGTGTCATGGCGTCCTCCCGCGGCTTTCGTAGCAAAGCCGAGGAATGGGAGAAGGCCGCCAGATGCATTGGCGCCATGTCCGCACGATTTGTTGCGGCTCTTTTCGATTTTTCTCCGATCCCTCAACCGTCATGGCCGGGACAAGCCCGGCCATGACGAGAACGGGAGAACAGCGATTTCTGCCACAAAAGAAAAAGGCGCGTCCCGTGAAGGACGCGCCCAAGTTCAGGAGGGAAAGCTCTTAGCCGTGCACGGTCTCCCCGTGCAGGTTGATGTCGAGGCCTTCGATTTCCACTTCGCGGGAAACGCGCAGGCCGATGACGAGATCGATGATCTTCAGGATGATGAAGGTGCCGATGGCGCAGTAGATGAACGTGCCGGCCACATCGTAGAACTGGATCAGCATCTGATGGCCGTTGCCGTCGAATATCCATCCCTTGCCAAGCGAGTTGATGGAGTTCTTCGCCAATGCGCCGGTGAGCATCGCGCCCAGCGCACCGCCCACGCCATGCACGCCCCAGGCATCGAGCGCATCGTCGTAACCGATCCACTTCTTCACCCACACCGCCGAGAAGTAGCAGACGATGCCGGCCGCGAAGCCGATGATGAGCGCGCCTTGCGCATCCACGAAGCCGGAGGCCGGTGTGATGGCGACAAGGCCCGCCACCGCGCCGGAGATCATGCCCAGCACCGAAGGCTTCTTGCCGATGATCCACTCCGCGCCCATCCAGCCCAGTGCCGCCGCGGCGGTGGCGATCTGCGTCGCTGCCGCTGCCATGCCTGCGTTCACATTCGCGGTGACGGCCGAACCGGCGTTGAATCCGAACCAGCCGACCCACAAGAGCGATGCACCGATGACGGAGAGCACGAGGTTGTGCGGCGCCATGTCGGTCGAGCCGAGGCCCACGCGCTTGCCCAGCACAAGGCAGGTGATGAGCGCGGCGGTGCCGGCGTTCAGATGCACCACGGTGCCGCCGGCGTAGTCGAGCGCGCCCATGCTGCCGAGCCAGCCGCCGCCCCACACCCAATGGGCGATCGGGCAATAGACGAAGAGCAGCCACAGCGACATGAACCACATGAACGCCGAGAACTTCATGCGATCCGCCAAGGCGCCGGCGATGAGCGCCGGCGTGATGATCGCGAAGGTCATCTGGAAGAACATGTAGACGGATTCGGGAATGGTCGCCGCCAGCGGGTTCACCGCGTTCAATCCCATCTTGCCCAGCATGAACTGGTCGAAGCTGCCGATAAACTGGTTGGCGGAGGAATCCGCATTGGTGGTGAAGGCGATGGAATAGCCGACGATCATCCACAACACGGTGATGATGCAGGTGGCGCCGAAGCTTTGCGCCAGCGTGGCCAGCACGTTCTTCTTGCGCACCATGCCGCCGTAAAACAGCGCCAGGCCGGGAATGGTCATCATCAGAACCAGCGCCGAGGATGTGAGCATCCAGGCCGTGTCGCCGGAATCGATCTTGGGTGCCGCCGCGAAAGCGGGTGCGCTTGCGGCAACCGTCGCCCCAACGGCGATCGCCAAACCCGCACCGAGTTTCTTCCAGTCAATTCGCATTATCTTCCCCTTCGATTGGAATTTTTTGAGATCGCTTAGAGCGCGTCGCCGTCGGTTTCGCCGGTACGGATGCGCAGGACCGCCTCGAGCGGCGTGACGAAGATCTTTCCGTCGCCGATCTGTCCGGTCTTTGCCTTGGAGGAGATCGCCTCGATTACCGCATCCGCCATTTCCGACTTCACGGCGATCTCGATCTTGATCTTGGGCAGGAAGCTCACGGCGTATTCCGCGCCGCGATAGATCTCCGTATGCCCCTTCTGCCGGCCGTAGCCTTTGACCTCGGTCACGGTCATGCCTTGCACGCCGGTGGCCGACAGTGCTTCGCGCACGTCATCCAGCCGGAACGGCTTGATGATGGCGGTAATGAGCTTCATCGCTGGTCCCCTTGCCCTTGATTGCCGTTAAGACTTTCTCAAGAACCGTGCCAAGCGCGTGCGCTGCGGTAAGGTGTTGGGATTGCTTGTGGATTGCTCTGCGGGCCTGCTTTTCCTGGCAGGAAGCGTCGGCACCATTGCCTAGATTTTAGGCAGCGTCATAAGAATGCATAAATTTCAGACTGAGAGTCGTTAGGGCAAGAAACTTTCCGGCAGGTCTTGTCATCTCACCGCTTGTTCTCTATATGTTCTTTTTTGCATGGGCCATCTGACGGCAGAGCAAGGGGGCGGGGCCCCCTCACGCAAAAGGAGCAAAAATTGCAATTCAACTGTCCAGGTTTTCCGCGGGTTCTCGCCTCCCAGATTGGCGGTGCGAAATCGGAATCGGAAAAATCGACAAACAACCCCCGGAGGAGGGGGAGGGTAGCGTAAAGCCTGAAAACGACTGCTCTCCCGCACGGCGACCGCAATATCTGGTGTTGCGCAAATTCCGGCGATGAAAAATCGACATTCAATTCGCCATCGCTAGATTGCCGCCATGAGCAGGCAGACGGATGTGGTCATTGGCGGCGGCGGCATGGTGGGCGCGACCCTGGCGCTGGCGGTGGCGCAGGGCGGGCTGAAAGTGATCGTGGTCGATCCGGTGCCCCCGGCGGCCGCGACCGACGCGAAATTCGATGGCCGGGTCTCCGCGCTCTCCTATTCCAGCCAGCGCATGTTCGAAGCGCTGGGCATCTGGCCGAAGCTGGAGAAGGACGCGCAGCCCATCCGCGATATCCTGGTGACCGATGCACCGCTGGGCGGCGCGCCGTCTCCGTTTTCGCTCCATTTCGAATCCAGCGAGATCGGCCGCCCCATGGGCGCCATCGCCGAGAACCGCCATATCCGCCGGATGCTGTTCGATGCGATGGATGCGCAAAAGAACATCACCCTCCTCGCTCCTGCCGCGATGACCGGATTGGAAGATGAGGGCGGAAAGATCGTCGCCTCATTGTCGAACGGCGAAAAGATTTCCGCCGCGCTCGCGGTCGCTGCCGACGGACGCGAGTCGCCGATGCGCGAAGAGATGGGGTTGGGCGTGATCGGCTGGTCCTATCCGCAATGGGGCATCGTGGCGACCGTCGAGCACGAAAAGCCGCACGAAGGCGTGGCCTACGAACATTTCCTGCCTTCGGGGCCATTCGCGATTTTGCCGATGACGGGAAACAGAAGTTCGTTGGTGTGGACGGAAAAAGACACGCTGGCGCCGGCCATGATGAAACTGCCGGAAGACGCGTTTAACGCCGAGATCGCCAAGCGCTTCGGCGATCATCTCGGCGTCACGAAAGCAGCCGGCCCGCGCTGGTCCTATCCGCTGAAATTCCACCTGGCGCGAGGTTTCGTGAAATCCCGCTTCGCTCTGTGCGGCGACAGCGCCCACGGCATCCACCCGATCGCCGGACAAGGTTTGAATCTCGGCCTGAAAGACGCGGCGGCGCTGGCGGAAACATTGCTCGATACTGCGCGTCTTGGTCTCGATATCGGCACGCTCGATGTGTTGAAGCGCTATGAACGCTGGCGCCGCTTCGATTCCTTCACGCTGGCGGCCGCGACTGACGGATTGAACAGATTGTTTTCGAACGATATCGCGCCGCTGCGTTTTGCCCGCGATCTCGGCTTGGGGATCGTCGACAGCATTCCGCCTTTGCGCCAGTTCTTCATGCGCCACGCCGGCGGCGACATCGGCAAGCTGCCGCGGCTGCTGAAAGGCGAGGCGGCTTAGCTAGTGCAGGCGGTCCTTGCCGCGGTGGGACAGCGCAGCGGGAAGCTCGCGATAAAACCCGCGGGCGATATCGCCGATCTTCTGGGCGCGAGCTTTCTCCGCTTCCCAGCGCGTCGCAAAGCGCTCGCCTTCGAAGACATAGCGCGTCACCGCTGTCGCGGTGCGCGGGTCGAGCTCGGAGATCTCGAAGATCTCGAAGATCTCCTCGACCTGCTCTTCGGAGCGTCCGAGCGTGTGGCGGAAATGAGCGAGCTGATCGCCCCGGTCGATCTGCTCCTGCCGGATGCGCGCGATGTTGTCGGCGTCGAACTTCCGAAACGCGGCGCTGATACGTGGCCACAGCCGCACGACCACGATCGCGACAAGAAGCAGGGCGGCAGTGAGGAACAGGCGGCTCATGTCCCGATTATATAGGGGCTAATTGGCGCCGTGCACGCCGTGGCCGCGCTTGAGGTATTCCTCGCTGCGCATCTCGACCAGCCGCGAGGCCGTCCGGCGGAAGGCCTCCGACCCGTCGCCCATGGGATAGAGCTGTTCGGGCGGCGCGGCAGCCGAACAGATCAGCTTCACCCCTTCGTCATAGAGGGTATCGATCAGGAGGGTGAACCGCCGCGCCTCGTTCCGCATCGTCTCGTTCATCTGCGGAATGTGGTCGATCAAGACGGTGTGGAAGTGCCGCGCGATCTCCAGATAGTCCGCCGCCGCCAGCGCCCGGACGCAAAGATCGTCGAATGTGAACCGCGCCACATGCTTGGCCGCCTGCGGCACGATCAGCTTCCGTCCGAAGGCGGTCAGCGTTTTGGGTTCGCCATGCTGCAGATCGGTGAGCCTCAACCACGCCGCGTTCATCTTGGCATCGGCTTCCGGCCCGAGCGGTGTGATGTAGATATCCAGCCCGCTCATCCGCTGCATGCGATAATCATGCGTGCCATTGAGTTCGATGACATCGAGCTTCTCGTCGATCAGCGCGATGAAGGGCAGGAAGAGCTGGCGATTGAGCCCGCCTTCATAGAGCCGGTCCGGTTCGGTGTTGGACGTGGCAACAATCACCACGCCCAGATCGAAGAGCTGCTGGAACAATCGCCCCAAGATCATCGCATCGGCGACATCGGTGATCTGGAATTCGTCGAAGCAGAATAGTGCGGCCTTGTCGGCGATGGCCCGCGCGACAGGTGGGATAGGATCGTCGCTTTCACCGCGTTGCCGCTCTTCATGAATGCGCGCATGAACATCCATCATGAAAGCGTTGAAGTGCGATCGCAGCTTTTTCTCGACAGGCGCAAGCTCAAAGAAGAGATCCATCAACATTGACTTGCCGCGCCCAACATCACCCCAGATGTAAAGGCCGCGCGGTGCTGGCTTGGGCGCAAAGAAGAAGCCGCGCCGCCCCGGTCTGTACGCAGTCAGGGTTGTTGCCAATTGCTGAAGCCGTTCCGCAGCCGCTTCCTGCGCCGCATCGGCCTTTATCTCACCGGACGCGATGGCCTCGCGATATCGCTCGATCAGCTTGGGCATCAGAGCTTTCGCGGCAGGATTGCCCAGTAATCAAAATCAAGGATGACGTTCTCGGGATAGCTTCCGCTGTCATCCTTATCCGGAAATGCCTGGCACGGCAGGTTTTTGGTCGCAACAAGCCGCAGGCGCAGCGCGCCGCAATCTCTGCGGCCTTTGATCTCTGCTTTGTCGAGGACTTCGCTCCACGCGAAGACGGTATCGCCGGCAAACAGCGGATTCACATGCCGCCCGCCATTGATCGCCGCGATGGTCACGGCATTGGCAAGGCCGTTGAACGACAGTGCCCGCGCCAAGCTGATGACATGCCCGCCATATATGAGGCGTCGACCGAAACGTCCCTGGCCTTCGCTGAACTGGTTGAAATGCACCTTGGCGGTGTTCTGATAGAGCCGCGTTGCCAGCATGTGGTCGGCCTCTTCGACCGTCATGCCATCAACATGGTCGATCTTTTCGCCTTTCGCGTAATCATCCCAATACTGATTGCTTCCAGACGCGGCGATATCGAAACGCGCGAAATCGGAAAGAGGCATCGCCAGACTCTCTGCGGGAACAAACGCAGCAGTCTTCGGCACCTGCGATTCCGCAACCACGGCGCCCTGGTCGCACTTGCGCACCATGACCCAGCGCACATAGCTCAGAACCTTGTCGCCATGCTCGTCGAAACCGTCGGTGCGGACATAAACGACGCCTGTCTGCTTATTGGAGTTCTCCTTGAGGCCGATGACTTCCGAGATCGCAGACAGCGTCGTTCCCGGAAAGACCGGCTTCAGAAACCGCCCCTCGGCATAGCCAAGGTTGGCAACAGCATTGAGCGAAATGTCCGGCACGGTCTTGCCGAACACTGTATGAAAGACCAACAGATCGTCGATCGGCGCTCCCGGCAAGCCAAGCGTTCCGGCAAAACTGTCAGCTGATTGCAGCGCAAAGCGCGGTCCATAAAGCGCGGTGTAGAGCGAGACGTCACCCTCAGTCAGCGTGCGCGGCGTGGCATGAACCAGCTTCTGGCCGAGGCGGAAGTCCTCGAAGAAATTGCCGGGATTGGTTTTGTTGCTCATAAGTCCCGCAGTGCCGCGATGGCCTCGGCCATGGCCACCGTCTGCCGCGCGATTTCCGCATGCAGCAATTCGACCATGCGACCGTCCAATGAGATCGCGCCCTTACCCTTGTTTTCAGGAAGATCAAACGCCCCAATGATGCGCTGCGCCGCTTCGACTTCGGCCTGCGACGGCGCAAAGATGTCATTGCAAGGTTCAATCTGCGAAGGATGGATCAGCGTCTTGCCGTCGAAGCCGTAAGACTTCGCTTGCTTGCAAGAGTCCAAAAAGCCAGCAGCATTCTGAATGTCGTTATAGACTCCATCAATCGCGACAAGCCCATAGGCGCGCGCGGCTGCGATGGAGATTCCAAGAGCAGCGGAAAGATTGGCGCGGTCCGGCGTGTGCTGGCCGCGGAATTCCTTGATGAGATCGTTCGTGCCCATCACAAAGCAGCGCAAGCGTCCGCCGGCACTCGCGATCTGCCCGGCGTTCAGGATCGCCAGCGGCGTTTCCATCATCGCCCAGATGGCGATCTTGCGGCCTGTGTCGTGTCCGGAGAACCGCTCCTCGATGGCCTGAAGATCGGCGGCGGAAGAGACCTTGGGCACCAGAATGGCATCGGGCATCGCGGCGATGGCAGCAGACAAATCCTCTTCGCCCCATTGCGTCCAGAGGCCATTGACGCGGATGACAAGTTCGCGCTTGCCGAAGCCACCAGCCTTCACCGCCTCGCAGACCTGTTTGCGGGCCAGTTCCTTGGATTCCGGTGCGACGGCATCCTCCAGATCAAGGATCAAGGCATCGGCTGCCAGTGTCTTGGCTTTTTCGATGGCGCGGGCGTTTGAACCCGGCATGTAGAGTACCGACCGGCGCGGGCGGATGGCAGTCATGGAAATCCCCGGAAAACCTGCCAGAGACCTAGCAAGCGCGCGCTATTTGCGGAAGCCCTTGGCGTATTCCGCCACGTCGGGCTGGGCGAGAAACCGTTCGCTCCAGCGCTTCATCACCTTCGCCATGCGTTCGGGTGCGACACCGAGCTGCGCCTGCGCCACGCCGCCATTGACGCTCTCATGATACTCCGCGATCAGCCCGTCTTTCAGCACGAAGCGGCTGATACCGTCGATCACGACATGACGGCCCTTGAACTCCGGAATGATCGAAACGAAGCGCGATAGCGAGCGGGCATAGCCGATTTCGCCCTTCACCACCGGATCGAAGAACGTCCAATCATAGTCGTCGGCGTCGCGGTGGAAGAGGTTCTCCAGCATGTCCACGATGGAAGCGTGGCCGCGATGCGGGCCGTAGATATAGTCGAAATAAGTTCCGTCTTCGGTGAAGCAAGCCGCGAGCGCCTTGCCATCGCCGGCGGTCGCCGCGGCGCCGAAACGCGCGACGAGCGCCGCGAAGTCATCCTGCGTCACGCCGCTTTCTTCAGAAGCTTGCGGTTCATCAGGCTCTCGGCGATCTGCACCGCGTTGAGCGCCGCGCCTTTGCGTAGATTGTCGGAGACGACCCACATGGAAAGTCCGTTGTCGACCGTGGGATCCTTGCGGATACGCGAGACGTACGTCGCATCTTCTCCGGCCGCTTCCTGCGGCGTGATGTAACCTCCATCCTCATGCTTGTCGACGACGAGGACGCCGGGCGCTGCACGCAACAGTTCGCGTGCCTTGGCGGCCGTGATCGGGTTTTCGAACTCGATGTCGACCGCTTCCGAATGGCCGACAAACACCGGTACGCGAACGCAAGTTGCAGTGAGCTGGATATCGGGATCGAGAATCTTCTGTGTCTCGACCATCATTTTCCACTCTTCCTTGGTATAACCGGAATCGAGGAATTCATCGATGTGAGGGATCACGTTGAAAGCGATCTGCTTGGTGAACTTCTTCGTCTCGATCGGGTCGGTGACGAACACCGCGCGCGTCTGGGTGAAGAGTTCGTCCATGCCATCCTTGCCGGCACCGGACACGGATTGATAGGTTGCCACTACGACCCGCTTGATCTTCGCGTGGTCGTGCAAAGGCTTCAGCGCGACCACGAGCTGCGCGGTGGAACAGTTGGGGTTGGCGATGATGCCCTTCTTGATTTCGTTGAGAGCGTGGGCGTTCACTTCCGGCACGACCAGGGGCACTTCGCGGTCCATGCGCCAGGCCGACGAGTTGTCGATGACGAGCGCACCCTGTGCTGCAATCTTCGGCGACCATTCCTTGGAGGTCTTGCCGCCCGCGCTCATCAGAACGATGTCTGTGCCCTTAAAGTCGTAATAGTCGAGCGCTTTCACCTTCAGCGCCTTGTCGCCGAAGTAGATATCCTTGCCGACCGAGCGCGTGGACGCGAGGGCCACCACTTCGGAGACGGGGAATTGGCGTTCGGAGAGGACGTTCAGCATCTCTCGTCCGACATTGCCGGTCGCGCCGACAACGGCGACCTTGTACGACATGGCCATTCTTCCTTCGATCAAAGCCCGATTTTTGTGGGCGCGAAGAAGCATTACGCCAAGCGGCTGCGGCGGAAAAGAGGCGATCGCGCCTAGTCGCCTATGCCGTTCCAATGCAGCGTTAGAATGGCGTGACGGCTGCTGAGGGATGCGCCGATTTGGCCGCCCATCAGGCTAAAGCCGTCTATCCGATAGTGCATACGGCGCTTGCCGTTGACCAACTCGCTTTCAGCATGGAGCGGCCCAAAGGACAGGCCTGATGCTGGGGATTGGCCGTCGATGGTCGAACTCTGCAAGCCAACGGCAAGCATGTCGTCCGGATGGCGCGCTCTTGGATCGGCATGGAAGGGCATTTCACCCGGAATCCGCAGCCGCGGTTCGCCGCTTCCCACAAGGTAGCTGTCAGAACCGGCAAAATTTCGGGCTGGTCCGGCGATGGCGGCCGCCGGCAAAATCAGAAGGACAAATGCGCACGCCAGAGCACGCACCGGCGCAGACCTTTCCCGATAGGCAGGAAGTGTAACGCCGCTCGGAGGCCTTCGTTGCCTGACCGTGTAAAGTGGCTAACGCTGGTTTACCGGATTGCTACGACTTGAGCCCGCTCCAGCGCCGTAACTTCTTCGCGCCCAAGCCCCAGAACTTCAGACAGGACTTCCGCCGTGTGTTGGCCCAGGAGCGGCGGCGGAAGGCGGTATTCAGGCGGTGTCTTCTCCAATCGCAACGGACTCGCAGCCAAGTCGAGATCGCCTGCCGATGGATGGTGCATCTTAACGGTAAGCGCGCGAGCCTGTGCCTGCGGATCGGAGAAGACCTGATCGACAGTGTTAATGGGGCCGCACGGGACATTGGCCCCTTCCAACACCGCAATCCATTCCGAAGTAGTCCGCTTGGCGAAGGTTTCTTTTAGCTGGGCCACGAGTGTCTCGCGATGCCCGACCCGTTGGGCATTTGTCGCATAACGTGGATCGGCGCTGAGGTGATCGAGGCCGGAGGCTTTGCAGAATCGCCGGAATTGTCCGTCATTCGCCACAGCGAGGATCAGATGGCCGTCGGCGGTGGCAAAGACCTGATAGGGCACGATGTTGGGATGCGCATTGCCAAGCCGGATCGGCACCATGCCGCCTGCGAGATAGTTCATGGCTTGATTGGCGAGCGCTGCCGCCTGGCAGTCGAACAAGGCCATGTCGATGGCCTGGCCTTCACCCGTCCGCGCCTGATGGATCAATGCCGCTTGAATTGCGGTCGCAGTGTAAAGGCCGGTTACGAGATCGGAGATGGCAACTCCCACCTTCATAGGCTCCGCACCGGGAGATCCATCTGGCTGCCCGGTGATGCTCATCAGGCCAGCCATACCTTGAATGAGATAATCATAACCAGCCTTGTCCTTATAGGGGCCGGTGTGTCCGAAGCCTGTGAGCGAGCAATAGACGAGAGCGGGATTTTCTTTCTTCAGAGTTTCATAGTCGAGGCCGTATTTCGCCAATGTACCGGTCTTGAAGTTTTCGACCACAACATGCGCACGGCGCGCGAGTCGTTTTACGAGATCTGCGCCTGCGGACTTGGCGAAGTCGATTGCGACGGATTTCTTGTTGCGATTTGCCGTAAGGAAATAGGTGGCATCGCTCTGTTCGCCATGCTCATCCATCAAAAATGGAGGACCGAAGGCGCGTGTCTCGTCACCCTCGCCAGGCTTCTCAACCTTTATGATTTCTGCACCGAGATCGCCCAGGATTTGCGTGGCAAACGGCGCAGCCAAAACTCGGCTCAAATCCAATACACGGACATGCGATAGCGCGCCCATTCATGCCTCCAGCTCCACCCGCGACCTAACCAGCAGCACCCTGTGGAGGCAAACAAAAAGGGCGAGCCTTTCGGCTCGCCCTTGGCGGCTTCGAGGGCAACTAGCCGCCGAGATCGATTACAGCACGCCGGTTTTGCGGCTCCCGCACATTCGGACCGGTCGGAACGAGGGGATCGTGGAAGCTTTTGCCGGTCGTGGTGATTTCATCCGCGCTCAGGCCGTCCGCGACCATCTGGCTTTTAACGGATGCGGCGCGCCGTTCCGACAAAGCTTGATTGTAGCTATCGGATCCCACCGTGTCGGTATGGCCTGTCACAAGGATACGGACGGCTTGCGATTGCTGTGCGGTCTTCACCGCTTCGCCCACGACGCTCACAGCTTCCGGCGTCAGGTTCGACTTGTTGAAGTCGAAGAAGACGATGAAAGTCTTAACCGGTGCGGGTGGCGGAGGCGGCGGAGGTGGCGGCGGAGGCGCCGGCGGCTCCTGATAGGCAACACGCTCTTCCTGCGCGCCGGGATACCAACGGAAGCCGGCCATCACCACATGCTCAGTTAGATCGTGATTGCTGATCGGTGCTGCAATGTTGTTGTTCGAGTCCGCCATCAAGTTGCGGTAGTGGTAGTCGACATAGAGATCGAGGTTTCGCGATGCCACATATGTCAGGCCACCAATACCCTGCCACATGAACTTCGTGCCGGAGCCCGTGCTGTAATGTCCGGCGCCGAAGGGATTGTTGAATTTTATGCGGTCGTTGCCGACGCCGGCGCCTGCGCCGATTGACAGTCGCAAGCGCGGCATAAGGTGAACATCATAAATTGCGTTGATCATCGCGGAGCGGACTTCTGCATGTCCGTCCGAGGCAAAGGTCGCCCCACTGGCGGTATCCGTGAAATCACTTGTGCTGTGGCGATCCCACGCTCCCTCAAATTCCAGACGAAATGGCGCGTCGAATTTGTATCCTACCGTTCCGGCGACGATCGCCGTATCGTTCGTATCAAGCTTTCCGCCGATGCCGGAACCGACGACTTTGGGATCGTTCAGATGATCCCATCCCGCTCCCAAACCAACATACCAGCCATCCGCGGCAAGTGCGGGTGAAACAAACAATGCCGCTGTGCCAGCAAGCACCAGTGTACGCAAACGCATTGGAACCTCCTCGTGCACGGGAGGATCAAGCGCCCCCCGGCTGCGCAACATTGAGTAGCGACAGCAAGGGGCTAACGGGTTGCAACCGCGAAGGTTTCCGTATTGCAACGAGTTCACGGGCCGCCGTGACCTAAATGCCTACAGTTGTGTCCCGAAAATTGCGTGAAGATTGCCGCGCAATCAGATTTCGGTGCGGACGTCCCAAAGCTCGGGGTAGAAGCGCAGCGACAGCGCCTTCTGCAAATAGGGCACGCCGGAAGTTCCACCGGTTCCCGGCTTTGAGCCGATGATCCGCTCGACCGTCTTCATATGGCTGAAACGCCAGAGATGGAATCTGTATTCGAGATCGACAAGCTTCTCGGCGAGCTCGTACAGATCCCAGTGCTTTTCAACATCGCGATAAACCTGGCGCCACGCCTCCGTCACGCGATGATCGGCGACATAGCTTTCGGAGAAATCGCGCTTGAGCTTTTCGGTCGGGATGGAAAATCCGCGGCGCGCGAGCAGAGCAAGGGCTTCATCATAGATGCTGGGTTCCGTGAGCGCATTCTGAACCTGGTGTGCGATGTCTGGATGCGATTCGAACACGCGGGCCATTTCGCGATTCTTGTTGCCCAGGCGAAATTCGAGCATGCGATACTGATACGACTGGAAGCCGGACGATTTGCCCAACGCCGCACGGAAGTTCGAATAGTCGAATGGCGTCATGGTCGAAAGAATTTCCCACGACTGTATGAGATTGACCTGCACCCGTGCGACGCGGGCCATCATCTTAAATGCGATTCCAAGATCGCCTTCGCGGACCTGCCGAATGGCCGCTGCGATCTCATGAAGGCATAGCTTTATCCAGAGTTCGGATGCCTGGTGAATGACGATAAATAGCGTTTCGTCGTGATGTTCGGTCAGGGGCTGCTGTGCCGAGAGTAAGGAATTCAACCGCAGATAGTCCGAGTAGGACATGTCCTTGCGGAAATCCCAGTGAACATTCTCGCCCGCGAGATCTACGGCAAGTTTTGGGGGGCCTTTGGGAGGGTCGGCCGGCATTGAACGGTGCCTCGCGTGGAACTTAACGATATCGCGTCAGAATGAGTCGCGAGCCATTTGGTGTGATGCTATTGTCCGCGCCGCAGCGAGACAATGCAGGTGTTCGAATGGGTGTCATGGTGAAGGCGGGCGTGCTCTCGCTTGCCGGAATTCTTGTGGCTGGTCCGGCTCTGGCGGCTTCTTCCAGCAAATGCGCCAAAGCCGACGAAGTCACCGCCATTCAGGTCGCCGCGGTTCAGCAGGAACTGATGGTTGCCGCGCTGACCTGCGACCAGGTCACGAATTTCAATGCCTTCCAGACAGGATTCGGGCCGGAGTTGCGGGCCTCCGACGAGACGCTGCACAAGATGTTCAAGCGTATCTTCGGCGCTCGTCAAGGCGAGGCCGAGTTCCATGCATTCAAGACCAGGATGGCGAACGATTCTTCGATCCGCTCGATCCACGACAACCAGGGCTACTGTCACGAGGCTGCGAACGTGTTTGCGTCAGCTCTGGCGCCCGCAAAACCCACTTTGGCCGCGTTCGTCTCCGGCGTGACGGTTCAGGAGGAGAGTCCCGTCAACAGCTGCGATATCCGGGTGGCATCGGCGCTGCCGGGGCTTGGAGGCACGACCGTATCGTTCATCCTGCCCAAGCCGAAGCCCTTCGTGGATGGCGTAATAGCGCCTACGGCTGCGCCCGCTGCGCAGTAAGTCCCGCTTTAATTTTGAAAGCCGCGGCTTTTGCCGCGGCTTTTTTTTGCCCGCAAGAAATGCGATCCCGCCGAAGACTGGCTGAGACTATGGCTTTGGGCAAAAAAAAGGGCGGACCGAAGTCCGCCCTTTGTCTTTGCTTCGAGGAAGCGGTTACGTACCGCTGCCCTCGCCGAGCTGGATCACAGCGCGACGGTTCTGAGGCTCGCGAACGTTCGGGCCGGTCGGAACCAGCGGATCGTCGAAGCTCTTGCCGACCGTCGAGATGCCGGCGCCGTCGATGCCCTGAGCAACCAGGCCATCCTTCACAGCAGCAGCGCGGCGCTCGGAGAGAGCCTGGTTGTAGCTGTGCGAGCCGACCGTGTCGGTGTGACCCGTCACGAGGATCTTGACCATGCCGGTCGACTTGGCCGTCGAAGCAGCCTGCGCCACAACCGATTGCGCTTCCGCGGTCAGGTTCGACTTGTTGAAGTCGAAGAAGACGATGAACGTCTTCACCGGCGGGGGCGGCGGGGGA
>DATCRK010000102.1:0-2591 GCA_036569005.1 Rhizomicrobium sp. | reverse complement strand
CTCGGTCGCCGCGCTCACGCCCAAGGCCGAAATCGAAGGCGAAATGGGCGATTCCCACGTCGGCCTGCACGCCCGCCTGATGAGCCAGGCGCTGCGCAAGCTCACCGCCAACATCAAACGTTCCAACACGCTGGTCATCTTCATCAACCAGCTGCGCATGAAGATCGGCGTGATGATGCCCGGCCAGAGCCCAGAAACGACTACCGGCGGCAACGCGTTGAAGTTCTACGCCTCCGTGCGCCTGGATATCCGCCGCATCGGCGCGGTGAAGAAGGGCGAGGAAGTGATCGGTTCGGAGACCCGCGTCAAGGTGGTCAAGAACAAGGTCGCGCCGCCGTTCCGCCAGGCCGAGTTCGAAATTCTCTACGGCGAGGGAAGCTCGCGTGAGGGCGAGATCATCGAGCTGGGCGTCGCGCAGAACCTGATCGACAAGTCGGGCGCCTGGTACAGCTACAAAGGCGATCGCATCGGTCAGGGCAAGGAGAATGTCCGTCAGTTCCTGCGCGACAACCCGGCCGTTGCCAACGAGATCGACACGGAACTGCGTGCGCGTCTGCTGACTGCCGGCAAGGGCGCATCGGCCTCGCCGTCGGAAGAGGCGCTCGAGGAAGCCTGAGGTTTGTGAGAGCAGGAGCGAGGGACGAGGGGTGAGTAGCGAGGGCGCGCCGGTGCGAGCTATCGCAAGCCTTAGACGCATGGAAGCGCTATTGCAGCTTTTATGCTGACCTCTATCTCTCGACCTTGCGTCCTCGCTACTCGCCCCTCGCTCCTGGACCGGATGAGCCAAGAAGACCAGCCAAAGAAACCCAAGCGCAGCGCCTACGACAAGGCGCTGGGCCTGTTGGCGCGCCGTGAACATTCCCGCCGCGAACTGGGCACCAAGCTGCGCCAGGGCGGCTACGAAGGTGACGAAGCCAAGCAGGCATTGGATCGCCTGGGCGAACAGAGCTATCAGGACGACGACCGCTTTGCCGATGTGCTGGTGCGCAGCCGTGTCGCGCAAGGCTACGGCCCGCAACGCTTGCGCGCCGAGCTGAAGAGCCACGGCCTGTCCGAGGCACGCATTCGCTCCTGCCTGGATGCCGCCGAAGTCGATTGGGACGCTTCGGCCATGGCCCAGCTGCAGCGGCGCTACGGCACAAAAAGGCCGGCCGACCCCGCCGAGAGGGCGCGGCGCGCGCAATTTCTCTTGCGTAGAGGCTTTTCCGCCGCCACAGTAAGGAGTGTTACCCACGCCGAAGTGGACGACGCGGTCGACGAGGACGATTGATCCTTGGGCGGATCGGGCGTCCGTGGCGTGTCCCCGCAGCTTTTACGCCACGAATCCATGAAAACCGCTGAAATCCGCTCCGCGTTTCTCGAATATTTCCGCTCCAAGGGCCACACCATCGTGCCCTCCAGCTCGCTGGTGCCGTCCAGTGACCCGACCTTGCTGTTTACCAACTCGGGTATGGTGCAGTTCAAGAACGTATTCCTCGGTAGCGAAAAGCTGCCTTACGTTCGTGCGGCAGATGTCCAGCGCTGCCTGCGCGCCGGCGGCAAGCACAACGATCTGGATTCGGTGGGCTATACCGCGCGTCATCACACTTTTTTCGAGATGCTCGGCAACTGGTCGTTCGGCGACTATTTCAAGCGCGATGCCATCGGCTACGCCTGGGAGCTGCTGACGGGCATCTTCAAGCTGCCCAAGGAGAAGCTCTGGGTCACCGTCTATCACACCGATGACGAGGCCTACGATATCTGGAACAAGGAAGTCGGCGTGCCGGCCGAACGCATCGTACGCATCGGCGACAACAAGGGCGCGCCGTACGCATCGGACAATTTCTGGCAGATGGCCGATACCGGTCCATGCGGTCCGTGCACAGAAATCTTTTTCGACCACGGCGCAGAGATTGCTGGCGGCCCGCCCGGCTCGCCCGACGAGGACGGCGATCGCTACATCGAAATCTGGAACCTGGTATTCATGCAGTTCGATCGCGCGCCCGACGGCACGCTGTCGCCGTTGCCGGCGCCATGCGTGGATACCGGCATGGGTCTGGAGCGCCTGGCGGCGGTGCTGCAGCATGTGCATTCGAACTATGAGATCGATCTGTTCGCGCACCTGATCGAGGTAGCGTCCAAGCTGACGCGGACGGACGATCTGGGCAACAAATCCCTGCGCGTGATCGCCGACCATATCCGCGCCTGTTCGTTCCTGATCGTCGATGGCGTGCTGCCGTCCAACGAAGGCCGCGGATATGTATTGCGCCGGATCATCCGCCGCGCGCTGCGGCATGGCTGGATGCTGGGCGTGCGTGGCGACTTCTTCTGGAAGATGGTGCAGCCGCTGGTCGAGGAAATGGGACAGGCTTATCCGGAGCTGGCGGCCAAGCAGTCGCTGGTGGAAGAAGCGCTGCGTATGGAAGAACATCGTTTCGGCGAGACGCTGGAGCACGGCATGCGCGTGTTCGACGAAGTCGCCGGCAAGTCGGGCAAGATCATCCCCGGCGCCGATGCCTTCCGTCTGTATGACACCTACGGTTTCCCGGTGGATCTCACGGCCGATATCGCGCGCGAGCGCGGGCTTGAAGTGGATATGGCGGGCTTCGATG
>DATCRK010000101.1:0-16418 GCA_036569005.1 Rhizomicrobium sp. | reverse complement strand
AAAGCCCGTTCACACGCGCAATGATCGAACCGCCGTCGTTCGCAAACGACGCAGCAGACCCAAGGCTCGATGCCGAAATCCTAACCCCAACCGCCGAAGCACCAGACCCCGTCGCAACAGACGAAATCGTCCCCGTGTTCACAAAAGAACCGTCGTAGGTCTCGTCCTCGATCAGAACGCCCGTCGCTTTTGCGGCGCTGCCCTTCGCAACGACAGATACCGTGCCGCTATTGCTCAGCGTGCCGGCGAACTTGCTGCCCTCGAGCACCGCCGTCTTGAACGGGACGGTCGAACTTACGGAGGTCCAGCGGTAGCCCGTCGCCGTGCCGCGCCACTTATAGGTATCCAGGTAAGTTTTCTGCGATCCGGCCTGCGAGGCCAGCACGTGGATGCCGTTCGCGACAGCGGCAGGGCCGATCGCGGTCACATCGATCGTGCCGGCGTTCGCGATGGTGCCGGACATCGTCTCGGCGTTGACCGAAATGCCCTCGGCTTTGGCCTTGATGTCCGAACCCGACGGGATCGGCGAAATGGCGGCCGGGCTGGAAAGATTGCCGTCGCCGATATTGGCGCCGGTGCCGGTCGCGGCAACGACGATTGTACCGCTGTTGCTGATGCTGCCGTCAAACTTGGCCGCGGCCCCGCGAATTTGCGTACGCGTGCTTTGCTCCACCTCAAGGCGGTTATGGGACGTGGTGGCGTAGACCGACGTGAATTTATAATGGTTCGCGGAGGCCTGCGCCTGCAGCGCGATGCCAACCGCCGCCGCGGTCGCGCCAGACGCCGCCACCGAAATCAGGCCGCCCTTCTCATTGGTGATGTCCGCGTCGATGTTATTGGCGGTCACGATGACGCCGTTGGCGGCCGCGATACCGCCCTCTGCAGTCGCGGAGACCAGCAGGGAGCCGCTGTTATCGATCGCGCCTTTTATGACGCCGTTTCCATAATAGCTGGTGTGCTCGGTGTGCCGGCTGGCACTGTTGCTGGTGTGATTATAAATATTGCCTGTTTTGGACGATGCATAAACGGCGATGCCAGTGGCCGTTGCCACGACATTCGCGGCGACGAATGCAGTGCCATTCGCGGTGGCGGAGACACTGAGCGTCCCGCTGTTGTTGACGGAGAGCGTCAGCGGCGCGCCGTCCGTACTGGTGTGGACGGATCCGTTGTCGCTCATCACGCCGCTAAGGCCATACGCCGATACGCGGTATCCGAGAGCTTCCGCCCCAATGAACGGCAAACGTGTCGTCGTCGCCGTGACACCCGCGCCAAGAGCGCCCGGCGTTCCGGCCGCGACCGACGCGAGCGTGATGGTCCCCGAATTGTTAAACGCCACATCGGCACCGAGATCCCGCACATATTGCTTGAGGCCGCTGGCCTCAGCGCGCGCGTAGATCCGACCGCCCGCCGTCGCCGTCACAGAAGCCAGAATGTCGACGGTACCGGAATTGGTCGTTGACAGTTTGCCCTGCACATCGCCTTCCGAATCATTGCGCTTGAGGGATTGGCTGACGAAGCCGCCGCCGGCGAAAGCGTCGGCAGATTGCGTGCCGACGGCGCTGGCCAGGTTGCGCATGATGATGGAGCCTGCATTGACGGCCGAAAGCGTGGCATCCGCAATATTGCTCGCCCATTGTTTCGCGAATCCGTCCGAATAGGCGTCCACCTCTGCACGACCCCCGGTGGCATTGGCCGTGTCCAAAATGCCGATAGTTCCGGAATTGGTAATCGTCTCTGTTGTCTTGCCAGAATTGCTCGCGCCTTGACGGGCGATGGCATCGTTCGTGGCGCGCGCATAGGCTTTGTGCGTAAGCGTCGCCGCCGCGGTGGCTCTCGCCGCCAAAGAAAGGGTGCCCTTATTCAGCACGGCCAGCGAGGCGGTCGCGCCCGCATCTCCATTCTGATTGGAGTACTGCTCGAAGACGGTGCCCGATTCGGCATAGGCATCGTTCACGCCGACGCTGCCGCTGGCTTTCGCGGCTGCATTGACGATGACGGAGCCGCTGTTGGTCACGCTCTCGGAAATCGTTTCCGCGACTGTCGCGTGCTGCCTGAACAATTGGCTCGCGCTCGCATGCGCGTAGGCTCCGTCTCCCCCCTTGGCCTGCGCGGCCAAGGTCACCGACAGCGTGCCGCTGTTGGTGATCGCCTGCGCAATCTTGCCCGTGTCGCTGCCCGACACGGAATAGAAAGCCGATTGGTTGACGGCGCTGAACATCTTCGCCGTTGCGTTTGCGTGATCATTCGTTCCCGATCGCACCGCAATGGCACTGAAATCGAAGCCCAGCGTGCCGCTGTTCGTGACACCTTGATCGATCGTATCGATGCCGCGCGCGTACTGCTTGAAGCCATCGCCATGCGCATGCGCGCGCGCACTGGAAGACGAAGCATGCGCCTTGGCCGTCAGGTCGACCGTCAGGATGCCGGAATTGGTGATCGACTGGCTGATGTCCGAGGCATTCCGGCCCTCCTGCTTGATGCCCGTCTCGAGCTTCGCCGAAGCCTCGGCATTGGTGCCGATAGCCTGCGCCAACATGGCGATGGAGAGGTTGCCGCTATTGGCAATCGACTCGGAAATCTTATCTTCCGCCGAAGCCCGCTGGTAGAATATCTCCTCGGCGCGCGCCTGCGCATCAGCCTTGTAGCCTGTCGCGGCCGCCGTCATCGCGGCAACGAGGTTACCAGAATTGCTGATCGAGAGCTGTGCAGCACTGACCGCGTCCGCGGTCTGTTGGAAGACGCCTTCAAGGAACGCGCCGGCATACGCACGCGAGCTGCCGCCCACCGATGTCGCCTTGCCCGTGATTCCGATCGCACCCGAATTGGTGATGGACTGCGTCGTATTCGTAGCGTCGTAAGCGCCCTGACCGAACAGATTCTCAACATACAGATTGGCATCAGCCTCTCTGAACGCCGTATCGGCCCCGCGCACCGCGCTTGCCGTTGCAGTGATCGTGATGTTTCCGCTGTTGGTGATTTTTTGTGCGAACGAGTCGGAACTTCCGCCCGATGTGTAGGCGTACTGCTTGAAGATGTCTTCCACCCGCGCGGTGGCGCCGAGGTCCAAGCCGCTCACGCCGTCCGCGGCTTTTGCCGACGCAGAAAGGCTAAGCGAACCGGAATTCGTGATCGTCTGGGTGACGTCCCCTCCACGACCCGCGTTTTGCGCGAACACATCTTCTACACTTGCGTTCGCCTTCACCTTCGTTTCGTCTGCGGCGGTCGCGGTCGCTTTCGCAGTGAGGGACAGAGAGCCGGAATTCGTGATGGACTGGTCGATGATGTCCGCTGAGTAAGCGCCTTGCTGAAAAACATTCCGGATTTCCGCGAACACCTTCATCTTCGACTGGCTGGCGGCGGTCGCCGCGGCATTCGCCGAAAGGACCAATGCGCCGGAATTCGTGATGGATTGCGTGATGGCGGTGCCGCTACTGGCGTACTGGTAAAAGATGTCACCGGCGTCCGCTGATGCTTTCACCTTTGTATCGTCGCCAGCCGTGGCAGCCGCGACGGCCGTTACCACCGCCGAGATGGTGCCGGAATTCGTTATGCCTTGCGTGACTTTTCCGCCGACGTTGATGGCTTCCTGCCCAAAGACATCCCAGGCACCAGCCGAAGCCTTCACGCTGGAACTGCCCTTTGCGTGCGCGCTGGCGGCGAGCGTGATGGCACCGGAGTTCGTGATCGACTGGCTGACATCGCCGGAAACGCTTATCGCAAATTGCTTATAGGCGTCGCCTGCAAACGCCGACGCCGAAGCGCTGTCAAAGCTTCCCACCGCCTTCGCTTTGGCAATCAGCGACATGGTTCCGGTGTTGGTGATGGTTTGGGTGACGCTAGTGCCATTTCCTGCGTATTGGATCACGCCCGATTCGGCATAGGCCTCGGCTTCTGCCTCTTCACTCGTCGAAACAGCAGAGGCGTTCAGCGCGATCGCGCCGCCCGTGCCCGCAAAGGCTTCATTCAGCGCGGCGGCGGAGTTGACGTATTCGTATACGCCGGCCGCGCGCGCCTCGGCAAAGTCGGTGTCCGATCCAATGACCTTGACGGCGACACCCATCGTGCCGGTGTTGGTGACATTCGCGACGGAGGCGGCCTGATAGATGATCGCCTTCGCGGATTCATTGCCGGCGGTCTCGCTCGTATTTGAGACAAGAATCTTGCCGGCATTCTGAATGCCACCCGAGACATTCGCGTTGGAATTGATCTCGATACCGACAAAGCCGAGCACATCGATCTCGCCCGTGGCGGCGTTGATGATCGAGCCGGAGATGGTGGAGTTCGCGACATCGATGCCGTAGCCATCGCCCGGATTGATCGTACCTTCGTTGGTGAGGTCGCCGGTGATCGTCGCGCCGCTCACCAGGATGTAATCGAGGTTGCTTCCGGAAGGATTGGTGATCGCGCCATGCACGCCGCTGATCGTGGTGCCCGCCGCACGTGCCGCGCTCACAGCGCAGAGTTGCAGCGTCGCCAAAGACGCGCCCGACAACAGGCCGCGAAGCAACTTGTTCACGATGAAATCCCCCACAACGACTACAAAGGACCGGCTCCACACCGGCCCTGAATCGAGGGAACAAAATACACGCTCTGTCCCGATCTGAGAAGGCAGACGTGAGGGAAAGCCTGACTATTTTTAACCGATGTGCAAAAATTCACCTTGCCAGACCTCCCTTGCGGGCAGCCCGCGATCCGCGCGATATGAGTCAGCAATTTCCGGGACTTCGCCATGATGCAGTTTTTTGACTGGCTCGATTTCCACGCGAATGCCAGGCCAAACGACCTTGCCATCGTCACACCTCGAGCAAAGCTGACGTACGGTCAACTTCGATTTGTCTCGCAGGGAATTGCTGCCCGCCTGACCAAGCTTGGCGTGCAGCGCGGTCAACGCGTCGCCATGTTCGCGCTCAATCCCGCACTGCAATGCGCGCTCGTCATTGCGCTGAACCGGTTGGGCGTGACCGTCTGCATCCTTCCGATGGAAGCGCCGCGCCGCAAAGCAGGATTGGAAGCGTTGCAGTTCGATTGGCTTCTCACCGACAGCGACGAAGATGCGCCCGGCAATAAGATACCGCTTCAACTGGAATGGCTCACCACCAGCGAGCCCGATGCGACGCTCGAACTGAAGGGGTTTTCGAATCCGGACGACATGTGCCTCATTCTCATGTCGAGCGGAACGACAAGCGCGGCCAAGCCGATCGGCTACACCGTTCGCCAGATGGAGAACCGCATTATGTGGCGCGGTTTCGGCGAGCAGGCGACGCATTCCGGCGAGAAGACGGCCCTGCTCTCCGGCCTCGCGTCGATGATGGGCTTTCACATCACGTTCGGCACGATGTGGGGCGGCGGCACGATATATATCGGTTGGGACGCGGAGAACGTCGTACGTCTCATCGAAGCGGAACGCATTAACAGGCTGTTCGGCTCGCCGCCGCTTCTGGGCAAGACGATGGATGCGCTGGATGCAAAGCCCGTCGATGTTTCTTCCCTGCGCCTTGTCTATGCGGGCGGTGACTCCATTCCGGTTCCGCTCGCCCAACGTGTCACCAAGAAACTCTGCAAAAATTTGTTGGGCGGCTTCGGAATGAACGAGACGGGTCAGATCGCGTCCGTTTCCGTGGAGCGGTCCGGCTTCAAGAACAATCTCGTCGGCTATCTTTATCCCTGGGCGGAAGCCCAATCGGTCGATGAAGACGGTCGTGTTCTGCCACCGGACACGGAGGGCCGTCTGCGTTTTCGCAGCGCCAGCACGTCCGACGGCTATGTTGAAAATCCCGAAGCGACGGCCGCCTATTTCAAGGACGGCTGGTTCTATCCCGGCGATGTGGGCTGGGTGACCCGCGATCGCATGTTGGTGTTCTCCGGCCGCCGTTCCGAGTTCATCAAGACCAAGGGCGCGAAGATCAATCCCAGCAGGATCGATCAGACCATCGCCGGACAACCCGGCATTACGGAGTGTGCGGCGTTCGGCGTGCCCGCGGACGACGATCTGGACGACATCTGGTTGGGTTACGCTGGCAATCCCGACCTCGGAGCCTTGCAGGCGTTCTGCAAGGACAAGCTAGGCGATTTCGCGCCGGCGCATTTTCTCAAAATCGACAAGGTGCCGCGCAACGAAAACGGTAAGATCCTGCGCTGGCGCCTTACCGAAATGGTCAAGGAAGGCCAGCGCTGAAAGCGGACGCATCGCGAATGGCCGGTGACGAGTTTTCCGACATACCCGGAACGATCCTGTTCGACGGCAGACGCGCGCGGCAGGGTTACGCGCTGAACAGCTTCTGCATGTCGCTGATGCAGCCCGCGAACCGCACGGATTTCAAAGCCGATGAAGCCGCCTATCTGAAACGCTTCGCATTGTCGGATGATCAGCGCGAAGCGGTGCTGAAGCGGGACTGGAATGCCATGCTCGCCCTCGGCGGCAACATCTACTATCTCGCCAAGATCGGCGCGACGGACGGCAAATCGTTCCAGCAGATCGCGGCGGAAATGACCAGCATGAGCCAGGACGATTACGCGAAGATGATGTTGTCCGGCGGCCGCTCCATAGACGGCAATCGCAGCCTTGCAGGAAAAAAAGATGGCTAGGATCATCGGCGGTGCCGCGATGTCCCATGTGCCCGCTATCGGCGCAGCCATTGACAATGGTCGCACCGGCGAACCTTATTGGCGGCCGGTGTTCCGCGGCTTCGAATTCTCGCGCGACTGGCTGGCACGAAAGAAGCCCGACGTTGCCGTCGTCATCTACAACGATCACGCCAACGCCTTCTCACTCGACATCGTTCCCACCTTCGCGATCGGCTGCGCAGAAGAATACGGCATCGCTGATGAAGGCTGGGGCGCACGTCCCGTGCCTAGAATTTCCGGTGCGCCCGATCTTGCCAGCCACATGGCGTGTTCACTGATCCTCGATGAATTCGACATGACCGTCGTGAACCGGATGGATGTCGATCACGGCCTGACCGTGCCGCTCAATCTGATGTGCGAATCGCCCGCGCGATGGCCTTTCAAGGTCGTTCCGATCTGCGTGAACGTGGTGCATTACCCGCCGCCGACCGGCAAACGCTGCCTTGATCTTGGCAAGGCCATCGCCAAGGCTGTGTCGACTTACGAAGAAGACCTCACTGTCGTTGTGCTCGGCACCGGCGGCATGTCCCACCAGCTTCAGGGTCCGCGCGCAGGCCTTATCAATTCCGATTTCGACAAGCGCTTTCTGGACCGCATTGCGGACGACGCCGAAGAGTTGGCGTGCATTCCGCATGTCGAATATGTGCGCGAAGCCGGATCGGAAGCGATCGAGTTGGTGATGTGGCTCATCATGCGCGGCGCGTTGAATGCACGGGTCGAGGAAATGCACCGCTTCTATCATGTGCCCGTATCGAATACCGCGCTGGGCCATATCATCCTTGAAAACCGCTGACGGGAGGCACGCATGAAAATCTGCCTCGCCGGCGAAGGCGCTATCGGCGTCAAGCATCTTGAAGCAATATCGAAGATCGACGGCGTGGAGGTCGCGTCGCTTGCCGGCGGTGACGCCGCGGCGACCGCACAACTCGCGGACCGCTGGAAGATTCCGCATCGCACGGCCGATCTGTCCGAAAGCCTGCGTCGGCCGGGTATTGAAGCAGTGATCCTCGCATCGCCCACGCCCATCCACGCGGCGCAAGCCGAGGAGTGCCTGCGCGCAGGCAAGCATGTGCTGATCGAGATTCCGATGGCGGACAACCTCGTCGATTCCGAGAAGTTGGTGGCGTTGCAGGAAAAGACGGGCCTGGTTGCGATGGCAGCGCATACGCGGCGCTTCAATCCCAGCCATCAGTGGATTCACCGGCGCATCCAGGCGGGCAACCTGAAGCTTCAGCATCTTGTCGTGCAGACATTCTTCTTCCGGCGCACCAATACGAATGCGCTTGGCCAGCCACGAAGCTGGACGGACCACCTGCTCTGGCATCACGCCTGCCACACCGTCGATCTGTTCCAGTATCAGACGAGCGAAATGCCGGATCGCGTGCAGGCCCTGCAGGGGCCAATGCATCCCAAGCTCGGCATCGCGATGGACATGAGCATTCAGATGAAGGCGCCATCCGGCGCGCTCTGTTCGCTCGCGCTGTCGTTCAACAACGAAGGTCCGCTCGGCACGTTCTTCCGCTACATCTGCGACAACGGGACTTATATCGCGCGTTACGACGATCTCGTGGGCGGCAACGAGAAGCCGGTCGACCTGTCGAAGGTCGCCGTATCCATGAACGGCATCGAGCTGCAGGACCGTGAGTTCTTCGACGCTATCCGCGAAAAGCGCGAGCCGAATGCGAGCGTGCGACAATGCCTTCCGACAATGCGCACGCTGGATCGCCTTGAAAAATCGCTGAACGCGTCAGCCTAGCGGCGCGCCAACATAGTCCCGCGCGAATTGCCGCTGCGCTTCAGGCGACTGCAGAAGTTGTTCAAGCCGCGCCCGCTGCACAGCACGCGAGGGGCCTTCCGAAAATTTGTGCGTCAACTCCAGAAAATTTCGGGAAAACGCATCCGCCTTGCGAACGCGCGCCAAGGCGCGTTCGCCGTAGGTATCCAGCGCACGTTGCGAACCGCTGCGATAAAACTCCGCGAAGACGTCCGCGAGGATGGCGACATCGGTTACGGCCAGGTTCAGGCCCTTAGCCCCGATGGGAGGAACGATGTGCGCGGAATCCCCGGCCAGGAACAGGTTACCGTGGCGCATCGGTTCGGCGCGGAAGCTGCGCACGGGCGCGATGCTCCTTTCGATGAAAGGACCGCGCGCGATACTTGCCGCGGCAACCGGTCCCAACCGCGTGCCGAGTTCCTCCCAAAAACGCTCGTCGGACCAAGCACCGATATCTTCGTCCGGCGCGCATTGCAGATAGTATCGGCTGCGCGTCGGCGAACGCATGCTGGCAAGCGCGAAGCCATTGTCGTGGCTGGCATAGATCAGCTCGTCGTTGGCGGGCGGCACATCGGCCAGGATACCGAGCCAGCTGAACGGAAAAGTCCGCTGCTCTATCGTCAGCAGGTCGGCAGGAACGCTGCGCCGGCTGACGCCATGAAAGCCATCGCAACCGGCGATGAAATCGCAGTCGACGCGATGCAATGCGCCGTTTTGCGAATAGGTGACAAAAGCTTGCGCGCCATCGAAGTCATGAAGCGCAACCTCCGTCGCCTCGAATAAGACCGGTATCTCCCGTGCCTGCGCGGCATCATAGAGATCCTTCATGACTTCCTGCTGGCCGTAGATCGTGACAGCATTGCCAGTTAGCTGCTGTAGATCGATGTGAAAAAGCTCGCCCCCCAACGTCAGGTTGATGCCGGTGTGAACAAGGCCCTCGCGCTCGATACGCTCGCCAATACCCAGCGCGCGCATGAGGTCGACGGTCGCTTGCTCCAGAACGCCCGCGCGCACGCGCTGCTCGACATAATTTCGGCTGTGGCGCTCGAGAACGGCCGCCGCGATACCCACGCGATGCAGGAGGTGCGCGAGAAAAAGTCCGGCCGGTCCTGCGCCGATGATCGCGACTTGCGTGCGCAGATATCGCCCCCGTCTATTCCGGCACGCCCGCTTCCAGCGCTTCGATCAGCGGCTTCAGCCCGTCGCCATAACGGCGCCAGCGCTCCACCGATGTGTTGTACATCGGCTTGCGCACCTGGCTGACGCTTGCGGTCTTCACCGGGCGGTCGGTCTCGTGGAAGTTCAGGCACCGGTCGTCCCACGGCAGATCGAGGAACGCGATGATCTCGCGCGCCTTCGTTTCCTTGTCGGCGACAACGTCTTCATACTGCGTCTCGAGCATAAAGCCCTTCGGCAGCACCTGCCGCCAATGCGCCATGAGCTGACGATATTTGTTGTAGTAACGCCCTAGCTCCCGCAGGTCATAAGAGTGCGGCATGTCGTCTTTGTAGAGCTTGGTGTAGGACGACAGGCAAGTGTCCACCGGATTGCGCACGGTGTGGATCACCTTCGCGTTCGGGAACAGTGTCGCCAGCATGCCGACGAAATAATAGTTGGTCAGCAGCTTGTCGGTGATGCGCGTCGCCGTCGGCGAAAGTCCCGAGATGGACTTCAAATAGTGATCCGCGATCGCCGCAAACTGGGTCGGTTTCATGGATTTTGCCATCTGCGGAAAACGCGGAATGTTCGGGAAACGGCCGCGGATAGCACCCATCGCGCCGCTGAGATTCTTGATCTCGCCCGCACCGAACACCTGGGGATGGCTGGCGATGATCTGCTCCGTGAGCGTGCTGCCCGAGCGCGGCATACCCACGATGAAGACCGGCAGCGTTGTCGGATTGCCCTCCCAGGGGAGGTTCTTGAAATAATTCTCGTCGAAGACTTCGCGGATTTCATCGAAGAATGCGAAGGAATCCTTTTCGTCGTATTTCAGCTGCGCGCGTTTGATGCCGGCGCCGATGGAGAAATGCTTCAACGCCGTCTCGTAGTCCTTCGCGTCGTCATACGCCTTGCCCAGCGCAAAATGCAGCGACATGAAGCGCTCGTGCTCCTTGTCCTTCGCATTCTCCAGCATGTCCAGCATCGCCTGGAACAGCGGATTGTCCTGGGTGAAGTTCTCCAGATCGATGATGTTGGAATAGGCGCCGATGGACCGTGGCTGCAGTTCGAGTGCCTTCATGAAAGCGTCCCGGGCTTCATCCATCTTGCCCAGCGACTTGAGCGTCACGCCGTACATGTTCAGTGCTTCGATGGATTCCGGATTGATCGCCAGAGCGGCTTCATAGGCTTTCACCGCTTCGTCCCAACGATCCATGTCGTTATAGAGTTGCCCCTTCAGGCAGAGCGCATCGACGCTTTTCGGATCCACCTCCAGCGCGATCTCCACGGCCCGTTCGGCGAGCTGCGTGTTGCCGCGATACATCTGGGCGCGCGCGGTCGTGACCAGCGTCCCTACATCCTTGGGATGACTGCGCAAAGTGTCACCCAGCGTGCGCAATGCATCTTCGTAGCGCTTTTCAAAGATCAGCAGATTGGCGAGATTGTTTAGCGCTTCCAGATAGTCAGGACGCAATTCAACGGCGCGGCGGTAGGAATACTCCGCTTCTTCGGTACGCTGCTGGTCGCGCAGCGCCGTCGCCATGTTGTTGTAGGCTTCGGCATAATTCTCGCGCAATTCGATGGCGCGCTCATATTCCTGCACCGCGCCGGTGATATCATCCAGCGCGCGCATGGCGTTGCCGAGGTTGTTGTGCGCCTCGGCATAATCTTCCTTCAGCGCGATTGCCTTGCGGTAGCTTTCCGCCGCTTTCTCGAACTCATGCTTGTCGAAATGCACGATCCCGAGATTGTTGTGCGCCTGCGCGGAGTCCGGATCGAGCGCAACGGCGCGGTCGAGCGCGGTTTGCGCGGCGTCCAGGTTCTTCGCCTTGCGCTCCATCTCGCCGAGATTGGAGAAGTAGTTGGGGTTGGACGGATCGAGCGCCGCGGCTTTGCGGATTTTCTCAAGCCCCTCTTCCGACCGGCCGAGCCGGAAGAGCGTGACACCGAGAATGTTGTGCGCATCGGCATTGTTCGGGCGCGAGGCGAGAATCTCCCGGCATAGCTTTTCCGCCGCCGGGAAGCGGCCGTTTTGGAAAAGCTGCGTTGCGCGCGCAATCGCGTCTGCCACGGTGATCAATTGCTTGTCCCCGGCCGGTTTTCCGCCAGTTTTCTTTATGTCGGTGTTCAAGCCCCGGTTCCCATGCCCATTGGCAACTGCACCATATACACAACCACCCGTTCTCCGCAGAAGGAAAATCGGGAGATTGGATGGCCGGGGAACCGATTAACTCAGAATGCCCACCGCAGATCGCCACGGACGGCATTGTCGCGGCGGCTGCCGGAGAATTCGCCGTCATACCCGACGTCCAGCGCCAGGCTGGACGAAAGCGCGATGCCCAGTCCGGCCCGAACAACAAGCGCATCGGAGCTCAGCGGAACGCCCAGGACCGTGAATGGCTTGGAGGCATTTTCGAGCGTCAGCACCTCGGCCGGAAGGAAATTGTCGAACGCATGCTGCCAGCCCACATCCAGCTTCGGCAAAAGGTTCGCATCGCCCAGATGGATACCGGAGGCGAGCGTGGCGCGGACACCCAGCGTCGAATAGGTCAGGCTGTCGCTTTTGCCGTCACCGGACAAAGCACCAAGGCCGCCTTTTTCGGAGAATGATCCCGTGCGCGCAGCAATATGCGCGATGTCGGCATAAGGCTCCAGCGTCGCGGCGTCGGTCGGGAAGATGTATCCCGCTTCGCCGAAGACTTGCCCTGTCGACTGATGCTGGCTGTCGCCGCTCTTCTCGGATAACGCCGTGACATGACGCGTCACATCCACATCGCCCCAGCCATAGTCGCCGCCGAGCTTGAGGTCGATCGCGCCATCGCTCCAGCCGGCATAGGCAAGAACATGTGTGCTGTTTCCGCTCGCTGTGCTCAGGCTTCCTGCCGCCGAAGCATCGTTCGAGGTATAGCCGCCCGCCAAGCCGAGCCGGAAACCTTCCGCTACCGGCATATCCGCGCCGACGAGGAAACCCGAACTGTGACGATGCAGACCGCTGGCATTGCCATCGCTCTCGATGTTGCCATGGCCGCCGAATCCCGAAGCCCAAAGCGCTGCATCGCCCTGCGCCGCGCCGATCCGGTCGATCACGATGTCGCGCACAACGCGGCTGTCTTCGATGGCGGCGCTGCGCAGACTGGCATGGATATCGCCGGCGAGTTGACCGAGCGCGGACGGCACCGACGCCGTGTCGGCGCTCACGACATGCCCCATCGCGACATAGAGCGCGCCGGCAGGATCGCCAGCCGCCAGCGCTTTGCCTGCGGCGATCTGGTTCGGCGTTTTGCCATACGTGTCGAACAGGAATTTCGTGGTCACGCCGCCACCGCTGCCCTGCTTGGCGAGATCGAGCGAAACCCCCGTTGCGCTGTACACGACGCTGGAGTCCAAGCCGCTGAATGTGGCACCGGTGACGCTATCGAACGTGCCGGTCACACTGGATGCCGAGATCAGTTTGAAGCTGCTGCCGGCCGCATAAGTTCCGGCGCCCTGGCTGATCGCGAGCTTTCCATCCAGCGCGGCCGCGCCGGTTGCGGCGATCTGGCCGGCTGTTGTCGGCGTCACCGCGATTGCAGTGGTCGAACCATCTGCCAGCGCGAGTGTACCACTGACATGCAGCGTGTTGTTGCCGCCCGGCGCGATGGTGCCGCCCGATGCGACGGTGGTCGCGCTGACCGTGCCCTTGCCGCCCAAGGTGCCCCCCGATGCAACGGTGACTCCGCTGGAAGCTGCAATCGAGCCGTTCACCAGCAATGTGCCGCCGCTGATCGCTGTTGCGCCGGTATAGGTGCTAACGCCCGTCAGCATCAGCGTACCGGTGCCGGTCTTGGTGAGATCACCCGCGCCGCCGATGGCTTGCGCGATGGTGGCGTCGAAGCCGTTGGTGTCGATCGTGCCGCCGCCGGCATTGAGCGTGAGCGCGCGGGATGCATTGAGCGCAAAGGACGCGCCATATTGCAGCGTGCCATTCGTGCTCGCGTCGCCCAATTGCAACGGCGCCACTGTGCCGAGTTCACTATCGGCGCCGACATTGAGCGTTGCGCCGCCATAAACTTCCGTGCCGCCCGCATAAGTGTTGCCGGTGTTCGTCAGCGTCAGCGTGCCGTTTGCGCCCGTCACCGCCAGATCGCCCGGTCCACCCAGCAGACCTGAGAAGATGACGCTCTGATTGGTGACGTCGAACAACGGTGCGCCGGTGTCGAACGTCATCGGATTTGCATAAGTGCCGCTGCCGCTGAACTTCAGCGTCGAGCCCGCTTTGAAATCCAGCGTGCCGCTGCCGAGCGCATCGGGACCATTGACCGTGAGTGTCGCACCCGCGCCGATGGTGGTGGTGCCGGTGAGACTGACGACGCCGTTCAACGTCTGGCTGCCCAGCAGTGTGAGGCTACCATGGTCGCCACCATCGTTGAGCGTGCCGCCGAACACTCCGCCCGTGCCGGAGATAACCAGCGTTTTCGAGCCGATCTCCACATCACCGTCGCCGTTGAGCGCGGTGATGGCGACGCTCGAAGCCGTTACGCCGGAAACATCGAAAGTGCCGTCCGCTTCGACGCCGCTCGAATGCGAAAGATCGCCCGCGCCGGTGAGAAGCAATGTGGAATTGCCGGCGATCACCGTACTGCCGGTGTAGGCCTGCGCGCCGTTGATGGTCAGCGCACCGCCGCCGATCTGCGCCAGATCGCCGGTGCCGGACAGATTGTAAGCAAAGGTGCTGGCGGCGCTGTTATCGATCGCCAGAACGCCAGCGCTGACAATAGCACCCGTTCCAGCCGATGAATCCTGCAGAGTCAGGACACCATTCGAACCGATGGTGGTGCCGCCGCTATAATCGTTGGCGGCGTTGGTCAGGGTCAGATTGCCCGATTGCACGTTCAAATCCAACGCGCCGGTGACAAGCGCATCCAGCGTGGCGCTGTCGGTGAAATTGGCGACGACGCTGGTGCCCGATGACAGGCCGTTGATCTGGGTGCTCGCGTCACCCACGGTGCCGGCGGCTGCGCCAGCGCCAATCTGCAGCGACGCATTGGTATCGAGATCGATGGAAGGCGCGGTCAGCGTTGCACCATCGGCAATCGTCAGCGATGTGCCATCGTCGAGCTCCACATCGTCGGTCAGGGACAGCCATGTATTCGTGCCGGTCACGGTGATCTGCGGCGCGACGGTGCCGGCCGATAGACCGCTCTTTAGTATATCGCTCATCACCTCTGCGCCACCGCTGACGGTGAAGAGAGGCGAGCGACCTGCGGCGGTGTGGATCCAGATCTGGCCTGTCCCGCCATTGGTGGCATCCACCACGGTACCCGCATCGCTGATCGACACGGTGCCACCGCTCTGATCGAAATCCGGCGTGGTGAACTGCGCCCCATCCGTGACCGTGAATATCTGCCCGCTGACATCGACGCCGATGAGGGAGGTCACGCTGCCGCCCGACAAGGTGATGCCGCCGCTGTTCGTGCAACCGCAGACAACAAGCTGTTTGATATTGCTGCCGGTGCCGGACAACGTCAGCGTGCCCCCGCCGTCATACTCCAGATAATCCGCGGTGATGACGCCGGAGAAGGTGGTGTTGTCGCTGTTGAGGCCGGCGCCGCCAACATTCAGTTGGGTACCCGAAAAAACCGTCAGGTCGCCGGCACCGGACAAAGCGCCGATATAGACAGCACCCATGCTTCCATCGATCTTGAAGTGGGCGCCGGAAGCGATGTCGTAAGCGGCAGCGCTGACCACGGCTTGTGGCTGCTGCAGTTCCAGCGTGCCGGCCTGCACAGACGCGCTGCTGTAATTGTTGCTCAAGCCGGCCAGCACCAGCGTGCCGACGCCGGTCTTGGTGAAGCCGCCGGACGTGCCGGTGTTTTCCCGCAGATTGCCGCTCAGAGTCGAGCTGTTGTTGCTCACATCGATGGTCGGCGTGGTGTCATCCAGCAGAATGTTGTTGGCGAGCGAAGCACTGTTGGACAGCTTCAACGTGGTGTCGGAACGCATTTCCACCAGGCCCGTGCCCAGCGCGGCGGTGCCGCCCGTCACAGCCAGCGTGCCCCCAGCGATCGTGGTGCCGCCGGTGTAAGTGTTATTTCCGGAGAGCGAGACAGTGCCCGTATCGCCCGCCGCGTTGATCGTAAGCCCACCGGCCGAAGCAACATTGTCGGAGATCGCGCCGGTGAAGAGCAGAGTGCCGTTGTTGGCCAGCAACGTGCCGCCGCCTGCGCCCAACGCCAGAGGGAAGACGTAGAAAGAGCTTCTGCCGCTGACGTTTTTCAGCGTTCCGGCATCGAGGACGACGGTGCCCGTTCCGAGCGCGCTGGCCCCCGCTGAGCTCGCGCTTTGAAGCAACGCGGTCGCGCCAGACACGGTCGTACCGCCGGAATAGGTATTGAGATTGGCCATCGCTATCTCACCCCCGCCCTGGCTGTCGGTGATCGTGAGGGCGTTTGTGCCGCTGATAAGTCCCGTCAGCGTGAAGCTATGTCCGTTCGCATCGATCGTGCCATCGGCTGTGTTCAGATCGATCGCGTTCGCGACCGTATAATCGCCGCCTGCCTGCAATGTGCCGCCATCGAACGTCAGTGTGCCGGTACCGAGCGCAGAGGTGGCAATGCCGCTGAATGCATCGCCAGGCGTGTTGAAGACCGTATCGGCTCCAACCCGCAACGTGCCTTCGGTCAGGACCGTCCCGCCGCTATAGGTATTCGCGCCCGCCAGCACCAACGTGCCCGCACCCGTTTTCTCCAGAACGCCGGGCGAAGCACCGTCGGAGATCACGCCGGTCAGTGTGGTGGTGAGGCCCGTGTCCACGTTGTAGGTCGGATCGCCATCCAGCATGAAATTGTTGGCGAAGCTGCTGCTGCCATGCGTGAACTTGATC
>DATCRK010000100.1:0-45743 GCA_036569005.1 Rhizomicrobium sp. | reverse complement strand
TCTTCCTTGATCTCCTGCTTGGACATGCGGTTGCGCTGCAGGAAGCGGTAACGCTGCAGCACATAATCGAGCACCGCCAGCACCGCGAGCACCGCGAGCGTGGCAGTGAGCAGCTTCATCAGCAGATGCACGATCGCGCCGGCGATCTGCTGCGGCTCGACACCGAGAAGCGCGCCGAACGTCCCCCGCTCGGGCCACAGCACTGTCCACAATACCCCGCCCACGACCGCAATCTTGAGCAGGCTTTTGCCCAGATTGATGACGCCATCGAAGCCGAAAATCTTCTTCAGGCCGCTCATCGGCGACAGCTTGGAGAAGCTCGGCGCGATGCGCTCGAACGAGAGCGACGGGCGATGCTGCAGGATATGCCCGCTCGCACCCGTGACGGCGAGCACCGCGAAAATCGGGCCGAGCAGCGCGGCAAGCGCCAGCAAAAGCTGGCGGAACAAGGCCATGATGCTCGTGGAATCGAGCGCGAACTGATCCGGCTGCTCGAGGAATATCCGGAACGTGCTCGCGAATTTTGTCGCGGTGGATTGCCCGAAAATCCCGATCGTCAGCGTGGCGCCGAGCAGCACGACGAAAGTGGTGACCTCGGTGGATTTGACGATGTCGCCATGCTTCTCGGCCTCGTCCAACCTTCGTTGGGTAGGTTCTTCTGTTCGTTGGGAATCGTCGCGATCGTCAGCCATGTCAGCTCAGAAAGCGTCCCATCTCGGTGGCGTAGTAGTTGAGGAAGAAGGTCATCAGCGACCCCATCAGCAACATCATCACAAAAAAACCTGCGAGGATGTTCACCGGCTGGGCGATGAAGAAGACCTGGATCTGCGGCACCAACCGCGCGAGCAGGCCGATGGCGCTGTTGATGGCGGCGCCCACGACCAGGAACGGCGCGGCAAGCTCGAGCCCCAACGCGAAGGTGCCGCTGACGAGATTGATCGCCTCCTGCGCCATGTCGCCATAGGGCAGCGGCGCGCCGGGCGGGATCATGGTGTAGCTGCCATGGATCGCGCCGATGGCGAGATGATGCAGGTTGGTCGCGAAGATCAGCACCACGCCCAGCATGTTGAAGAAGGTGCCCAGAATGGCGCCCTGCTCGCCGAAGGTCGGGTCGAGGGTTTGCGTATAAGCGAGGCCGGTCTGCGTTGCGATGAGCTGCCCGGCGACGGAGAGCGCCGCCATGATGATGCGGGCCATGCCGCCGACGAGGAGCCCCGCGACGACTTCCTGTGTGAGAACGACGCCAAGCGCGATTGGCGAGGTGGAGTCGACATGCGGATAGGTGCCGACGAGCGCGGGCGCCATCGCGAACGAGATCGCCAGAGCCAGCGCCAGGCGCACGCGCGCCGGAACGCCGGCATCGCCGATCGCCGGCAGCAGCATCACCATGCTGCCGACGCGAGCGAAGACGAGGAAGTAGAGGAGAAACGTCCCCGACAGATCGTTCAGGTGGATCGCCACGATCGCTCGCTAATAGGCCGCTATCTTGGCCGCCACGTCCGTCATGAAGGAATTCATCGCCGAACCTGCGAAGGGCAGCGTGATGAGGAGCACCAGGAAGATCGCGATGATCTTCGGCACAAAGACCAGCGTCTGTTCCTGGATCTGCGTCAACGCCTGGAGCAGGCCGACGGCAAGGCCGACGACGAGCGCTGCCAGCATGGCGGGCGCAGCGATCTCCAGAAGAACCCAGATGCTCTGGCGCGCGAAATCGATGGAATCGGCGGATGTCATGTTCGGTGTTTCTTTCGCGTCAGATCGGCATCTGCATGATGGACTGATAGGCCTGGATGACCTTGTCGCGAACCGCGACCACGGTATCCAAGGTCAGCTCGGCCTGATTGACGGCGTTGACGACGCTGACCATGTCGCCCTTGCCGGCCGCCTGTTGCGCGGCGGCCTGTTCGCCCTGCTTCATCGTGCCGATGGCGTCTTTCATGGCGCTGGTCAGGAAATCGCCGAATCCAGCGCCTTGCGTTGCGGCGCTGCCGGCAGCGGATCCGCCGAGCTTGGCGGTGGCCTGATAGGCGGCGACGCCTGCGAGAGGTGCAACCATCGTCTAGCTCCTTAGCGCTTCAGAAGATCGACGGTGCGCGACAGCATCGACTTCGTCGCTTCCATCACATTGAGGTCCGCTTCGTAGGAACGCTGTGCTTCGCGCATGTCCATCACTTCGATCAGCGGATTGACGTTGGGCAGCTTCACATAACCCTGCTTGTCGGCGGCCGGATTGCCCGGATCGTATTGCGTGCGGAATTCGCTCATGTCGGCGGCCGGGGTTCCCGACTCCACGAGCGTGGCGCCGAGGTCGCGATCGAAATCCGATTTCACCGTCGCCACCTTGCGGCGGTACGGATCGCCCTGCGGCGTGGAAGCGGTGGAATTCGCGTTGGCGATATTCTCAGCGATCACACGCATGCGGTTGGATTGCGCGCGCATGCCGGACGCGGCGATCACCATGGAAGCGTTCAGATCCATTTCACATCACTCCTTACGGATTGCCGATAGCGGTGCGCATCATCGAGATGGCTTTGGAATAAAGATTGGTCGCGGCCTGAAACTGCGCCTGCGTATCCGACACCTTGATCATTTCGGCTTCGAGCGAGACGGTGTTGCCGCTCACGCTGGCCTCGGTATCCGGCGCGTCCTCGCCGGCATAATTACCCGGCCGCGATGCGTTGATGTTGATGTGCATCGCGTTGGTCGTGGTGAGGCCGGACGGCTGGCTCTCGCCGTTCACCCGTTTCATCATGTCTTCGAAATTCATCGGCTTCAGATCGCGGGCGAGATAGCCCGGCGAATCCGCGTTCGCGACATTCTGTGCCAGCGTGTCCTGACGTGCGTTGAGCCACGACATGCGCTCGCGCAGCATTCCCAGAAGCGGGATATCGGCCATCTGCATTAAGCCCCTCCCTTTACGGATCGTTAGCCTTAACGGGCAGCAGATTGCGCCCGAACGATTAAGCGCCGCTTAACATCGTGGAGCTTTCTGCCCGGCAGTTTTTTCCCGCTCTTAACTGCCGCTTAAGGTTACCGCGCTTTGAATGCGCGCCATGGATGTTCTCGATCTCGGACGATATTTCGCCTCCCTGCTCCTCGTCGGCGGGCTTCTCGGCGTCGCTTGGCTGGCGGCGAAGCGCTACGGCGTGCCGGGTGTTTTGCCGGGCGTCGCGCAGAAGCGCCTCGGCGTCGTCGAGACATTGATGATCGGGCCGCGCCATAAACTCTTTCTTCTGCGCCGCGACGGCGTGGAGCATCTTCTTCTTGTCGGCCCCAACGGCGCGAGCGTTGTCGAGAACGGCATACCGGCGCAGATCATTGCCGAGAACAGCCTGACATTGGCGCCGGAGACCGCGGCATGAGCAAACGCCTTCTCGGTTTCGCCATCGCGGCGCTGCTTCTGCTTGTGCCGACTGTTGCGTTCGCCGCTGCGCCGGCAGCGGCGGCTGCTGCTTCTGGTGCCGGTTCGTCTGCTCTTTCGATAGACCTTTCCGGCGGCATGTTCACGGACCGCATGGTCCAGATCATCGCGCTCATCACCATCCTGAGTCTGGCGCCGTCCATCCTTATCATGATGACAAGCTTCGTGCGCATCGTGGTGGTGCTGTCGCTGCTGCGCACTGCCATCGGCGTGCAAACGTCGCCGCCGAACGCGGTAATCGTGTCGCTATCGATGTTCCTGACGCTCTTCGTGATGGGTCCGACATTGCACGAGGCCTATCAGGCCGGCATCCAGCCCATGATGCAGGGCACGATGACGACCGAAGACGCGCTGACCAAGGCATCCGTGCCGGTGAAGAAATTCATGCTCGGCCATGTGCGTGACGCCGATCTGAAACTCTTTCTCGACATGAAGAAGCAGGCTCCGCCGAAGGATCCGATGCAGGTGGAGATCACAACGCTCGCGCCGGCTTTCATGTTGTCGGAGTTGAAGCGCGCCTTCGAAATCGGATTCCTGATCTTCGTACCCTTCCTCATCATCGACATGGCCGTGGCCTCCATCCTGATGTCCATGGGCATGATGATGCTGCCGCCCACGGTGATATCGCTGCCCTTCAAGCTCATCTTCTTCGTGCTGGTGGACGGATGGCGGCTGATTGCGGGATCGCTGGTGCAATCCTACATGCACGCGCCGCCGCCGACGTAGCGGCAGCCGTAGCGTAAATCTCGTCAGCGCGGATTTTCAGGCCTAGTCTTTCCCCGGACAACGGGAGAGATGCCATGAACAAGCCCGAGCGTATCATCACCGACGAAGTTCTCTACGATGTGTCAGAGCACATCGCGACGATCACGCTGAACGCGCCCGACCGGATGAACACGATCTCCGGCCCGATGCTGCGCGCGCTCTCCGACTACCTCCTCGAGGCGGACCGCGATCCCGAAGTCCGTTGCATCATCCTGACCGGAAAGGGACGCGCATTCTGCGCCGGACTCGATCTGAAGCTGCAGACGTCGGGACAACAGACCGTCGGCGAAAGCGGCGTGAGCGCGACCGATATCGATCTGCGTTCCGCACCGCCGACCGTGCTGCATGACATCAACACACCGATCATCTGCGCCATCAATGGCGGCGCGGCGGGTTACGGCGCAGACACCGCCATCGGTTGCGATATCCGGATCATGGCGCAATCGGCGAAGCTCGCCTTGTCGTTCTGCAAGCGCGGCATCCTTCCGGAGTCCGGCGGCACATGGCTCTTGCCGCGCCTGCTCGGCTGGCAGAAAGCGGCGGAGATCATCTTCACGGGCCGCACACTCAGCGCCGACGAATCCCTCGCGCACGGCCTGGTGGCGCGCGTGGTGCCGGATTCGGACTTGATCGATGTGGCGCGCGAACTGGCGCGGGAAATCGCCGCCAACGCGCCGCTCGCGGTGCAGGCCGCCAAGCGCATGATGCGCATGGGTCTGTCCGAACCTTTCGGCGAGCACGTGCATCACGTCTATCTGCAATTGCTGCCGCTGATCCGCAGCGAGGATGCGAAAGAGGGCATGCTGGCCTTCGTGCAGAAGCGCCAGCCGGTGTTCAAAGGCCGATAGCCTTTACCTGGGAAGTAATGGAATTGGCGCAGGCCCGGACCTATCTTCCGGCCATGACCATTCAGCCCGTGGGAAGCCAGTTGCGCCAATGGCGCCAGCGTCGCCGCTTGAGCCAACTCGATCTGGCAACGGAAGCGCAGATTTCGCCGCGCCATCTGAGTTTTCTGGAAACCGGCCGCTCGCAGCCCAGCCGCGAAATGGTTCTGCATCTGGCCGAACAACTCGCGGTGCCGATGCGCGAGCGCAATATTCTGCTGGTGGCGGCGGGTTTCGCGCCGATCTTTTCGGAGCGTTCGCTGGACGATCCGGCGCTGGCGCAGGCCCGCGCCGCGATCGATGCGGTGTTGGAAGGCCACAAGCCCTATCCGGCGTTCGCCATCGACCGCTACTGGAACATCGTGGCCAGCAACCGCGCCTTGCAGGAATTGTATGACGGCGTGGCGGAGGAACTGCTCAAGCCGCCGGTGAACGCGATGCGGCTTAGCCTGCATCCGCGCGGCGTGGCGCAACGGATCGAGAATCTCGCGGAATGGCGAGCGCATCTTCTGCATCAGCTCAATGAGCGCATTGAGATGACAGCCGATCCGAAACTGATCGCGCTGCAGAAAGAAATTCTGTCGTATCCGGCGCCGGCGTCGCCCCAACCGGTTCAGGCCGATGCCATAGTCATTCCCTTCAAGGTGCGCATTGCTGCCGGCTCGCTGTCGTTCTTCACGACCACCATGATGTTCGGGTCGCCCGTCGATGTGACGCTGAGCGAGCTGGCCATTGAATCCTTCTTCCCGGCAGACGATGCCACGCGCGCGATCGTGAAGACGCTTTCCGCGTAACGCGTTTTCTTACCTCGCGCGTAATCGAAACGCATTCGCGCCGTCGCCAATCTCTCCGCAACAGGAGAGAGCCATGAACCGCAGAACAGCCATGAAAACCGCAGCGGCCTTCGCGGCCGCCGCTTCGATTCCGCCCGTGCGCGGAGCCACTGCAGAGGAGAAACCAATGATCCGCGTGAAGACCGCCGACGACGTTACCCTGTTCTCGAAGGATTGGGGGGAAGGAAAGCCGCTTGTGTTCGTGCATAGCTGGGCGGTGACGAATGCCATCTGGCAATATCAGCACACTTGCTTTCTCGACAAAGGCTATCGCGTCGTCGCCTACGACCGCCGCGGGCATGGCCGTTCGGAGGAGCCCAGCAGTGGCTACGACATCGACATGCTGGCCGATGATCTTGCCGCAGTGCTGACAGCCCATCAGGTCCGCGACGCGGTGCTGATCGGTCACTCGATGGGCTGCAACGAAATCCTGCGCTATCTCGCGCGGCACGGTTCGTCGCGCGTGTCGAAGATCGCGCTGGTTGCGCCAACCACACCATGCCTGCTGAAGCGCCCGGACAATCCGGATGGACTCGATGCTGCGATGTTCGACGCCATGCGCGGCGCATGGCGGCGCGATTTCCCGAAATGGCTTGCGGACAATGCGCGGCCGTTCTTCATGCCGGAAACCCCACAGGCGATGGTGGATTGGGGCATCGGCATGATCGCGCAGACGCCATTGCCCGTCGCCATCGCCTGCAACAAGACAATCGTGGAAAACGACTTCCGCGCCGATTGCCGCGACGTCAGCGTTCCGACATTGATCGTGCAAGGTACCGTGGACGCTTCGGCACCTCTGCCGCTGACGGGAAAGCGCACGGCAGAGTTGATTCCGGGAAGCGCGTTCATCATTTATGAAAATGCGCCGCATGGTTTGATGCTGACGCATATGGACAAGCTCAACGCCGATCTTGAGGCGTTCGTCAAAGGCTGAAGATGGAATCCCTGTTTCGGATCGACGGCGCGAATATCGATGTGAGCCCGTTCGCGGGCGGTCCGTGGGACAAGACGATGCAGCATGGCGGTGCTGCATCGTCGCTCGTCGTGTGGGCGGCGGAGAACATCGCGACGCGCGTTCCGATGCGTATCGCGCGGGTGACGGTCGATCTTCTGACGCCCGTACCGGTCGCACCGCTGACTTACAAGGCCGAGATCGTGCGCGAAGGCGCCAAGATTCAGCTTTGTGCGATCAGCCTCTTCGCCGACGGCAAGGAATGCTTGCGCGCGAGCGTGCTGAAGATTCGCGTCAGCGAAGCGCCCTTGCCCGACACAGCGAAGGAAAAGCCGCTCGACGCGCCAGTTCCCGACGATTGCACGGTGCCCGACGACATGCGCCTGATGGGCACGCCGTTCCTCACCGGCGTGGAGTCGCGTCCGGCGCGAGGAAACTTCCGTGCGCCCGGTCCCGCGGCCGTCTGGTACCGCGCCATCCGCCCGATCGTGGAAGGCTTCGACATTTCGCCGGTGATGCGCGCGATCATCGCGGCGGATTTCTGCAACGGCACATCCGCCGTCGTCGATTTCGACAAATGGACTTTCATCAATGCCGACCTGACGCTCAGCCTCGCGCGCTACCCGAAAGGCGAATGGATCCTGCTCGACGCGGAAACCTGGGCGGGGCCGGATGGCGCAGCCGTCGCCTTCGCGCGGCTCGCCGATCTGCACGGCACTTTCGGCCGCGCATCGCAGAGCGTTCTGCTCGAGCCGCGCTGATTATTCCGCTGCGATCTTTACATCCGCGGGCTTGCGGGCGCGGTTGAACGGACGATCGCCCAGGATCGTCGCGCGGTGCATGACGCGGCGCGCCGGCAGATAGTCGTTCACGGCATAGTGCTGCGTGATGCGATTGTCCCAGAAGGCGATGGCGTTGGGTTTCCACTTCCAACGCACCTGAAATTCCGGCTTCTGCACATGCACGAACAGCATGTTGAGCAGCGCGTCGCTCTCGTTGCGGCGCAAGCCCTTGATGCGGTCGGTGAAGCCGTAATTCACGAACAAGCCATCCGCGCCGGTTTCGGGATGGGTGCGCACGACCGGATGGATGACGGGCGGGTGCTCTTCCAGCGCCTTCGCTGCCTTGTCCTTGCCGGCCATTTTTGCGACCTGGCCGGCTTGCGGGAAGCCGCGATTGAAATCGTGCACGGCATCGAGTTCGGAGAGAAAACGTTGCAGCGGCTTCGACAACCCTTCGTAAGCGGCCTGCATGTTTGCCCAGCAGGTATCGCCGCCATTCTCGGGCAACAGCTTCGCGTACAGCACGGCGCCCAGCGGCGGTGTTTCGATGAACGTTACGTCGGTGTGCCACGCATCGTTGTCAGTCGGATTGTTGGCGTGGTTGTCGAGGATGAACATCTCCGGCGCTTCCGGCACGCCGGGATACAGCGGATGGGTGTGAAGGTCGCCAAAGCGCGCCGCGAAATCGCGATGCTGCACCGGTGTGATGTGCTGGTCCTCGAAGAAGACGACCTTGTGCTTGAGGAGCGCCGCGCGGATATCCGCGACCTGCTCGTCGTCCAGCACCTTCGACAAATCTACATTGCCGATGACGGCGCCGATAACGGGGGTCAGAGGGGTGATGGTCGGGCGGGGCATGGTCGGTCTCCGGGTGCGTCCGGCTATCACGGGCCGCACCGCCGCCGCCGTCAAGATTTTGCTGCTGCGAAGGCCCGCGTGCCTTGCGGGAAATTACTGTGCAAGTGCGAAGAGGTATGTTGCATCGCAAAAAGTTTACTGACAGAATGTCAGTTAAAGGTAGGGATTCGGCCTTTTGGGCGGGAAAAACCGGCAGAAAGCCTGGTTATGCAAAAAAATTTGCCACCTATGCGGATTTGGCACTTCTCCCGGCTGAGGTCAGTACCTATTGTCCTGAACACTGAATACTTACGGAGGCATTCACTCATGCGCAAACTTCACTCTCTCGCTCTCGGCAGCGTTGTGGCTCTCGGTCTCATCGGTGCGGCGCACGCCGCGGATACGGCCGCCGTCACGGGCGCCTGGAAACTCACGGTCGGCGTCGCTGACGCGCCCTGCACCCTGACCCTCGCGGACAGCGGCGACGTCACCAATGCCGGCGACTGCACCAATGGCGGTGCGGCGGTCGGCCACTGGAAGACCGTCGGCTCCAAGCTGCAGCTCCTGTCCAACAACAACGAGCTGGTCGCCTATCTGCAACCCAAGGGCGACACCTACTCGGGCAAGCGCGTGGCCGACGGCCGCACGGTCGAACTCGCCCGCTAATAGAAATCCGGCTCTTCGGGCAAAGAGGGCTGCACCTTCGGGTGCGGCCCTTTTTGTTTGTGCGTTGCTGACCCGCCGCCGCTTGGGTAAACCACTCCGCCGGTCGGCTGGCGCAGTATTTTCGCGTTCAAGAACAGGGTGGAATCATCATGAAAGAGCTTTCACATTTCATCGCGGGCCAGATGGTGAAAGGCACGTCCGGCCGTTTCGGCGACGTGTTCAATCCGGCGACGGGCGAAATTCAGGCCAAGGTCGCACTCGCCAACCGCGCCGAAATGCGAAAGGCCGTCGAAGCCGCGCTCAAGGTTTTCCCGGAATGGTCGGCCGTGAATCCGCAGCGCCGCGCGCGCGTGATGTTCAATTTCAAATCGCTAGTCGAGCGCGACATGGACAAGCTGGCGCGCATGCTCTCCGACGAGCACGGCAAGGTGCTGGCGGATGCGCGCGGCGATATCCAGCGCGGCCTTGAAGTGATCGAATTCTCCTGCGGCATCCCGCATCTGCAGAAAGGCGAATACACCGAAGGCGCAGGCCCGGGCATCGACATCTATTCCATGCGCCAGCCGCTGGGCGTCGTCGCCGGCATCACGCCGTTCAATTTCCCGGCGATGATTCCCATGTGGATGTTCGGTGTCGCCATCGCCTGCGGCAACGTCTTCATCAACAAGCCGAGCGAGAAGGATCCGTCCGTCCCGCTGCGTCTTGCCGAGTTGATGATGGAAGCCGGCGCGCCGGCGGGCGTGCTGCAGGTCGTGAACGGTGACAAGGAAGCCGTCGATGCGATCCTGGAAGATCCGGACATCAAGGCGGTGAGCTTCGTCGGCTCCACCGCGATCGCGGAATATGTCTATAGCCGCGGCACCGCGCACGGAAAGCGCGTGCAGGCCATGGGCGGCGCGAAAAATCACGCCATCATCATGCCGGACGCCGATCTGGATCAGGTGACGAACGAGCTTATTGGCGCGGGTTACGGCTCCGCTGGCGAGCGCTGCATGGCGATCTCGGTTGCCGTTCCCGTCGGGGAGAAGACGGCTGACGCGCTGGTGAAGAAGCTGAAGCCCCGCGTGGAAGCGCTGCGCGTCGGCATTCCGACGGCTGCGGATTCCGACTACGGCCCGCTTGTGAGCGCCGTCCACCGCCAGAAGGTGATGGATTATATCGACATGGGCGTGAAGGAAGGCGCCGAGCTCGTCGTCGACGGCCGTGGCTTCAAGATGCAGGGCTATGAGAAGGGCTTCTATCTCGGCGGCTCGTTGTTCGATCGCGTGACGCCGAACATGAAGACCTATCAGGAAGAGATCTTCGGCCCGGTGCTGCAGATCGCCCGTGCGCATGATTTCGACGAGGCGATCGCGCTTCCGTCGAACCATTCCTACGGCAACGGCGTCGCCATCTTCACGCGTGACGGCGATGCGGCGCGGGAATTCGCGTCGCGTGTGAATGTCGGCATGGTGGGCATCAACATCCCGATCCCAGTGCCGCTGGCCTATCACACCTTCGGCGGCTGGAAGCGCTCGGCCTTCGGCGACGTCAACCAGCATGGCACCGAAGGCGTGCGCTTCTGGACGAAGATCAAGACAGTCACGCAACGCTGGCCCAAGGGCGGCGTGCGTGAGAACGCGGACTTTAACATTCCGACGATGCGCTAGAGGAATTTTCGGGGCGGCCAATGACGGACTATGAAGACATGAAGCGCGGCACGGCGCGCGAATGGTTCTGGGCGCGTGTCGTGCTGATCGGCGGATTTGTCGCCGCCATCGGCGTGGCCGGATATTTCGCCTGGCAGCGCCATGAAGCCGTCATCGCGCAGCAGCAGCAGGAAGCCGCCGCGCTGGCGCAGAGCGCGCAACCGCAGCCCACCATGACGCCGGAGCAGATGCGGCAAGCGCGCGCCGATGCGAACGCGAAAGCCGGCATGATGATATGTGCGATGGAACTATTGAGCGCAAAGAATGAGGGCGTGATCCCGCCCTATGGCGAGCTGGCGGATTCCAAGCCTCACGCCACTTCGAAGAAGAACCGCGTGGCCTGTCTGGCGGCAACGCAAGTCACAAAGTACGTTATCGAAGCCGACCTCATGTGCCGGACGCTCGTTGATCCGAAATGCATGAAACTGCACAGCGTAAAGAGCGACGACGGCACCATGCTTTATCAGAACAAAGACTGATTACTTCACGCCACCGAGCTTGCAGATGTGCTTCCACTCGGCTTCGGTCACAGGCTGAACGGACAAGCGCGGCTCGCGCGTCAGCACCATGGCCTTGAGCTTGGGATCGGATTTCACGGCGGCGAGCGTCACCGGCTTGGGCACATCCTTCACCGCCTTTACGTCCACCAACCCGAACTTGCCGGTCTCGTCCGTTGGATCGGGCTTGTACTCGGCGATGACTTCGACAATGCCCACGATCTGCTTCTCGTCGCCCGTGTGATAGAAGAAACCGAGATCGCCCTTCTTCATCGCCTTCATGTGCTTTGCGGCGGCGAAATTGCGCACGCCGCTCCAAGGCTCGCCCTTGGCGCCGCGCTTCTTCTGCATCTCCCAGGAGAAGGTCTCCGGCTCGGTCTTGAACAGCCAGTGGTTCATAGCTTCGCCTCGCAGAAATTGGCCGTCATCTTCCACGGCCGGATATCCGTGGATTTGAACAGGCCCGCTTTCATATAGGGATCCTTCGCGTTCCATGCCTTGGCTGCATCCATGTCCGCGGCTTCGAAGATGATGAGGCTGCCGGCCATGTTGCCCTGCGCATCGAGGAACGGGCCGCCCAGCCGCACCACGCCGGTCTCTTTCACGAAGGCCATGTGCTGCTCGCGCACGCTCATGCGCAGGTCCAGACCGTTGTCCTTGTCGATAGCGGTGAGCACGAACAGCATTTTCTACTCCGTCTTGAGAGGGCGCGACATCAGCCGCGGTATGGCATCGGCAAGCGCGATCCTGCCTTCGAGAATTTCCGCTGTCGTCTGGGCGATGGGAAGCTCGACATTGTGTTGGTGCGCGCGCCCGACAAGGGCCGGCGCTGTCGCAACGCCTTCCGCAAGCGGACGGCCTGGCTTGTAAAGCACATCGCGCGCGACGCCTTTGCCGACATCGAGCCCGAACGCATAGTTGCGCGACGACGCGCTTGTGGCAGTGAGAACCAGATCGCCCAGGCCGGAAAGTCCCATCAGCGTTTCGCTGCGCGCGCCCATCGCTTCGCCCAGCCGGCACAATTCGGCGAAGCTGCGCGACAGCAGCGCGGCGCGCGCGCTTTCGCCAAGCCCCATCCCGGCGACGATGCCGCACGCGATGGCATAGACATTCTTCGCTGCGCCGCCGAGGGCGACACCCGTGAGATCGTCGCTCGCATAGGGACGAAAGGTGAGATGGCCGAACGCTTCCTGCAACGCGCGCGCGACGTCCGGCTTCGCGGCAATGGTGACAGCCGTCGGCAGATTGCGCGCGACGTCCTTCGCGAAAGACGGACCGGAGAGAATCGCCGGCTCGCAATCGGGCAGGCACTCCACGAGCACTTCCGTCATCAGTTTGTAGCTGTCGTGCTCGATGCCTTTGGCGCAAAGGACCAACGGCGTCTTCGCAGAGAGCGCCGGTTTCAACGTTGTGAGCGTGGCGCGCAGATGCTGCGCCGGCGCGCCGATCAAAAGCGCGTCGGCCTTCGCCGTGGCCGCCATATCGCCGGTCGCCGTGATCGCCCCCGGTAGCGGAACGCCGGGAAGAAAACGGACATTCTCATGTTTCGAATTGATGGAATCGATCACGTCGGGCTCACGCGCCCAGACCGTCACCTTGCGTCCAGCCAATGCCGCAACGGCCGCCAGGGCCGTTCCCCACGCTCCGGCTCCGATAACCGCGATATTCTGATAAATACCTGTTTTTTCTGACATTCTTCCGGTTTCCAGGCCGTTTTCCCACGCAAAAGACTGAATGCTTTGTTGATTATTTACAAAAACAGCCTACATTTCCCGCCAGAACGAGAACAACAATCCGGGGAATGAAGGTAACGCCATGACCAAGGACACCGTCCGCGACAAGATCGTTGAAGCCGCCAAAAAGCGTTTTTCGCATTTCGGGTATGGCAAGACGACCATGGCTGAAATCGCTACCGACTGCGGCATGTCGCCCGGAAACCTCTATCGTTTCTTCCCCGGCAAGCTCGACATCGCCGAAGCGATCGCGAGCGAAGACTATGAAACCCATCTGGCGCAGGCCCGCAAGATCGCACTGGCGCCGGGCCGCAGTGCGCGCGAGCGGTTGCGTGATCTTCTGTTCGTGGAATTGCGCCGCACCTATCACAAGCTCGAGAAGGACCCGCGCGTGCTGGAGATGGCCACGCAGATCGGCCATGAGCGTCCGCAATATGTGAACTGGATGCTTGCCAACGAGCGCAAGATTCTCGTCGAGCTGATGGAAGAAGCCGAGAAGCGCGGCGAGATGATGCCGCCGGGCGACAAGGAAGAGATCGCCGAGATGATCCAGTCGGCGACGATGAAGTTCCGCTATCCGCAGCTTTGGTCGAAGCTCAGCCTTGCCAAGCTGGAACGCGAGTTGGACGGCGTGCTGAACCTGATGTTCCAGGGCCTTTGCCCTTGCAGCGAGGCCGAGCGCGAGAAAGAGCGCAAAGCCGCACACGCCGCGGCCTAGGCACGCCTCTTCATTCCGCCACAAAATTTCTCTATCTCGGTGTTCATGCGCCGATTGATCCTTGCACTTCTTATTGCGCTCGCCGCGGCAGCGCCTGCACAAGCCGCCAAATGGACGGCCGATCAGACCGCCGATCTCGATCGCATCAGCGCCGCTTTGAATGCCATCAAGACGATGCGCGGCGGCTTCACCCAGATCGGCCCGCAGGGACAGGTCGATCAGGGCAAGTTCTATATCCTGAAACCCGGCAAGATCCGCTTCGACTACGATCCGCCCAATCCGACATTGGTGATCGGCGACGGTGTCGGCATCGCGGTCTACAACACAAAGCTCAACACGGCGAACCGCTATCCCCTGAACGGCACGCCGCTGAATCTTCTGCTATCGGATCATCTCGACCTGAAGCGCAGCGCCAATGTGCTCGACGTGCAGCGCCGTCCGGGCGAGGTCATCGTCAAGGCCCGTGCCAATGACCGGAATGCCACGGGCAACATCACCATCGTGTTTACCGATCCGGGTCTTGAACTGCGCCAGTGGACCATCGTGGATGCACAGGGCCTGCCTACCACGGTCAGCATCAATAACGTGCAGCAGGGCGTGGACCTTCCGGAATCCGCGTTCAAGATCAACCGTCAATAACCCCTGCCTTCGCAGCAATACGGCTCCGCGCGTGGTGCGTGTTGCCGTTTCGCGCGGGCCCGTGCGAGTTTTTGGCTTATGAGCAAGCGGCCTTTCATCGTCGGCATTCCCTGTGACCACCGCATGGTCGGGCATCACCCCTTTCACATGGTGGGCGAGAAATACATCACCGCCGTGCGCGACGGCGCGGATGCGCTGCCGCTGCTGATCCCGGTGCTGCCCCATTCGCTTCCGTCGTCGGAGATTCTTGCGAGCGTGGACGGGCTCTTCTTTACCGGCTCGCCGTCGAACGTCTCCCCCAAGCGCTACAACGGCACGGCGCCGCGCGAAGGCGTGATGCAGGACGAGCATCGGGATGCGACCACGCTGCCGCTGCTCGAAGCCGCCATCAAGCACGGCATGCCAACACTATGTGTCTGTCGTGGCTTTCAGGAGCTGAACGTCGCGCTGGGCGGCACGCTGCACCAGCATGTGCAGGAAATCGCGGGCCGCTTCGATCATCGCGAGAACAAGGACGCCGATCTCGATACGCAATATGGCCCCGCGCACGATGTGATCGTGCAGGACGGCGGGCTGCTGTCGAAGATGGTGCGCGAGAAGACCTTCAAGGTGAACTCGTTGCACAGCCAGGGCATCGACAGAATCGCGCCGGGGCTGCATGCCGATGCGGTGGCGCCAGATGGCCAGGTCGAAGCCGTTTCCATGCCGGGCGCGAAAGGATTCCTCTTCGCGGTGCAATGGCATCCCGAATGGCGCTGGAAGGAAAACCCGCAGAGCCGTGCGATCTTCGCCGCCTTTGGGTCCGCGATCCGTGGAGAAGCCCGCCAGGTTACGGCGGCCTAATCTTCCCACCATTTTTTTGCCACGCGGCATGGGCCACACTCGGCACATGCGAAAAGCCGCATTGCCGCTCTGCGGCGCACTCCTGATCCTGCTTTCCGGTTGCGGCTTCGAGGCGCCCGCGCCCAGGCGCACGCCACCACCGCAAACGCCGCTTCCACCGGTTTCCACCATCTCGGTTTCGCTGACCGTGCCGGTAAACGATCTCGTCGCGATGCTGAACGCGAAGACAGAACGGCAGATCGCTGAGATGAGGGATCGCAAGATCGGCTGTTTCATCGGCAAGTGCAAAATGGATTTGGTTGCGACACGGACAGGCCCGATCACGGCGCAGGCGCGCGACGGCGGCATCGCGATCGACCTTCCCTTTGCAGTGATGGCGCATGTGAATCTGAAAGGCGGATTCTTCAAGAGCGGTGGCGACGCCAATGCTATCGGCGAAGCACGGGCGTTCTCGAGGCTGTCCTTGCTGCCCGACTGGCGCGTGCAGACGCGCACGACGGGCGATGTCCAGCTTTCGGATTCCCATCTGCGCCTCGGCCCGATCAACATGAGCGTGACCGATCTGTGGAATCACAATGACGAGCATTTGTCGGACGAGATCTTCAAACAGCTAGACAAGCGGCTCGGCCCTGCGATCAAGTTGAAACCGCAGGCGGAGAAGCTGTGGACGCGCGTGCAGCAGCCCATTCGCGTGGGCAAGAAGCCCTTGGCGTGGCTATTGCTGGAGCCACAGGCACTGCGCATCGGCCGGGTCGAAACGATCAATGACGCCTTGCAAGTCTCGCTCGCCGCCGATGTGCGCGGCCGCGTGGTGATCGCGGACACGCCGCCGGCCGTGAAGCCGCTGTCCTTGCCGCGACCCGCACCACTCGCGACAGCCTCCAACCAGTTTGCCTTCACCATTCCCGTGACGCTGCCCTACGACGAAGCGGCGAAGCTCGCGATGGCACAGATGGCGAAGAAGCCGCCGCATGTCGGCAGCACGGAGGTCAAAATCCAGAAGCTGGAGATTCTGCCCTCGCACGACGACGTTGTCGTCGCGATCCGTTTCTGCGTGGCCCAGCGGTGGGACATCTTCGGCTGGTTCGATTCGTGCGGCGACGGTTATCTGCGCGGAACCCCGATTTTCGATGCTGCAACAAACAATGTGCGTATCGCGAACGTGCACTACGACACCGGCACGGAAGACCTGCTGCTGAAGGCCATGCACTGGCTCGCCGGCGATGAGCTTGCGCAGCAGCTTCAACAGCATCTCGTCTTCAATGTCGCGCACGACATGGACAAGCTGGAAGCCAGCGTCACGCGCGCGCTTGCCAAGCCCCAGGGCAAGGACGTCGTGATTTACGGCGAGGTGCAGGGCTTCGGCGCGCCGACGCTGGGCTGGACCGACAAAGGTTTCCTCGCGCTCTTCACCGCACATGGCCAGGTCCATGCGGCGCTGAATCTGCAGAAAACCTGAAAATCAGCGAGCTTGACTCTCTGTAAGCTGTGACTTACCGTAAGTCATGGCTTACGATAGAGCATTGGTTGCGCTTTCCGATCCCACGCGTCGCCGCGTGTTCGAGCGGCTCCGGCAAGGCGGGCGCGCGGTGAGCGAGATCGCGAAAGGATTGCCGGTCAGCCGCCCGGCGGTCTCGCAACATCTGAAGGTTCTGAAGGAGGCGGGTCTGGTGCGCGAAGAACGCGACGGCACGCGCCGCATCTACGAGATCGATCCGAAAGGGCTCGGGCAATTGCGCCGTTGGCTCGATCAGTTCTGGGACATCGCATTGGACGCCTTTCGGGCAGAAGTTGAAAAGGACGGGGACAAGACATGAGCGCCAGCACGAAGACAATTCAGATTGCGCCGGTGAACAAGGTGATCACCGTGAAAGCACCGCAGGCGAAAGCCTTCGACGTCTTTACCAATGGTGTCGATCGCTGGTGGCCGAAGTCGCACGGCATCGGCAATGCGCCGGTAGTGTCGAATGTGATCGAACCGCGCAAGGGCGGGCGCTGGTATTCCACGCACGAAGACGGCTCGGAAGCGATCATCGGCCACATGCGGGTATGGGAGCCGCCGTCACGCATCGTGTTCGGTTGGGAAATCAACGCGATGTGGAAGCCGGATTCCAATATCGGATCGGAAGTCGAAGTCCGCTTCATCGCCGTAGACGCGCACACAACACGCGTCGAAGTCGAGCATCGCGACTTCGAGAGCCTCGGTGAGGAAGGCGGCAAGCAGATGCGCGACCAGCTCGATGGCGGCTGGCCGGGAATTCTCGAACTCTACAAACACGTGGCGGAGAGTTGATCATGATCGCCAAGCAATTCGCTATCGGATTTGCGTTCGCCACCTTGCTGCTCATCGCCGGCATTCTGTCCGCACGCGCCGCCGTGGTGGAATCGAACGTCAGCGGCTTCGCGGTCGAGGAGAAAGCGCATATCGCCGTCTCACCGGCAAAGCTCTATGCGGCGCTGATCCATCCGGAGAATTGGTGGAATTCAGAACACACCTTCTCGCAGGATGCGAAAAACCTCTCGCTCGACGCGAAGGCCGGCGGTTGCCTGTGCGAGACCCTCCCCGGCGGTGGCTCGGTCGCACACCTCATGGTGGCAGCCATCATGCCGAACAGAATGCTAGGGTTCCGGGGCGCAATGGGGCCATTTCAAAGCCAGGGCGTGGACGGCGCACTCATATTCACTCTCAAACCCGCCGGCGATGGCACCGATCTTGTGCTGGACAACAATGTCGGCGGCTTCGTGAAAGGCGGCATGGGCAAATGGCCCGAGGCGGCGGACGGCATGCTGACCGATCTCGTCGTACACCTGAAATACTATGCGGAAAACGGCAAGGCGATGCCGGCCAATCCTCCGGCGAAGTGACAACAAGAAGAATCGAAGAAGGATATCACGATGATCACCGTCTATGGCGCCTACAACTTCCCACCCTTCCTCAAAGGCATCGTGCGCGATCTGCGTGTCTATTGGGCGCTGGAGGAGCTCGGGCTTCCTTACGACATCCACTGGATGGACACCGCGAAAGCGGAGCACACGCAGAACCCCAACCGGCTCATCAATCCTTTCGGCAAGATCCCGTCGATGGTGGATGGCGCGCAGCGCATGTTCGAGACGGGCGCCATCGTCCTCTATCTCTACGAGAATGCCGGCAAGGCACCGCAGGATGCGCATGCCCGCGCCGAGGTGAACCAGTGGTGCTTCGCGGCGCTCAATACCGTGGAACCGGTTTTCCTCGATATTTTCCGCTGGGGAAAATTCTGGAACGAGAAGCCCGGCCGCGAATGGCGCTATCCCGAATTGATGGGGTTTGCCGACGAGCGCCTGAGCGACCTGACGCGCGCGCTGGGCGACAAGCACTACCTCGTCGGCAACGCATTCGGCCCGGCTGACATCCTGATGACCACAGTTCTCGATTTCGCGCAGCACGAACCCAATCTCTTCGAGAAGCATCCTGCCATCGCCGCCTATCATGAACGCTGCCATGCGCGCCCGGCTTACCAGCGCGCGTTGGCCAAGCAAGGCGTAGGGCCTCAGGCCAACGCCGCCTGACAGGTGACCGGGGCCATGCGCGCTGCTATAGTGGCGCGCATGAGTTCCAAGCAATTCCTTCTCATTCTCTGCGCTCGCATCGGCTATAACCCGCCGCGCGCCTGACGCCCGGGCGCTCGCGCCCGCTTTATCGTTTCAACCGGCATCAGAGAGAATGAAAATGAACACACGCGAACACAATCTCACCAAGCATTGGCAGGCGATCGACGCCGCCCATCATATCCATCCCTTCACCGACACCGCCGCCCTCAACAAGGAAGGCGTGCGCGTCATCACCCGCGCCGACGGTGTCTATCTGTGGGACTCCAACAGCGAGAAGATCCTGGACGGCATGTCCGGCCTCTGGTGCGTCCAGGTCGGCTACGGCAATCGCGAACTTGCGGATGCGGGCTATGAAGCGCTGAAGACTCTTCCCTACTACAATCACTTCTTCAAGACGACGAACCCTTACACCGCTGAACTCGCCGACAAGATGGCGAAGCTTCTGCCGGACGGCCATGAGCGTGTGCTGTTCGCAAGCTCGGGTTCGGAGGCGAATGACAGCGCACTGAAGCTGATCCGCTATTACTGGAACCTGAAGAAGAAGCCGCACAAGAAGATCCACCTCTCGCGCGAACTCGCCTATCACGGCGTGACGATGGCGGCCGCTTCGCTCTCCGGCCTCACGCCGATGCATCCGCAGTTCGATCTGCCATTGCCGGGCTTCGAGAAAGTGCCGACGCCGTATTGGTACGGATCGAAAGCGGCTTACGGCGACATAACGCCGGAAGAGCTTGGTCGTCGCGTAGCGGAACAGCTGGAGAAGAAGATTCTCGAACTCGGCGCCGACAACGTCGCGTCCTTCTCCGCCGAACCCGTGCACGGTGCGGGCGGCGTGATCTTCCCGCCGCCGGGCTATTGGGAAGAGATCAACCGCATCTGCAAGAAGCACGACGTCCTGATCCATACCGATGAAGTCATCACCGGCTTCGGACGCACCGGCGAATGGTTCGGCTCAATCACCTACGGCATCAAGCCGGATATCCTGACGATGGCGAAAGGCCTCTCGTCCGGCTACCAGCCGATCAGTGCCATCTCGCTGGGCGAGCGCATGGGTGATGCGATCGCCAACGCCAACGAAGAGCTGGTGCATGGCTACACCTATTCCGGCCACCCGGTGGCCAGCGCCGTCGCGCTCAAGAATCTCGAGGTGATGGAGCGCGAGAAGATGGTGCCGAATGTCAAAAGCGGCATCGGCCCTTACATGCAGCGCCGCTTGCGCGAGACGTTCGAAGGCCACCCCATCGTGGGTGAAGTGCGCGGCATCGGGCTGATCGCCGCCATTGAGCTTGTCGCTGACAAGGGCAAGCGCGAGTTCTTTCCGAATGTCGGCGACGTCGGCACGCATTGCCGCAACTATTGCTTCAACTCGGGGCTCATCAGCCGCGCGATCCGCGACACGATGGTTCTGGCGCCGCCTTTCATCATCTCGGAAAGCGAAGTCGAAGAGATCATCGTCAAGCTGAAAGCAGCGATCGACAACACCGCCCGCGATTACAAGAAGATGTGACGCCTCACATTTGCGCCTGTTCCTCGACCGCCTCTTGCTGAACGGCAAGAGGCGAGCGGCCCGTCAGCCTGCGCGTCCGCCATGGTCCCCACAGGAACAATCCGCCGGCGATGACGGCGGTTGCGATGTTGGATACCGGAAGCGCCCACCACAAGCCGTCCGCGCCCAAGCCCGTGTGCTTGGAGAGCAGGAAGGCAATCGGAAGCTGCAGCACCCATTGGGATATGAGGCCCGTCGTCATCGCCGCCAGCATCTCTCCCGCCGCGCGCAACACACCCAGCAACGCAAATTGCAAGCCGACAAAGCCGAAGCTCCAGGCGACGATGCGGATCACGCGCGCGCCTTCAGCGATCACCGCCGGCGATTCCGGAACGAAGAAGCGCACGATCGGCGTCGCCAGGACGAAACAGAGCAATCCTGCCACGCTCAGCACGATGAAGGTCACGAACGCGGAGAGACGTGCCGTCTCTTCCGCGCGCGCGATGTTTCCGGCGCCGATGTTCTGTCCCACCAGCGTCGAGGTGGCCATGGAAAATCCCATCGCTGGAATGACAATCACATTGATCACGTTGGTGGCGACGCCGAAGCTTGCCGTGACCACAGTGCCGAAGCTGACGATGAGAAACGTCATCACCGTCATGCCGACGCCGCGCGCCGATTGCTCGATGGATGCGGGATAACCGAGCAGGAATGCGCGCTTCACGAACGCGAAGTCCGGCTTGAAATCGGACCAGCGTACATGGATGCCGTAACGCCCGCCGAACAAGAGCGACAGCGCGACGCCCGATGCGATGAGCTGCGCAACCAACGTTGCGATGGCTGCGCCCGTGACGCCCAGCGACGGTGCGCCGAAGCGGCCGAAGATCAGAATCGGATCGAGAAAGAAATTCACGATCACCGTCGCGGCCACGATGTAGAGCGGCGCCCTGACTTCGCCCACGCCGCGCATCAAGGCCTGTGCCATCGCATAGAGGAACGTGAACGGCAGCGCCATGAAGACGACGCGAACAAAGGAAAGCGCGTTGCCGAACACGTCGGGCGTGACGCCCATCAGATGCAGAAGCCATGGCGCCAAGGTGTAGCCGAGCGCGCCCAGAACGACCGAAACGGCGACAATGGTTAGCAGTGTCTGCGCTGCGACGTGATCGACCATCGCATGATCGCGCGCGCCGGTATATTGCGCGATGAGCGTGGTGCCCGCGATGGCGAAGCCCATGCCCAAAGCGATCAGCACGAACATAACCGGCATCGAGATCGAAACCGCCGCGACCGCCGCCGCGCCCAGCCGTCCCACCCAGAATGCGTCAACCAGCTGATAGGCGACCTGCAGGATATTGACGCCCATCATCGGGACAGCGAGCAGCACAAGCGAACGGACGATCGAGCCTTCCAGCAGGCGCGAGTCGAATTGTCGGCGAGGAGCGGACATGCAGTTTCCCTGGAGCGGAGAAGGAAGCGGCCGGGCGTGATGAACCTTTGCATACCGTCCGTCAACGCCGAACCGCGCCGAATACCCGCACTGCCGATATGCAGTTGCGCCGGTTGAGAAATCGCGCGCGCCGACTATCTTAGGTGCAATGAGGCTCCGCATATTGTCCGTCAATGTCGGACGGCCCCGAGTCATCGCGATGATGCAGGGCGAGCCGGTGCTTTCAGGGATCGCAAAGCACGCCACCGCGCAAGACCGGCTTTTCGTCAGCACGTTGAATATCAACGGCGACGGCCAGGCCGATCTCACGGTTCATGGCGGCGTGGACAAGGCGGTGTACGCCTATCCGGCATCGCATTGGCCATGGTGGGAGACCAAACACCAGTTGCCCTGCGCGCCCGGCACCTTTGGCGAAAACCTCACGCTGGAAAGCGGTGACGAAACCGATATCTGCATCGGCGACCGGTTTCGTTGGGGCGATGTCGAACTGGAAGTCGCCCAGCCACGCGCGCCCTGCTTCAAATTCGCGATCCACACACGCCGCGCAGACGCGCCGCAATTGATGACACAGTCTGGTCGTTGTGGATTTTACCTGCGGGTCGTCCGCGAAGGTTTCGGGCCCACCGGAAACGGTGAACTTGAACGCATCTACGCCAGCGGCGCAGCGAGCGTGCGCGAGGCGTTTTTCGCCGTTCTCGGCAAGTCGTCTATCGAGACGCTGCAGCATGTCCTGGCGGCGGAAGGGCTGGCGGCGAACTGGAGCACTGCGGTGTCGAGGCGCCTCGCCGCACGCCAGAGTTGATTCGATCGGACTGTGGTAAAATCGCGTCTGTCACTAATAAAATTTCATTAAATCCATTTTCTAAAAGAATTCTTGCAAAGTGTGGCTTTCGTGCATATCTTTGGCTTCGGAAGAGCGGTTATCGCCCAGCAGGCACTGCCCCCCCGCTCGCACGCTGGGTGTCGTTCTTTCGAAGGTGTCGGTCATCCCCTCCCGGCACCCGCGCGTAACGGCGCACGGCGCCCGGTCGGCCCCCCGATCGGGCGCTATTTTGTTGGGGTCACCCGCCGCAGGGTCAGATTGATCCGGCCGCCGCCGGGGACCAACCGGGAAGTGCCCGCCATCACCCGATCGATACCGTGATAGGCCAGCCGGGCCGGACCACCGAAGGCCAGAACGTCACCGGAGGCCAATTTCAGGCCCCGCGTCGCGCCCTTGCGGCTCGTGCCGCCGATCCGGAACAGCGCGTCATCCCCCAGCGAAACAGAAAGCACCGGCGCCCCCAGCGCGGCCTCGTCCTTGTCCTGATGCAGCCCCATCTTGGCGCCGCCACGATAGAGGTTGACCAGACAGCACTCGGGCGGCTCGGCGTGGCTGGTCATTGCATCCCACAAGTCGAGCAGCGTTTGCGGAATCGCCGGCCATGGCTTTCGCGTCACGGGATGCGACCGCTCATAGCGATAGCCATCGCGATCGGAGATCCAGCCCAGCAAGCCGAAATTGGTTTCCTCGACCGAGAACGCCTTTCCCGATCCCGGCATGACCGGCTTGTAGAATGGCGCAGCTTCGATCTTCAAAAGAATCTCAGCGAGCAATGTAGTTTGCGATGCTGCATCGAACGCTTGTGGCCACAGGAAGACACCATCGGCAATCGTCAGCTTCGGCGGAAGCTTCATATGCCAGGAGCGCTGCCAGGCTTGTCGTAGACGCCACGGAAGAAATCATCCCAGCCCTGACCTTCCAGCCACGCTTTCAATCTTTCCGGCGTGTAGTCGCCCGCGATCCATTCCGCGAGCGGACGGCCATGCGCCTGTTCCCGCGCAAAACTGAGGAAGGGTTTCAACCAGCGTTGATGCAATTTCGGACGATGCAGATAAGGCCACGCCGAAAACTGCCTCAGCGCTTCGTCATAGGCACCCCAGCCCTTTGTATGGATGATGTAGAGTGCGCCCGCGAAACTTGAGCGATCCTGGCCACCGGAGCATTTCAGCAGCACCGGTCTCGGCGCCGCATCGAATGCGGCCAGCAGATTGATCAGCATCTGTTTCGTCGGCAGGCGGCGCGAATTCAGCATCGTGTCGAAATGCGCGATGCCGAGCTTTTCCGTCACGCGTTTCTCGTAGCGCCACCATCCGAAATTCGCGTTGGGCCCGCGCAGATTGACGACACCCTTGATGCCATGCGCCGTGAGAAACGGCCCCAGGAATCCTGCATAGGCTTGCGCCGAGCGCGCAGCTTCGCCGGGCACGATCCAGTGGAAGTTGTAGAGAATCTCCGGCAACGAGCGCATGGCGCGCAACCTATGGGGCAGCGCACCCAACCGCAACTTAGGGCGGGGACACGGATGTTTGCGGACCGTTACCGGCGAGGCGATTGAGAAGATCGTCGATCGTCTCCGGCGGTTTTTCGGCGACCGGGGCCGGAGTGGGCACTGGGTTATCGCCAACTGCGGCTTCGGCAACCGGTGTCGCGGCCAGTGCCGGAAGCGGCTTCACCGGCAATCCCTGCTCAGCCGATTCCATGAAGCTATGGAACACATGCGCCGGCAACCCGCCGCCGGTAGCGTGCGACATCGACGAATTGTTGTCGTTGCCCACCCACACGCCGGTCACGAGATCGGCGGAGAAGCCGACGAACCAGGCATCGTGGAAATCCTGTGTGGTGCCGGTCTTGCCGGCGCTCGGCCGCTCATCCAGCTTCGCGGCCTTGCCCGTTCCGGTGACCATGACCTCCGTCATCATGCTCACCACTTCCGCCGCATCCTCCGGCGACATGACACGTCCGGTGCCCGAGCCTTTGCGCTCCCAGATCACTTTGCCCTTGCGCGTCTTGATGCTGACGATGCCGTGCGGAATCACCGCTTCGCCGCCATTGGCGAACGGCGCATAGGCCGTCGTCAATTCCAGCGGCGTCACGGCAGAAGAACCCAGCGCCAGCGACGGGACCGCCAGCAACGATGAATTGATGCCAAGCTTGTGCGCCGTTCTTGCCACTGCTTTCGGTCCGACCTCGGCGATGAGTTGCGCGGCCACGACGTTGGAGGACTTCGCAAAGGCGCGCGTCAGCGTTATGTCGCCTTCAAAATGGCCTTCGTAGTTTCCGGGCTTCCAGCCGTGAATATCCACCGGACCATCATCCATCACATCGGACGGTTTGCGGCCATGCTCGAAAGCGGTGAGATAGAGGAACGGCTTGAAGGCCGAGCCCGGCTGGCGCATCGCCATCGTCGCGCGGTTGAACGAGCTCTGGCCGTAGGATCGTCCGCCGACCATGGCACGGATCGCGCCATCCGGCGTCATCGCCACCAGCGCGGCCTGTCCGGCATGCAGCTTGGCGGCATATTGCGCGAAGTTCTGCGCCACGGCCCGTTCGGCCAGTTCCTGCGTGGACAGATCGAACGTCGTCTGCACCACGACCGGCTCGTTGACACCGCTGACATAAGACTGAATCTGATCGATCACCCAATCGGCGAAGTAACCCGAGCCGGGCGTTGCCGTATCGCGCACCACACGCGGACGTGTCGCCTGAGCCGCGGCGCGCTGGCCATCGGTGATGAAGCCAGCATCTTCCATCGCACGCAGCACGACCTGGCCGCGTTTCATGGAAGCATCCGCATCCGCGAGCGGATTGTAGCGCGCTGGTGCTTTCACCGAGCCGGCAAGCATCGCAGCTTCCGGCAAAGTGAGTTGCGCCGCCGGCTTGCCGAAGAAGCGTTCCGCGGCCGCTTCAATGCCGAACGTGCCGGCGCCAAAATAGACGCGGTTGAGATAGAGCGTGAGAATCTGATCCTTCGAATAGCGCGACTCCAGATAGAGCGCGAGGAAGGCTTCCTGCGATTTGCGCTCGAAGGTTCGCTTGGGATCAAGAAACAGATTCTTCGCAAGCTGCTGAGTGAGCGTCGAGCCGCCTTGTGTAACGTGGCCCGCGATCATGTTCTCGAAGGCGGCGCGACCAAGACCAATCGGATCAAGGCCGAAATGATCGCGGAAGCGGCGATCCTCGATGGCGATGAAGGCGTTGGGCACATAGGACGGCAGGTCGGAGACGTCGACCATGCTGCCTTGCGTCAGCCCCCGCCGCGCGATCTGGCGCCCGCGCACGTCGAGAATGGTGATGTCGTGCGACGGACCTTTCGCGAGCAGCCCGCGCGTGTCCGGCAGTTCCGAAATCCAGCGCGAGAAGAAAACGCCGCCGCCGATCAGACCCCAGGCCAGCAGGAGCGCGAGGACATAAGGCCAGCTACGCTTCGGCGCGCCACCGTCGTCATCCTCTTTCGCGGCACGACGCGATGACGGTTCGTCGTCGTAATAGTCGTCCTGGTCGTCGTAATCGTCTTCCGGCGGCGGTTCGCGTTCGGCGATGGATTTGATCCGCCGCTGGAACTTAGGCTCGACCTTGCGCCTGGACGGTTTCTTCTTCGCCATGGACCCCGCGCTCGCCGAAATGGAAAGCAGCGATTTTTCTAGGCTCAGAGGGTTAACAGGCGTTAAACATCGCAAACTTGCCTAGGCCCGCTGATCCGCTATATGGACGGCCTTCCTCGACCAAAGGGCACATATTGTGGCTGCAGAACCCGCGCCCGAACTTTCCGTTATCGTGCCCGTCTTCAACGAGGCCGGAAACATCCTGCCCCTCGCCGAGGAGGTCCACGCCGCGCTGACGGGCGTGTGCCGCTATGAGCTCATCTTCATCGACGACGGCTCATCGGACGCTTCACCCGCCGAGATGAAACAGGCGGCGGCGCGCGATCCGAATGTCCGCCTCTTTCATCATCTGAAGCGTTCGGGGAAAAGCGCCGGTCTGGTCACCGGTTTCTTCGCGGCGCGCGCGCCGTGGGTGCAGACACTGGATGGCGATCGCCAGAACGATCCGCAGGATGTGGCACGGGTTTGGAAGATCATCCATGCGCCGATGCCCGATCCGAAGCTCGGCATCGTCGCCGGCGTGCGCAAACGCCGTAACGATGGCTTCATCAAATGGCTGTCGTCGCGCACCGCCAACTTCATCCGCCGCAACCTGCTGCGCGACGATACGCGTGACACCGGCTGCGGCTTCAAGCTGGTCCGCACGGATGTGGCGCAGCGCTTTCCGTTCTTCGACGGCATGCACCGTTTCCTGCCGGCGCTGACGCGGCGAAACGGCTACACCATTTTGCAAGTGGACATCGAAGATCGCGCGCGCGTTGCCGGCGTTTCGAAATACGGCTTCTTCGATCGCCTGATCGCCGGCATCTTCGATCTGTTCGGCGTGTTCTGGCTGATGCGCCGCGGCACGCCGGCACAAGCCGAGGAATTGCCGCGCGCATGATCGCCAAAGCCGAACGCCAGCGCCGCAATATCTGGGCCGATCTGGCCGAGCCGTCGAGCGTCGTTGCCTTTCTCATTCTCTACTGCGCAATCCATTTTCTGGTGCGTTATCTGCTGTCGCCCAATTTCACGCTGGATGAGTCCGAGCAGATGCTGTTCGGGCAGAGCCTTCAATGGGGTTATCGCTTCCGCCACCCGCCATTGATCACCTGGCTGAGCTGGGGCACGTTGACCGCGACGAACAACAGCCGCGCCGCATTCTTCCTTCTGAAATACGCGATCATGGCGGCGGGGCTTGCCGCCTATTTCGCGGCGGGCCGCATCGTCATCCGCGACACGCGCATGGCGACGCTGGCGACGTTCGGGCTGCTCACCACCTTCGTGATGGGATGGCTGCCGCTGGTCGATCTCATGCACACCGTGCTGCTGGCGACGATGCTGGCGGCGTTTCTGTGGATCGGCGGACGCATTCTCACGCAAGGCAGCCCGCGCGATTATCTTCTGCTCGCCGCGATCACTGGCCTCGGCATCCTTTCCAAATACGTATTTCTGGTTCTGCCGGTGACGTTCGCCATTGGTGTTGCGCTCACGCCGCGTTTCCGCGCACGCATCAAGATCGGGCCGCTGATCCTCGCGCTCGTCCTGACGCTGGCGATCATCGCGCCTTATGTGTGGTGGTCCTACGCGAACGAATATTCGCTCTTCACCCTCGCCAAGACGATCACCAAGGGACAGGGGCCGGAATTCTCGCCCGTGAACTGGCTGATCGGCGCAGGCGATCTCGTCTGGGCGCTGATCAGCTTCGGCCTGCCCTTCGTGGTGATCTTCCCGATCCTCTATTGGCCGGCGTGCAAAAAGCTTGTCGTCACCGACATCGAAGATAGCGACTGGCTGCGCCTGTACGAGATCACGATGATCGCCGGCGCGTTGATGATGTTGGTGGCGGTGTTCTTCATCGGCACCGAAGCGTTCAAGGCACGATGGATGCACCAGGTGGCGATGCCGCTGCCGATCTATCTGTTCCTGCGCGCGCGCATTGCCGGCGTGAACGAGCGCGCCAACAAGATATTCGCCGCCGTTGCTCTTCTCTTCGCACTTCTCGTCGTCGGTGCGCGCGTGGGCGTTTATGAAACGCACGCGAAAGACTGCAAGGAATGCCGCGAATATTGGCCGATGCAGAGCTATGCGCGCGCCTTCCAGCGCGTGGGCTTCTCGCGCGGGACCATCCTGGCGGAGACCTACGATCTCGGCGGCAATCTGCGCGGAGTGTTTCCGGACTCGCGGGTTGTCACGCCGGGCTATCCGGTGCAGGTGTTCGGGGCGCCGGTTGCCGGGCCCTGTATGCTCGTCTGGGAAGGCGACAAGGGGCCGTCAAAGGACCTTACCGACTACCTCACAGCCAACTACGGGGTGACGATCAAGGACGCCGCCACCCGCGGCGACGTGAACGCACCGCTGCTGACCAGCAAAACGCGCCGCGACACCATGAATTACGTTTTAATCCAGAAAGGGCGCTGCGCCGGGGGTTGACCTAGCCCTTGCGGATACAGAGATAAGGGCCGGGGTTTTCGAAAGCCGATTTCTTGAACGAGCAAACGCCGCCGCCCGCCCCCGATGCCGACATGATCAGCCGGTTGGGGCTGAATACCAGACTCTCCCGCTACTCCCGCAAGCAGATCGGTTTCGCCGCCGGCGGTGCTCTCCTTCTCATCATCCTGCTGTTCTTTATGTTTGGCGGATCGCGGCCCGAGCAATATGTGACCGCAGAACTGACGCGTGGTCCCCTCTCTATTACGGTGAGCGCGACCGGAACGCTGGCGCCGCGCGATCAGGTGGATGTCGGCTCGGAAGTGTCAGGCCGCATCGATGCGCTCTATGCGGACTACAACGACCGCGTGAAGAAAGGCCAGACGCTCGCCAGGATCAACACCGATGCGATTCAGGCGCAGCTCGATCAGGCACGCGCCACGCTGGCGCAATCGCGCGCCACCTTGCAGCAGGACCAACAGACCATCGCGCGCTATTCCAAGCTGCGCAAAAGCAATGCCGTGTCGCCGCAGGAATATGATGTCGCTATCGGCGATTTCGGCCGCGCCAAGGCCGGCGTGGCGCTGGCGGCGGCGCAGGTGAAATCCTTCGAAACACAGCTCAGCAAGGCCACGATCTTCTCGCCGATAAATGGCGTGGTGCTCGACAAGAAGGTCAGCGTCGGCCAGACGCTGATCGCAGCGATGAGCACGCCAGTGCTCTATACGTTGGCGAGCGATCTTTCGCAGATGGAACTGGATGTTGATATCGACGAAGCCGATGTCGGCGCGGTGCATTCCGGCCAGCACGCGACCTTCACCGTCGATGCCTATCCCAACCGCAATTTCGAGGCGACGCTGATCTCCGTCCACAACGCGCCGCAGACGACGAACAATGTCGTCACCTACAAGGGCGTGCTGCTGGTGAAGAACAAGGGCCTTCTCCTCAAGCCCGGCATGACCGCCACCGCCACGATCCAGGCGGCGAAGATCGCGGACACGTTGATGGTGCCGAACGCGGCGTTGCGTTTCATCGCGCCGGAAGAGATTTCGAGCAAGGCACCGCCGCCGCCCAGCGAAGCCAGCGAAGGCCGCGTGTGGACGGAAGAGGGCCGCACGTTGAAGCCGCATGACCTGAAGCTCGGCCCGACGGACGGACGCTCCACGCAAGTCATCTCCGGCGACCTGAAAGCCGGCGACAAAGTCGTCACCGATATCAAGCAGCCCGATGTGAAGAAATGAGCCCGCCGCTCATCGAGCTTCGCGGCGTCACGAAGATCTACGGCAGCGGCGAAGCGCAGGTAAACGCGCTCGACGGAATCGATCTGACTATCAACGACGGTGAATTCGTCGCCGTGATGGGGCCGTCCGGTTCGGGCAAGTCCACCACCATGAACATCCTGGGCTGCCTCGATACACCCACGGGCGGCCATTATTATTTCCGCGGCACCGATGTCGGCGTGCTGTCGCGCGATCAGCTCGCGCTTTTGCGGCGTTATTACATCGGCTTCGTGTTTCAGGGGTTCAATCTCCTGAAACGCACGACCGCCGTGGAAAATCTCGAACTGCCGCTGGTCTATCGCGGCGTGCCCAAGGCCGAGCGCCACGCCGAGGCGTTGCGCGTGCTGGAACAGGTCGGGCTTTCCAACCGCGCCCATCATACATCGGCGGAGCTTTCCGGCGGACAACAACAGCGTGTCGCCATCGCGCGCGCGCTCGTCACGCATCCTTCTGTCGTGTTCGCGGACGAGCCCACCGGCAATCTCGACAGCCAGAAAAGCCACGAGATCATGGCGCTGCTGCGCAAGTTGAACGACGAAAGCGGCATCACCATCGTTCTGGTGACGCATGAGGAAGACGTCGCCGCCTATGCCAAGCGGCAGGTGCGCTTCCATGACGGCCGGATCGTTTCCGACACGGCAAAGGGGACCGCATGATCGCGAACGCATTTCTTCTGGCGTTGCGCGAGATCCGCAACAACCTGATGCGCGCCGCGCTCACCACGCTCGGCATCATCATCGGCGTGGCGGCGGTGATCGCGATGGTTTCGCTCGGCACGGCTGCCACCAAAGGCGTGACGTCGGAAATCGCCAATATGGGCCGCAATCTGCTGGTGATCATTCCCGGCTCGCGCCGCGGACCGCCGATGGGCTCCACGCCGTTCACGGTCGCGGACGCCGATGCGATTGCGCGCGAAATACCCGGTTTGGCGGCTGTCGCACCGGAAGCGGAACAATCGGCCATCGCCGTCAACGGCAGCAAAAATCATTCGACGCAGGTGACGGGCTCGACCAATGCGGTGTTCATCGCGCGCGACTGGCATTTGTCATCCGGGCGTCAATTCACGCTGGGCGAATTGCGCAGCGGCAAAGCCGCCTGCGTTATCGGCGAGACGGTGCGCAAAGAATTGTTCGGCGCCGCCAATCCCATCGGCGAGAAGATGCGCGTCAACAAGATCTCCTGCGAGATCGTGGGCCTTCTGGAATCCAAAGGGCAATCGACCTTCGGGCAGGATCAGGACGATATCGTCGCCATGCCACTCGCGGCGGTGCAGCGGCGTCTGGCGGGCAACACAAACGTCAACGTCATTCTCGTTTCGGCGCAGAACGCCAATGACGTTTCGCACATCAAAGGCCAGCTCGAGCGGCTGATGCGCGAGCGTCGGCATCTGGTGGCCGGCGTCGACGACAATTTCGACGTCAATGACATGCAGGAGATCGCACGCACGGTGGAGTCCACCACCGCCATCCTCACCGCTTTTTTATCCGCTGTCGCCGCCGTGAGCCTTCTCGTCGGCGGTATCGGCATCATGAACGTAATGCTGGTGTCGGTGACGGAGCGCACGCGCGAGATCGGCATTCGCCTCGCCATCGGCGCGCGCGAGCGGGACGTGCTGCTCCAGTTCCTGATCGAAGCGGTGGTGATGAGCGCGCTGGGCGGCATCATCGGTATCGTCATCGGCCTGTCGGGATCGGCGACGGCCGCGCATTTCCTCAAGCTGCCCTTCGTTCTGCAGCCCGCGATCATCATCATCGCGGTGCTGTTCTCGGCGGGCGTCGGCGTGGCGTTCGGCTATTTCCCGGCACGCCGCGCCGCGCGCCTCGATCCGATCGAGGCGCTACGGCACGAATGAACTAGTCGTCGTCACCATAATGGTGAGTCTTCGGCGGCTTCGGCGGTGCGGGCGGCGCCGGCGGTGCGCTGACGTTGGATGGCGGAGCCGGAGGGGCGGGCGGCGCCGGATAGTGATGATCGCCGTCCTCGCGGCCGATATGGATATCGCCCATGCCGCTGGAACTGAGATGGCCCTGATAGGCATTGATCCAGACATCGCCGGAGCCGATGGAGCTCAAGGTCGGATTGACCGCAACGCCGCCGAACGACAGATCGCCGCCGCCCACCATCGAAACCTTCAGCGGATCGGCTTTGCCGCCGGCAATGGAAACATCGCCCGAGCCGGCCATCGAGATCGTGACCGGACCGTTGACGTTGCCGACCTTCAGATCACCAGAGCCGGCGATGTTCGCATTCAGTCCAGCGCCGACATTGGTGATCGAGCTGTCGCCCGAACCGGCAACCGTGATCGCCGCTGAACCGCCGACGCTGCCGATGCGCACATCGCCGGAACCTGCGATATCGAGCGAGAGCGTGCCCTGCACGCCGGTGACGCTGATGTCGCCACCGCCAACCACTTTGAGCTTGGCGTCGCTGACGCGGCCGACCTTTACATCGCCGGTGATCGTTTCGACGGTGATGTGGCCGTTGGTGTCGCCGATCGACAGATCGCCGATCATGCGCTTGGCGTTGACGTCGCTACCGCGCGGGACCGTGACCCACACGCGCACGCGCTGGTCGTCGCCCACGTCGGAATAGTCGAACCACTTGCTGACATCCCAGACGTTGAAGTTGCGGTTGTCGTTGGCCGGCCCGGTGATCGACAGCGTGCCGCCACCGGTTTGTGTGTGCATGCCGTCGACGAGAAAACGCGGTCCCTGGATCTGAACGGAGGCTTGTCCGCCGTCGCGCACGTTGACCGTGACGTCGGCGATCACATGATCCAGCACCAGATTGCGCGCATCGAAATTCTGTGGCGGAAGCTTCGTCCAGGTGCGGTCCTGTCCCGCGTCGGCGCCGCCCGCCGACAGCAGAAGCATGGCAACCGCCGCTCCGCCGAAGAAAGACTTCATCCTGTTCTGCATAATATGTTGGTCTCCTTGACCGGACTTCCCCGCTCACAAGGACAGATAGGCTGTGCCCACTGGTGCGCACAGAATGGTAATTTTGCAAGGCCGAGATGCGACCTGCGCAGGAGAACAAAATAGCGTCTCCAGCGCCAAAAAACCAGGAATTCTGCGATTCTTCAGAGGCGGTGGTCAGGCCACCAGACGGTAACCACCACTCTCGGTGACGAGGATCTGCGCCTGGCCGGGATTGTTCTCGATCTTCTGGCGCAGGCGGTAGATGTGCGTCTCCAGCGTGTGGGTCGTCACCGCCGGATTGTAGCCCCACACTTCGTGCAGAAGCGTCTCGCGCGCCACCGTATCACCCGAGCGATAAAGAAACTTCAGGATATTGGTTTCCTTCTCCGTCAGGCGGATTTTCTTTTCCGCCGGATCGATCAGGAGCTTGGCGCTGGGGCGGAAGGTATAAGGCCCGATGCGATAGACCGCTTCCTCGCTCTGCTCGTGATTGCGCAGATGCGCGTGAATGCGGGCCATCAGCACTGCGAAACGGAACGGCTTGGTGACGTAATCGTTCGCGCCTGAATCCAGGCCTTCAATCGTATCGGCATCGGTATCGGCGGCGGTGAGAAGAACGATCGGGCAGGAAATGCCGTCGTCGCGCAGCGCGCGGCACAGCTTGCGGCCATCGCCATCCGGCAAGCCGACGTCCAGAATCATGAATTCGTAGAGACCTTCCTTTGCCTTCTCGCGGCCTTCCGCGACGGAACCGGCTTCGACCGGCGCATATTCGCCTGTCGCGGCGAGTTGCTCGGCCAGCGAGCTTCTCAACATCGTGTCGTCGTCAACCAGAAGAACCCGTTTGGCGCTTGGCATGCGTAATCCCTATGGATCGTATGGACAGGCAACTCTACCCGGTTTTTGCCCACCGGTGTATGTGGGGGACCATGGCCCCATCGCCAAGATCGAACCCGCGAAGGGGTAAACGGAAAGCCGTTCCCCGCCAACGCCCCCGCAAACACAAGCCCGTGCAAAGCATGGGCTCCGTTGAGCGCGCGGCGCATGCTTTGCGCGAAGGACAACCGATTGCCATCGTAAATGGTCGCGAAATCGTGATCGCTTACGCGGTCGAGACCTTGTGCGACACAGCGCTCAGAAGCGCGCGCAAAACGGTTAAGGACCTTGCGCTGATTCTGACACATGCGCGCGCACGCACCTTGAAGATCAGGCTCTACACGCCCGACGTGGTGGCGCTTTCCATCGGCGCGAAAGATGCGAGCGAACAGCTGCGCGCCATTGCCGACCCGACGCACGACATGGCGGAGCCGATGAAGGGCCCGTTCGAAGCCGGGCGCGCGAAACTGCCGGCCGGATTCGCCGCCGGCATCAAGCTGGCGAAACTTTCGGGACTGCTTCCTGCCATCGTCGCGGCCCGCGTTGCGAACGCGCCCAAAGATATTGTCTCGATCACCGCGAAGGAAGTCGGCGACTTCGAAAACGAAGCGGCGAAGACGCTCAAGATCGTCGCCCGCGCGCGCGTGCCGCTGGACGGTGCGGAGAAAACGGAACTGATCGCATTCCGCTCCGCCGATGGCGGGCCGGAGCATTATGCGATCCTGATCGATGCGCCCACGACACGCGAGCCGATCCTCACGCGGCTTCACTCGGAATGCTTCACGGGCGATCTGCTCGGCTCGCTGAAATGCGATTGCGGACCGCAATTGCGCGGCGCGATCGAAGCGATCGCGAAGAATGGTGGCGGCGTGCTGCTGTATTTGGCGCAGGAAGGCCGCGGCATCGGTCTCATCAACAAGCTGCGCGCCTATCGCTTGCAGGATCAGGGCTTCGATACGTTGCAGGCCAATGAGCGGCTGGGCTTCGAAGCCGACGAGCGCCTTTATGGCGTGGCGGCGAAGATGCTGAAGCTGATGGGCTATGGCGCCGTGCGCCTGATGACCAACAATCCGGACAAGGTTTCCTCGCTCGAAAAATACGGCGTGAAAGTCGCAGAGCGCGTGCCGCATACCTTCCCCACCAACGTCCACAATGCCGGTTACATCGCCACCAAGGCGCGGGCCGGCCATCTGTTCTGACCCGGCAATTTCTGCCCCAAGCCTGCTCCGGCGCTTTCGAAACCACAGGAAAACTGCGGCTTTCGCCGCTGGCAGGCTGCTTGCTTTGGAGATGGGCTGGAGGCCAGCAGAATGCCCGTGCCCGATTTCGCCCATGGCGTGACAAGCGCGTCTTACTGGATGACACATCTCAAAAGTGTGCAGACGAAGACGGCTGCCAAGACCGATGCGACCCAAACGGCTTCGGCTTCGAACAGCGCCACGCCTCCAAGCACCAAGACAGCCGACACGGACTCGGGACATTCGTTCTGGGGCGATGTGCTCGATGTCGTGAACCCGCTGCAGCATCTGCCGGTCGTCGGCACCGTTTATCGTGCCATCACCGGCGATCAGATCGGCGACGTGGAAAAGGTCGCCGGCGATACGCTCTATGGCGGACCGATCGGCCTTGTCTCGTCGTTGGCCGACGTCGCATTCGAGAAGATCACCGGCAAGGATTTCGGCAGCACCGTCATGGCGTTCGTCGGACTGGATCACAGCGATAGCACGACAGCGCTCGCCGCCAACACGCCAAAGACCGAAGCCGCGAAGTCCATGGCTGTCGCCTCCAAGGAAGCAACCGCTGCACCGATCCAGCTCGCCAGCACGATGAAGCCGCGCATCGTTCCTGCCGCCTTGCCCACAGTGGCGCAGCCGGCTCCGCCGAAACCTGTAACGTCGCAAAGCGCGCCGACCGCGACGCCGGCGTCATCGGTTGTCGATATCTCCGCCAACACGGATGCGCTGTTGCAGGCGCTGGCGCGCAACGGCGTGACCGGCGACATGCAGGCGCAGGCACTCGACGCCTACAAGCGCACGATGAATATGAATTCGGCGGCTATTGCGCCGACGTTGCACTAGGCCGTTCGCCGAAGATTGCGCTGCCGACGCGCACATGCGTCGCGCCGAACTTGATCGCGCTCTCGAAATCGCCACTCATGCCCATGCTGAGAAACGACAGGCCACTCTCCCGCGCAAGCTTTTGCAGCAACGCGAAATGCGGCGCGGGATTCTCGTTGTTCGGCGGGATGCACATCAGGCCTTTGACCGGCATCTTTAATTCATCGCGGCACAGTGTGACGAAAGCGGCCGTGTCCTGCGGCGCGATGCCCGCCTTTTGCGGCTCCTCGCCAGTGTTGACCTGGACGAAAAGCGTGAGCGTCTTGCCGCTCTTCTCCATTTCGGCCTTGAGCGCATGGGCGAGCTTGGGGCGGTCCAGCGAATGGATCGCGTCGAAGGTTTCCACCGCCTCGCGCGTCTTGTTGGACTGCAAAGGGCCGATGAGATGCAATTCGATCCCCGGATAAGCTGCGCGCAAGGCGGGCCATTTTCCCATCGCTTCCTGCACGCGGTTCTCACCGAACACGCGATGACCGGCGTCCAGAACCGGGCGGATCGCGTCGGCATCATGCGTTTTGGTGACGGCAATAAGCGTTGTCGACGATGCAGGCGCGACAGCCTTCTTCCGCGCGGCTTCGATACGCGCGAGAATGTCGGACAGATTGGCAGCGGACAGGATCATCGGTGACAGACAAGCTTGCCCGCGCGGAACTCGCAAGAGCGGCGGCTGCGCTGAACGCGCGCAGCGGCTCCGCCCTGCCCGCGCTGGTTCTGATGACCGATGACGAACGGCTTGCCGATCCTGCGGCTGCCGCACGCGCGCTGCCGTCGGGAAGCATGGTGGTTCTGCGATCGCGACAGGATTCGCGCCGCGCAGAACTCGCGCCGGAATTGCGGGCCATCACGCGCGCCGGCGGTGGCAAGTTGCTCATCGCCAACGACGCTGGCCTTGCCGCACGCGTCGGCGCGGATGGCCTTCATCTTTCGGAAGTGCGCGCGCTGGAAGCATCACATTGGCGAGAACAGCATCCATCCTGGATCATCACGGCAGCGGCACATTCGCCTGCCGCGACCCATGTTCCGGCTGTCGATGCGGTTTTCGTCGGCCCGGTGTTCGAAACACCAAGCCATCCCGGTGCGGCTGCGCTGGGAGCGGCACAACTTGATCTGATCGCGCGCCAATCGTCCGCGCCCGTTTATGCGCTCGGCGGCATCACGGCGGATAACGCGCACCAGATTTCGGATGCGAAGCTGATCGGGCTTGCGGCGATCGGAGCGCTGGCCGTCTAGATCTGGAAGTTCGCGTGCAGATATGCCGCGTTCATGCCGACCTTTGGCTTTCCGTTGTAGAACACGCCGGGGCTTTCACTGAAATGCAGATACTGCCAGCCCAATGTGAGCTGCAGATTGGCTGTCGCGTTGTAAGCGACAGAGGGATTCCATCCCCACTCGCGCAGCCGGGGCGAGCCGGGTACCGCATCGGCGATGCCGGTTTCATATTCGACACCGATGACCCAGTTCCCGCCCGTCCACATCGCACCAACATCGAAATTGCTCGTCGTTCCTGATGCGAAAGCCTGTTGCACGTTGAAGGTATAGGCGTTTGAGATGCGATAAGCGGCGCCCAGCGAAAGCTTGCTGTTATCGCTCAGGGCATAATCGGTTTCGACGCCCGCGCCCCAGTCCCACACGTCGTCATGTCCGGTTGTCGGGGCGGCATTGTGCGCCGCCGCGAAAGAGGTTGATGCCTGCACGCTCCACGCGCCGAATTGCTGCGTGTAGTTGAGATTGCCTTCGACAATGTTCGCGACGCGGTTGGAAACGTGATGGCCTGTCATCGTCCACGGCAGCACGGCTTTCGTCTGGTACGGCGTGAACGATCCGCTGATCTGAAATCCGTCGAAGCGCGGCGAGATGTAAGACACCTTCGCCTGGTTGGCGGAGGTGAAAACACCGGTGCGCAGATTGAAGAGGCCGATGAACGCCAGTCCCGTCGCCGGGTCCTCGAAGAACGTCACGTTCGCGTCGTTGATCGCCGCTGGACCGTCGACCACGGGCGCGCCCACACCTTGCGTGTAGGCGACACCGTTCTGCTGGCCGATCTCGATGCGCCCATAGGGCGACTGCACATAGAGATAGGCGAGCTCGAAAACGTCGTTGCCGTAATTGTCGCCGGAGTGATTGTCGTGCCAGGCGAGGATGCTGCCCTTCGCGCCCGCCTCCCAGCCGCTCGCGAAGGTTCGCCAAAGGCCTGGTGTGAAGACGGCGAAGGCCTGCGCGCCGGTCTGCTCGATGCCGCCTTGCTGGCTGTCGGTGAACACCGCGCCGGACAGGTCCGCGCCCAGGCTGGCCGTCCAGTCGCCCAGCGCCGCTTGCGGCTTCTGGATCGAACCGTCGTCCTGCGCGGCCGCCGGCGAGGCGACCCCACTAACCACAAGCGGCAAAAGCGCGATGGTCCGCCTTAAACCCATGCAACAATCCCCAATAGCCCGGTAAGTGCCTATAACCAAAGCTGAACCCTGCGCCAGAGCCCGGACCGCCGGCGTTGCATGGCCCAAAACGGCCCAGTATAAGCCCCCGGGGTCCAGATGGCCTTCGGCCACCATAAGGGTTTGAAAAGATTATGCGTGTTCCAGCCATCCTGCTCTGCGCCCTGCTGCTTGCCTCCTGCGGTTCGTCCTCCGACGACATGGACACGACCGATACCAGCACCGGCTCGACGGCGATCTCCGGCAATGGCGGGCGCACGCTGGGCGTGAACTCCTATCTGTGGCACGCCACGCTCGACACGCTGTCCTTCATGCCGCTGCACTCGGCCGATCCGTTCGGCGGCGTGATCATCACCGACTGGTATTCCGATCCGTCGAATCCAAACGAGCGCATGCGCGTGACCGTTTACATTCTCGACCGCCGCCTGCGCGCCGATGGCATCAAGATCTCGACATTCCGCCAGACCAAGTCGGCGGACGGCTGGGTGGACGCGCAGGTCAATCCAGATACCGCCAACAAGCTGGAAGACGCGATCCTGGTTCGGGCCCGCGAGCTTCGACTTGCGAGCACACCTAGCAACTAGTTCTTTCGCGCTGTAAGCCTTTTTCGCGCCGCCGGCTTCAGCGAAAGCGAAGGCGGCGAAGAGGGATTTACGCATGGCGCGCTACAACGCCAAGGAATCGGAACAGCACTGGCAGCGGGAATGGGATTCCCGCCAGAGCTTCGCCGCGTCCAACGATTCCACCAAGCCCAAGGCCTATGTGCTGGAGATGTTCCCCTATCCGTCGGGGCGCATCCATATGGGCCATGTGCGCAATTACACAATGGGCGATGTCATCGCGCGCTTCAGAAAGGCGCAAGGCTACAACGTGCTGCATCCGATGGGCTGGGATGCATTCGGTCTGCCCGCGGAAAACGCGGCGCGCGACAAAGGCGTCGATCCGCGCCAGTGGACCTACGACAACATCGCGGCGATGCGCAAAGAGCTCAAGATGATGGGGCTCGCCATCGATTGGAGCCGCGAATTCGCGACCTGCGATCCGGAATATTACGCGCAGCAGCAGAAGCTGTTCGTGGAGTTCTTCAAGGCCGGTCTCGTCTATCGCGCCGAAGCCGACGTGAACTGGGATCCGGTGGACCACACCGTGCTGGCGAACGAGCAGGTGATCGACGGGCGCGGCTGGCGCTCCGGCGCATTGGTGGAGCGCAAGAAGCTCTCGCAATGGTTCTTCAAGATCACCGCTTACAGCGACGATCTGCTGAGCGCCTTGGACAAGCTGGACCGCTGGCCGGAAAAAGTCCGCCTGATGCAGAAGAACTGGATCGGACGGTCCGAAGGGCTGCGCTTCAGTTTCGACCTGTCGAACGGTCAGAAGCTGGACTGTTTCACCACGCGGCCGGACACCATCTTCGGCGCGAGCTTCGCGGCGATCTCGCCGGATCATCCGCTGGCCGTGGAGATTGCCAAGAGCAATCCGAAAGCGGCGGCATTCATCGAAGAATGCCATCGCATCGGCACATCCGAAGCCGCCATCGAGACCGCGGAGAAACTAGGCTTCGACACCGGCATCACGGCGACGCATCCCTTCGATGCGAACTGGAAGCTGCCGGTGATGATCGCGAACTTCGTGCTGATGGGTTATGGCACCGGCGCCATCTTCGGCTGCCCGGCGCATGACCAGCGCGATCTGGACTTCGCGAACAAATACAAACTGCCGGTTCTGCCGGTCGTCATTCCGGAAGGTGAAGATCCGAAGGCGTTCAAGGTCGGCAAGGACGCTTACGTCGGCCCCGGCATGCTGGCCAATTCGCGCTTCCTCGATGGGCTCGATGTCGACACCGCGAAAGCGGAAGTCATCAACCGCATGGAAGATGCGAAGCGCGGCCAGCGAATGGTGAACTACCGCCTGCGCGACTGGCTCGTCTCGCGCCAACGGCCATGGGGTTGTCCGATCCCGATGATCCGTTGCGAGAAGTGCGGCTACGTTCCGGTGCCGGAAGATCAGCTGCCGGTGAAGCTGCCCGACGCGATCAAGTTCGAAGGCGCGGGCAACCCGCTGGCTTCGGATCCCACATGGAAGCACACAAATTGCCCGCAATGCGGCGGCAAAGCGGAACGCGAGACGGACACCTGCGACACCTTCGTGGATTCGTCCTGGTATTTCGCGCGCTTTACCGATCCCAAAAGCGAGACGCCGGTGAACGCCAAGGCGGCGGATTACTGGTTGCCCGTCGATCAATATATCGGCGGCATCGAGCATGCGATCCTGCATCTGCTCTATGCGCGCTTCTTCACGCGTGGATTGCACAAGCTTGGTTACACGACGGTCGATGAACCATTCGCGGGATTGTTCACCCAAGGCATGGTCTGTCACGAGACTTACAGGAATGCGGACGGCGAATGGGTCACGCCCGATGAAATCGAGAAGCGCGACGGCAAGGCGTTCCTCACCGGCACCAATGTCGAAGTGACCATCGGCTCTTCGGAGAAGATGTCGAAGTCGAAGAAGAACGTGATCGCGCCGGAGACGATCATCGACGTCTACGGCGCCGATACGATCCGCTGGTTCATGCTCTCCGATACGCCGCCGGAGCGTGACATCGAATGGACCGACGAAGGCGCCTCCGGCTGCTGGCGCTTCGTGCAGCGCATCTGGCGTCTCGTCGATGAAGCCGGCGACCTGCCGCCGCCCGGCACGAAGCCCGGCACTGTGGAAGGCGCTTCGCTGGATTTGCGACGTGCCACGCACAAGGCGATTGCCGCCGTCACCGACGATCTGGAGCATCTGCGCTTCAACCGCGCGGTGGCGCAGATTTACACCTTGGCCGGCGCCATCGGCGATGCCGATCCGGCCGTGAAGCGCGAGGCGCTGGAAGCGTTGGTGCTGCTGTGCGGCCCGATGATGCCGCATCTGGCGGAGAGCACCTGGCAGAAGCTGGGCCACAAGACACTGGTGACCGATACACCCTGGCCCAAAGCCGATGCGGCGCTGACGCAGGACAATGTCGTCACTTATGCCGTGCAGGTGAACGGCAAGCTGCGCGCCACGCGCGAATTCCCCAAGGGTGCCGACAAGGCGGCCGTGGAAAAAGAAGCCTTGGCGCTGGAGCCGGTGGTGCGCGCGCTTGAAGGCAAGACGCCCAAGCGTGTTATCGTGGTGCCGGACAAGATCGTGAACATCGTCATATGAAGCTTCGCATCGCCGGATTGATGATCGTCGCGCTCGCGATTGCGGGCTGCGGCTTCCGTCCGCTGTACGGAACGATGGGCGCCAATCCGGCGGGACAGGCGATCTTCGCGTCGATCTATGTCGAGCCAATCACCCATGAGCGCGTGGGGTACGACCTGCGCAACAAGCTGATCGATCTTTTGCGCGGGCCGGCGCGCGCGCAGGATGCCGCCTATCGGCTGGAAGTGACCGTCACCGAAACGCGCGAGGGCGTGGCGCTGCAGAACGACGCGACCATCACGCGCTACGACCTTGCGTTTAGCGCGAAATACAAGCTGACCGATGCCAAGCTGAACGTCGTCACCCAGGGCACGGAGACGACGCTGGAAAGCTTCGACGTGGCGCAATCGCCTTACGCCTCGCTCACCGGGCAGGAAGAAGCCGAGAAGCGCGCGATGCAGGATATCGCTGAGCACATCCAGATCGATCTGGGCGTGCATTTCGCGCACGAAACCCGCGCGCGATGATCGTCAAGACCGGCGACGCGGACCGTTTTGCGGCCAAGCCGCCCGCCACGCTCAAGGCCGCGCTGTTCTACGGGCCCGATCAGGGTCTCGTGCATGAGCGCGCGCAGAAGATGGCGAAGTCAGTCGTGGACGATCTGTCCGATCCGTTCCGCGTGATCGATTTCGAAGAGTCCGCGCTGACATCGGATGGCGCGCGGCTGTTCGACGAAGCCGCTGCGATCTCCATGCTGGGCGGACGCCGCGTGATCCGCGTGCGTACCGGCGCGAATGCGCTGGCGAAGCTGTTCGAGACATTTCTGGAAGACGCCGTGGGCGACGCGCTTGTGGTGGTGGAAGGCGGCGATCTGGCCAAGAACTCCGCGCTGCGCAAAGCCTTCGAAGACGCCGACAACGGCGCGGCCATCGCGTGCTACGGCGACACGGCGCAGAATCTTTCCGGCGTGGTGCGCGATGCGCTGAAAGCCGAAGGCCTGACGATTTCCGCCGAGGCGCTTGACGATGCGGTGGCGCGGCTCGGATCGGACCGCGGCGTCACGCGGCAGGAACTGGCGAAGCTGGCGCTCTATGCCCATGGCCAGAAAAGCGTGAGCGTGGAAGACATCCGCGCGGTGATGGGCGATGAAGCCGAAGTGCGCGTGGACGAAGTCTGCGATGCGGCGGGCGAAGGCAATCTGGCGAAGCTTGACCTGGCGCTGGAGCGGGTGTGGGGCGAAGAGACCTCCGCCATCGCCGTGGTGCGCGCGGTGATGGGGCATTTCCAGAAACTCCTGCAGGTGAAAGTGGCCGGCGAGCGCGGCGAGAATATCGACGCCGCGATGCGAAAGATCTGGCCGCCAATCCATTTCTCGCGAACAACGTCGTTCAAGGCGCAGGCGAACCGCTGGAGCGAAGCCAGACTCTCCGATGCTCTGGACTTGCTGCTGGATACCGAAGCGTTGTGCAAAACAACGGCCGTGCCCAACGAAGCGGTGCTGGGCCGCGCCCTCTTCAACATCGCGGCGATGGCGCGGGCGCGATGAATGAAAATCCCGCATTCCTCTTATTTCTGGCGACCAGCTGCTCTCTAGTCGTTATCTACATGGTACTGACAACCATCCGGGCAATTCGATACGGAATCGAGCGCAAGGGCGGGTTACCGAACATCACCCGTTACAATGCGCCAAAGACGTTCTATGGCTTCATCGCATGGTTTTGCCTGGGCATAATCGGTTTGACATCTAGCGTTGTTGTCTGTGTTCGCGAGCTAATCGCTCTCCACTAGGAGACCTTCGTGCTCAAAGTCCGTGTCATTCCCTGTCTTGATGTGAAGGACGGCCGTGTCGTCAAAGGGGTGAACTTTGTCGGCTTGCGCGATGCGGGCGATCCGGTCGAGCAGGCGATGATCTATGACGCTGCCGGTGCGGATGAGCTTTGCTTTCTGGACATCACCGCTTCCACCGAAAACCGCGGCATCCTGCTCGACGTTGTGCGCCGTACGGCGGAAGCATGCTTCATGCCGCTCACCGTCGGCGGCGGCGTGCGCACACTGGACGACATTCGCGCGCTCCTCCTCGCGGGCGCGGATAAGGTTTCGATCAACACCGAAGCGGTGAAGCGGCCGGAGTTCGTGCGCGAGGCGGCGGAGAAATTCGGCAGCCAGTGCATCACCGTCGCCATCGACGCCAAGCAGACCGGGCCAAACAAGTTCGAAGTGTTCACCCACGGCGGGCGCAACGCCACCGGCATCGATGCCGTCGAACATGCCAGGCGCATGGCGGACTATGGCGCAGGAGAAATTCTGCTCACCTCCATGGACCGCGACGGCACCCGGCAAGGCTACAATATCCCTCTCACCCGTGCGGTTGCCGATGCCGTTTCGATCCCGGTCATCGCGTCCGGCGGCGTGGGGTCTGTGGATGACCTTGTGGATGGAATTGTGGATGGCCATGCATCGGCGGTGCTGGCTGCGTCCATTTTCCATTTCGGCGAGGTAAGCATTGGAAAAGCCAAGGAAAAATTGGCCGAGGCCGGTGTGGCCATCCGCCCCTGAACAATATTTTTTCGCACGATTGATGACAGTTTTTTTTCATGCCTTGATCCTCCGCAATCCGGGGTGGTCCAAGGCAAGGAACTCTCGCGAAACACGCGAGCGACTGTTCATCATGGCTGCGCAAATCGAATTGAAGCTGGGCGTCCAGGAAGAGACCGTGCCGCCCAACGCTCAGCCCAAGCGGTTCACACCGCCCGCCCTTGTCGATGCCCCCATGAAAACCCGCAGCCATCCCTCCGCGGTGAAGGCGCGCGCCGCGATCCTGCCGCGCGACATCCCGGCGGAAGACGCCTTCCGGCTCACGCTCCTGCAATGCCAGTGGCACATCGCGGCCAATATCTCCGCCATCGTGGAAGCACGCGAGGTGGAAGGCCTGCACCAGATGCGCGTGGGCTTCCGCCGGTTGCGCGTGGCGTTCACGTCCTTCGGCCGCGCGTTCCGCAATCAGGAGCTCGACAAGCTGAAGGATCGCGCCAAGCGCATGGCGGAAAATCTCGGCCCCGCGCGCGATCTGGACGTCTTCATCGAAGAACTTCTTGAGCCTGCCGCCAATGCGAACGGCGCCGTCGAAAGCTTCGAGCTGTTGCGGGCGCGCGCGCGCGATGCCCAACGCACGGCCTGGGACTTCGCGGTGACGCATGTGATGAGCCCGGCTTTCGCCGGGTTCATGGCCGATCTCAATTCCGCGGTGGAGCGCCGCCTTTGGCTGGACGATGCGAAGGACACGTCCGTCTTCGACCAGCCGGCGCAGGAGCTTGCGGCGCATGTGCTGAATCATCGCCTGAAGGCGGCGAAGAAGCAGGCCAAGCGGCTGGAAAAAGCATCCGACGAACAGATCCATCACCTGCGTATCGCGCTCAAGAAGCTGCGCTACACCGGCGAATTCTTCGCGCCGCTCTACGAGAAGGACGACGTCGAGGAGTTCGACAAGCGCCTCTCCAAGATGCAGGACAGCCTCGGCGCGGTACACGATGTCGTGGTGGCGCGCGAGACGCTGGCGCGGCTGACCGCGGGCGCCAACGATTATTCCGACACGGGCATCTCCTTCGCCGCCGGCATTGTTTACGGCTGGCATCTCGACCGCTCGACACACATCTTCAAGAAGAGCATGAAGCGCTGGAAGAAGTTCGCGCATACAGAGCCCTTCTGGGCGAGCGAAACCCGGCACTGATCTCATGAAAGAAGCGTTCGACCCCGCGAAGGCGGAAAGCTATCCGCCGAACATCCAGGCCATTATCAAACGCCAGGCACCGACGAGCGCGTGGCTGAACCAGCAGATCCTCGAACTCGATGTGGAGACCGGCTGGGTGAAGATCGGCTACGATCTCGGCGAGCCGCATTTCAACCGCTTCGGAGCGCTGCATGGCGGATCGATCGCCTGCGTGATGGACGATGTTCTCGCCGTCGCCGCCGGCATGGTGGCGAAATGGGGCGAGATCGCCCCGACGCTGGAGATGAAGGTCAGCTATCTCAATCAGGGCGGCGCGGGCAAGCATGTCGCCGAAGCGCGCGTGCTCAAGCGCGGCAAGCAGATCAATTTCCTCGAAGCATCGCTGATGCGCGAAGACGGCAAGGTGATCGCAACATCCACCGCGACCATCATGATCGCGCCGATGAAGCGTTGAATTGAACGTCGCTTTTTTCGATTCCGTTTCGCGCGCTTTCACCAGATGTTGTGGTTGTTCGCTTGCGGTTTCGAGCGCTGGTATTTGAATTTCACATTGATGGGGGTACCGCCCCCTCCCCCACCTTTTCCGCCACGCGTGCATCTCGCATC
>DATCRK010000099.1:0-13988 GCA_036569005.1 Rhizomicrobium sp. | reverse complement strand
CTCGTCATGCATTTCTTCAATCACCAGACGCACCATCGCGGACAAGCCCATGCGCTGATCACCGCTGCGGGCGAGAAAACCGGCGACACCGATTTGCTGGGCATGGTGCCGCCGATGGCATAACTCCCTCTCCCCCTTCAGGGGGGAGAGGATATGTTACCGCGTATGGCCAGCATCACCGCCTTCATCCGCGCCAATCTCGCGCTTCAGCTCGCACCGCTGGTGCCGGAGCTGCAGCTCTATCTCGCGCATCCGGGCAGCGGGCTTTCACGGCTGGATCTGAACGAGACGCCGTATTGGGCCTATCTGTGGCCGGGTGGCGCTTTGCTGGCGCGATATTTCCTCGACCGGCCGCAAACGGTGCGCGGCAAAAGCGTGCTCGATATCGGCACGGGTGGCGGCGTGGTCGCGCTGGCGGCAGCGAAAGCGGGTGCGGCGCGTGTCATCGCCAACGACGTTGATGCGAATGCGATCGCTGCGGTGGCACTGAACGCGGAAGCCAATGGCAACGCAGTGGAAACGATCTGCGGCGATGTTCTGGATGGCGACGTGCCGGATGCCGATCTCATCGTCATCGGCGATCTGTTCTATCACGAGGATGTTGCGATCCGGCTGAAGACGTTTGCGTCTCGCTGCGTTGCCGCCGGCAAGACCGTGCTCACCGGCGATATCGGCCGCGCGCATCTTCCGCGCGAGCGGCTCGACTTGATCGTGGAGTATGACGTGCCGGATTTCGGCGACCGCAAGGACACGAACCTGCGCACCGGCGGTGTCTATCGCTTCACGAAATGAAAAAGACGGCTCCGCGAAGAGCCGTCTTTTTCAACCAGTCTTAGAACGTCACCCAGACGCCGTTGCGCCAATAGCCGCGGCCGTCATGCTCGCGCCAGCGCCAGTGGACGCGCGCGTCGTGATCGTCCCACTTCCAGGCATCGTCATGCACGACGACCATGCCGGTCGGATAGGTGTATTGATCCCGAACATGCCAGCAATCGCCGGCTTCGTTGCAGACGATGTAGGCCGATGCGCTGGTCGTGGCGAGAACCAGGCCACCAAGGCCCAGCAACGCGGCAACCGCCGTCTTCGTAATATTCGTCTTCATATGGACGTCTCCTGAAACACCCCTCTGCGCAACGAACGCATTACAGGCAGTTCAGTTTCTGAAGGAACTTCGCCCGCCGCACGTTCCGCCAAAATAAAAGGACGACTCGTGAAGAGCCGTCCTTTTTGATGCACATGCGAACAGGAACTCAGATCGTATCGCCATGGTGCGGCTGCGAATGCTCGGCCGGTGCGGACGCCGGGCTGCCGCCGCAATCGCCAGACGACTTGCGTTCGATGTTCTGCTTGCCGTTCGCATCCGTCGTGATGCGGACCGACTGCGCGCAGAAATGCGAACCGGCCGGCATCTTTCCGAAGGCGGCTTCGATCGGCGCATTGGCCGAGAACGGCATGGCCATCATCGCATTGATCTGCTGCTGCATGGTGCGCATCTGCGCATCCATCATGGCGTCGATCTGCTGGACGTTGCCGAACGGCGCAAAGCCGAATCCTGCGCCGAAGCCCGGCGCGAAATCGGCCAGCGAGCGCTGCGGCACGATGCGGATCTTCGGCGCGACATCGCCGATGTAGGCGATGTTCGCGACGCTGCCGTCGGCAAGGCGTACGGTCATGTGATGGACATCGTTGTTTGCGGCGAAGGCCGCGGTGCCCGCCAGCGCGAGCGCGCCGGCCATCAGGGCGATTGTTGTTTTTCTCATTCTTGTCTCCGCTTGAGGGACACAGGAAAAACTATTCGCGACGCCCCCGGATGCAAGGGAAACAGGCTTAAATTGCGTTCAGATTCCGGTTCCCTAAAAGTTGGAAATCCGGATTTTCCCGATGTTAACCGGCGCGCTCTTACGGTTTCGTCATGGGAATGGTGCCTGGGACAGAACAAGCCCTCAGAGGCTTGCAGGATGCCTTGTGGTCGCGCTCGCAGGAGAGCCGCGATTTCGAGGAGATGTGGAACCGCATGCGCGGCGGCGCGCTGGTTCCGCGCCGTTCCGCTTTCAATGTCGCGAAGGCCGCGCGCTTCGTGCGCGATCTGGTGCTGATGGAAGCGCCGGCACGCGAGCGGCAGAGCATGCGAATTCGCCTCGCCGGCGAACGCTACCAGGAGATCGCAGGATACAGCCTGGCGGGCCGCGACCATCTGGAGCATTTCGATCCGGACTATCGCGACGGCGCGCTGACCACGGGCTGGCTGATGGCGAACCATCCCTGCGGGCTGTGGCAGATCACGCCGATGCACACGCCGAAGGGCTACGGCCAATACATCGAGGTGACCGGTTTCCCGCTCGGCGCGGGCGACGATGGCATTCCGCTGCTGCTCTGCCATGTGCGATTGACCGGCCAGCTTCTGCACACGCAGGGCAACCGCTTCGGCATGGACACCGCCGCCGACTTCCACTTCATCGATGTGGGCGCGGGCGTGCCGGAGCGGGCGGCCTAAAAGACCACATACGCCATCAGGAAGAGATAAGCGGTGATCGCCACGGTGACATGCGCGCCGACGAGCCATGCCACGCGCGTCTTCGCGAAAAGGTTGAGCGCGGCGATCGCCAGGCCGATGAGCAGTCCCGCCGCGCCGATATAAGCCGCGATGGCGCCGAACGACTGCACGCCGAACTCCGCACCGCGCGGCGGGCCGCCGAGAGAGAAGACGAGAACGCCAAGTCCCGTTGCGCCGAGCGCGCCATGGACGACACCCGGCCACCATCGCCAGCGGATCAGGCCGAGATAAGAAAGCGCGATGAGCGTGCCGAGCAGGATGGCGGCCGTAATGAGATAGAATGCCAGAAGAAGCATTGCGACCGCACCGTCAGTTCGCCGTCTTCATACGCGCCAGCTCGGATTTCTCCGAATCCGCGAGATCGAGTCGCGATGCGGCTGCGAACTGCTGTGCGGCACCCGCCCTGTCACCGCTCCACAGCAGCGCTTCGCCCCACTTCAGATGCAGGCGGCCCCAGTTGGGCGCGTATTTCGCCGCCTCCTCGAGCTTCGCAACCGCGAGATCGGAGCGGTTCTTCGCGATCAGCGTCTCGCCCCACATCTCCAGCGGATCGGCGAAGTGCGGGCCTTTTTCGCGGGCGATGGTAAATTTTGCGATGGCGCCGTCGAAGTCGCCGTGTCCCATCAGCATCGCACCCCAATCCGAATACGCAAAGGGAATGGACGGCGCGAGTGCAGTGGCGCGCGCGAACCAGCGCGCCGATCCCTCCCAGTCCTTTTGCTCCGCCGCGATCCGGCCGCGCACCCGCACGCACAGATAACAATCGGACGGTGTGCGATCGATCAGCGCCCATGCCGCTTTGAAATCACCGGTCTTCGCCCGCGCCAAGGCCACGCGCGGATACAGCGATGTCACAGACGGCAAGACGTTCGCCGGGCCGTTCATCGCCGGCTCCGCAAAAACCTGTTCTATATCCCGGCGAGCGGATTTCCAGTCGCCGAGCGCAACGAACTGCTCGAACTGCGGGAAGTCCATGTTCGTCTCGTTCCAGCCGGTTCTTGAACTGGCGCGTGGCAGCAAATCACGATCGGTGTATCCGCCCAGCACGCGGCGCGAGGCCGCCACATCGCGCAACATCGCCAGATCGGCGGATCGCATATAGACCGATGTCCAGCGCGAGCCGTTGAAGTCCGGCGTGTCGATTTGCTTGGCGTATTGCGCGACTGCGGCGAGATAGTCACCCGTGTTTTCGGCAATGTCGGCGTCCGTCACCTGCTCCATCGACACGCGGGCCAGCGGGCGGACCTGATCGCCGCCACCTGCTGCCGATGCCGCCTTCGCAGCATGGTCGAACTGCAACTGCTGTTCGGCGTGACCGGCGATAGCTTCAATCTGGGCGACATTCACCTGCGCCAGCAGATTGTGCGGATCCAGCGCCGCTCCGGTGCGGGCACGCGCGATGGCTGTTGCCAGATCCTTTTTCGCTAGTGCCGGATACATCCAGATGGCGTACGCCCACGGTTTTTCCGAATCCGGTCCGTTGGCCACAAGGTCACCAATGACCTGATCGGTTTCCGCGAAGCGTCCATGGTTGAGCAGATAGACGGCGTAACGGAACGGCTGTGTCTGGTGATAAACCGCGCCGGCCGCGCGATCCATGAGCCCGTTCAGGTTGCTTTCGACGCCTTCAAACGACACACCGGCGCTGCCGCTCGTGCGAACGACGACGGCGATGCCCTTGGCACTGCGATAGATGTCGCCGGAGATATGCGTCTGATGGCCGAGCCAGCCGACGAGATAACGATAGGCCTCGCTGATGGAAATGCCGGTATCGGGGATCAGGACCTTGATGTCGTCGCCCTTGCTCGCATAGCTGCTGGGGGCGCGGGCGGAATCGGTGTTCGCCTGCATCGCCGTGAGCTTGTCGAGCAGCATGCTGGAGACGACAGAGCCGGTGAGACCGCGCGCTGCCATATCCGGCGGCACGTTGAACGCCTCGATCACCACGCCGTCATCATGCGCGGCGGACCACATCGTGGCGGCGATGGCGAAGACGAACAGAGCGCCGATGGCGACGAGCATGATCTGCATCGCGCCCTTCATCTGGTCGTTGAAACGGCGCCAGCGCAGATGGGAGTTTTCGAAAGCGTCCAGCTTCTGCAGGTTTTCTATCTGCAGCTCGGCGAGGCGGCTTTGCTTCTTCAGATAGTCGCGCGCCTCTTCCGAGGCACCGGAGGCACCGAGCGCCACATGTATCGCCGCGGCGTCTGCCTGCGCAGACGGTCGTGCGCCATCGTCGAAGTCGTCGTCCGCCATGCCCCGCCCCCAGATCGGGCGGGACCATAGAGGATTCCATGGACGGTTGCGATTACTCCGCCGCAACCTTCGCGCGGTCGATGACGCGCTGGATGTCGCGTTGGCGGGCGTCGAACTGGGCGGCGATGTTCTCGTCGTTGTCCTGCAGCGCCTGCACGTCGGTCTTGGCGTAGTCGATCACGCCCATCTCGGTGTAACCCTTCTGGATGGTGTCGCCCCAGAGGCCGATGTCCTTCACAATGGGGACGATGCGGGTGAAGAGCGAGTTGCGGAATTTCTCCATGAAGCCCGACTCGTACATCGCCTTGGCGCATTCCTCGATCGGAAGGCCGAGGTTCTGCCACAGCTCCACCGCATCGAAGCGGTCGCGCATCAGGTAAGACGCTTCAAGCAGGAATTCCTCGCGCTCGTCGCGCTCTTTCTGCGTGAGGTGCGGATAGAAATCGCGCAAAGCGAGGCGGCCGAACGCCACGTGGCGGGATTCATCCTGCATCACGTAAGCATTTACCTGCGCCGCGAGCGGGTTCTGCGCTTGGTCGCGAATCTGGCCGAAGGCGGCGAGCGCCAAACCTTCGATCACCACCTGCATGCCCAGATAGGTCATGTCCCAGCGGCTGTCGCGCAGTGTTTGATCGATCAAGTCCTGCAGCGGCTTGGTCATCGGATAGGCGACTTTGAATTTCGACAGCAGCCGCTTGTAGGCCTCGACATGGCGCGCTTCGTCGATGGTCTGCGTGGCGGCGTAGAACTTGGAGTCCGCGTCCGGCACCTGTGTGACGATCTTGGCGGCGCAGATCAGCGCGCCCTGCTCGCCCTGCATGAACTGCGAAATCTGCCACGCCTGGAAATGGCGGCGGACGAGCGCTTTCTCCTTGTCGCTCATCTTCTTGTAGCAATCGGCCATGTGGATCGGCAGCGACTCTTCGGGCATCTGCTCGGGATTGTCTTCGTCCAGCTCCTGCGACCAGTCGATGCGCGTTTCCGCATCCCACTGCATCTGCTTGCCCTTGGCGTAGAGGCCCATCATCGCCGCGCGGCCGTCGTCGTAATCCCAGTTGAACGACACGTCGAAATCTTGCGGCACGGTCCAGTTCGAACCGTCCGGCTGCAGCGCATAGATGTCCTTGATGGCGGTCATGGCGTTGGCTCCCTGAATTGCGCGGCTTGTGCCGTCTGACGGGAAACGTGCGCCTGTTCGGACGGGCTGGCGACTACCGCTGTCGCCAAAATTGTGGCATTTTGAGCCAAATGGCGAACGCGACCCTCGAACGGCTTCCGATGACGATGGGCTACTTCCGGCTCATCCATCGCTGTTTCGCAGGAAACCATGGCGCGGCGCTACTGGACGGCACGGGCGTCAGCGAACGCGACCTCGCCAATCCCGCCGCGGAGATCAGCCTCTTCCAGCAGGTGCGGCAGATCGAGAACGTGACCGCGCTGCATGGGCCGGGCTGGGCGTTCTCGCAGCCGGAGCTTTGGAACCCGTCCGCGCATGGCGCCATCGCGACCGCGATGGTGTCGGCGCCGACCATCGGAGAAGCGATCGACGTGCTGCGCCGCTACGCGCATGTGCGCGCCCCGTTCTTCCACATCGCGCGCAAACCGAAGCGCGACACGGTGCAGCTGGAATACGAACTCACCGTGCCGCTCGATGAGCCGCAATGGCGGCCGATGATGGAAATCGCTTTCGTTGCTGTGCGCGCGCTGGTGCAGGCCTCGCTTGGGCGCGCGCCGAACGAAATGCAATTCTCTTTTGGCGCGCCGAGGCGCGATTACGACGCGAAAGCGCGCGCGGCGCTCAGCCCGCATGTGCGCTACGATGCGTGCCTCAACATGGTGGAGTTGCCGAAAGCCTGGCTGGAGATTCCGTCCACCGGCGCGGATAGCGCGCTGCATCGCCATGCGTTGGGTGAATTGCAAACTGCTTTGGCGCGGCTGGATGATCCCGTCGACCTGCGCGCGCAAGTCGAGCGTCTGTTGCAGACGATGCCCGATGGACGGCTGGGTGCGGAAGATGTCGCGCGCGCGCTAGGCGTATCTCGCCGCACACTGGCGCGGCGGCTGATGGATGCCGGCACGCAATTTCGCGATCTGCTCGACGATGAAATGAAGTCGCGCGCGCGGAATCTTCTGTCCGCAAAAACCTTCTCGCGCGACGAGATCGCCGAGCGGCTGGGCTATCGCGATCCCACCAGCTTTAGCCGCGCCTGCCGCAGGTGGTTCGGCTGACGGAACTTTCGTTCCGCGCGCGCATTACTCCCCTGCAATACGATTCGAGGAAACGCCATGCTGCGTCTCGCCATACTCTTTTTGATTTTGGGCCTTGTCGCCGCGGTTCTCGGTTTCGGCGGCGTCGCCGGCGCCTCCTTCGCCATCGCCAAGACTCTGGTCTGGGTGTTCCTGGTGATCTTCCTGATCTTCCTGGTGCTCGGCCTCGTCGCCGCGCGCAAAGTCTCCGGCGGTTAGTTTTTCACTGTCCCGTTCTGAAACAACTTGAGCGCCGGCGATCAGCCGGCGCTTTTTCTTTGTCCGCCAAATAAATCCATCAATATTAACGGATGAGCGCCGCCAAAGGCTTGCGCCGCCGTTAGCTAACTGCCTGTGTATATTAACGAAATCGCGCGAAACCCGTCGCCATCACCACAACGCGATACATTTCCCGACATGGATAATTTATAGTTACTCCCAGGTCGGCGTTTAAGACCTCGTTAAGTAATGCGTTTGTGGGAGTGGGCAGATGTCGGAGAACCTTGCGGTCTGGCTGGACAAGGCACCGGACAAAGCAAAAGAAGAGCCATGGTCGTCCCTGCCCGATGGCGGGATCGTGTGGATCGGCCGTTCGCCGGCCGAAGAGCTTCCGGAGATCTACGCGCTGACCCAGCAGGAACTGGGCACCAATCTCGCGCCGCTCGAAACGCTGCAGAAAATGCATGCGCACAACCGCGACACGATGTGGAGCGTCTATCGCGCGAGCGATCAGTCGCGCGCCGACAAGAAGCTGGCGGGCTACATCGCATTCCTGTTTCTGAACAAGCCGGGCCTTGAAACGCTGGAAGAAGGCCGCTTCGACCAGTTCGATCCCGACATGCGTCTCGTCGTTCCGTCCGACACGCGGCCGGAAGCGATGTATGTGTGGGTGACGGTGATGCGGAAGATTTCCCGTATTGGCATATGGCTCGTCGCCAATGCGCTGGGCGCCGAGCGCTATGGCGGCATTCCGATCTTCGCGACGGCGGGAAGCATGGGCGGATTGAACACGTTGAAGGGACGCGGTTTCACGCCGCACACATCGAAGGACGGGCTTGGCAACCTGTTCCGCATGGACCGCCCGCCTTATGTTGGGCCGAGCAGTTCGAACGCCGCGTAAGGGCAGTCATGAGTATCAGGGTATCCGTTGTGCGCACGCCGGAGGCGCTGGCGCAGGCCTTCGCCATTCGCGCGCAGGTCTTCATCGGCGAGCAGCACTGCCCCTATGACGAAGAGTTCGACGGCAACGATTTCTGCGCCACGCATTTCGTCGCCTATGTCGATGGCGAGCCCGCGGGCACGATTCGCGTGCGCTGGTTCCACGACTTCGCGAAATTCGAGCGGATGTCGGTGCTCGCGCGCTTCCGCACGACCAATGCGGTGAAGCATCTGATGGAAGCCGCGTTCGAGACGGTGCGGCGCAAGGGCTACACGAAGGTTCTGGGCTACGCGCAGAAGCGGCTGATCAAATACTGGCGCCGTTACGGCTTCGTGCCGCTGCGCGAGGACAAGCCGTTCAACTTCTCCGACCATGAATATCTGGAGATGGTGGCGAACCTGGAGCCACATCCGAAAGCCGTGGGCATTCTGACCGATCCCTATATCGCCATGCGCCCGGAAGGCGCGTGGGACGAGCCGGGGATTCTGGAACGGTCGGTGTCACGCGGCGCGACGAATCCGCATTGAGAACCTGCCCTCCCCTTGAGGGAGGGCCGATAAAATTCGAGCAGCGAGCAAAGCGAGCAGCGCAGAATTTTTCGGGGAGGGGTCATGGCGCTTCGCGCACCCCTCCCCGAAACGCTTCGCGTTTCGACCCTCCCTCAAGGGGAGGGTGGAATGAGCTTGAACCCCACCAACCGCTCATAATGCGGCCGCGCCTGATCGGCGATGCGTTGCAGGTCATCCGACAACTTCGGCGCAGCGCGGCTGTCCGGTTTCGCGAAGCCGGTCGATTTCTCCACCGCGTCGTACCAGGCCGGCGCCCACACGCCGTCACTGTCTCTGCGGCCGGCGGGCCAGTGCAGCATTTTCTCCGAGAACGAGATGCCGAGCGCGTCGCACAGCTTCGTCAGCGTGCCGCGCGGATCGCGCAGCACATCCGCGCCTTCGACAACCGGCGGCGCATGGCCGAGACGATCGGCTTCCTGCTCGAAGAGTTCGCGCTGCTGCACGAAACCGATATCCATCAGTGAAGCTTCGCCGCGCTTCTGAAGATAAGACGCGAGCACCTCTTCCGGCGCGCGGATGAGGAAGGCGTTGCGCATCTGCGCAATCCAGTCGCGGCCGAATTCCGGCAGCATGTGGTGCGTCATGTGCTTCTGGTACCAGATCGGCCGGTTCTTCGGCGCCGGGCCAAAAAGATCCTTCACCACGTCGCGCCAATCGTTCGGCTGCGAGGCCAACACCGCGTTCTGCATCGGATGCACCGAACCGGATGCAGCGAGATACGCTGCGTAGAACGGCTCATCGATCACGGCGCAGTCGTCGCGGTTTTCGAAGCTGCGCATCATCGCGGTGGAGATGTTGCGCGGCCCCGACCACATGGCGATGCGGATGGGATCGCTGCTCAAACCACCCTCCCCTTGAGCGAGGGTCGATAAAATTCGAGCAGCGAGCGAAGCGAGTGCGCAGAATTTTTCGGGGAGGGGTCCGGGGCGGGCGCTGCGCGCACCCCTCCCCGGATCGCTTCGCTCTCCGACCCTCCCTCAAGGGGAGGGTAGTTACTTTGCAGCGTCTGCATTTTTGAGTGCGTCATACATTTCCCGAAGTCGTTTCGTCATCTCTCCCGGCAACGCCGCGGGCAGCACACGCCCGTCGATCTCCCGCACGGGTGTCAGGCCGCCGAATGTGCCGGTGACGAACGCTTCTTCGGCTTGCGCGACCTTGCTCAGGTTGAAATCGGCCAAATGGATCGGAATGCCGTTATCGCGGCACAGCGCGATCACATTGGCGCGGGTGATGCCGTTGAAGCAGAACGCGCCGGTGGAGGTCCACACCTCGCCGCCCTTCACGAAGAAGAAGTTGGTGGCATTGCAGCTCGCCACGAAGCCGCCCGGATCGAGCATCAGGGCTTCGTCCGCACCGGTGTCGATCACGTCGATCATGGCGAGGATGAAGTTGAGGCGGCTGTGCGAGTTGAGCCGCATGTCGAACATGTCCGGCGGCGTGGTGCGGATGCGCGAGGTGGCGAGCTTCAGACCCTTGGTCACGATCTGCGGCGACGGTTCCTTGTAATCGGCCAGCACCACGACCGTCGGCTTGCCCAGCGCATTGCGCGGGTCCTGGTTGATCGTCTTCTTCGGCCCGCGCGTGATCATCAGCCGGATGTGGACGCCGGTTTCCATCTTGTTGGCTTCGACGGTTTTGCGCAGCGCGGCGACGATGGCCTCGCGCGGGCCGATGTCGAGCATGATCGCTTTCGCGCCGGCATAGAGGCGGTCCAGATGCGCGTCGAGGAAGAGGAACTTGCCCTTGTGCAGGCGCACGCCTTCCCACACGCCGTCGCCCATGCCGAAGCCCGCGTCGAACACCGATACCTTCGCGTCGGCGCGCGGCACCATCTCGCCATTCAGATAGATGAGCGCCTTCTCGTTGCGCGGATCGGGGGCATAGTCCTGGCTGCCGGGCATGGTGCGATACACACCATCGAATGACGGCTCTTGCAAGGCGCGCGCGAAACACGGGAAATAGCGCCATGTCGCAAAGCATCACGAGCGCGCTCGACGCGATGGACGGCGAGCGCCCGATACCGGGCGGCTCGGAGAAGTACGCACCCGGTCCCGCTTATCACCGCTATCTGATCGGCTTGGTGCTGGCCAACATCGCGATCTCGTCGGTGTGGGGCATGTGCGGCATCCTCATTCCCAACCAGATCCAGATGCTGGAGCATGCGCGCTGGTTCACCGGCGCGGATGCGGGCGTGGACATCCAGCAACTCTCGCTCCTCCAGCAGCACATCGTTGCGGGCACGGCGACGGCCGAGCAGACGCGGCTGCTCGCGATCCTCGCGCATTTCAATGCGTCGAAAGCGTCGTCGCTCGCGCTGGTGACCGCTATCGGCGTCGCCGTGACGATGCTCGCGCAGCCGCTGATCGGCGTGGTATCGGACCGCACGCGCAATCGGCTGGGGCGGCGCGCACCGTGGATCCTGTTCGGCGCGCTTGCGGGCGGCGCGGTGTTCGCGCTTTTGCCGCTCGCACCGACGGTTGTGATGGTCGGTGTTCTCTACACGGTTGGGCAGGTGCTGATTAACGTCGCCCAGTCGCCAGTGGCCGCGACACTGGCGGATCGCGTTCAGGAGAAGCATCTGGGCACCGCGTCTTCGCTGGGCGGCTTCGGTGCCTTTGTCGGAATCATCGGCGGCGCCGTGTTCACGGGCGCGATGTTCGCGTCGCTCGGGCTCTGGATCTACGCAATCATCGCGGCGTTCGTCGCCGTGACCTGCGTGCTGTTCGTGCTCATTGCGCCGGACAGATCGTCGAAAGATATCGCCGTCGCGCCGTTCCATTGGAAGGAATTTCTCCTCGGCTTCACCATCGCGCTGCGCTCGGCCGATTTCCGCTGGGTGTGGATCGCGCGCGTGCTGCTCACCTTCGGCATGAGCTGTTCGCTGACGCTCGGCATCTACATGATGCAAAGCTATATCCATCCGGCGCTGAGCGCCGCGGAAGCCACGCTGCTCGCGCCCAAGCTCTATCTCGCCGCCGCGCCGCTCAGCATGCTGTCGACGATCCTGGCTGGCCGGCTTTCGGACAGGCTGGGGCGGCGGAAACCGTTCGTCATCACATCATCCCTGATCCTGGCGGCATCGTTCGTCATCCCCATCGTTTCGCCGACGCTTCCGGCGCTGTTCATACAGGCCGCAGTCTCCGGCCTCGCCTACGGCATCTTCATTCCGATCGACCAGGCGCTGTTCATCGATGTGCTTCCCGATGCGAAGAGCGCCGGGCGCGACCTCGGCGTCGCGCAACTGGGATTCAATCTTGGCCAGGCCATCGGCCCTATAGCAGCCGGCATCGTGGTGAGCATGACGGGCGGATATCTGGGCGTATGGGTGACGGGCATCGTGGTGGTATCGCTTGCCGCGCTTGCGATACTGCCGGTGAAAGGCGCGCGCTAGGCCTTGCGCTTCGCAGCCTGTATCGCGTTTTCCAGCGCGTTGAGGAAAGTCGAGCGGTCCTGCTTCGTGAAGCCGGCGTTGAAGGTCTGCATCCCGGTTTCGCGCAGGTGCTTGTGCAGGTCGCGCATGCCCAGCGCCATGCCGATCGAGGCTTCGTCGAACGGCTTGCCGTTCGGGCGCAACACGGCGGCGCCTTTCTTCAAACAGCGCGCGGCGAGCGGGATGTCGGCGGTGACACATATATCTGTGGCGCCGATGCGCTCCGCGATCCAATCATCCGCCGCGTCCGCGCCTTCGGGAACGATCACCGTCCTTATCAGCGGGTTCTGGCTGGGACGGATGCCGCCATTGCTCACGATGTGAACCATGAGCCCGTGGCGCTCGGCCACGCGCTCCACCTCGGCTTTCACCGGGCAGGCATCGGCATCGACATAGATTTCGGTCACGCAGTGGAGACTAAAGCGCGGTCTTGCGCTTGCACAGCGACAACAGCGCGGCGCGGTCGAGGATGTGCAGGCCGGTGTGGTTCAGTTCCACGAACTTGTCCTTGCGCCATTTGGCGAGCTTGCGGTTCACCGCTTCGCGCGTGGCGCCGACGAGATGCGCGAGATCGGACTGGTTGTAGATGATCTTGCCGCTCGCGCCTTCCTCCAGCAGCAGCCGCGCCAGGCGCTTGCCCAGGTCCATCGAGGAGTTGCGCTCCACCAGCGCATCGGTGTCGCGGATGCGGCGCGCGAACACGCCGAGCAACGCCAGCGCGGAATCCGGTTCTTCCTTCAGCGCATCATGCACGAGTTTGCCGTCGACACGCCACAGCTCCGTCTTGCGCGTGGCATGCGCATCGGCGGAACGCGGCACGCCGTCGAGCACGCCCATCTCGCCGACGACGGTGCCGGCGCCCAATCGCGCGATGAACACCGAGCGTCCGTCGGGACCTTCGATCGTCACTTCCACTTCGCCGCTGATGATCGCATAGGCTGCGTTTGCCGCGTCGCCGCGCGCAAACAAACGATCGCCTTTCGACAACTGAACCGACGCGCCGTTCTGCACGAGCATCTTGCGCCGCGCGGGCGAAAGCACCGCGAAAACAGCGTTTCTCGCCAGCGTGTCGCCCGCTTCTTTTGCCGTCATGATCCCCTCAAGGCGCCGCCCCGGCGCATCCCCGATTAACCCTTAAGATGGGCGTTATGGTGAAAAGCAGAGCGAACTCAAGGACTCACCCAAGCTTTTCGGTACTGTAGCGCACAACAGAGGATCACACAGCCAGTGACCTGGCCCTGTGACATGCCGATCCGCATTCAAGCCTTTGGGCAAGCAGCACATTTCCTGGAAAACTGTGCAAATCGAACACCGCGAGAATCACAGAAATGCTGGAAAAACAGGCATTGGGGGTGTGATCTACTTCTATTGACCCTTTGGCCCACCGCGCACATGTTCCCCGCCGTAATTAACTGCCTCTGGGGGCGATATGGCTAACAGCAAACGTAAAATCTGGATCGGTGCTTCGGTGCTGGTTCTTGCAGCAGCGGGTGTTCTCTATGCCGGTGGCATCGTGCCGCCGCGCGGCGAGACCGCCGGCACGATCGCTCCGGCGGATCGTTATCAGGACTCGCAAGTCTCTTCGAGCGACGTGAAGACCGGCGACCAATCCACCGCGAAGATGATGCAGACGGATTCCTTCCAGGGCCCGTCCACCTCGTCGGCGGCGCAGCAGGCGCAGGCCGATGCTTCGGCGCAGGCGAACATTGCAGCAGGTAGTGCCGCGCATGCGGCGGCAGCCGGCGCGGCGATGTCGGCTGCGAAGTCTGCGGC
>DATCRK010000098.1:0-45718 GCA_036569005.1 Rhizomicrobium sp. | reverse complement strand
AATATGACGCGCGCTGGCTGTTCGGCAAGGAACTAAACCTGCTCGGCGTGCAGGCGCTGGGTTTGGGTCTTGGCACTTATTTCCACGAAATCGGCATCAAGCCACGCGTCGCGACGGGACATGACTTCCGGTCGTATTCGTCCTCTATCAAGAACGCGCTGATCATCGGCTTGATGAATGCGGGCTGTGAAGTAGTGGATGTGGGCCTCGCGCTTTCGCCTGTCGCCTATTTCGCGCAGTTCGCGCTGGATTGCCCGGCGGTGGCGATGGTGACCGCGAGCCACAACGAAAACGGCTGGACCGGCGTGAAGATGGGTGCGGCACGTCCGCTCACTTTTGGTCCCGATGAGATCGGACGGTTGAAAGAGATTGTGCTTGGAGGCGAAGGCAAGCCGCGCGCCGGCGGCAGCTACACCTATGTCGAGAATTTCCGCGAGCAATATCTGGAAGCGGTGACCAAGGGCCACAAGTTGTCGAAGCCGATCAAGGTGATCGCGGCGTGCGGCAACGGCACGGCGGGCGCGTTCGCGCCGGAAGCGCTGCGCCGCATCGGCGCCGACGTTATCCCGATGGATGTCGAGCTGGATTATACCTTCCCAAAATACAATCCGAACCCCGAAGATCTGGAGATGCTGCACGCGATGGCGCATGCCGTGCGCGAGCACAAAGCGGATATCTGCGTCGGCTTCGACGGCGACGGCGACCGCTGCGGCGTGGTGGACGATGCGGGCGAGGAGATTTTCGCCGACAAGGTGGGTGTACTGCTGGCGCGCGATCTTTCCGCACGCAACAGACACGCGAAATTCGTGGCGGACGTGAAGTCCACCGGCATCTACGAGATCGATCCGGTGCTGAAGGCGAACGGCGCGACGGTGGATTACTGGAAGACCGGCCACTCTTATATGAAGCGCCGCACGCATGAGCTGGGCGCGCTCGCCGGTTTCGAGAAGAGCGGGCATTACTTCTTCAACCCGCCGGTGGGCCGTGGCTATGACGATGGCATTGTCGCCGCCATCGCCGTGCTGGAAATGCTGGACCGCGCGGGCGGCAAGAAGATGTCTTCGCTGATCGCGGAATTGCCCAAGACCTGGGGCACGCCGACCATGGCGCCGTTCTGCCCGGACGACCGCAAATACGATGTCGTCGATGCGATGGTGAAGGAATATTCCGACGCACAGAAGAGCGGCGAGAAAATCCTCGGCCAGAAGATCGCCAATGTCGTCACCGTGAATGGCGTGCGCGTGACCTTGGAAGACGGGACGTGGGGCTTGGTGCGCGCGTCCTCCAACAAGCCGTCGCTGGTGGTGGTGTGCGAAAGCCCGGTGTCGGAGGCGCAGATGCGCGCGATGTTCGCCGACCTCGACAAGCGCCTGACCAGGCACCCCGAAGTCGGCGAATACGATCAGAAGATTTAGCTCTTCTTCGCCACCGTGAAATCGCCCGGCTTCTTGTCCGGTACGATCGACCAGCCGGGCTTGAGGTCTAGCGTCCAGCCTTTGCCGGAGAGCGTCTGCGCGTTGGCGGGCGCGGGCACGGTGACGACGGTGAAGCCGTCATCGAGCAATGCGCCGTCCGTCACCGTCAGCGTTCCCCATTCGCCGACCGCGTGCAGTGTCGGATAGACGGTGCCGTAAGGCGGCAGCGGGAAGAGAAGGCTGGGGTTGAACTCCGTGTTCATGTGGTGGCCCGGTAAGTGCAGCACAGGACCGTTCACCAGCGCGGCGGTGTAAGTCTTGGCCTTTTCATCATGCGCGTGCGCCCGCTTCGCTTCGTCCTTTTGCACGCCCGCCAGATCGTAGCGTGTGCCTTCCGACTGCGCCGCCGCTTCGACATCGACCGGAAGCGACACATCCGCCGCGCGCGCGAGCATGTCGCCGAGATCGGATTGCGCATTCACCTGTTTGCGCCAATCCCTGCTGAAGTCATCGAGAAGGAATCCGTAGGCCGGGCCGGAAACGAAAGCGAAGAGCCTCGCATAGGCGTTGTTGTCCTCCATTTCGCCGAGAGCCTTGGCGACATCCGCATCGCTCTGCCCGGTGAGGCGGCGGCCGGTATATTCGGCAAGGCCTTCATTCAGCAGCAGTTCATTTTCATCTTCGGCAGCGTCTTTCACCTTGGCGCGGCGCCAGGCGCGGAAGATGAGCGCGTCGCGAATTGCGGCTTTGCGCGCCGTTGCATCCGGTGCGGTGAGCGCCGCCGCCAGCGCACGCCATTCCAGGCGCATGGTGGTGCGGCCGAAAGGCGTGCCGAGCGCGCCTTCCACCGGCGAACGCGTGGGAAAGCCGAGACTTTCCTGAATGACGTGCCAGGCTTCGTGAACGAGTTCGGTTTTGCGCATCGCCGCATCATCGGGCAGCGGCCACAAGATCATCGACCAGCGCAGGCCTTTCCATTCCGTGGTCGTGCTGGAGATCAGAACTTCCTTGCCGAGCTTGCCGGTGAACACATCACCGTCTTTCGTGAGCGTGCCATCCGGCGTGTTGCGGTTCGCGACGATGTCGCGCGTGTCCGGATCGACGAAGAACAGCGGGCCGCAGATCTGCTTGCCCCAGAGCTTTCCGCCATCGCGGTCACAAAACATTTGCCGTTCGGCGAAGGCGGCGCGCGCGGTCTTCGGATCGATGGTGCCGGCATGTGCGGGCGCAAGTGTCATCAAAGCGGCGCCTGTCAGCGCCAGCCGGGAAAGGCTTTTCAGCATTGGCATTCTCCCCAAGTGTGAAGTCTATGTGGGGATGGTCCGGCACTCCAGGCATTCTTGCGACGCATGCCGACCATGCCGGCATTGGGGTTGTTGTTCGCCGATTGTCACACGGTGCTGCGACACGGACGCCGTTACCAAGTCCTCGTGCCGGGTGTAGCGTTCCTGTCCTTCGCGGAATTTTCCTTCCAAGGTGACGCCATGAGCGATGTCTTTCTCGTCCCCGGCTTGCGCACGCCATTCGTGAAGGCGGGTACATTCTTTGCGCAGAACAATGCGCTTCAGCTTTCCGCACCCATCGCCGCCGCTATGAACGCGAAGGCGAAGCCCGATTTCATGGTTTGGGGACAGGTGATCCCCGATCCGTCGCTCTCCAACGTCGCGCGCGAGCTTGTGTTCGAGGCGAAGCTCAGCCCGGAACTGCCGGCGTTCTCCGACACGATGGCATGCTCGACCAGTATGATCGGCGTCATCCTGTCCGCAGGCATGGTCTGCAAGGGCGGCACGCATCTGGCGCTGGTGGGCGGCGTTGAGACGATGAGCCATGTGCCCATCGCGCTGAAGCAGGAGGTGGCGGACAAGATCGTGAGCCTGTTTCCGAAAAATCCGGCGGGCGCGCTGGAAGCCGTGCAGAACGTCAAGCCCGCCGATTTCAACTTGCCGGTCAATGCGTGGGCCAATCGCGTGAGCGGCCATTCGCAGGGCGAACATACTGAAGAGACAGCGAAGAGGTTCGACATATCGCGCGAGGCACAGGACAAGCACGCGCTGTCCTCGCATCAAAAGGCGATCCAGGGACAGGACGACGGATTCTTCAAGGACCTCATTCTGCCGTTCGGCGGAGTCGATCACGATACGATCCCGCGGCGCGACACCTCGCTGGAGAAACTCGCCGCGCTCAAGCCCGCGTTCGACCACACCGGCAAGGGCACGCTGACGGCCGGCAATTCGTCGCCGAACACCGATGGCGCAGCGTCGATCTGGGTTTGCGACGAGGACGGCCTTCAGCGGCTTGGCAATCCGCCGAAGGTGAAGCTGGTCGATTGGGAAATCGCGGCGATCAATTATCTGGAGGACGGCGAAGGCATTCTCATGGCGCCGGCGCGCGCAATCCCGCGGCTTCTGGCGCGTCACAAATTGAAGGCGATGGACATCGCGCTGTGGGAAATCCACGAAGCGTTCGCAGCGCAGGTTCTGGCGAATATCAAAGAAGCGCTCGATCCGGAGTATCGCCACACGAAGGCGAAAGTGGATTGGGACATCGGGCCGTTCCCGTGGGATCGCGTCAATCCGCATGGCGGATCGCTGGCGATCGGTCATCCCTTCGCGGCGACGGGCGCGCGCATTCTCAGCATGGCGGCGAAAGAACTGGGCGCAATGCCCGCAGGTTCGCGCGCCATCGTTTCGATCTGCGCCGATGGCGGGCAGGGCACTGTGGTGCTGCTGGAGCGCGCCTAGAGTCCATCACCTCCCCCTTGTGGGGAGGTCGAAATTTGCGAAACGCAGTGAAGCGAATTTCGGGTGGGGGGACGAGGATGCTGCCGCCCCCCACCCGAAAAATCACTTCGCTATGCTCGCGATTTTGTCGGCCTCCCCACAAGGGGGAGGCGATGGGGCAACAAGCTTGATCGCAACTCTAAATAAAGATCGCCACGTTCTGGCGGTGCGCGATCACCGGTTGGCCATCGGTGCTCCACACCATCATGCACTGGGTGGAATAGCCCTGGTGTGCGGTTTCCGTCTTGCTTTCCACCAGCCACCAGCCGTCGCGCGTTTGCGGGTTGTCGCTGAGGATATCCATCGACCAGGTCATGGTGCTGATCGGTGCGGGCTTGGGAAACATCACCATCGCGGCGGGCGGCGGCGCATCGGCCAGCGCAATCAGCGGCACCAGTCCGCTGCGGGACTTCTCGTCGCGATGGCGGAACCAGATGAGATATTCCGGATCCTTGTCCGGCTCGAACGGCCGCGCGCCGCCGGCCATGCGGCTTTCGAAATGCTGCTGGAAATTGATCATCGGCTTGTCCGGAAAGAAAGACGGACTGCTGTCGATGGCGCTCGTCGGCGGCATGGGCAGGTTCTGGTAGCGCAGCGCAGAGTCGCGCGCCGTGGCGAAGCTCAGGATGGCATGCACCGCGAGACCGGCTTCGCCCGTAAGATCGACTTCCAGAAACGCGGCGGACTTTCCGCGTCGTAGAAGCTGCACAGTGATGGCCAGGGGGCCTGCTGCCGGGCCGATCAGCGCGAATTGCGCGGATCGCAGCGGCGGAAGGTCGGGCACGGCGCGCAAGGTGGCTTCCACACATAGCGCTGCCGACAGTCCGCCATACGCGGTGCGGCCTTGCAGCCAGCTTTCGGGCAAGGTGACGCTGAACGCTTCGTCTTCGCGCTTGATGGACTCTAGCAACGCACTGAAACCGGACATCGCGATCACCTGATTTGCTGTGCGAAGATGTCAGCGCCGCGCGCCGGTCACAAGACGCGAAAGTTTCTGTGAAACTACGCGGCTTCCGCGCGGACGCTGCGGACATGCGCCAGCGCGTCATGCAGCACGGAGATACCCGCTCCGCGCTGCGTCACATGCTCGCTGAGATGGCGGCGGAACAGGCGCGCGCCGGGTTTGCCGTTGAAGAGGCCGAGCATCGGCTTGGTGAGCGCGCTCAAGGTGACGCGGCCGCCGAGTTGGCTCGCGGCGTATTCGACATAGGCATCCACCGCGGCGTCGAAATTCATCGGATCGCCGCCGAAGAAGCGCGCATCGACCTCCGCCAGCATCGCGGGCGAGTGATAGGCGGCGCGGCCCATCATTACGCCATCGACGTGCTCCAGATGTTTCGCGGTTTCGTCCAACGTGGCGATGCCGCCATTGATGACGATGGTGAGCTTGGGATGTTCCTGCTTCAGGCGATAGACCAGATCGTAGTCCAAGGGAGGAATGTCACGGTTCTCTTTCGGCGACAGACCCTCAAGCCAAGCTTTGCGCGCATGGACGGCGAAGGTCTTCACGCCGGCGCGCGCGCACAGGCCGACCGTCTCGCGCAGGGAAACTTCCGGGTCCTGGTCGTCCACACCTATGCGGCATTTGACGGTGACGGGAACGCGCACCGATTTGCGCATCGCGGCAACGCATTCGGCGACAAGCTCCGGCTCGCGCATCAGACAGGCGCCGAAGCGGCCCGATTGCACCCGATCCGACGGGCAGCCGACGTTCAGATTGATTTCCGAATAGCCGAAGTCTTCGCCGATCTTCGCGCATTCGGCGAGCTTGCCGGGTTCCGATCCGCCAAGCTGCAGTGCCACGTGTTTCTCGCGCGCGTCGAAGCCGAGGAGTTTTTCGCGATTGCCGCGCAGGATCGCATCCGCCGTCACCATCTCGGTGTAGAGCAGGGCATGGCGCGTAAGCAGACGATGGAGAAACCGGCAATGCCTGTCCGTCCAGTCCATCATGGGCGCGACGCTGAATCTGTGGCTCAGGCTGTTCATCTTGCGCTTCTGTTATCGTGGAATTACCCGCCGATCCACGGAAAAGCGCGTTTTCCGCGCCTGCCGTTCCCGAAAGAGCGGGTTTCGGATATAGGCGGCGGCAGATCATCGAAAGGATTAACGAGCATGGACGTTCGCGCGGCGGTTGCCTGGGAGGCGGGCAAGCCTCTCTCCATCGAAACGGTGCAGCTCGAAGGCCCGAAAGCGGGCGAGGTGCTGATCCAGATCAAGGCGACGGGCATCTGTCACACCGACAAGTTCACGCTCTCCGGTGCCGATCCGGAGGGCATCTTTCCGGCGATCCTGGGCCATGAAGGCGCGGGCGTCGTGGTGGATGTCGGGCCGGGCGTAAAGAGCCTGAAGAAGGGCGACCACGTCATTCCGCTCTACACGCCCGAATGCCGCGAGTGCAAAAGCTGCACGAGCCACAAGACGAACCTGTGCACCTCCATCCGCGCCACGCAGGGCAAGGGCTTGATGCCGGACGGCACGACGCGATTCTCCAAGAACGGCAAGCCGATCTATCACTATATGGGCTGCTCGACATTCTCGAACTACACGGTGATGCCGGAGATCGCGGTGGCGAAGGTCCGCGAGGACGCGCCGTTCGACAAGATCTGCTACATCGGCTGCGGCGTGACTACCGGCATCGGCGCGGTGATCTTCACGGCGAAAGTCGAAGCCGGCGCGAATGTGGTCGTGTTCGGCCTGGGCGGCATCGGGCTCAACGTCATCCAGGGCGCCAAGATGGTGGGCGCGGACAAGATCGTCGGCGTCGATATCAATCCGGCGCGCGAGAAACTGGCGCGCCAGTTCGGCATGACGCATTTCGTCAACCCGAAAGAGGTGAAGGGCGATCTCGTCGCGTATCTCGTCGAACTCACCGGCGGCGGCGCGGATTACAGCTTCGAATGCGTGGGCAACACCACGCTGATGCGCCAGGCGCTGGAATGCTGTCACCGCGGCTGGGGCGTCTCCACCATCATCGGCGTGGCGGGCGCGGGGCAGGAGATCTCCACGCGGCCGTTCCAGCTTGTCACCGGGCGGCGCTGGATCGGCTCGGCGTTCGGCGGCGCGCGCGGCCGCACGGATGTTCCGCACATCGTCGACTGGTACATGGACAAGAAGATCAACATCGACGATCTCATCACCCATGTGATGCCGCTGGAGAAGATCAACGACGCCTTCGACCTGATGACGCGCGGTGAATCCATCCGCAGCGTCGTGGTTTACTGAGCCGGACCGGGATACACAGACGATGGCGGATCAGAACAAGGCGTTCTCTCTCGAGACGTTTGAATTTCTCTGCTACTCGCGAAGCCGCGAGCAGGCGGCGCGGGAGCTGGTGAAGCTGCTGAATACGCTGGAGGTGCAGTACGGCGCGCTGCACGGCATCAAGGCCAATCTCGGCTCCGTCGTTCCGGCGCTGCGCAACAGTGCGCTTCTGGCGCGCATCACCTCGGCGCTGTCCAGCCTGTTCTCCGACCCGGAGTTTTTCCTGACGCCGCAAGGCTTCAACCAGCTCATTTCCTGGCAGCGCTGGATCACCACGCTGTTCGCGGCGAGCCCGTTCTGCAACGCCGACCACATCCTGCGCTCGATGAATGTGCGCGGGCCGGATGCCGAGTTGGAATTGACGGAAGCGAGCTTCGTGAAGTTCTGCCTTCTCTATTCGCCGGATTCCGACATTCCCGCCGACGTGCAGGCATTGTGGAGCTACAACCGACGGCTTGCCGCCGCGCTGTTCTTCTCGCTGCTGGCGCCGCGCTTTCTGGGCACGGAGGCCGCGCATGGCAAGCGCGAAGCGCTGCTCGGCTGGCTGCCGCCCAAGCTCGATGAAGTGGAGGATCTGGACGAGCTTCCGCTCGCCATCCTGCACGACGTCTTCATGAATTGCAGCTATGCCGACCGGCCCGACAAGCACGAGATCAAGCGCGCCATCAACAAGCTGGTGCGCAAGAAGGTGCTGAAGGAAGGTTTCCCCGATCTCGACCTCTCCGGCCCGCGCGGCATGGAGAACGGAAAGCCGGTGCTGATGGTGGTGCTGGAATGGTTCACAGCCAAGCATTCCATTTACCGCACCCATTCCACCAGCCTGCGCGCGCTGCGCGAGAAGTTTCACGTCGTGGCGTTGGGCGGCGCGCAACAGGTCGACGATGCCGGCCGCGCGGTGTTCGACGAGTTCATTCCGCTGGGCAATGACATGCGTCCCGCGTTGGAAGCGGTACGGGGCGAAGCGGTCAAGCGCAAACCATCGGTGATCTATTATCCGTCCATCGGCATGTTCCAGCCGACGATCTATCTCGCCAACATGCGCCTGGCGCCGATCCAGTTGACCGCGCTCGGGCATGGCGCCAGCAGCATGTCGCCGTTCATCGACTATTTCGCGGTCGAGGAAGATATTGCGGGCGATCCGGCGACATACAGCGAGAAGCTTCTGCTGCTGCCCAAGGATGCGATGCCGCATGTGCGCTCCGCCGATGCGCTGACGCTCACGCCGCATTTGCGCGAGAATCCGGAAGTCGTGCGTGTCGCAGTGGCGTCCACCACGATGAAGCTCAACCCGCGCTTCATGAAGGCCTGTGTGCAGATTGGCCACGCGGCCAGAGCGCCGGTGCAATTCGAATTCCTTATGGGCTTTGCCAACGGCCTGACGCATGAGCAGGTGCGCCGCTTCGTGCACAGCTACCTGCCGGACGCGAATGTGCACAGCCATCAGCCTTACGCGCCGTACATGAACGTGATCAACAATTGCGATCTTTTCCTCAATCCGTTCCCTTATGGAAACATGAACGGCAATGCCGACATGGCGTCCGTCGGGCTTGTCGGCATTTGCCGCACGGGACCGCAGGTGCATGAGCACATCGACGGCGGATTGTTCGCGCGCATGGGACTGCCCGACTGGCTGGTCACGAAAAGCGACGAAGAATATATCGCCGCGGCCGCGCGCCTGATCGACAATCATGCGGAGCGTCTGGAACTGCGGCGGGGTCTGATCGCGCGGGGCGGCGATGCGGCGCTCCTTGAGGGGCGGCCGGAAATCCTCTGTGAAAAGCTTGACGAGCTTGCGGACGCGTTGAAGGCCTAGACTTCGATGGTCGTGTCCATCGAAATATCGGCCTTCAGCAGCTTCGACACCGGGCAGTTCTTCTCTGCCGTTTCGGCGGCCTTCTGAACCGCGGCCTTGTCTGCGCCTTGCGCCGTGATCTTCACCGACAGGTGCGACGCGGTGATCGCGAAGCCGCCGTCCTGCTGCTTAAGTTCGACGGCTGCGGTGGTTTCGATGCGCGGGTTGGAAATTCCCGCCTTGGACAATTCGTTCGATAAAGCCATCGAGAAGCAGGACGCATGCGCCGCGCCGACGAGCTCTTCGGGATTGGTTCCTTTCTCGTCGCCGAAGCGGGTGTTGAAGCCATAGGGCAGGTTGGTGAGCGCGCCGCTTTCCGTGGAGATCGCGCCTTTGCCTGTCCGAAGATCACCGGTCCAGACCGCGCAGCCTTTGCGTTTCATGATGTTCTCCTGTGAGGCGCTCCGGAGGAAACGCCCCAATGCACGTTTCGTCGCGTGGCCACGCTCTTATTTAATGTGCGGGCGCGACACGCCAGACGATGTTGCCGACATCGTCCGCCACAAGCAGCGCGCCGTCTTTCGCCACCGTGACGCCGACGGGACGGCCATAGGCCGTGTCGCTGCCGTCACCTTTCAGAAATCCGGTGAGGAAATCCTGCGGCAGGCCATCCGGCTTTCCATCCTTGAATGGCACGAATACGACTTTGTATCCGGTCAACTGCGCGCGGTTCCACGAGCCGTGCTGGCCGACGAACACGCCGCCCTGATACTGCGCCGGGAATGCCGATCCCGTATAGAAGGTGAGGCCGAGCGAAGCAGTATGCGCGCCGAGCGCGTAATCCGGCGCGATGGCTTTCGCGACCATTGCGGGGTTCTGCGGTTGCACGCGGCTGTCGACATGCTTGCCCCAATAGGACCACGGCCATCCATAGAATGCGCCGGGCGTCACGCTGGTCATGTAATCGGGAACCAGATCGTCGCCGAGTTGATCGCGTTCGTTCACCGCGACCCACAGCTTGTGCGTCACCGGCTCCCAGCCCATGCCATTCGGATTGCGCAAGCCGCTCGCATAGATTTTCTCGCCGGAGCCATCGGGATTAATCTCAAGAATATCCGCGCGGCGTTTTTCGATTCCCATGCCCTTGTCGGCGATGTTGCTGCCCGAACCGACCGTGACATAGATCTTCGAGCCATCTTCGCTCGCGATCAGGTTGCGCGTCCAATGATGGCCCACGGGGATATCGAGGATCTTCTTGCCCGGTTCGGTGATCTGGGTTTCGCCATCCTTGTAGGGATAGACCACCACGCCGTCGGTGTTAGCGACGTAGAACTTGCCGTTCAGCAGCAGCATGCCGAAATTCTGGTTCAGGCCTTTCAGGAACACCGTGCGCAGATCCGGCTTGCCGTCGCCATTGGTGTCGCGCAGCAGGGTGATCTGGTTGGCGCTTTCCGGCGCGGAGCCGTTCTTCTTGTCGAGCCAATGCTCGACGACGCCTTCGATGGAATTCATCGCGGCGAGCGGCGGCGCAGCTTCCGCAACCAGCACATCGCCATTCGGCAGCACGTAAAGCCAGCGCGGATGCTTCAGGCTCTCCGCATAACGCGTGACGGTGAAGCCTGCCGGTGCTTTCGGCGCGGCGCCGGCCGGCCAGGCTTCCACGGAGTTCACGCCCATGGTGGGAATGGTTTGCGGCGCGGGCGCGGGCAATTCCGGCTTGGTGCCGAAATTCGATTTCGGCGGCGGATGACCCTGATCGCATCCCGCAAGCGTCAACGCAGCGGCTGTTGTAATCATCAATGCCAGAGAATTTCTCATATTATGCTCCCGTGCGTTGCTTGAAAAACTGGATGACGCGTTCTTCGGCCAGCTTGGTCGGCTCGCCCGGCGCATCCTTCAAATTGATGGTGAGAACCGAATGCGGGCCGCGCCCGCCAGGCGCCGCATCCTTGTCTTCCAGTTCTATGCCTTCGAAGCGATCGCCAAACGTTTCTCTATAATACTCAAACCGCGAACCGGGGACGACGGGATCGCCCTTGAAGCGCAGACCGATCATGGAAAGATCTTCCTTCTCCATGCGATCCTTCGCGCATTTGATCTCCGCCGGCGTCGCATCGGTTTTGTGCTCCTTGCCTTTTCCCAAAAACGGCACGGAGGGCTGAGACAATACGGGGGCAACGACGGATGGCTCCGTCATCATCGCGAGCGCGAAGCCGCCGGTGAAGCACATGCCGACCGCGCCGACGCCTTTGCCGCCGCATTCCGCGTGCACTTTGCGCGAGAGCGCGCGCAGCCAGTCGACGATGGGGCTGGATTTGTCGTTCGCCCAGACATTGAACTCTCGCGCGATGCAGATGTTCTTGAACATCTGCGCCAATGCATAACCGGCCGTTGCCGGCTTTCCCGGCGTGCCGAAGAGGCTGGGCAGAAACACCGTCATGCCCGCAGCCGCCACACGATCGGCGAAACGGATGACGAGCGGATGAAGGCCCGGAATCTCGTGGATGATGACGACGGCCGGTCCGTTGCCGCGCCGGTAGACGTCGCGCGTCCAGCGCCCGTCATTAAATTCAAATTTTTGGTAGTCCTTCAGCGCCGCGGCGTAATCCATTCGTGCCCCCCGGTTCCGAAGACATGCTAGTGGATCGGCGGCGCGCAGGCGACGCTTGTTGTGACCGATGCACCTTTTGGGCTTCCCGGGTCTCGGCTAGTGTTGCGCATCTTTCGGGGAGGAACCGATATGCGCACCCATATTGCCATTGCAGCCACTGTTCTATCTGCCCTGTCCGCGGCGCCGGCGTTGTCGGCCGATTTCCCCGCCCGGCGCGCAGGGTTGTGGGATGTGACCGTTAATATGGAGAGCATGAAAATCCCGGCGCGCACGAACAAAATGTGCATCGACAACGCCACCGACGCCAAGCTGATGAACCTTGGCGTGGCCTCCAAGGAGGCGAAGTGCACGTCGATGAACGTGTCCGGAATGGGGAGCACGCGCGTTGTCGATTCCGTCTGTCACATGAATGGGGGCGAGCAGAAGAATCACATCGTGATGACCTATTCGGGCAACAGCGCCTATCACATGGATATGCAGTCGCAATTCTCCCCGCCCATCGCGGGAAGGAGCCAGAGCCACATCACGCAGGACGCCAAATGGATCGGACCGTGTCCCGCCGACATGAAGCCGGGCGACATGATGATCAACGGCATGAAGATCAATATGCTGGACGCTGCAAATCGTCCGGCGCCAGGGCCAGGCGGGAATCCATATGCTCACATGAGCAAGGAGCAACTGGAGGCGATCATCAAGGCACATGGTGGACATTGACCGGTAACGAGACGAGCACAGCCCATCCCGAACTCGCCCGCCTGCGCGCGTCGATCGACAATATCGACGCGGCGCTGATCCACATCCTGGCGGAACGGTTCAAATGCACCCAGGCGGTCGGCGTCTACAAGGCGACCCACGGCCTTCCGCCCGCCGATCCCGCACGCGAGGCGCAGCAGATCGCGCGCCTCCGCGCGCTCGCCCAGACCGCGAAGCTGGACCCCGATTTTGCGGAGAAATTCCTCAATTTCATCGTGTCGGAAGTCATCCGCCACCACGAGGCTATACCGCGTAAGTGAGGCTCGTCGGTGAGCCAGCGGGCGGGTTCGCACGTAACAATCCGGCATAGTGGAGCGAATTGCGCTTCGAACAGCCGGGAAACCGCCATGAACCGAACCGCCGCCTTCCGCCCCGATCGTCGCTCTTTGTTGCTCGCCGCTTCGTCTGTGGCCGCGCTCGCCGGCGCCGCCGCAGCGATACGGCCTGTCCGCGCGTTCGGCGCGATCCCGACGGTGAAGATCGAGAATTTCAATGCCGCCGGAAAAAGCACCGGCATCGTGACCGAGCCGAAGGTCGTGAAGAGCGACGCGCAATGGCAGGCGCAACTCAGGAACGACGAGCCTCCGGCCTATTCGGTGACGCGCCATGCGGACACCGAGCGGCCCTTCACCGGCAAATATGCCGAGACAACCGGCGACGGCCTTTACCGCTGCATCTGTTGCGACACCGCACTTTACGATTCCAGGACGAAATTCGACTCCGGCACCGGCTGGCCGAGCTTCTGGCAGTCGATCTCGAAGCTGAACGTGCGCGAGACCAAGGACACCACATTCTTCATGACGCGTATCGCGATCTCCTGCACACGTTGCGACGCCCATCTCGGCCATGTCTTCGACGATGGGCCTAAGCCGACCGGCCTTCGCTATTGCATGAACTCCGCCGCGCTGCGCTTCGTGCCGCGCGCGACTGTTTGAAAGGAAACATCTTATGATTCATCTTCGCGCTCTTCTGGCGACCGCCGCCGTCGCCGTGATCGCCGCCGCCTGTGGCGCGGCCGCCGATGAAACGCCGCATGCGGTTCCTGCGGCCACGACCGTCGATACGCCGGCCACCGGCATCCAGACCGCCGTGTTGTCGGGCGGATGCTTCTGGGGCCTGCAAGGCGTGTTCGAGCATGTGAAGGGTGTGAAGCAGGTCGTCTCCGGCTATGCCGGCGGCGCCGCGAACACCGCGCAATATGAAACGGTGAGCGGCGGCAACACAGGTCACGCGGAAAGCGTGCAGATCAAATACGATCCAAAGCAGGTGACATATGCCGACCTGTTGCGCGTTTATTTCTCGGTTGCAACCGATCCCACGGAATTGAACCGCCAGGGACCCGACGAGGGCACGCAATATCGCGGCGAGATCTGGACCGTCACACCGGACCAGGCGCGCGTGGCGAAAGCCTATGTCGCGCAGCTGCAAGCATCGCACACGTTCTCACAACCGATCGTCACGCGCGTCGATGCTTACAAGGGTTTCTATCCGGCGGAGGGCTATCATCAGGATTTCCTGATCAAGAACCCGGATTACCCCTACATCGTGATCAACGATCTTCCGAAGATCGAGAATTTGAAGACGATGCTGCCGCAACTCTATGTCGCAAACCCCGTACGCGTGGCGGAGAATTCACACAGCTAAGGCTGGAATAGACGCAACATCGCGTGCGCCGCATAATCGGGTCACCCCTTTCTCCATGGAGTGACCCGATGACGCTGAAGATCGGCGATACCGCCCCCAATTTCGACGCCAACACGACCGACGGCAAAATCAATTTCCACGACTGGATCGGCGATCACTGGGCGATCCTGTTCTCGCATCCGAAAGACTTCACGCCGGTCTGCACGACCGAGCTCGGCTACATGGCAAAGCTCAAGCCCGAGTTCGACAAGCGCAACACCAAGATCATCGGCCTCTCCGTCGATCCGGTGGACAAGCACTCCGGCTGGGCCAAGGACATCGAAGAGACGCAAGGCACCTATCCGAACTATCCGATGATCGGCGACGACGACTACAACGTCTCCAAGCTGTACGGCATGTTGCCCGCGGGCGCGTCCGGCGATCCGGCGCAGCGTACGGCAGCGGACAATCAAACGGTGCGCAACGTCTTCATCATCGGGCCGGACAAGAAGATAAAATTGATTCTGGTCTATCCGATGACGGTGGGCCGCAACTTCGACGAGGTCTTGCGCGTGCTGGATTCGCTGCAGCTCGGCGCGAAACACAAGGTTGCAACGCCGGTGAACTGGAAGCCGGGAGATGACGTGATCATTGCCGGTTCCGTTACAAATGACGAAGCCAAGAAAATTTATCCGCAAGGCTGGAAGGAACCGAAGCCTTATATCCGTATCGTGCCGCAACCGCGTTGAATTTCGGAACCGCCTTCTTTCAGGCGCGTTTTATTCATGAAATTCCACAAGAGGAAAGCATCATGGATAAGGATCGTATTGAAGGTTCCGCTAAGCAGGCCAAGGGCGCCGTGAAGGAAGCCGCTGGCAAGGTAACGGGCGACACGAAGCTGCAGACCGAAGGTGCTGCGGATAAGGCCGCCGGCAAGGTGCAGAACGCCGTGGGCGGCGCGAAAGACGCCATCCGCGACGCGACGAAGCACTAAGCTTCTTCGAAGTTAAAAGGCGGAGCATCGGAGAAATCCGGTGCTCCGCTTTTTTTGCGCTGTTCATCTACGCAAGAAACGGATTGTTTCACTTCCATCCCTGAACAATCGTCATGGCCGGACTCGTGGTGGCCATCCATTTTCCGGAGGCCGATGGCTTGCGCTAATGGATGGCCGGGACAAGCCCGGCCATGACGGAGATGGAATTGGAAAGAGAAGAGGTAGAAACAGCTCTGAATCAATCTGGGTGCGCCGTTCTCCCAAAACTGTTGTCGTCCGAACAATGCAAATCGCTCATCAAGCTCTATGACGACGACTCCAACTTCCGCAGCCGCGTCGTGATGGCGCGGCATGGCTATGGGAAGGGCGAATACAAATATTTCTCCTATCCGCTGCCGCCATTGGTGAAGGAATTGCGCATTGCGCTCTATCCGCCGATGGCGAAGATCGCGAATGGCTGGATGGCGAAGATCAAAAGCGATCTGCGCTATCCTCCAACGCACGCCGCTTTCCTGAAGCGTTGCCACGATGCCGGGCAGACGCGGCCGACACCGCTGCTGCTGCGGTATGGCGAAGGCGATTACAACTGCCTGCACCAAGACCTCTACGGCGAGCACGTTTTCCCGCTGCAGGTGGCCTTCCTGCTCTCGGAGCCGGGCCGCGATTTCGAGGGCGGCGAGTTCGTGCTCACCGAGCAGCGTCCGCGCATGCAATCGCGCGCCGAGGTCGTTCCGCTACGGCAGGGCGACGCGGTCGTCTTCGCCGTGAACGAGCGCCCTGTGCAGGGGACCAAGGGCATCTACCGGGTGAAGATGCGCCATGGCGTAAGCCGCCTGCGGTCTGGCCATCGCCATACGCTGGGGATCATCTTCCACGACGCCAAGTAACGCGACACAAAATGACGCGCTTGCGAGCCTCACGCGCATCCCTATGATGCCGCCTGACAATTTGTCGGGGTTGCCGCCATGGACGTTACGTTCACGCCAGAAGAAGAGAAATTCCGCAAGGAAGTGCAGGACTTCCTCGCCGAGAACCTGCCCAAGCTGGGCAAGACCTCGCGCCGCGAATTTGAAACCAAGGAGGACTTCCTTGGTTGGCATCGAATCCTCGCCAAGAAGGGCTGGGCCGCGCCGCACTGGCCTGTCCAATACGGCGGCACCGGCTGGAACGTGACGCAGCGTTACATCTACAACGAGGAGAGCGCGAAGGCCGAAGCGCCCGCGCTTCTGCCGTTCGGCCTCGCGATGGTCGGCCCGGTGATCTTCACCTACGGCAACGAAGAGCAGAAAAAGAAATTCCTGCCGCGCATCCTCTCCGGTGAAGACTGGTGGTGTCAGGGCTATTCCGAGCCCGGCGCCGGCTCGGACCTTGCCTCGCTCAAAACCAAGGCCGTGCGCGAAGGCGATCACTACATCGTCAACGGCCAGAAGACATGGACGACGCTGGCGCAGTTCGCGGACTGGATCTTCTGCCTCGTGCGCACCGATCCCAACGCCAAGCAGCAGGAAGGCATCACCTTCCTGCTCATCGACATGAAGACGCCGGGCATCACCGTGAAGCCGATCATCGTTCTGGATGGCGCACACGAAGTGAACGAAGTGTTCTTCGACAATGTGAAAGTGCCGGTGGAGAACCGCGTCGGCGAAGAGAACAAGGGCTGGACCTATGCCAAGTTCCTGCTCGTCAACGAGCGCTCCGGCATCGCGGGCGTGGCGCGTTCCAAGAAGGCGATCGAGCGCCTGAAATCCATCGCCAAGGCGGAGTTGATCGACGGCAAGCCGCTGATCTCCACCGATGAGTTCTCGCGCAAGATCGCCGAGACGGAAGTGGAGTTGGCGGCGCTGGAATATACCGAGCTGCGCACGCTGGCGCAGGAATCCAAGGGCCAGATGGCGGGGCCGGAAAGCTCGATCCTCAAGATCAAGGGCACCGAGATCCAGCAGCGCCTCACCGAACTCACGGTCGAGGCGATCGGCTATTACGCCTATCCCTACGATCGCTTCTTCGGCGACAACGAATATGCGCCGGGACCGGATTACGCGGTGGGCGCGTCCGGCAACTATTTCAACATGCGCAAGGTTTCGATTTTCGGCGGATCGAACGAAATCCAGCGCGGCATCATTGCAAAGGCGGTGCTGGGTCTCTGATCCCGGCGCACTAGGGAAGAAACGACAATGGATTTCTCGTTCACCGAGGAGCAAACGCTCCTGCGCAATTCGGTCCAGAAATATCTGGCCGACAATTACACCTTCGAGCACTTCAAGAAGATCTCGCGCACCGAGCCGGGCTACAGCAACAAGGACTGGAAGCAGTTCGCCGAACTTGGCCTGATGGCGGCGCCGTTGCCGGAAGCCTATGGCGGCCTTGGCGGCGGTCCGGTGGATGTGATGGTGGTGATGGAAGAGTTCGGCAAGTCTCTGGTCGTGGAGCCTTACGTTTCCACGGTCGTCGTCGGCGGTGGTTTCTTCAACCACGGCGGCACGGACGCGCAGAAGGAAGAGTGGCTGAACAAGATCGCCGCGGGCGAAACCGTGATCGCGTTTGCCTTCGCCGAACCGCAGGGCCGCTTCAACTACGCCGACCTCGTGACCACGGCGAAGAAAGACGGCAGCGGTTATACGCTCAATGGTTCAAAGGCCGTCGTGCTGGGCGCGCCGTGGGCCGATGCGTTGATCGTCACCGCGCGCACTGCGGGTGGGCAGCGCGATGCCAAAGGCGTCAGCGTGTTCGTGGTGGACAAGAAGGCCAAGGGCGTCGCCACGCGCGACTATCCCACCATCGACGGCCTGCATGCGTCGGAAGTCACGTTCGAGAACACGCCGGCGACCTTGATCGGCACTGCCGATGATGGCCTGAAGCTGATTGAACAAGTAACGGATGAAGCCATCGCGGCGCACGCTTCCGAAGCGGTGGGTGCGATGCGCGTGCTCGTGAACGCCACGGTGGAGTATTCCAAGACCCGCAAGCAGTTCGGCGTGCCGATCGGCAAGTTCCAGGTTCTGCAGCACCGCATGGTGGACATGTTCATGAACGCCGAACAGTCCGCGTCGATCACCTACATGGTGACGCTGAAGCTCGGCGAGAACGACGTGGAGCGCAAGAAAGCCGCGTCCGCCGCGAAAGTGCAGATCGGCAAGGCAGGCCGCTTCGTCGGCCAGCAGGCGGTGCAGATCCATGGCGGGATGGGCATGACGGACGAGTTGAACGTCGGTCACTACTTCAAGCGGCTGACGATGCTCGACACGCTCTACGGCAATGTCGATCACCATCTGAAGCGGTACGCGGAACTGGGCTAGCCGGCGAGCCGCTCGCCTTCGCGCGCTTGAACGCGGCTTCGGGGCAGATAGACGGTCACGCGCGTGCCGCTGCCGATCTGGCTTTCCAGAACGACGCTGCCGTCATGGGCTTCCGCGAAGCCTTTGACGACGGCAAGGCCAAGCCCGGTGCCTTTGAGTTCCTCGGTCACATCGTGACGGCCGCGGCCGAAGCGCTCGAAGACGTGCTCCTTGTCTTCGTGCGCGATCCCGATGCCGGTATCCGCCACGCCAAGCGCCAGGCGGCCATCCGGCTCCATGTGGGCAAAGATCGTCACACGGCCATTGGCCTGTGTGAACTTCATCGCGTTCGAGAGCAGATTGGCGACGATCTGGCGCAAGCCACGCTCATCCGCGAATACGTCCGGCAATCCTCGTGCGACCTCGCTTGTCAGCGTGATGCGCGCACGGCGGGCGTTTTCCTCTTCGCGGTCGATCGCATCGACGATCAGCAATCGCAAATCGACATCGGCTTCGCGCAGGGAAAGCTTGCCGGCGTCGATCTTCGCCAGATCGAGCATGCCGTCGATCAGTGACAGAAGATGTTCGCCGGAATCGTGGATTATCGTGGCGTATTCGGCATATTTGTTCACGTCGGCGCCGAACGACTTGGCCTGGATGATCTCGGAGAAGCCGAGGATCGCGTTCATCGGCGTGCGCAGCTCGTGATTCATGTGCGACAGGAACTGGGACTTCGCGCGTCCGGCAAGTTGCGCCCGGCCGCGCTCCAGATCGGATTCGCGCTTGGCCGCGCGCAGATCCTGCACAAGTTCCACACGCTCGTGCTCGAGCGTGAGAAGGCGGTTCACGCCCATCGTCTGCACGGTGAGCTGACCGATCAGCAGCAGGGTGAAGATTACCGACAGAAGCGACAGCTCCACGTCGAGAGCCGAACTGCCAAACGCCGGCGGCCCGACCAGGAAAATCGCGTGAATGATGAGGGCGCTGACGGCGATGGGCGGATGCGCCGCGGACACCACGATCGTCCCCGCCATCGAGCAGGCAAGAATGAGCACCAGCAGCATGTGGTCGGCGAGCGCGCCGGGCGCCCAGAGGAAAACGCTCATCGAGCACCAGGCTGTCAGGAAGACGACCGAGAGCGCCGTCGCATATTTCGACTTGCGGGAGATGGTGGCGGCATCGCGACCGGTCATGCGGTCGAGGTGGCGATTGCCGGCGTGAACGCCGATGCAGACAAGCGTCAGGCCAGCCCACCAGCCAAAACGCCATTCAAGGGCCACCCAGGGGCGGAAGGCGAGCGAAACGAGGAATGCGGCGACAGGCATCGTCATCATCGACGAGCGGGAGCCGTTGCGGTGCAGGCGAAGCTGCGCCTCGGCGAGCCACGCATTTTCTTCGGAAGGGTTCAGCGCGGCCGAAAGCGTCTGCTGTACGCTACGGAATGCATATCGGACGGCCGCCGCGAATTTTTGTGTCGCACCGGCTGTGTGTTTGCTTTCTGTAGAGCCGGCCGGCATCGGGTTGACTGAAATCCGGACAATTGCCGACGAACTTTGGCATGATGCGGTTAAAGCAAGCTTTAGATTTCGGGCTTGTCGGTGCTAAACCCTTCATCGGGAACTTTAATTCGGAAACTGTCATGTCCGCTTTGCTGTTCGAAAAGTCCGGCCCTGTGGTGACGCTCACAATCAATCGCCCGGACGCGCGCAATCCGCTGGGCGAGGAGGGCGACGGCGATCTTTTCGCGGAGACCTGCGCGCGCATCAACGCAGACCGTGACGTGCGCTGTGCCATTTTGACCGGCGCAGGAAAGGCATTCTCTGCCGGCGGCAATCTGAAATCCATGCGCGAACGGTCCGGCAGCTTCGCGGGCGCTGCGGTGCACATCCGCGAGCGCTATCGCAACGGCATCCATCGCATGGTCAAGGCGCTGTGGAATCTGGAAGTGCCGCTGATCGCGGCGGTGAACGGTCCCGCCATCGGGTTGGGCAACGATGTGGCGTGTCTCGCCGACATGCGCATCGCCGCCGACAGCGCGATCTTCGGCGCCACGTTCCTGAAAGTGGGGTTGGTGCCGGGCGACGGCGGCGCCTGGATATTGCCGCGCACCATCGGTCACGCGCGCGCCGCCGAGTTGTTCTTCACCGGCGATACCATCGATGCGCAGACAGCGCTGTCATGGGGCCTTATCTCGAAAGTCGTTCCGGCCGATCAGTTGTTGAGCGAAGCGAAAGCCTTGGCCGAACGTGTGTGCCGCCAGCCGCCGGACGTTCTGCGCATGACGAAGAAGCTGATGCGCGAAGGGCAGGGTGTGAGCTTCGACACGATCATGGAGATGTCCGCCGCGATGCAATCCATCGCGCATCTGACGTCCGATCATGCCGAGGCGGTGTCCGCGTTCTTCGACAAGCGCAAGCCGGACTTCAAGGGGCAGTGATTACGACGCGGCTTTTTGCTGCTGCAGATCGATGACACGCGCCGCGGGGAGATAGAGCGTCACGCGCGTGCCTTCTCCCAAGGCGCTTTGCAGCGTCACGCGGCCGCCATGCGCTTCTATGAGTCCCTTCACGATGGGAAGGCCGAGGCCCGTCCCCTTGTCCGACGTGACGACATCGTGGCGGCCCTGGCCGAAGTTCTCGAACACGCGCGCCTGATCGGCATCCGCAATGCCCATGCCGTCGTCGGTGATGCTGATGGCGAAGCCGCCATCGTGCTGCGCATACGCGCCGACCGTGACCGTGCCTTCCGAGGGGGTGAACTTCACGGCATTCGATATGAGGTTGAGCAGCATCTGCTTCAGCGCGCGTTCGTCCGCGCGGATTTTCGGGCAATCGGCGGGCAGATCGGCGTGAAGCGTGATCCAGCCGGCCTGCGCGCGCGCAGTCATGAGCGTGATGCAATCCGAAATGATCGCGCGCGGATCCAGCTCCGTCTCATGCAAGCTCATGCGCCCGGCTTCGATCTTGGCCAGATCGAGGATGTCGTTGATCAACGTGAGCAGGTGCTGGCCGGAATCGCGAATAAGCTTGGAGTATTCCGCGCTCTTGTGCGCGAAGCCGCCGGAATGGATCATCTCGCTGAAGCCGATGATCGCGTTGAGCGGCGTGCGCAACTCGTGGCTCATGTTTGCGAGGAACTCCGATTTCGAGCGGCTCGCCGCCTCCGCGCGGATGCGGGCGATATCGGATTCCTGCTTGGAGCGCTCAAGCGCTTCGATGAGGTCGTTCTTGTCGTAACGCAGTTCCAGCATGGAACGCGCGGTCTTATGCACCTGCTGCGACAGGTAGTACATGTAGAGCATGTAGCAGAGCGCCACGAGCGCCAGCGTGTTGTAGATCGCCCCGCCTTCGTGCAGCGGCAGGGCCACGATGGCCGTGCCATAGACTATAGAGCCGGTTCCGCTGAGCGGACGGCTCGCGCTCATGAGCGCGGTGTCGCCGGCCAGCGTGCAGGCCAGCACCAGGATCACCAGAACCTGGTTGAAACTGTCGCCGTGAATCCAGAACAGCGGCGCCATCGTCGACCAGCAGATCGTGAAGAACGCGTTTGCGCTCACGATGCGCGTCCGCCAGATTTTCATCTCTGACGGCGGCGGCTCGCGTTTGAGAAATGCGGCGGCGACGATCTGCATCGGCACCAATCCGACAACGACAATGGCAAACCATGTCGCGAGCGTCAGCGGTGTTTCCCAGTGCAGGAACATCACGCAGATCAGCGCCGCGAGGCAGGGAATCATGAACTTGTTGGGGCGCGTATTGCCGAGCGCCAGACGCAGTTCGTCCAGCGCAAGCCGCGCGGCCTGCTCGTCGTTTTGCGTTGCCATGGCGGTGGATTCGAACACGCGTCCCGAAGCTCATTTACAACGTGCCCATTTTGGAAGGCGCATCGTTAAAATGCGCTTGAGAAACCCATGTATACGTTACGTTAACCGCGCGTTGCGCGGACGCTTGGGGCCGATTAGCCTGCTTCGCGAAACGATATTCGGAGCAGAAAAATGGCTATCGGCGTTGTCGCGACCCTGAAGGTCGCCGAAGGCAAGAATGCGGATTTCGAGGCGGTGTTCCGCGATCTGGCCGCGCAGGTGAAGGCCAATGAGCCGGGGAACCAGCTCTATCGCGTCTTCAAGTCGAAGGCCGATCCGCAGACCTATGTCGTCATGGAGATCTATGCCGATCAGGCCGCGCTGGAAGCGCACGGCAAATCGGATCATTTCCGCGCCGCCGGCCCGAAGATCGGGCCGACCATGGGCGGCAAGCCGGACATTCAGTATTTCGACGCCGTCTGAGGGCACCGATGGATCTGTCCTTCTCGAAAGAAGACCTCGCGTTCCGCGACGAGGTGCGCGCGTTCATCGCCGAAGCTTACGACGAAGACCTGCGGGCGAAGAGCGCGCAGTCCAAGAACGGCTATCTCGACAAGGACTCGATGCTGAAATGGCAGCGCGCGCTCTACCGCAAGGGATGGGCCGCGCCGAATTGGGCGGAGGAGTATGGTGGTCCGGGCTGGACCGCGACGCAGAAATACATCTTCGACCTTGAGATGAGCGCGGCGGGAACGCCGGCCGTCTCGCCGATGGGACTGAAGATGGTGGGCCCCGTCATCATGGCGTTCGGCACGCCGGAGCAAAAGAAGAAACACCTGCCGCCGATCCTCGCGTCGGAGGTGTGGTGGTGCCAGGGCTATTCGGAGCCGGGATCGGGCTCGGACCTCGCCTCGCTGCAGATGAAGTGCGAGGACAGGGGCGATCACTTCCTGATCAACGGCTCGAAGATCTGGACGACGCATGCGCAGTTCGCGGACTGGATGTTCAACCTCGTGCGCACCGATCCCAAGGCGAAAGCGCAGGAAGGCATCAGCTTCATCCTCGTGGACATGAAAACCCCGGGCATCAAGGTCGAGCCGCTGGTGACGCTGGATGTGCCCATGCCGGGACAGCAGGAGGTCAACCAGGTTTTCTATACCGACGTGAAGGTGCCGAAGGAAAACCTGATCGGCGAAGTGAACAAGGGCTGGGACTACGCGAAATATCTTCTTTCCTTCGAACGCGGCAATGCCTATGGGCCGGGCCTCAAGCGCACCATCGGCAAGATCCGTAAGATCGCCGCGCAAACCGATGCGAGCGGCAGCAAGCTGATCGACGATCCCAGCTTCCGCGCGAAACTGGACGCACTGGAGATCGAGGTTTCGTCGTTGGAGTTCTTTGAGCTGCGCATGTTCAGCGCCATGAGCGCCGGTCAGCGCCCGGGCGCCGAAGCCTCCATGCTCAAATGCAAAGGCACCGACCTGCAGCAGGCGATTTCGGAGTTGTCCGTCGAAGCGGTGGGCTATTACGTCATGCCCTTCGTGCGCGACACCTGGGCAAAGGCGAACGAGCCGCGTCCCGGCCCAGACTTCGCCGCGCCCATCGCGCCGTATTATTTCAACCTGCGAAAGGCTTCGATCTATGCAGGTTCGAACGAGATACAGCGTAACATCATGGCGAAGGCTGTTCTGGGTCTCTGAGATTTCACCCTCCCCTTGAGGGTTGAGGTCGCGACGGCGGACGAAATCGAATTGCGAAGCAATTCGGGGAGGGGGCATAGCTCTGCAGCCTGCCCCCTCCCCGAAAAATTCTTCGCGAAGTGTTCGAATTTTTCGACCCTCCCTCCAGGGGAGGGTCGATTCATTTACGGCGCGACGGGCTTGTCCTTCATGCGCTCGAAGAGGTGGGCGCTGTGCTCGCCGCCCATGGTGAAGTGTTTGGCGCCGGCGAAGTCGCTGATCTTCGACCAGTATTCCGCGACGGTGTCCGCCGTCGCGCCATGGCCGAGGTTCACGCCCGTCGATTCCACGATCTGGGCCGAGGAGAACACGCCCGCGCCCGCGGAGATGATCACGCCGGTCGGCGCGTCGTCGCTCGCCAGGAACACGACCGCCGGAGTCACATATTCCGGCTTCAGCGCTTCGAGCATCTGCGGCGGCATGAGGTTTTCGGTCATGCGCGTGCCGGCCACCGGGCAGATGGCGTTGCACTTGATGTTGTCCTTCGCGCCTTCCAGCTTCAGCGTGTTGATGAAGCCGACAAGGCTGAGCTTAGCCGCGCCGTAGTTCGTCTGGCCAAAATTGCCGTAGAGGCCGGTGGAGGAGGTCGTCACGATGATGCGGCCATATTGCTGCTTCTTCATGATCTCCCACGCGGCCTTCACCGGCTTCACCGTGCCCATCAGGTGAACCTGAACCACCGCATCGAAATCCTTGATCTCCATTTTGGAGAAGCTCTTGTCGCGCAGGATGCCGGCATTGGCGACGATCACGTCGATGCGGCCCCACTTGTCCATCGTGGTCTGGATCAGATGCTGCACGCCCGCATCGTCGGTGACGGATGCACCGTTGGCGATCGCCTGACCGCCGGCGTCGGTGATCTCTTTCACCACCGCTTCGGCTGCGGCGGAGTTGCCGCCCGTGCCGTCGACCGCGCCGCCTAGATCGTTCACGACGACTTTCGCGCCGCGCCTGGCGAATTCCAGGGCATGGCAGCGGCCCAATCCGCCGCCCGCGCCGGTGACGATGACGACCTTGTTGTCATAGCGAATGGCCATGCGAATTCTCCTTCAATGGACCGATATTTTGCCGGCGCGATTGATGGCGGATGGCCCCTGCGGGGTCAAGCTGCGGCGTGTTTGCGCGCCGGAACGATCCATTTCCGCAGGGCTTTGCTGGCCGGTTCCTCGATGAAGTGTGACAGCAAGGCGCCCCACAGCACGCAAACGAGAACCAGTGTCAGCGGCTCCAGCGTCCAGATGAAATCGGCCCAGCGCATGCCGAAGACAATCGTGTCGTCTGGTGGGTACCAGTGCTGCTCGAAATGGCGGATGAGGAGCAGCCACGCCGTCTGGCCGATATAGATCGCGTAGGACCACTCGCCGAGCTTTTGCAGCGGCGCGCTGTCCAGCAGCCAGGCGAATATCCCGCGGTCGAACGACAGCGTGAAGATCAGCAGCATCATCGGCGGCACGACATAGATGTCGCGCCATTGGTGCGACCACCCGGAATGATAAATCGTCCAGAGCAGCGCCAGTACGGCGAGAGACTGGAAAACCGAGTGCGCCCATGTCGGCAGCGGTGCACCGCCGCGCGCGCGAACGTGGCGGTAGAGGTTCGCCATGCCGACGCCGATGGCGAAATCGCTCATGCCCCGCAGGACGCCGTTGTGGAACGTGATGTCGAGCGCGTGCTTGCCGGTATAGTCGAGCGCGGCCAATCCCATTGCGCCCGCAACAATCAACAACGCGCCGCGCCACCAGCCGCCGCGCGCGATGGCGATATAGACCGGGAAGATCAAGCACAGGAAAAACTCGACGCTGACGAACCACGACACGCCGTTCCATGTCAGCCGGTCGAACAGGTTCCACGCCTGCACCAGAAAAAGATTGGCGACGAACGGCCAGAACCCGAGCGTGATGTGATAGGGCACGTCGAAGATCGAGACATAGCCGCCGCGCGCCGCCAGCCAACGCAGCAGCACCACCAGATAGAGAATGAACAGCAGCATGAAGAGATGCAGCGGGTAAAGCCGCGCCAGACGCGTCTTCACGAAGGTGAACCAGCCCCGCCAGCGCCACAGATCCGTTCGCGCGCCATAGACATAGGTGAGGATGAAGCCGGACAGCGCGAAGAAGAACTCAACCCAGAGGTAGCCCTTCGTCACGAACACGTCGAAGAGGCGGACATGCTGATAGTGATGGCCTTCGCTGAAGTGATAGATCACCAGTAGCAGCGGCGGCAGCGCACGCGCCCCGGCCAGCGCCTTGATCTCTCCGGGCCGCCCGTTCCCAGCCAATATGCTTCCGCCCCTCGAATCCCTGTCTGAACAAAGTGTCATGACCGGGCGCGCGTTACCAGACGTTACACACGGGCCGGCGGCAATGGTCCAGACTGTGCCGCGTTGCAGTGGAGGACGATATGGCGAACCGGACAGCGATCCTGGCAGCAACTGTTGCGATGGTGGCAACAGCGGCACATGCGACCGAGACACAGCGTTATGGCGGGCGCGACATGCTCGTGCATGTGCCAGTCCACATGGCATCGGCGAATGACCGGGCCCTCGTCATTGTGCTGCATGGCGGGCTGGGCAATGCGAGCCGTATCGAATCCGAACGCTCGGAGACGGGCATGAATTTGGATGCGATCGCCGACCGATACGGCTTCGTCGTCGCCTATCTCAACGGCACGCCCGTCACCCGCAGGCTTGGCGATAAGTTTCTCGGCTGGAATGCGGGCGCATGCTGCGGTCAGTCGTCGGCGAACAACATCGACGATGTCGGCTACATCAAAGGTGCGGTGAATGATCTCATCGCGCGGTATGGAATCCCCCGCAGCCGCGTCTTCGGCATGGGGCATTCCAACGGCGCGATGATGACGCTGCGCATGATGTGCGAGACGAATGTCTATGCCGCGGCCATCTCGATCTCCGGCGCGCTCGAGACGGCGGACCAGACCTGCCCCGATGCGCGGGGCAAACGCATCCTCGCAATCCATGGCGCGGACGATGCCAATGTACCTGTCGCGGGCGGCGAGGGCCGGGGACTTTCGCGAACCGATTACAACTCGGAAGCCTATACGTCGGGCATTTTCCGCAATTCGGGTGTGCGCTACGAACTCAAAATCCTGCCGGGGGCCGATCATGCCCTCGATCACATCGATGCCGTGCTTCAGAAGAGCGAAGGCATGACCGTCGCGCAGCAGGTCGTGCGGTTTTTCGGGTTGGACAAGCCCTGACGGAGCCTAGTGAACCGCCGCGTCCGCGCGCGCGTGCAGGCTGCTCCCGGGCTCGGTCACCGCGCGGAACACCACGATGGGCTGACGCGCGCCTTCGATGGCGAGACGCAGCAATGGCGTGATGCGGATTCCGTCCTTGCCGCAGAGGCCGCCGGAGAGCGCGGTGCGCATGGCCCGCAGCCAGATGATGTCGGAGAGTTCGCGTTTGCCGGCATCCAGCCGCTCGGCGATCTCATGGAAGTGCTTGGTGTAGGAGCCGTAAGAGAAAGGCAGGCGCTCGGCCGCCATGCGCACAAGGATGCCCGCGCCCATCGCGCTCGTGGGCCGCGTCTCGAAAAGCTCGCTGGAAATCTCGCGGATACGCGCCGTCAGCGCGCAGATCTCCTCGCCGCTCTTGCCGCGCAAGGCGTCGGGATTGTCGCGGCAGGCGGCATGCAGCGTCTGCTCCGCCGCACGGAGTTCTTCCGACAAAAGCACCACCGGGTCGATCGCCATTGCGCTACTCCAACTGAGAATCGCTGAGTCGATGTTTGAAAAAGGCTAGGAAGCGATCGCCGCTGCCACAACCCAAACCGTTGTTAAGGCTCATTCATCAACAGCTGACGTTTCAAATTTTACGCAATGCGCGCAACGCGGTTGATGAACACCTTCCAACCCTATCGACGGTTGCTGATTCGCATCGAAACGCTTTCGCGGACATTCGTGTTCCGGTGCGCGGCGTGACACGCTGGCAAACAGTTCGAATCGGGGGCGGCCGTGCTTGTTCACCTGCAGTCGGCATTGGGAATTGTCGCGATTATCGGGCTCGCCTGGCTATTGTCGGAGAATCGCCGCGCATTTCCGTTCCGCACAGTTCTGGTCGGCCTCGCATTGCAGGTCGGTCTTGCGTTGCTGCTCTTGAAGGTGACGGTTGCCCGCGATGTGCTGTTTTCGCTCAGCGGCGTCGTCGATGCCCTGACGGCCGCGACGAAAGCCGGAACGTCGTTCGTGTTCGGCATGGTTGGCGGCGGGCCCGCGCCGTTCGCTGTGACCAATCCATCCGGCATGTCGAGCTTCGCGTTCCAGATATTGCCGTTGGTGATCGTGATCTCCGCGCTCGCCGCACTGCTGTGGCATTGGCGCATTCTGCCGGCCATAGTCGGCGGCTTCGCATGGGCCTTGCGGAAGACGATGGGCATTGGCGGTGCGGTGGGGCTCGGCAGCGCGGCGACCATCTTCCTCGGCATGATCGAAGCGCCGCTGCTGATCCGTCCTTATCTCGCGCGGCTCACGCGCGCCGAGTTGTTCATGCTGTTCTCGGTGGGTCTGGCAACCGTGGCGGGCACGGTGTTCGTTCTCTACGCCACGATCCTGCAGCCCGTCATACCCGGCGCACTGGGCCATATCCTCGTTGCGTCTGTGATGTCGTTGCCGGCCGCGATCCTCATCGCGCGCATCATGATCCCCGGCATCAGCGACACGGACGCGATCGCCGCGCCGGGGTTCGAATATCGCTCCAGCATGGATGCCATCGCACGCGGCACGGAAGACGGGCTGAAGCTGTGGCTTTCGATTGTCGCGATGCTGCTTGTCATCGTCGCGCTGGTGGCGCTGGCGGACATCATCCTCAGCCATGCGCCCGCTGTTGCGGGCGTGCCGCTCACCGTCGAGCGCATCTTCGGATGGATATTCGCGCCCGTGGTCTGGCTGTTCGGCATTCCCTGGAATCAGGCGCCGACTGCCGGCGCCTTGATGGGCGACAAGACCGTGCTTAACGAGTTCGTCGCCTATCTGGGCCTCGCGCATTTGCCGGAAGGCGCGCTCGATCCACGGTCACGGCTCATCATGCTCTATGCCATGTGCGGCTTCGCCAATCTGGGCTCGGTGGGAATCATGATCGCAGGCGTCAGCGGGCTGGTGCCGGAGCGCCGTCACGAAATCGTGCCCCTCGCGATGCGGGCCCTGATTTCGGGTACCATGGCCTCGGGGCTGACCGGGGCGATGATTGGATTGCTGCCGGTCACTTCCTAAATGGAAGTCATGAGCAACTTCGCCAAAGTCACGGACGGGCGGGAAAGCTGGGACGCGAACCACAGCGTTCCGCGCCACCGCCATGACCAGGCCTACGCTGCTGTCGTACTCTCTGGTTCTTACGAAGAATGCGGCAGCCGTGGCCGCTTCCGCGTGCGCGCGGGCGACGTGCTTCTGCACGAAGCCTTCGACGCCCATCTGGATCGCTTTCAGAACAGCGGGGCGCAAATCCTCAATCTGGTCGTTGCGGGATGGACCGCCGGATTCGCCCTCGGGCATGTGCGCGATCCCGACGCGATTGCGCGTGCCGCCGAACGCGATCTCAACGAAGCCGGCGATCTGCTGCGTTTGGAGTTGGAGAAAGCCGGACCTTGCGCGAGCGACTGGCCGGATATTTTGGCGCGTGACCTGCTGAACGATCCTGATTGCCGGATCGACGATTGGGCGCTGCGGCATCATCTCGCCGCCGAAACGGTCTCGCGCGGTTTCGGCAGGATGTTCGGCGTGACGCCCGCCGCGTTTCGCCTGGAAGTCCGCGCGCGCCGCGCTTTCAGGATGGTGAGGGACAGCACCGTTGCGCTGGCCGCCGTGGCGGCGCGGACGGGGTTTGCCGATCAGGCCCATATGTGCCGCGCAGTGCGCGCTTTGACCGGTGCGCCGCCGGGCGCGTGGCGCAGGTCAAATCCGTTCAAGACGCAGCATGCCCGCGCCGCTTAAATCCGGTCCATGACCGCGACCGACCTTGCCAGCGACGAGCCGCGCTTCCGGCTGAAGCTCATCCCCCTGATCGTTGTTGCCCTGCTGGGTTACTATGTGCCCGTGGCAGGCGCGTATGCTGCCTATGCCTGCATCAAGATGTTTCATCTGGCGATCGAGCCCGGCGGCAATCTTGGCTGGCTCTATCTGCAGCACGCCGGGCAGCTTGTCGTGGCGCTGCTGATCATCGCCGCGCTCAAATACACGATACTGCCCGCCGATTACGGCCTGCATTGGCCGCGCGGCAAAACCTATATCTGGCCGGCGATCCTGTGGGGCATCTTCTTCGGCGTGCTGATGACGGTGGTGGATTATGCGCCGCAACTGATCGCGCATACCAGGCCTGATCCCGGCTTTCCGCTTACGCCATCGAACATCTGGGGCTGGACCTTGTTCGAAGGCGTGTATGTCGGCCCGACGGAAGAAATCCCGTTTCGCGCGCTGCTGGTGACATTCCTTGCGGCGACGATGCCGGGAAAGCTGCATATCGGCCGCTTCAACATGAACTGGGCCGGCATCATAGTGGCGGCGATCTTCGCGCTGTTGCACGCCACCAGCTTCGACACCCGCAACTGGCCGGAAGCCTTGGGCCAGCAATTCTATGCCTTCGCGCTGGGCGTGCTGTACGCCTACTGGCTGGAGAAATCGAAAAGCGTGGTCGCACCGATCGTCGGCCACAACGTCAGCGATGTGGTGGAATATCTGATCCTTTTCGCGTGGCTTGGCGTTTTCAGCTTTTGAGATCGAACGCTTTCGCCAACAACTCGTAAGACCGTAGCCGCGACGCATAGTCATAGGTGATCGTCACGATCACCATCTCTTCCGCGCCGTGCCGCTCGGCGAGCGACGACAATTTCCGCTTCACCACATCCGGTGTGCCGACGACCGAGCGGGCTTCCACTGTCTTGAGGAGCGCCAATTCCTGATCGGTGAAGGGATAGGCGAGCGCTTCCTCCGGGGAGGGGAATGCAATGGGCCGTCCCGTCAGCAATCGCACCACCCAGAGATTGCGCGATGCCGACAATCGCGCCGCCTCTTCTTCATTTTCCGCCGCGAGCGCTGCCACGCCCATCGAAACGCGCGGCGACGAACACCAGTCGCTGGGCTTGAAGCGTTCGCGATAGGCGGCCACAGCCTCCATGCTGCCTTCGGGGCTGATGAAGTAAGCATGGCTGAAGGGCAGGCCGAGTTCACCCGCATAGACCGCGCTGTGAAGCCCCGAACCCAGCATCCACATCTCCGGACGCGTATCGCCGCGCGGCATGGCGTGGATGCCGCGATAGGGATGATCGTCCGGCATCGGCGCGCGGCCCGACGCGTCGTCGAGATATTGTTTCAGCAGAAACACCTGGCTCGGAAACGCATCGATGCCGAAGCCCTGCGGGCCGGCTTGCAACGCCTGCGCTGTGCGCGGGTCGCTGCCGGGCGCGCGCCCGACGCCAAGATCGATGCGGCCGGGATTGAGCAGTTCCAGCATCCGGAACTGCTCGGCCACTTTCAGCGGGCTGTAGTGCGTCAGCATGACGCCGCCGGAGCCGACGCGGATCGTCTTCGTCTCCGCGGCCACGCGCGCGATGAGAACTTCGGGCGCGCTGCCCGCGAACGAGCCGGTGTTGTGATGCTCCGCCAGCCAATAGCGATGATAGCCCAGCGCTTCGGCGGCTTTTGCCAGCGCAATGGTTTCCGCAACGGCATCCGCGGCGCTGCCGTCTGTGCGGATCGGCGATTGATCGAGAACCGAAAGACGCATGATGCCAACCGCCTACAGCGTTACCGGGAAATTAACCACTCACACCCAATCCTAGCAGACGTCGGGCGCGGGCGAACAATGCAGAACACCAAGATTGCGGCAGATCTGCCGGCGGAAATGCCATCGCGGCCCCGCCACGGCATTGGGCTGTCCGATCTCGAAAACCCTCTCGTGCAAAAGGCCTTGAGCATCTGGGAGAACGCGCGCGGTTCGCGTTCGATGCCGTCGCGCGCGGACATGTCGCCGCGCGCGATGTCCGGCTTGCTCCGCAATACCGTGCTGGTGCGCGTGCTCGGACAAGGCGACGAATTCGAATTCCGCATCGTGGGCGACGCCATCGTTCAGGCGCAAGGCGCATCGCTGCAGGGCATGACGATGGCGCAGATCGATCTGGTGCTGCCCGGCTACGGTTCGATCCTGCACAACGCCTATGCGAACACCTGGCGCAAGCGCATTCCGTGCGCCTATAGCGGCTGGTATGTGCGCGAGGCCGATGGGCGCTCCATGTTCCACGAAAGCCTGGTGATGCCGCTGGGCGACGACGGCGAGACGGTCGACCACATCCTCGTGGTGGGCGTTTACGCCATGCAGCCGGGCCAGACTCTCCGCTAGCGTTTGCCACCTCCAAATGGGCTAAACTCCGGTTCAGAGAAACCGGGGAACGCCATGGCTTTGGACATCGAAACACGCGACCAGTTGATCGAGACAGTGCGCCGCTTCGTGACCGAAGAATGCGTACCCATCGAAGCGAAAGTCTCCGAAGACGACAAGGTGCCGGACAGCATCATCGCGCAGATGCGCGAATTGGGGTTGTTCGGGCTTTCGATCCCCATCGAATATGGCGGCCTCGGCCTCACCATGGAGGAAGAGGTTCTTGTCTGCTTCGAGCTGGGGCAGACATCGCCGGCCTTCCGCTCGGTGATCGGCACCAATGTCGGCATCGGCAGCCAGGGCATCGTGATGTTCGGCAACGAGGCGCAGAAGAACGAGTGGCTGCCCAAGCTCGCCAGCGGCGAGATGGTGGCGAGCTTTGCGCTGACGGAGCCGGGCGCGGGCAGCGATGCGGCGTCGGTGAAGGTCTCCGCCGTGCATGACGGCAAGGATTATGTCGTCAACGGCACCAAGCGCTTCATCACCAATGCCGCGCGCGCGGGCATGTTCACGCTGCTGGCGCGCACCGATTCATCCAAGAAGGGCGCGGGCGGAATCTCGGCTTTCATCGTGCCCGCGAAGACCCCCGGCATCACCATTGGCAAATCCGAAAAGAAGATGGGCCAGCAGGGCGCGCATATCCATGACGTGATCTTCGAGAACGCGCGCGTGCCGGAGAGCCTGCGCCTCGGCAAGGAAGGCGAGGGCTTCAAGGTTGCGATGCAGGTGCTGGATCGCGGGCGGCTGCATATCTCCGCGGTGTGTGTCGGCGTGGCGGAGCGGCTGATCCGTGAAGCCGTGAACTATGCGCGCGAACGCGAGCAGTTCGGCCAGAAGATCGCGGAGTTCCAGCTCATCCAGGGCATGCTCGCGGATTGCAAGACCGAAGCCTATGCGGCGCGCTGCATGGTGCTGGAGACGGCGAAGAAGCGGGATCGCGGCGAGAGTGTCTCCATGGAAGCGGCGTGCTGCAAATATTTCGCGAGCGAAATGGTGGGCCGTGTCGCCGACAAGGCCGTGCAGATCTTCGGCGGCGCGGGTTATGTCGCGGACTACGGCATCGAGCGCTTCTATCGCGACGTGCGCATCTTCCGCTTGTATGAAGGCACCTCGCAGATCCAGCAGATCGTCATTGCGCGCAATCTGCTTCGCGGCGAGGCATGAAGCCGGAAAATCTCAATCGCCTCGTCAGGGAGATACGGGCCTGCACCTTGTGCTCGCCCTATCTGGAGCCGCGGCCGATCATCCATGTGTCGAAGACCGCGAAACTGTGCATCGCCTCACAGGCGCCGGGACTGAAGGTTCACAAGACGGGCATCTCGTTCAACGATCCCAGCGGCGACCGCCTGCGCGACTGGATGGGCGTGACGCGGGATGAGTTCTACGACGAATCCCGCATCGCGCTCACCGGAATGGCGTTCTGCTTTCCGGGGTATGACAAGAACGGTCACGATCTGCCGCCGCGCAAGGAATGCGCCGCCACCTGGCGCGTGCGCCTGTTCAACGCGCTGCCGCAATTCGAAACCATCCTGCTCGTCGGCTCTTATGCGCAAGACTGGCATTTGGGCGATCGCGTGAAATCGAATATGACGGAGACGGTCGCGGCATGGCGGGACTACGCGCCGCGGTTCATCCCGATGCCGCATCCGTCGTGGCGCAACAATGGCTGGCTGAAGAAGCATCCGTGGTTCGAAAAAGATCTCCTTCCTTATTTGCGAAAGCGCGTGCGGCGCTTGCTGGCGGACTGATCCTGCTCGCCGCCTGCGCGCCGCAGATCGCGCGCGAGGGGCTTGCGACCAACCCGCCGACCATTGCCGCTGATTACTTCCTCACGCGTGACGGCCTGCACCTTCCGCTGCGCCACTGGGATGCGGAGCATCCCCGCGCCATCCTCGTCGCGCTGCACGGCATGAGCGATTATTCCGAAGCTTTCGACATGCCCGGTCCGTGGTGGGCGGCGCATGGCGTCACGACCTTCGCCTACGATCAGCGCGGTTTCGGCGCGGCGCCCAACCCGGGCGTGTGGGCGGGCGCGGACGCGATGCGCGCCGATCTCGACGATTTCGTGGATGCCGCGCGCGCGAAATATCCCGGCGTGCCGGTCTATGCGTTGGGCGAGAGCATGGGCGGCGCGGTGGTGCTGTCATCGCTCGGTACGCAAACGCCGCCGCATGTCGATGGCGCCATCCTGATCGCGCCCGCGGTCTGGTCGCGCGATGACATGCCGTTCTATTACGGCTGGGCCGCGTGGTTCATGGCGCATATGTTTCCCGCCATGCACGTTTCCGGCAACGGATTGCATATCGTGCCATGCGACAACATCGAAGTGCTCCGCAAGTTGTCGCGCGATCCACTCTATCAGCATTCCGCGCGGTCGGATCAAGTCTATGGCCTTATCAATTTGATGGACGAGGCACGGAAAGCGCCGGAGCATCTCAACAACCCGCCGCCGATATTGCTGCTTTACGGTAAGAACGATCAGGTGATCCCCGCGAAACCCACGGAGGCGGTCATCAAAGAATTAGGCGCGCGCGCGGACGTGCATCGCGACGACAATGGCTATCACATGCTGCTGCGCGATCTCGACGGCGAGACGCAGTGGCAGGAAGTCTCCGACTGGATCGGCAAGGAAGCGGCGAAATGAAAGTCTGTGTGATCGGCGCGGGCGCGATCGGCGGCTGGATGGCCGGGCTTCTCGCGGAAGCGGGCAACGATGTCTCGCTTCTGGCGCGCGGCGAAACGCTGGCAGCCCTAAAAACGAACGGTCTCACGGTGCGGCGCGCAGGCGATCAGCAAGTCCATCCCCTGCGCGCTGCGAGCGACACGGCGGAGCTTGGCGCGCAAGATGCCGTTATCATCGCCGTGAAAGGGCAGGCTGTCCCGGCAATCGCCGCAAGCGTGAAGCGTCTCTGCAGTGAGAACACGATCGTCGTTCCCGCGATCAACGGAATCCCGTGGTGGTTCTTCCAGATAGAGGGTGCGCCGCTATCCGGTTTCGCGTTGTCATCCGTCGACCCGACGGGCGAAACCGCCAAGGCCATCGACGCCGCGAAGGTGATCGGTTGCGTGGTTCACGCCAGCGCGTGGACGCCGCAGCCCGGCATCGTGGAAGTGAACGGCGAGGACAAACTGATCTTCGGCGAGCCGGACGGCTCTTCGTCGGAGCGTTGCAAGGCTTTCGCCGCCGCATTCAAAACCGAAATGCCGCAGATCGTTGTAAGCGACAATATCCGACGCGACATCTGGCTGAAGCTCTGGGGCAACATGTCGATGAACCCGCTCAGCGTGCTGACCGGCGCCACCACGCTTCAAATGCTTTCCGATCCGGATGTCACCCAACTCGTGCGTGAGATGATGCTGGAAATGCAGCGTATCGGGGAGAAAATCGGCCTTCCCATTCCGCTCACCCCGGAAGACCGCATGGCCATCACGCGCAAGCTTGGCGACATCAAGACATCCATGCTGCGCGATTTCGAAGCGAAGCGCGAATTGGAGATCGCGCCGATCCTGGGCGTACTTGCGGAGATCGCGCAACGTGTCGACGAGCCCGCGCCGTTCCTGCATGCGGTGCTGGGATTGTTACGCTTGCGCGGGGAAATCAAAAACTGAAACGTCTTTGCGCCGTTTTTGTTCCGTGAAACCACGGGGCGCGCCCGCCGTTGTCTCTCTACGAACACAGGAGACCCGCAATGGCGAAAGAAAAGAAACCCGATCTGCGCAATGGCATGTGGGAACGCGGCCCCGCCGATATGGATGGCGGTCGCGAAGAAACGCTGCAGCAGGCGCGCGAGAACATCGATCCGGATAGCCCGCGCATCGTCCGCCCGGATTCGAGCATTCAGGCGCCCGGTCAGACCACCAGCAACTAGCAAGCCTTAAGCAGCCCCGCATTGGCTGCCTCCGTGGGAGCCCGCCGTCTTCCCCTTGCGGCGGGCTCTCGCTTGCTTTGCGTAACGCGCGGCGTTAGCCGTTGCGGATGAACGGGGCGATCCACCAGATTCATCTTCCGTTACAGGCGCTGGATTACGTCGGCGTCGCCGTGTTCGCGGTCACCGGCGCGCTTGCCGCCGCGCGCAAGCGGCACGACATCGTCACGTTCGTGGTTTTCTCCATCATCACGGGCATGGGCGGCGGCACGTTGCGCGATCTTCTGATTGGCGCGCCCGTCTTCTGGGTGCATTCCGGCACCTATCTTCTCGTCTGCATCGGAGCGGCGGTGGCGGTGTGGATCGTGGGCGAACGGCCCTGGCGCTATGCCGCGCTCAACTGGCTCGACGCGATCGGTCTTGCCGCCTACGCCACCATCGGCGCGGCCAAAGCGCTGAGTTTTGACGTCGCGCCGGGCGTGGCTGTCGCCATGGGCGTGATGACCGCGACCTTCGGCGGAATTCTGCGCGATATTTTCGCCGGCGAGCCGTCGGTGCTTCTGCGGCGGGAGATATACGTTACGGCCGCGCTGCTGGCGGCGTCGGTCTATGTCGTGCTGCGCGGCTTCGATGTCGATCCTTCTGTCGCCGCAGGCGCAGCTTTCATCGCGGGTTTTGGACTGCGCGCCGGCGCCATCGCCTTGCGTTGGACCTTACCCGGCTTCGAGGCGCGCGATGGCTGACGAAACCGCCGGCTATAAAGCCCTCGCCAAACTCTACAACGCCTTGATGACGGGTCTGGTGCTGACACTCGTCTCTCAGAAGAGCGCAGACGCGGCGCGCGCCTTCATGTTCGCGCATTTCCGCCGCCAGCATCTGGAGAAATTTCTTCCCGGCTTGAAAAAGCTTGGTCTTGATACGCTGCCCGATGCGGTGGCCTGCGCGCAATACCACTATTTCTCCAACGCACTGGGCGGCGTGAAGACGGAATATGTCCGGGAGAGTGACCGCAAGGCCTGGGTGCGTTACCCGCCGCCGCGCTGGATATGGCAGGGCACGGCCATCTGCGGCATCCCGCGTGACGTCAATGAAGCCATGCTGCACGGTTGGCACGGTCACAATGGAGTCTCGCTCGGCAATCCGCGTCTCGGTTTCGTCTGCACCGGCCAGACCGTGAATGGTGATCCCGGCCTCGAAGGCTATTACTTCGAATATGACCGCGAGATCGCGCCGGAAGAGCGTGTGCGCTTCGCAACCGACGAGCGCATGCCGCGCTTCGATCCCGCCGTCGCCCCGAAGCTCGACAGCGCGAGCTGGCCGCAAGAGCGCCTGCTGAAGGTCGAGCGCTCCTATGCCATGGAATATGTGCGCTCACTGTTGCCGGTGACGCAGGAGATATTCGGCGCCGAGGAGGCCGCGCACCTCGTCTCGCGAACCGCGCGGCTGATTGGTTTGCAGTTCTATGAAGAGACGGCGGCAGCGCTCGGCATCGCAGGCGACGGCCAGGAAGATTTCGCGCGCTATCTCGCGGCGATCCTGTCCGCACAGGGCGAGCAGGTCCGGCACGCCGGTAACGCCGTAATGCAAGACGGCTGGCGTTTGATGGCGGGTGTCGAACTCAAAGACGGCGGTGCCGGCTTCGATGCCTGGAATGCGCTTTGGGAAGGCGCGCTCGCCGCGCACAACCGCGATTTGCGGCTGGAAACGAAGCGTTCCGGCGAAACAGTTGCCTGGCGCATCGCATAGTCTTGACGGCCCGCGCGCTGCCGCCCTATAGGGCTCCTCCCCAACGGGGGCGCGTAGCTCAGCGGGAGAGCACTCCCTTCACACGGGAGGGGTCACAGGTTCAATCCCTGTCGCGCCCACCATCGAACACTCGCAAACACACCGCTATGGCGCCCGGATCGTGATTTCCACCCGGCGGGATTCCTGTGAATCGCCGATGGGTTTCACCGAGCCGAATGGCATCACCGAAATGCGGTCTTCGGGGAAACCGTCGCGCACCAGCATCTGCTTCACCGCGGTCACACGGTTCTTCGTCAAATCCAGGTTCGCCTTCGCGCTGCCTTCCATGTCGGCATAGCCCAGCACCGTCACATGCGATTGCGGGATGGATTTGGCTTTCGTCACCGCCGCCGCGATCATCTTCTGGTTGCCGGCATCCAGTTCCGCAGACCATGGCTGGAAGAAGATAAGAAAGAGAGGCGGACGATCCGCCGCGATAGCCGCGGCGCTTATCCAGAAAACGGACAGCACCAGAGCGAGAGTTTTGCGCATCGCGACACCCGCATCGGATTTCGCAACAGATTGGAAGTCATGCGCGTGTGCCGGTCAAGTGTCGAAAAACGGCACAACTATTCTGCCGCCAGGCGCTCCGGCTCCGGCGTATCGACCACGGCGTTCTTCTGCTTCCACAGTTCGAGATTGCGCAAGCCGTCGCGCACAAAGGGGCTGGCGCGCAAGCCGGCGAAGAACAGATCGCGCAGCATGGAGCCGGGGAATTTCAACGGCCGCTTGATGTGCAGCAGAAGGATGATGCGGTCTTCATCGGTGTCGTTCCACACCTCGTGCGGAAACATGTCGTCGAAGATGACGATCTCGCCTTCCTTCCACACGACATCGTTGCCGTCGCCCACAGCCATATGACACTTCTCGCGCTCGCGCGGGATCATCAGGCCAAGATGCGTGGTGAGAATCGCCTTGGTGGGGCCGGTGTGCCGCGGCACATGCGCGCCGGCGAGCATCACCGAATAGAACGCGGTGAGAAGGCCCGGAATGTTTTCGAGAATGCGCGCCGTCTGCGGGCACTTCGCGCAATTGTCCTCGATCTTCACGCCATAACCCCACAGGAAGAACGAGCGCCACTTGTCGTCCTTCGCGATCTTGGCATGGTCCGGCGAAATCTCGCGCACAGACGGCACGGACATGCGATTGCGCAACAGCGCCTCCGCCTCGGCACGGATGATCGGTGTCTGTGCTTTCAGATATTCCGTCCACGGGAAAAGCGCGTTCGGGAATATCTGATGCTCCGGCGTCGCGGCGCTGCGCATCAGCAAGCGATCGAAACCGGGCAACAGCCGTTGCGCCGTTTCAATGAAGCGGTCGCGGTCGAATCCGAATATCGTCAAAATGAAATCTCCTCGGCGGCGCCGTCATCGGCCGCTGAATCGCGGCTGTACCGTGGAAGGAATCGGCGCACGCTTACTGAGGACCATGATGATCTATAAATGCGGCGGAGTCTTGTTGCGTTCCCGCCGCATGGGCGAGCGTCACCGTTCGGAGAAACCCCGCGCCAGCAGGGGGATATCGCGGAAATCGCCCGTGACCGCGTCGGCACCGAGCGTTTCCACAGGATCGGGAGTGTAGCCATAGGACAGGAGGATGACAGGTACGTTAGCCGCCTGCGCCGTCTTCGCGTCTGTCGTGCTGTCGCCGATCATCACCGCCGGCGCATTCGCATTTCCCGTCAACTCCTCAACCACGTGATGGAATACGCGCGGGTCCGGCTTCACATAAGAGAAGCGCCCTGCGCCATGGACCGCGCCGAAGAACTTGCTCATGCCGAGCGCATTCAGCAGCGGCAGCGCCAGCTCGTGCGGCTTGTTGGTCAGCACGCCCATCGGCACGCTTTGCGCGGTCAGCGCGGTCAGCGTCTCGATCACGCCGGGAAAGGGCACGCTGGCGTCGGCGATATGCGCGCCATAGTGCTCCACGAAATCGTTGACCAGCTTGGGCAGGTGATCCTCGCCAACCGGATCGCCGGTCGCCGCCATCGCCTGGCGAATGAGGGATGCCGCCCCGAAGCCCACCATATGGCGCAAGGTCTCGGGATCGACGGTGCGGCGGCCTTGCTGGACCAGCACCGCGTTCATCGCCCCCAGCAGGTCCGGCGCGGTATCGACCAGCGTTCCGTCGAGGTCGAAGATCAGGGCGGGCAGGGAAATCGCGGTCATGGCTCTCGTTAAGGGATGGACAGGGCGGCGCGCAATATAATGTTGTAAATCGTCATTTCGCCTTGATCGGGTGGCAGGTTATCGCAAGCACGGACACGATCCCCTTACTATGAGAACACTATGACCGCGCGCGCGGGAATCATTCTGGCGGCAGGCCAGGGGACGCGGATGAAGTCCGCCAAGCCCAAGGTCATGCACGACGTCGCCGGTCAGCCCATGCTGGGTTATGTCATCGCCGCCATGCGCGATGCCGGTATCGGACGCATCGTCGTGGTGAGTGCGCCGCACATGGACGACCTGCGTGCCTATGTGACGGGCGTGGGTGCGGAGAACGCGATCCAGCACAAGCCGCTCGGCACGGGCAATGCCGCGCTCTCTGCGCGCGAAGCTCTGGAAGGTTTCGGTGGATCGGTCGTCATCAACAATGGCGACATGCCGATGGCGCAGTCCGCGATGATGGCGGAATCGATTGCGTCCGGCGAAAAGAACGGCTTCTCCGTCGTCGCTTTCCGCCCGAAGGACCCCGCGCATTATGGCCGGGTCCTTCTGGACAAGAACGGCATGCTCGATCGCATCGTGGAATGGAAAGATGCGAGCGACGCCGAGCGCGCCATCGATCTGTGCTGCGCCGGCACCTATGCGGCGGCGGATGCGCGCAATTTCTTCGAATGGGCGGGCGCGCTGCGCAACGACAACAAGCAGGGAGAATATTATCTCCCTGAAGTCGCGGGCATCGCCAAATCGCATGGCGTGAAGAGCGGCTGGACGCTGACCGACGAGATCACGGTGATGGGCGTGAACTCCCGCGCCGAACTCGCCGCTGCCGAGTCCGCGATGCAGAAGCGTTTGCGCGCGAAGCTGCTCGATGCGGGCGTGGGCATGATCGCGCCGGAAACCGTCTATCTTTCGCATGACACGGTGATCGAAGCGGACGCACAGATCGGGCCTTATGTCGTGTTCGGTCCGGGCGTGACGGTGCGGGCAGGTGCGCAGATCAAATCGCACTCGCATCTGGAAGGCGCGGACGTCGGCAAGGGTGCGCTGGTCGGTCCCTATGCGCGCCTGCGTCCCGGTGCTGTGCTGGAAGACGATGTGCACATCGGCAATTTCGTCGAGGTGAAGAAGGCCCGCATCGAAAAAGGCGCGAAGGCCAACCATCTCACCTATATCGGCGATGCACGGGTCGGCGCGGGCGCGAATATCGGCGCGGGCACCATCACCTGCAACTATGACGGTTTCGACAAGCATTTCACCGATATCGGCGCGGGCGCGTTCATCGGGTCGGACACCGCGCTGGTGGCGCCGGTGAAGATCGGCGACGGCGTCATCACGGGCGCGGGCTCTGTCATCACCAAAGACGTCGAAGCCAATGCGCTGGCCGTGACGCGCAGCGAGCAGAAGCAGATTTCCGGATGGGCGGAGAAATTCCGCGCGAAAAAGAAGGCGGAGAAAGCCGCCAAAGGAAAGAAATAGCATGTGCGGTATCGTCGGCATTGCGGGGCGTGAGGAAGCGGCCCCTCTCATCCTCGAAGCGCTGCGCCGCCTGGAATATCGCGGCTATGACAGCGCCGGCATCGCAACACTGACGGGCGGCCATATCGAACGCCGCCGCGCGCCGGGCAAGCTGAACAAGCTGGCCGAGACGCTGGCGAAGCATCCATTGTCCGGCCGTACCGGCATCGGCCACACGCGCTGGGCCACCCATGGCGCGCCGACGGAATCCAACGCGCATCCGCACGCCTCCGCGCGCGTGGCGCTGGTGCACAACGGCATTATCGAGAATTTCCGCGAGCTGCGCGACGAGCTGCGCGCCAAGGGCCACAAATTCGAATCCGAGACCGACACCGAAGTGGCGGTGCACCTGGTCACCGATCTGCTCGACAGCGGGCTCAATCCCGAAGAAGCCGCCAAGCAGGCGGTGCGCCGTCTCACCGGTGCTTATGCACTGGCGATGATCTTCAAGGACGAAGACGGTCTCGTCATCGGCGCGCGCAAAGGCAGCCCGCTCGCCGTGGGGTATTCCGACAAGGAAGCCTATCTCGGCTCCGATGCCTTCGCGCTCGCGCCGTTCACCAATCGCGTGTCGTATCTCGAAGACGGCGACGTCGCCGTCCTTCGCGGTCCCGACGTGCGCATCTATAATGAGAGCGGCCAGCCCGCGAACCGCGAGATCAAGATCACGTCGGCCTCCGCCGCGCTGGTGGACAAGGCCGGCCACAGCCACTTCATGGCGAAAGAGATTCACGAGCAGCCGGAAGTGATCGGCCACACCCTCGCGCATTATCTCGATCCGGCCGGGCCGGTGGTGCGCCGCCAGGGCAAAGGCTTGCGCGAGGCGCTGACGAAGGCGACGCGGCTCACCATCTGCGCCTGCGGCACCTCTTATTATGCGGGCATGGTCGGAAAATACTGGTTCGAAAAGCTGGCGCGTTTGCCGGTGGAGATCGATGTCGCGTCCGAGCTGCGTTATCGCGATCCGGTCTATCCGAAGGACGGCGCTGCGCTGTTCATCTCGCAATCGGGCGAGACGGCGGACACGTTGGCCGCGCTGCGCGATGCCAAGGCGCAGCACCAGACGACCATCGCCATCGTCAATGTGCAGGAAAGCTCCATCGCGCGCGAAAGTGATATCGTGCTGCCGACTTTCGCGGGCCCGGAAATCGGCGTGGCTTCGACCAAGGCGTTCACGTGCCAGCTTGCATCGCTGGCGTCGTTCGCCATCGCGGCGGGCGAAGCGCGGGGCACGCTGAGCCCAGAAGACGAAAAGACGCTCTGTGCCTCGCTGCTGGAAGCGCCGCGCCACATCGCCGAATTCCTCAAGCAGGAGAGCAAGATCAAGGCGCTGGGCGAAGAGATCGCCAAGGCGCGCGACGTTCTCTATCTCGGCCGCGGCGCGAGCTATCCGCTGGCGCTGGAAGGCGCGCTGAAGCTGAAGGAAATCTCCTACATCCACGCCGAAGGTTATGCCGCCGGCGAGATGAAGCACGGCCCCATCGCGCTGATCGACGAGAACGTGCCGATCATCGTCATCGCCCCGCATGACAGCCATTTCGAGAAGACCATCTCCAACATGCAGGAAGTCATGGCGCGCGGCGGCAAGGTGGTGCTGATCTCCGACGCCGAGGGCATCGCGCGCGCGGGCGATGTGTGGGCGAGCATCCAGGTGCCCACCACCAACGCCTTCATCACGCCGCTGCTCTATGCACTGCCGGTGCAGTTGCTGGCCTATTACGCCGCCATCGCCAAAGGCACGGACGTGGACCAGCCGCGCAATCTGGCCAAGTCGGTGACGGTGGAATAGCGCCGCGCGCCTGCTAAGGTCGCGGGCATGACTCGCAAGACCGCCGCCGACCTCAAACGCGACGCCGCCATCAAGGCGCTGGAATTCGTCACCGACGGCATGAAGCTGGGGCTTGGCACTGGCTCTACGGCGGAAGCGTTCCTCGAAGTCCTCGCGCCACGGGTGAAGGGCGGGCTCAAGCTGCTCTGCGTGCCGACCTCCGAGCGCACGGCAGAGCGATGCCGCGCGCTGGGTATTCCGCTGGGCACGCTGGAGCAGCTGGCGCCGCTGGATCTGACCATCGACGGCGCGGACGAGACGGATCGCGCACTCAATCTCATCAAGGGTGGCGGTGGCGCGCATCTGCGCGAGAAGATCGTAGCGTCATCGTCCAAGCGCATGGTCGTCATCGCCGACAAATCCAAGCTGGTGCGCCGCCTCGGCAAATTCCCACTGCCGGTGGAAGTCATCAATTACGGCAAGACGACGACGCTGGAGCGCATGAACGAGGCGTTCGCAAAGCTCGGTTATGAGAACGTGCCGGTCACGCTCCGCGAAAAAGACGGCGAGCCGTTCAAGACCGACAGCGGCAATATCATCTACGATTGCCACTTTGGCGCGATCAAGAATGCGCGAAAGCTGGCCGATGCGCTGAATGCCGTCACGGGCGTGGTGGAGCATGGTCTTTTCATCGGCATCGCCAGCGCGCTTGTGATCGCGGGGCCGAAAGGCGCGGAGATCATCAACCCGCGATAAGTCCTGCAAGCCAGCGGAATATTCGGGTGAAGATATCCGGCGCGCGCTTCCAGCTTACGATCAGGCGGTAGGACCCGTCTTCCGCGCGCGCCAGCGTCGGAGGCTGCGCACCCTGCGATGAAAGCCGCTGCTCCGCCGTTTCGCCGGCCAGCGCGAGCGTCATGTCGGCAAGGACTTCATACGACAGGCCGTAATAGCCATGACCTATGATATCCGCCGGTGCGTCACTGGCGTCGATGACGTCGATGCTGTGAATATCGCGGAAGCCATTCGCGTCTTTCCCCAGCCGCGCCGAACCATGATTCAATCGCGGCGAGATCGTGAGCGCCACGTCTTCATCCGATGTGTAGATGGTCAAGCGCTGGAAGCGCGGCCATGCCGCGGTCACAAGCCGTGAAAACGCCGCGATACCGATATCGGGCGCGGCGAAGATGATTTCGTCCGTGGACATGCTTTTGTCGCCTGCGATAGTTTCCAACACCAGCCGTGTTCCCATGCTGTGCGCGATGATGCTGGGCCTGAGGCCGTTCCGATTCAGCGCGCGCAGGAAATCCCCAAACAGCGGCTCGGCGGCCGTGGCGTTGGCGCGGTCGGATTCGTAACTGTCGCGCCGCCCGGCGCTATTCCAGCTGAACGCCGCCGTCACGCAAGGCCATTGCGTATCGACGCCAAGCTGTGCCGCGCGCAGCACCGCCGTCTCGAATCCGGTATTGAAGCCGTGGACATAGATGAGGACGGAATCGCAGTTGCGCGCGCGCGCTGCGGCGGCGATCCGCGCCGCGAAAGCTGCTTCATTTCCACCGCAGCCGAACGCCTCGCGTCCGCTTTCTTGCGCGTAGAGCGCCTCGCCACGCGGCAGCCGCGCCGGCGGAACCGCGACGTGCAGGATGCCGCAGGATGCACCGGCGAGGGTGCGATCGAACTTGTCCGGTAACCAGTAGGGATTTGGCTTGCGGTTAGTGAGGAAAAACACATCGGCCCGCCTGTCCGATGCATCCATGGGCCGCCAGACCGAATGGACATAGTAGGGATTGTTGTAGCTCACGCAGCCGCAAAGCGCCGCAACCATCGCGAAAATCGCGACAAGACGCCTCCATGATTGCCGCTGCCCACCCATCCCGTGATAGAACCGCGCCCATCACGCAAGCACAAGGCGCGCCTCATGGCTCAGTATGATTACGATCTTTTCGTCATTGGCGGCGGCTCGGGCGGCGTGCGCGCCAGCCGCATGGCGGCGCTGGCCGGCAAGCGCGTCGGCCTGGCCGAGGAATACCGCATGGGCGGCACCTGCGTGATCCGCGGCTGCATTCCCAAGAAGCTGCTGGTCTATGCCAGCCAGTTCCGCGAGAACGTGCTGGATTCGGCGGGCTATGGCTGGTCCTTCGGCGATTGCAAATTCGACTGGCCCACCTTCATCGCCAACAAGGACCGCGAG
>DATCRK010000097.1:0-90243 GCA_036569005.1 Rhizomicrobium sp. | reverse complement strand
GTCGTGAAAGGCGAAGACATCGACGAAAGCCGTTTGCGCGCGCTCGGTGTTCGCGGCGTCGTGTCTCCGAGGCCCGACAGCATACACCTCGTCATTGGCCCGTCGGCGGATGCAGTGGCATCGCAACTCGACGGCGAACGCAAGAAGTCTCAGGCTTGATCTAGCACTTCGCGCAAGGGCCTCAGATAGGTCTCGTAACGCCGCCAACGGCCAATGGAACTTGTAAACAGAGGCTGGCGCACCTGCGCCTGGCTATGGGTACGCACTGCGCGCTCGTTTTCGTGAAATGACAGGAAGCGATCGTTCCATTCCAATCCGCAATATTCCACGAGCCGTCGCGCCTCATTCTCGAAATCATTCACCAGCGTTTCATATTGCACATCGAGCATCGCGCCATCGGGCAGCACGCTGTGCCAATGCGCCATGAGCGCATCGTACATGCGGTAATAGCGGCCAAGCTCTCCCAGATCGTAGGTGTAGTCCAACCCGTTGAGGAACAATTTCGAATAACAGGAGAAGCAGGTGTCCATCGGATCGCGGCGGACATGAATGATCTTCGCGTTCGGCAATGCCAGATGAATCAGGCCGAGATGCTGGAAGTTGCCCGGAAACTTGTCGACCACATGCAGGATATCGCGCGGCAGCTTGCCGAGCCTGCGCAGATATTCTTTTCCAAACCTGGAAACCGCGGCATCTTGCAAGACGTCGCGTGGATAATCCTGTCCAACCATTCCTTCCGCGATCAGATCCTGGACGCCGGTCAGCTCGCCGGCGCCCAGCACCGACGGATCACTCCCCAGGATTTGTTCGACCAGGGACGTCCCCGAACGCGGCATGCCGACGACAAAGATGGGCAAGCTCGATCCTTCGCCCGTGGCGTGCCGTAGGCGTTCGGGCGTGAAGACGGTCTCAAGGTCCGCGAAGAAGTCCGCGACGATGCCCTCGTCATACGTCACCGCTTGGCGTCGCAGCGTGTTTGCTTTTTTCAGGTGCTCGAAAGCCGACTCGGTGCGGACAAGATCGTCATAAGCCTTCGCCAGCGCGAAATTCAGCTCAGACTTTTGTTCATCGGGTAGATTTTCGCGCGCCAACGCTTCCATCGGCGGAAGGCGCGGATCGCCATCCCGGAACAGCGCGATCTCCGCGAGCGCGCGATGATAGGCGGCGCGCTTCGGCGCCAGAGCGACGGCGCGTTCGAGCGCTGCGCGCGCCTCAGCCGTGTTGCCGAGCTGCAGCAAGGCATTTCCGGTCCCGAAATGCGCGGCGGCGTTGTTAGGGTCGATCGAGAGAACGGTTCGAAAAGCCCGCAGTGCCTCGTCGGTGCGTCCAAGGATGTTAAGCGCATCGCCCGCGCCCGACAGCGCCGCGATATTCGTCGACTGAGTCTGAAGCACGGAGCGGAACGAGCGCAACGCTTCCTCATAGTTTCCCATATTGAGGAGCGCATATCCCAGATCGCACCGGATCGCCGGATTGCCGCGGGTGTTCTTGTCCGCCTGTCGAAGATGCGTGACGGCGTCGCCAAAACGATTCTCGCGCATCGCAACCAGCCCGAGCCCATGCAGCGCGCCAGGATGGTCCGGGAAGAGGCGGCGCACTTCGCCATAATGCCGCGCCGCGTCGTTCAGCCTGTTCTGTCGATGGGCCACCATTGCCAGTTCGTATTGCTGTTTGGCGGCGGAGAGGCGCTCGGCTGGAGTCATGGTTTGGCGGGTACCTGGATGAAGTCTCCCAGATAGCATGTATTGCCCGCGCCGATCGCCCGGATCGGCTGCTGGTTGGCGCAGATATAATTCGTCCGTGCCGCCATCGCGAAACCGCTCGCCAGCGTGAGGCCGGGACAGGTCTTCTGCAGCGTGTTCTTCCACGCGGTGCCGCCATCCATGCGGAAGAGGATCGTTCGGTTGTCGAGCACGATCTTGTGCTGGATGTGGTCGCTGCGCAGGCAGATCTTTCCGTTTTGCTGCGACACCCACGGGGATCTGCCATCTGCCCAAGCCGCGATCGTCGAGATGGCTGCGCATACTGTGCCAATCAAGAAGAGCTTCATGGTCTTTTCCCTTTGCGCAGGCTTGCCGCTTCGGCTGCGAGCTTCGCGATGCCGCGCCAGTCCTGCGCCGTGATCATGGCGTGCGGCACCATCCAGCTTCCACCCACGCACATCACATTCTTGACCGCGAGATAATCCGGCGCGCTCTTCGCCGTGATGCCGCCCGTGGGGCAGAAGCGGATATCGGGAAACGGCCCGGCAAAGGACTTCAGTGCCGCCACCCCGCCGGAGGATTCTGCCGGGAAGAATTTGAAATGGCGTAGGCCATACTCCATGCCGCGCATGATCTCCGAAGCTGTGGCCACGCCGGGCAAAAGCGGCAGGCCTTCCGTCGCCAGATTTTCCGTCAGGCCGGGCGACACGGCGAATTGCGCGCCCGCTTCACGCGCACATCGCAAATCCGCACGGTTTAGCACCGTCCCCGCGCCGGTAACCGCATCCGGAACGTCGCGCGCGATAGCCGCGATCGCATCCAGCGCGGCGTCGGTGCGCAATGTGATCTCCAGAACGCTCAAACCACCGTCCACCAGCGCGCGCGCCAAGGCCACGGAATCTTCAACCCGCGCGATGGTCAGCACCGGAATGACGGGCACGCGGGAGAGAATGGTCGCGATATCGCCGCTCATGCTGCGCCCCCGAAAATGCTCGCGCCGCGATCCGCACTGCTGAGGCCGGTGCGCAGTGCGGAAAACAGCTCGCGGCCCATGCCGGATTGCGGCGCCGGCGCTTGAACGGTTTGCCGCGCCGTCAGTTCTTCCTGCGCGATATGCACGGCAAGCGTTCCGGCGTTTGCGTCGATCCGGATGATGTCGCCGTCGCGCAGCCGCGCGATCGGGGCGTCGTCCTGCGCTTCCGGCGTGAGATGGATGGCTGCCGGAATGCGCCCCGAAGCGCCGGACATGCGGCCGTCGGACACAAGCCCGACCTTGAAGCCCTTGTCCTGCAGCACCGCCAGTTGCGGCGTGAGCTTGTGAAGCTCCGGCATGCCGTTTGCCTTCGGCCCCTGAAACCGCACCACCACGATGACATCGCGATTCAAGTCGCCGGCCCGGAACGCCTGTGCGAATTCTTCCTGGCTGTGGAAGATGCGCGCGGGCGCTTCTACCACACGCCGCTCCGGCGCGAGCGCGGAGGTTTTAATGATCGCGCGGCCGAGATTGCCCGAAAGAAGTTTCATGCCGCCGTCGCTCTGGAACGGATTGTCCATGTTGCGCAATACATCGGCATCGAGCGAGCGGGCCGGCACGTCGCGCCAGGCCACGCCGTCGTTCGCAAGAAACGGCTCGCGGGCATAATCGGCAAGCGTTTCGCCGCCTGCCGTCACCGCATCACCGTGCAGCAATCCGGCATCCAGCAATTCGCGAATCAGAAGGCCCATGCCGCCTGCTGCGTGGAAGTGGTTCACGTCCGCGGCGCCGTTTGGATAAATATGCGCGAGCAGCGGCGTGACTTCCGCGATGGCTTCGAAATCCTCCCACTCCAGTTGAATACCGGCAGCGTGCGCGATGGCGGGAAGATGCAGCGTGTGGTTCGTCGAACCGCCGCTCGCCATCAATCCCACCACGCCGTTCACGATAGCGCGCTCGTCGATGACATGCGCCATCTCCCGGCGCTTCTCGCGCGCCAGCATGCAAACGCGCCGCGCCGCCGCGCGCGTGAGCCGGTCGCGCAATTCCGTGTTGGGCTGAACGAATGCGGATCCTGGCATGTGCAGGCCCATGACCTCCATCAGCATCTGGTTGGAATTTGCGGTACCGAAGAAGGTGCATGTACCCGGACCGTGATAGGAGCGCGACTCCGCCGCCAGAAGATCGTCACGGCTTGCCTCGCCGCGCGCAAAGGCTTCACGGATGCGGGCCTTCTCCTTGTTGGGAAGACCGGACGGCATAGGGCCTGCGGGAACGAAGAGAACGGGAAGATGGCCGAACGCCAGCGCGCCGATCAGAAGCCCCGGCACGATCTTGTCGCATACGCCGAGGCAGAGCACGGCATCGAACGCATTGTGGCTGAGCGAAACCGCCGTTGCCAGTGCGATCACATCGCGCGAGAGCAACGACAGCTCCATGCCCGGCTGGCCCTGCGTGATACCATCGCACATCGCGGGCACGCCGCCGGCGACTTGCGCGGTCGCGCCGGCCTCGCGCGCCGCCTGCTTGATGATGTCGGGATAGGTCGCCAGCGGCTGGTGCGCCGACAGCATGTCGTTATAAGCGGTGACGATGCCGATATTGATCGCGCCGGTGAGAAACTTGCCTTTGTCGGCGTCGGGCGCGGCGGCGCAGGCATGGGCGAGGTTGCCGCAATCCAGACGGGACCGCGTTCGCGTCGCGGCTTCCTCCATGCGGCCGAGATAATCCGCGCGGCTGTTCTTGCTGCGAGCGGCGATGCGCGCGGTGACGGTGGCGATGACGGGATGAAGCGGCACGGCTTCAGCCTCTTGTGTGATACCAATATAATACCATATCGCAGGAAAGTCCCGGAAACAAGGGAATTTGGCCCATATTGGTATTGTTGTTGGATCGCTCGAGCCGAATCCAAGTCTGCATGCGGCTGCGCGCAATTTCCCTGTAACGTGCCGGATCAAGGTTCAAGGAGAATGCTTTTGGCGGATCCCAAGCCATCGGTTTTGGACACACGGCGAGAACAGATGTTTCCCGTTCTCACGCAGGCGGAGATCGACCGCCTGCGCCGCTTCGGCGAGCCGCGGCGATTCGCGAAGGGCGAATATCTCGCACGCGTGGGCACGCCGACACCGGGCCTGCTGCTTTTTCTCTCCGGTGAGGTGCGCGTCGCGCCGCATGACCGGCCGGACGAAGTCATCGTCACGTATCATGCAGGCAACTTTCTGGGCGAGCTTGCGCAGCTTTCGGGGCGTCCCGCACTGACCGATGCGGTCGCGCTGGCGGACGGCGAATTGATCCAGATCTCGCCCCAGCATCTGCGCGAGTTGATCGTTGCCGAAGCGGAGACCGGCGAGAAGATGATGCGTGCGCTCATCTTGCGCCGCGTCGGTCTTCTGGAGCGCAATGTCGGTGGTCCGATCATCATCGGTCGCGCGGACAATCGCGATGTGCTGCGGTTGGAGAACTTCCTCGCGCGCAATGGCCATCCGCACCAGCGCCTGGATCCGGACACCGACAATTGCGCCAAGACGCTGGTGGAACGCTTCCATATCGCGCCGAATGAGTTGCCCATCGTGGTGTGCCCGGATGGAAACATGCTGCGCAATCCCGGCGAGAACCAGCTCGCGCGCTGCATCGGCCTCATCCATGCGCTCGATGCCGACAAGCTCTACGATGTGGCGATCGTGGGATCGGGGCCCGCCGGACTTGCCGCGGCGGTGTATGCGGCGTCCGAAGGCCTGTCCGCGATTGTGCTGGATTGCCGCGCATTCGGCGGCCAGGCGGGTGCCTCCGCGCGCATCGAGAACTATCTCGGCTTTCCCACCGGCATCACCGGCCTTGCATTGATGGCGCGCGCTTATAACCAGGCGCAGAAATTCGGCGCGGAAATGGCGATCCCCGAAGAAGTCGCCTGCGTGCAGGAGGATATATCAACCGGCGGACGGCATTATCGTCTCACCTTGAAAGGCGAGCAGACGGTGAAGGCGCGTACCGTTGTGGTGGCGAGCGGCGCCGAATATCGCCGCCTCGACGTCGCCAATCTCTCCGAGTTCGAAGGCGCCCATGTGCATTACTGGGCCTCGCCGCTGGAAGCGCAGCTCAGCACCGGGCAGGAAGTGGCACTCGTCGGTGCAGGCAATTCGGCGGGGCAGGCGGCCGTTTATCTCTCATCCCATGCCGCCAAAGTCTGGATGATCGTGCGCGGCAAGAGCCTCGAAGCCACCATGTCGCGCTATCTGTGTGACCGTATCGCGGCGCAGCCCAATATCGAAGTGTTGACGGAGACCGAAGTGGTGGCGCTCGGCGGCGACAACGGCATTCTGGAGAAAGTGTCTTGGCGCGGCAGCAGCACTGGCACGGAGCAGACACGCGACATTCGCCATCTTTTCCTTCTGATCGGCGCGGCGCCGAACACCGATTGGCTAGCGTTGTCGGACATCAAGCGCGACGAGAAGAACTTCATCTGCGCCGAGCCGTTCGCCGAGCCCGGCGGTTTTCCGTTCCAGACCAACCGTCCGGGCATCTTCGCCATCGGCGACGTGCGCTCTGGCTCGGTGAAACGCGTGGCCGCATCGGTGGGCGAGGGCGCACAGGTGGTCGCGGCTATCCACGCCTATCTCGCCGCGAACGGCACGCCGGAAGAAATTGTCAATCCTGCGAGAGGCTCCCGTGTCTAAAACCTGCAGCCATCTGAATACGATCCGCAAAGTCACGCCCAGCGCGCTGGGCTGCGAGGAGTGCCTCAAGATCGGCTCGCCCTGGGTGCATCTGCGCCTGTGCCGCACCTGCGGCCATGTCGGCTGTTGCGATGACTCGCCGAACAGGCACGCAACGAAGCATTTCCACAAAACGAAACATCCCATCATCGAAGGTTACGACCCGCCGGAAGGTTGGGGCTGGTGCTACGTTGATGAGGTCATGTTCGATCTTTCGAACGAGATGACGCCGCACAACGGCCCGATCCCGCGCTACGTGTAAGGCAAACGCCAGCCTGTCATTCAGTGCGCTGCTCATACGCAATCGAGAACAACCACGGTTACACGCCGTAACACCGGGTTACGCGCACGAAAATCGCGTGATAAGGGCTGCCACTAATCTGCTTCGTGAAGGGGTACTCGTTGCCCATGGAGCGAAGCATTATGAAGTACGGCAAAATTTCTCTTCTCATCGGCGCGACGGCGATTGCGCTGTCGGCAACGCCGTCACAAGCGGTGGTGGTGGTGCGTGTCGGGCCGCCGGTCGCCAGGTTCGAGCGCGTGCCCGTTGCGCCGGGACCCGGTTATGTGTGGCGCGGCGGCTACTGGCGCTGGACCGGCGTGCGTTATGTATGGGTCGGCGGCGCCTATGTTGCCGCGCCTTATCCACGCGCGGCGTGGATTCCGGGACATTGGGTTGATGGTCCGCACGGCTGGGTCTGGATCGGCGGACGCTGGCGCTGACGGTTAGAGCCGCGCGGCCAACGCTCCCGGTGCCGCGGGCTTTAAGTTCCTGCGCTCGAATTCGACGGCGCCTTTCTCTGTTCACCGCCCCGGATTTGAGCGTAGGAATTCGTCACACATGAGAGCGGCCAAGTCGGGCGATGAAGAAAACGTGATCGTGTATTGCAAATTTGTGGGGCGACAGCGGCAGGGCGAATACCCAGATTGATGCGGCGTTCATTTTCCGAAAGCCCATGACATCACAGTTTCGCTTGTCACGCCGCCAGGCCATCGGTGCGCTCGGTGGCCTGGCCGTTGCGCCCGCTTTTGCCGCCCCCCTGAAACCCGAAGCAAGCTGGTTCAAGCTCAATACCATTCCTTACGAAGGCAAGCAGGACGATATCTATTTCGTTTCGCCGGATACGGGCTGGTACGGCAACGGCAAGGGCAAGCTCTATGCAACGGCCGATGGCGGCGAAAGCTGGCACCTGATCTGCGAAAAGCCCGGCACCTTCATCCGCTCGCTGGGCTTCGTCGATAGCACCACGGGTTTTCTCGGCAATGTCGGAACCGACTACGCACCGCAGGTGAAGGACCCGACGCCGCTTTATGTGACGAAGGATGGCGGCAAGACGTGGGTTGCTGTGCGGAATGTCGATGGGCCACTGCCGCGCGGCATTTGTTCGATCGATATCTATCGCGGCCGCGCGATTTATCAGGGCGTGCTGCACGACCAGGTGATCGTCCGCGCTGGCGGCCGGGTCGGCGGCCCCGCGTTCTTGCTGGAGTCACACGATCTTGGCGAGAGCTGGCGGTCGCACGATCTGAACGAACACACCGCCATGATTCTGGACGTGAAGTTCGTTAGCCCGTCGGTTGGCTTTATCGCCGGCGCCAGCGACTCCGATATCGCCAAGTCCAATGCGATCGTGCTGCGCACTGACGATGGCGGTTTGAGCTGGCGGCGCATCTATCGCAGCAGCCGTCCGTCCGAGATCACATGGAAAATCGCATTTCCAAGCGAGAATGTAGGCTATGCCACCGTTCAGAACTATGACGACAATCCGAAGGTCGCGCAGCGTGTCGTCGCCAAGACGGAAGACGGCGGCAAGACGTGGCGCGAGCTGCCGCTGACCGTGGATCATGCCTATACCGAATTCGGCGTCGGCTTCCTGAACGAAAAGCGCGGGTGGGTGGGCGGCTCGTCCGGCGGCTTCGAGACGCGCGATGGCGGCAAGCACTGGCGACCGGTGGAAATGGGCCACAAGATCAACAAGATCCGGATATTGCCGATGCCGGACGGAAAATTCCGCGCCTTTGCGATTGGCTCGGAAGTCTATCGGCTGGATGACACCATCTAGCGCCGCCTAGATCTTCGGATTCGCCAAAGACCCGCGCAGGATGCTTTCAGTCGCGTCCAACGCGGTCAGCACATCGTGCTTCAGATTGCTCGCGCCTTTGCTGTCGAGCCAGCGCTCCAGTGCCAGCACATTGCCGCGCGAGATCATGCCGGCGACGAGGTGCGGGCGAGGGTCGTTTTCCGGGTCGAGACCGTATTCCGCCGCGATATATCCGGCGTAGAGCGATAGCTCGCGCTTTTGATATTGCAGCCAGCTGAAGGCCAGTTCCGGATCGCCGCGAAGCTGATATCCGTAAGCGAGATTGCGCGCGGGCATGCTTTGCTCGGCAGCGGCCCATTCGCTTGCGACAGCTCGAATGAATTCGAAGAAAGGTACGTTGCACGCGCGCGCCTGATCGACGCGCATCTCCAGTTCAATGATGGCACCTTCGGCTAGCGCCGCGGAAAGCTCTTTCTTGGATTTAAAATGGGTGAACAGCGTCGCGACATGAACGTCTGCGGCCACGGCGATGTCGGCCATCGCGGCGTCAGCATAGCCTTCGGAAGAAAATAGTCTGTATGCCGCCGCGAGAATGCGCTCGCGCGTTTCGCGCTTGCGCTTGGATCGTCTGGGGAAGGCCGAATCCAACTGATTCATGCGCGCCAGATTATCGCTGCCGCTCACACGCGCAATCCGCTCAGTTGCTCCAGAATATCCGCCGGATAGGGCGAGCGATAAGGGATTATGCCGTATTCGTCCCGTATGGATTGCGCGGAACGTCGCCAGACGTTCTCCCATTCGATCCGCATCAGCGGCGCGGTTTCGCGGCCATGCTTCCAGGCCGAAACGATGGTCTCCATTGCCAGCGCGAAGCCGGCGGCTTCACCCTCCGCCGAGATGGCGGCGATGAAGGCCAGGAACATCGCGGAATAGGAGTGGCCGAACTGTGCAAGCTGGAACGCCGAGATCGCGATCTCATGCAGTTGCGTAACGTCATAGCCGCCAACGATGTGCCAAAGATCGTGCGCCTGCAGGATGCGCGTATTCAGATAGTTGAGTGGCGGCATCAAACTGCCAAGCGCTAACGCATCGCGATCCAGAACTTCCAGATCGAACTTATTGTCCACGATGAGCCGGTAAAAGGCGTTGCCGAGCGAGCCGGACGGGCAGGTGGCGAGGTCATCGAGCTTCACGCGCGGGGGCATTTCGGCCGTGTCGACATCGTTCACGCCAGGATAGGCGCAGCAGGCAGCGGCAGCGCGTGCCTGAAACTCTGGTGATACCAAACTGCCAAGCACCGCTACGCGCATCGTCACGTCACCGGCATCGAGACTCGCGCGTGCATCGAACAGATCCCAGAACGCGGACCAGAATTGCTGTGTCAGCGGCAACGGCGCTTCGCCGGAATCCGGAATCGGCTCGGCCTTCACCGGCGTACCGGACCAGCCTAGGGCGATGGCGTCATATAATGCGGCACTGTGCTCCGGCGCGCCAAAAGCGGCCCCCATCAGGGCTGCCGCCAGCCGAATGCGCGCTGCGGATTCGCCCGCCTTCGCGGCTAGGGCCAGCGCCTCAGCCTCCTCGAAGCCAACAGGCGACAGCGCCATGCCAGCAAAAGCCTGCCGATCAAGAGGTTGGTTTTCCTGAGACATTTCTATTTTCCGGGGCATGTGCCGGATAAAACTATCCTCAAGACGATAATTAGAGTCAACTATAATTATGTGCCGGCGCACACACGCGTAGCGTCACTGCCGCCCGCCCGCTACATCAGGCGCCATGAAATACGACACGATCATCATCGGTGCCGGCCATAACGGCCTTGTGTGTGCCTACTATCTCGCCCGCGCGGGCATGAAGGTCCTGATGCTCGAGCGCCGCGACATCGTCGGCGGCGCGGCGATCACGCAGGAATTCCATCCCGGCTTCCGCAACTCGATGGCGAGCTATGCCGTCAGTCTTCTCAATCCGAAGGTGATCGCGGATATGGACCTGCATGCGCGGGGCTTGCGCGTCGTGCATCGCTCGATCTCCAATTTCCTGCCCCTGCCCGAAGGCGGCGGCCTGCGCGTGGGCGGCGGGCTGGAGCGCACGCAGGCCGAAGTGGCGCGCTTCTCGCGCAAGGATGCCGAACAGCTTCCTCTCTACTACAACGCCATCGATGAAGCGGCCGATGTGTTGCGCGATCTGGCATTGAAGGCGCCGCCGAACGCCGGCGGCGGCGTGCATGATCTGCTCAAGCTCGCCACGCAGGCGCGGGGCGTCGCCAAGCTGGATCTCGAAGGCCAACGTGTGCTGTTCGATCTCTTCACGCTCAGCGCGCGCGAATTCCTCGATCGCTGGTTCGAAAGCGATCCCATCAAGGCGGTGTTCGGTTTCGACGCCATCGTCGGCAATTTCGCGTCGCCCTCGGCGCCGGGCTCGGCTTATGTGCTGGTGCATCATCTCTTCGGTGAAGTGAACGGCGTGAAGGGCGCATGGGGCCATGCCATCGGCGGGATGGGCGCGATCACACAGGCCATGAAACGCGCCTGTGAAGCGGTGGGCGTGACCATCCGCACCGAAGCGCCGGTCGCGCGTGTGCTGGTGAAAAAGGGAAGGGCCGCGGGGGTCATCCTCGAAAGCGGCGAGACCATCGCGGCGGATCGCGTCGTCGGCAACCTGCATCCGCAACTGCTCTACACCAAGCTACTGAGCCCGGAAGAACTCGATCCGGATTTCGCGCACCGCATGGACAATTACGTGTCCGGTTCCGGCACCTTCCGCATGAACGTCGCGCTCGATGAATTGCCGAAATTCCGCGGCATGCCGGAAGCCGGCGATCATCTGGGCAGTGGGATCATCTGCGCGCCGTCGCTGGACTACATGGAACGCGCCTATCACGACGCCAAGGTGTTCGGCTGGTCGCGCAAGCCCATCGTGGAGTTGATCATTCCATCGGTTCTCGATGACACGCTCGCGCCGAAAGGCAAGCATGTCGCCGCGATGTTCTGCCAGCATTTCGCACCGGAACTGTCGGATGGCCGCAGCTGGGACGACGTGAAGGAGGAAGTGGCGAACCTCATCATCGACACCGTGGCGGAATACGCGCCGAACTTCCGCGACAGCATCCTGGGCCGCGTCGCGCTGTCGCCACTCGATCTGGAGCGCACCTTCGCGCTTGTGGGCGGCGACATCATGCATGGCCGCATGTCGCTGGATCAGCTTTGGGCGGCGCGCCCGGTACTCGGGCACGGCGATTACCGTAGCCCGATCGACGGTCTTTATATGTGCGGTGCGGGCACCCATCCGGGCGGCGGTGTCACCGGCGCGCCGGGTCACAACGCGGCGCAGGAGATATTGCGCGACCGTTCCGTGTTGCGGCGATTGTTCGGCTAGCTGCGGCGGCGATTGATCATCAGCATCTGGCCGCGCTCTTCAGTTTCCAGCGCGGTGCCAAAATTGCCGATCTCCAGAGCGGCATCGAGCGCACGCTTGGTAAGGCGCAGCGCATCCGGCTTGGCTTCGAGCATGGCTTTCGCGAGAGACTGGCCCAGTTCATCCAACCCTGCATCGGGCACGACCTGCGAAACCAACCCGATGCGCAACGCTTCCTGTGCATCCACCGGACGGCCGGTGAGCAAAATCTCCCGCGCGCGCGATGTGCCGATGGCACGCTGCAAGCGCCAGCTCACGCCAAGCTCCGTGCCGGACAACCCGATCTTCAGAAACGCCGAATGGAATTTCGCGCTCTCGCCCGCGACCAGCACATCGCAGGCTAGAGCGAGCGCCAGGCCGCCGCCCGCTGCCGCGCCATGCACCGTCGCGATGATCGGCTGCGGGCAGGCGCGCATCGCATTCATCGTGTCGCGCAGCACCCAGTCACCATTGGGACCGTCCTGCAGCATGTCGGGCTGGCCGAACGCCTTGAGGTCTGCGCCGGCAGTGAAGCCACGCCCCGCGCCGCGCACGATGATCACGCGCGTGGATGTATCGCGGCGGCGTTTTTCGAAATAATCCAGAAGCCCTTCGGCCATTGGATGATTGATCGCGTTGAGCCGGTCCGGCCGGTTCAGCGTCACGCGCTGAACTTCACCGATGGTTTCGACCTGAAGAATATCGTCGCTCATGAAAACGCCCGCACAATGTCCTCAAGGCATTGTGCGGGCGCTCCATGAAGCGGTCAATCGGCGATCAGATGCTGCCTCAGATTCCACCAATGAAATCGCGCTTACCGATCTCCACGCCATTGTGGCGCAGAATGTCGTATGCCGTAACGACATGAAAATAGAAGTTGGGCAGCGAGAAGTTCACCAGGAACTGCGCGCCCTTGAACGTCATCTCGTTCTGCCCGACCTTCAGCTTGACGTCGCGGTCTTCCGAACCGTCAACATCGCTGGCCTGAATGGTGGCGAGGAAAGCTTCCGCCTTCTTCACGCGCGCATGCAGGTCGGCGAAGGTCTTCTCTTCGTCCGGCCAGCTCGGCGGTTCCTTGCCGGCGAGGCGCGACAGGCCGCCCTTCACCTGATCGGTCGCGATCTGGATCTGGCGCGTTAGCGGGGCCATGTCGGGATAAAGCCGCGCGTTCACCAGAACGCTCGGATCGATCTTCTTGGCCTCGCAATGCTCCTCGGCTTTCTTGAGGATGTGCGTGAGCGTCTTCAGCATCTGGCCGTAGGCCGGCACGGATGCCTGATACATGGAAAAGGACATGGTGATTTCCTCCGCGAGTTTTTGAACGCGCGACTTCTATCACGCGCGCTACGGAAGACAGAAACCCTTTGTCAGAAGGGATTTTGTGCGAAGGCATTGTTTCGCAAAGCTATGCGAGATTTGCAGGGCGTTACTTCGATTTCAGGAAGCGCAGGACGTCCGCATTGAACTGGTCGGGGTTCTGCAGGAAAGCGAAGTGGCTCACCTCCGGCTCTATCAGGAGGCCGGAATTGGGCACCCAGTTCGCCAGCGTGCGCGGCTGGTCGTGCTTGACCATCTCGTCGTGATCGCCATCCACGATCCAAGTGTGCAGGCGGATCTTCGCGAGATTGGCCTGCGTCCAATGCGGCTGCGAGTCCCACATGTGCGTGATCTGCGCCACGAAGATTTTGTATTCCCTCGGCGTAGGCGAGTATTCGGCGTATTCCTTGCCGGCGCGGGCGATATATTCATCCACCACCGCGCTCGATGCATTCTGAACACCACTGGGGTCGTAGTTGGCCGCGAAGGCAAAAAGCTTGGTCAGCCGCTCGGGATGATGCATCGCGATATCGAGCCCGATGATCGCACCGTCGCTCCAGCCCACCAGCGCCACTTTCGGAATCTTCAGATAATCGAGCAGGGCGACGACATCGCTCGCCATAAGGTCGTAACCATACGGCTCGGCGTTGCGCGACGAGCGGCCATGCCCACGGCTGTCCATCACGATGACTTTGTAGTGCGCGGCCACCAGCGCGCGCACCTGATTACCCCAATAATCGCTGTTCGCCAGACCACCATGCACGAGCAGCACCGGCTCGCGATCTGTTTTCGAATCTTGGCCGAATTCCGCGTACCAGAGTTTGATGCCGTTCACGGGCGCAAGGCCACTTACATCTGCTTTTGGCAACGTGGGCGTTGGCGGCAGGGTGAGCCAAGGTTGCGCGGCCAGCGTGGGCGTCGCGGTCAAGAGTGATAATGCAAGCAGGATCGCGCGCATCGTACTCCCCTTACTGTGCGCCGGCTCTCCCGATCAGCGTAACACCAATGCCGACCAGCACAACGGCAATGCCCTTCTGGATCAAGGTGCCGCGCGACAAATCCTCCCGCCCGAACTTGGGAAAGAGCAGCGAGATGAGAACGCCGAACCCGAACACGAACAACGATGTCGTGCCGCCGATCGCCGACACAAGGCTCACGGGTCCCAGCAGGGAAGCCCAGCGCGCTGCGAGCCCGCCGCCGAGGTTGATCAGTTCGTTCGCAGCATTGATGCCGATCACCGCACCAGGATGCTGCCGGAACATGCCCATGAACTCGCGCCGGTAGTAAGGGATCGCCAGCATCACGGCCCCGAACACCGCTTCGCCCGCGAAATTCCAGAACGTCACCGCCCAGAACGCGTCGCGGATGGCGAACAGCTTGAACACGACCGACGACACCGCCAGCGTCGCGGTGCAGGCAAGGATCAGCATCACCACCGGCAATTTGAATTTGTGCTTGTGGCCGGGATCGTAGGAGATCACCAGCGCGCTGGCCATCACGAGCAAGCCGCCGAAAATGCGCTCCGTCGTCAGCGTTTCATGCAGCACGAAATAGGCGATGGCATAGGTGAACAGTGTGGAGGTCTGGAACAGCGGCGCGATCGTGCTTGCTTCTTCCTGCTGCAACGCGCGCAGGTAGAAGAACATCGCCACCATATAGAGAAGGCCCGTGATGCCGGTGACGACGGCGCCCGTCGTGCCGATGGACATGACGTCCACAAACGCCGCGATGAAAGGCAGCCCGATCAGCCCAATCAGCGAGGTGAAGATCAGCAAGGTGCCGACGCCGGTTTCCTTGAAAAACTTCTCGACCAGATATTTATCGATATGGGTGGAGATCGCCCACAGCACCGGGCCGCAAAACGCGAGCGCGATCCAACTCACGCGCGGTGCTCGCGAATGATGGCAAGAAAGGCCTTCCCGAAATCTTTCAGCTTTGCTGCCCCTACGCCATGCACCATGCCGAATTCACCGTCGTCACGCGGGCGCAATTGGGCCATGTCGATCAGTGAGCGATCGGAGAAGATCACATAGGGCGGCACGCCGCGCTCGCGCGCCAGTTTCATGCGCAGCGCCTTCAGCGCGGCGATCAGAGACTGGTTCTCTTCGGATTGCTCTGCCATCTGCTCGGCGCGCGCCTGCTTCTTCGTGCGCTCGCGCGGCTTGATGGGGCGCGCTTCGAACCTGCCGTGCCCGCGCAACAGCGCATGGCCTTTGTCTGCGATCTCCAATCCTCCATAGCCTTGCAGGTCATGCCGCAGCAGACCTTCGCCTGCCATCTGGCGGATGATCGATTGCCACTCATCCTTCTTGCGCAGCGCACCTTTGCCGAACACCTCCAGCGCCGCATGTGTGTCCGTCATTCGTTCCGTGCGGTTACCCAGCAGCACATCGATGATATGCCCTGCACCATAACGCTCGCCGGTGCCGCGTATGGCGGCGAGAATTTTGCGCGCATCTTCGGTCGCGTCGATCCGTTCGGAAGGCTCCCGGCACACGTCGCAATTTCCGCAGGGCTCGGCCTGCTCGCCGAAGTATTCCAGCAGCAATTGCCGCCGGCAGCGCGCCGCCTCGCAATAGGCCAGCAGCATATTCAGCCGCGCATGTTCGCGCCGCTTGCGCTCCTCACCCGCATCTTCCTGGTCGATGAACACCCGGCGCATGCGAATGTCTTCGAGCCCGAAGAGCATATGTGCTTCCGCCGCCTTGCCGTCGCGCCCCGCGCGGCCGATCTCCTGATAGTAAGCTTCTAGGCTCCCGGGCAGATCGGTGTGGAAGACGAAGCGCACGTCGGATTTGTCGATGCCCATGCCGAAAGCGATAGTCGCCACCATCACCACGGCGGGCTCGGTCATGAAGCGGTTCTGGTTGGCCTCGCGCGCCTCCTTCTCCATGCCAGCGTGATAGGGCAGGGCGGTCACGCCCGCGTTGCGCAACTGTTCGGCGATCTTCTCCGCCTTCCTGCGCGACAGGCAATAGACGATGCCGCTCTTGCCTTTGTGCCGTGCCATGAAATCGAGCAGCTGCTTCGCGGTGTTGCGTTTGCTTTCCACTGTCAGCGAGATGTTCGGCCGGTCGAAGCCTTGCACCAAGGTCTCGACCCGGTTGCCGAACAATTGCAACGCGATATCTGCGCGGGTGACTTCATCCGCCGTCGCGGTCAGCGCGATGATCGGCGTCTTCGGGAACAGATCGGCAAGCTTCGACAGAGCGCTGTATTCCGGCCGGAATGCCGGACCCCATTGCGAGACGCAATGCGCTTCGTCAATGGCGATGAGCCGTACGTCGAGCTTGCCCAAAGCCTCCAGCATCCGCTCGGTCATCAGCCGCTCGGGCGCCATATAAAGAAGACGCACTTCGCCCGCCGCCACCCGGCGCCAGGCCGCCACGTTCTCGTCGCGCGAGCGGGAGGAATTGATCGCTTCTGCCGCCACGCCTTCCAGCCGCAGCGCCGCGACCTGATCCTGCATCAACGCCACCAGTGGCGAAACCACCACCGTCAGCCCGCCCATCACCAGTGCAGGCACCTGAAAGCAGAGCGACTTGCCTGAGCCGGTCGGCATGATGGCCAGAACATTGCGTCCGCCCAGAATCGCGTCGATCGCGTCTTCCTGCCCGGGGCGGAAATCGTCGAAACCGAATACGTCCTTGAGGACGTCGCGTTTTGCGTCGTGCTTCCGTTGCGGCAGGGACATGAGAACCGGGAATATATTGTCGAAAGGGATGACTCTCCCTAACCTGCCATAACCGCCGCCGCAGAGCGACGGAAAGGGGAGCCGTCCATGAAAATCCGTATCGCGGGTATTTCCGCCGCCATCGTCGCATCCGTGGCGGCGCTTGTCTGGTTCAGCAACCAAAGTATCGGCCAGCCCGCGGCTTCACCTGGCGCGAATGTTGACGGTGCCAAGATCGCGAACGCGGATGCCGATCCCGGCGAATGGCTCACCAATGGCCGTACCTATTCGGAGCAACGTTTCTCGCCGCTCGACAAGATCAACAAGTCCAATGTCGCCGAGCTCGGCGTCGCCTGGGAGTTTCGCACCAACACGGTGCGCGGCCTGGAGACCACGCCGCTGGTGTCCGACGGCGTGATGTTCGTCACCGGCTCGTGGAGCAAGGTCTGGGCGCTGGATGCGAAAACCGGCAAACAGATTTGGGCCTATGACCCGCAGGTGCCGGGCCAATGGGGCCGCTATGCCTGCTGCGATGTCGTCAATCGCGGCGTGGCGTTGTGGAAAGGCGCTGTCTATCTCGGCACGCTCGATGGCCGCCTCGTGAAACTGGATGCCAAGACCGGCAAGGTCGATTGGGACGTGAACACCATCGACCGCACGCGGCCTTACACCATCACCGGCGCGCCACGCGTGGTGAAGGGGTTGGTCCTCATCGGAAACGGCGGCGCGGAATATGGCGTGCGCGGATATCTCTCCGCCTACGACGCCGTCACCGGCCAGATGAAGTGGCGCTTCTATACGGTGCCCGGCGATCCGTCGAAGCCCGCGGAAAATCCCGCGATGGCGAAGGCGCTGAAGACATGGTCCACCGGCGGCACCGATCACAAATGGTGGGTGCAGGGCGGCGGCGGCACGCCCTGGGATGCGATCACCTACGATCCGGTGCTCAACAGCATCTATATCGGCACGGGCAACGGCTCGTCGTGGAATCGCAACCTGCGCTCGCCCGGCGGCGGCGACAATCTCTACCTGTCATCCATCGTCGCGCTCAACCCCGATAACGGCCAGATGAAGTGGTACTATCAGACCACGCCGGGCGACGATTGGGATTATACCGCCACGCAGCACATCATCCTCGCCGATCTCACCATCGCCGGCCAGAAGCGGCATGTGCTGATGCAGGCGCCGAAGAACGGCTTCTTCTATGTGATCGACCGGACCAACGGAAAGCTGATCTCAGCGAAGCCCTACACCACGATCACCTGGGCCAGCGGCGTGGACATGAAAACAGGGCGTCCCATCGAAAATCCCGGTGTGCGTTACACCGCGGGAAAGCCGTCCGTGCAAATTCCTGGTCCCGTCGGCGCGCACAACTGGCAGCCGATGGCGTTCAATCCGCAGACGGGCCTCGTCTATATTCCCGTCATCGACGGAAACTTCATCTACGCACAGCAGGACAAGCTCGGTTACAAGGCCGGCGCGTGGAATGTGAGCGACTTCGCGCAGCTCGGTCACATGATCATGGCCGGCATCGAGAAGGGCCAGATGCCCGCGCCCGCGAAGGGATGGATCCGCGCCTGGGATCCGGTGAACCAGAAAATGGTGTGGCAGGTGCCGATGGCGGGCGGCTGGAACAGTGGCATGCTGACGACGGCGGGCGGCCTCGTCTTCGCCGGCGGCTCGGACGGTTTCTTCTCTGCCTATGACGCGAAGACCGGCGCGAAGCTTTGGAGCATCGACCTGAAAACCGGCATGAGCGCGCCGGCGATCACCTACACCCTCGGCGGCGAGCAATATGTGGCGGTCGCTGCGGCCTTCGGCGGCTCCGGCGGGCTGGGCGCAACGGGCGACCAAAACACCGCGATCCAGAAATACGGCAACAACCAGGGCCGCATCTTCGCGTTCAAGCTTGGTGGCTATAAAGACGTGAAGCCCATCGCCACCGAAGTTCCGGCGAACATGCTCGCGCCGCCGAACGAAAAGGTGGATGCGAAGATGGCCGCGAAAGGCTTCGACACGTTCCACAACAATTGTGCGGTGTGTCACGGCGTACTGCTCGGCTCATCGGGCGAAGTTCCGGATCTGCGCACGGTGCCGCCGGAAATCTGGGGCATGTATAACGACATCGTGATCAAAGGTGCGCTGCATGACAACGGCATGGGCTGGTTCAAGGACATCCTGACGGCACAAGACGCGCAGAACATCCGTGCGTATGTGTTGCAGTCTGCGCAACAACTCTATGCGAGCAAACACGGCGCGCCCGCGAACCCGAAAACGCCTGCGCCGAAGAAACCGGTTCCGATGCAGCATTAGCATCGGTGTCATTCGCTGCATTCCCTTCCTGCGGTGTCCCAAAGCTGGCATAGCTTGGCGCCGCAGGATGGAGGTATCGCATGGGCGATCTTGTTCTTACGACTTTCAATTGGGTTCCCGAAATGCCGCGCGGCTTCGTGCGCGATTTGCGCGTGCGCTGGGCATTGGAAGAGGCGGGTTTGCCCTATCGCGTGGAAAGCGTGCCGTTCGACAAGCGCGGCACCGAGCACTTCGCGCACCAGCCGTTCGGTCAGGTGCCGTGGCTGACCGACGGCGATCTCTCGATCTTCGAAAGCGGTGCGATCCTGCTCCATCTGGGCGAGCTGAGCGAGAAGCTGATGCCGCGTGATCCGCGGGGCCGCAGCGAAGTCCAGGAATGGATATTCGCGGCGCTCAATTCGGTGGAGATGGCGAGCCTGCCGTGGGGGCTGTTCCAGTTCATGGGCTTCCAGAAAGACACGCCCGAATGGAAGTTCATGGACGGCTTTCTCAACGCCTCCCGGCTTCCGCATCTGGAGCCGCTGTTGGCGAAGCGCGAATGGCTCGCCGGCACATTCTCCATCGCCGACATCCTGATGGTGGATGTTCTGCGTCTTGTCGATCGTTTCGACGGGCTCGCGAACTATCCGGCCTGCAGCGCCTATGTCGCCCGCGCCACGGCGCGCCCCGCATTCCGGAAAGCTTATGACGACCAGATGGCCCATTTCGCGGCGGCGGACGAACGCGCGAAACGCTAGGCGGCCGACGGGAGCGTGTTCCGCATCGCGCCCATATCGCGCTTCGGTGGCGTGCCGAACATGCGGGAATATTCGCGGCTGAACTGCGAAGGGCTTTCGTAGCCGACCTTGAGCGCGGCTTCTGTCACGTTCACCGCGCCGCTCATCATCAGATGGCGCGCGGCCAGCAGTCGGAGCTGCTTCTGATATTGCAACGGCGCCAGCGCCGTCACAGCTTTGAAATGCGCATGGAAGGATGACGGGCTCATCCGCGCGATCGCCGCCATCTCGTTCACGCTCAACCCGCGCGCGATGTCCGATCGCATGGCGCGGATCACGTCGGCGATGCGCCTGGCCTGGCTATCGGGTTTCGCCAGCCGCGCCAGCATGCCGCCATGCGGCCCGGTCAGCAGGCGATAGTAAAGCTCGCGCGCGATCAACGGATAGAGTACCGGGATATCTTGCGGATGCTTCAGCAGATCGAGAATGCGTTTCAGGCAGTCGCCCATCGCTGCATCGACGTCGCCCACCCCAATGCTTAATCCGTTCGCGGGCTCGGCACGGTCGCCGGCCTGTTCGATCACCGTGCTCAACAGGTCCATGTCGATGTCGAGGATCATGCCGAGGAACGGTCGGCCTGGGCGCGCCTGCATCACGTGCCCCAAAATCGGCAGATCCACGCTCACCACAAGGAACTGCATCTCGCGGTAATCGAACGTGCGGCCTTCCAGCATTGTCTGCTTGGCCCCCTGGATGTTCACGCAGATCTGCGGATGGGAGAACCTCGGGTTGGGCGTCGTCGGCTTCTCCACGCGCCCGATCACGAGCCCCGGAATCTCCGTCGGAAAATATCCGGTGGCCGGATGGCCTTTCAGGTAATCGGTGATGGCTTGCGCCAGTTCGGCCTGCATCGGGTTCCACGTTCCGGCAAGCCTCGGGCCTGCCTGTCCTCGGATTATATGAGGCTCTCGGATGCCCTGAAAAGTGACATTGGAGAATTAGGCAAGTTTTTTGGAGGCTACGACATGCGGATGAAGGCCGGCGCCCTTAGTTTCCCCGCAGCAATTGAACGCAGGAGCCTCGCATGGCCAATCCATCCAAGATCGCTTTTATCACAGGCGGCAGCCGCGGCCTTGGCCGCAGCACGGCGCTGGCCCTGGCGCGCAAAGGTGTCGATGTTGCCTTCACCTATCATTCCAATCGCAAGGAAGCCGATGCCGTCGTCGCCGAGATCGAGAAGCTCGGCCGCAAAGCCGCCGCGCTGCAGCTCGACGTCGGAGACGCGAAATCCTTCATCGCCTTCGCGGCGCAATTCGCGCGCACCCTGAAAGAGAAGTTCGGAGTTGAACGTTTCGACTTCCTCGTCAACAACGCCGGCACCTCGCATCACGTCTCCTTCATGCAGACGACGGAAGAGCAGGTGGATGCGCTCTATGCCGTCCACTTCAAGGGCGTCTTCTTCCTGACGCAGAAACTACTGCCGTTGATGAACGATGGTGGACGCATCGTGAATCTCTCCAGCGGCCTCGCGCGCTTCGCCATGCCGGGTGCTGCGCCTTATGGCGCGATGAAAGGCGCAGTGGAAGTTCTCACGCGTTATCTCGCGCAGGAGCTTGGCCCGCGCGGCATCGCGGTGAACACCGTGGCGCCCGGCGCTATCGCCACCGATTTCAGCGGCGGCATGGTGCGCGACAATCCACAGGTCAACAAAATGGTGGCCGAGCACACCGCGCTCGGCCGCGCCGGCGTGCCGGATGACATCGGCCCGATGATCGCGTCGCTGTTGTCCGAGGATAATCGCTGGATCAACGCCCAGCGCATCGAGGTCTCCGGCGGCATGCATTTATGACGCTCGCGCGAAATCCGGCCGGAGGGCGGATTTCGCGTTTTTCCCGACTCCGCTATCTTTGCTGCCATGGATTGGGGCGCGTGGGGACCGCGGATCGCGGATAGTGCGAACCGCTACTGGAATGGCAGCGGCGAAAGGAAGCCGTGGTTTCGCCGCGTGTTCGCGGTGATCGTGTTTCTGCTCATCCCGGGGCCGATCCTTTACCTGCTCCTCTTCCGCTTCCTGCCGATTCCGTTCACGCCGGAAATGGTCGTCAACGTCGTCACTTTGAACAAGACCCATTATTCCTGGGCCGGCGACAGCGTCTCGCCCTATCTGAAGCAAGCCGTGATCGCATCGGAGGATCAGAAGTTCTGTTTCCACCATGGCTTCGACTGGGTGGAGATCGACCACGCCATCAAGACCCATGAGCGCCATCCCAAGCGCAAACTGCGTGGCGCCTCCACCCTCAGCCAGCAGACGGCGCGCACGTTGTTCCTGGTTCCGTGGCGCAGTTGGGTGCGCAAGGGTGTCGAGGCCTATCTCACCGTGCTGATGGAATTCTTCTGGCCGAAGGATCGTATCCTGGAAGCCTATCTAAACACTGTCGATTTCGGGCACGGCAATTACGGCGCCGAAGCGGCGGCGCAGAGCTATTTCCACATTCCGTCTTCGGCGCTAAACCCCTATCAGGCGGCGCGGCTGGCCGCGGTGCTGCCTGATCCGGATTACTACAAGGCCGTCCAGTCCGGCCCCTATGTTACGCGCCGGACAGGCACAATCGTCGGGCGGATGGGGCAGGTGCGCCGCGACGGTCTGGCCGCGTGCGTTCAGCACTAGGAGCCCGCCAAGTCTTTCACTAGATTGCGCAAATCATGCGCAAGCTGACCCATCTCACGCTCTCGCCTCCATCGCGCTTTGTGCGGCTGGTTGTCGGCGAGAAGCGGCTGAGCGTCGATCTGGTGACGCCCGAAGATCTCTTCGGCCATCTGCCGGTGTTCGTCGATCTGGACGGCACGCGCTGCGAAGGGCTGTGGGCCATCGTCGACCATCTGGAAGGCTGTTACCCGGACCAGCCGCTGACGCCGGAAGGTCCAAATGCCCGCGCGGAGTCACTGCGCCTGCTCGACTGGGCGATGGGCCCGCTGATGGAAGGCGTCACGCGAAAGATCGTGTTCGAGAAAGGCTCGCAGCGTTACACCGGCGCGCCGGTCACGCGCGCACCCGACATGGAAGTCGTGCGCAAAGGGCGCGAGACGCTGAAGCCGATCCTCTCCAGACTTGGCGAGGCGGCGGAGATGAACGGCTATCTTGCATCGCGCGAAGTCTCGCTGGGCGATCTGGCCGTCGCATCGCATCTCTCTGCGCTGGACTATTTCGGCGAAGTGCCGTGGGGCGATTTTCCCGCTATTGCCGAATGGTACATGCGGATGAAATCTCGCCCATCGTTCCGTTCGCTGCTGAACGATCGCGTGCCTGGCCAGCCGCCCGTCTCGCACTATTCCGACCCCGATGCCTGACCTTCGCGCGCAGATCCGCGCCCGCGCGCTGAGCGAAGGCTTCGACGTCGTGCGTTTTGCCAAAGCCGAAGCGCCGCCCAATGCCGCGGAAGCGCTGGCGTCGTTTATCGGCAAGCAGCGTCACGGCACGATGGACTGGATGGAGCGCAACACGGACCGCCGCGCCGATCCCAAGACACTGTGGCCGGAAGCGAAGACGGCCATCGTGCTGGGCATGAACTATGGCCCGCGCAATGGCTATTTCGACTGTGCGATTCCATCGGACCGCGCCGCGATCTCGGTCTATGCGCAGAACGACGACTATCACGACATCATCAAGGCGAAGCTGAAGAAGCTGGGCGGATGGATCGCGCAGGATTTCAAGGAAGACGTGAAAGTCTTCGTCGACACCGCGCCGGTAATGGAAAAGCCGTTGGCGCAAGTGGCCGGCGCGGGCTGGCAAGGCAAGCACACTAATCTCGTCTCGCGGCTCTACGGCTCGTGGCTGTTTCTCGGCTCTGTGTTCACGACTCTGGAGCTTTCGCCGGACGAGAGCGAAGTAGATCATTGCGGCGGCTGTCACCGCTGTCTCGATGTCTGCCCGACGGATGCGTTCCCCGCCCCATACCAGATCGACGCGCGGCGCTGCATTTCCTATCTCACCATCGAGCACAAGGATCACATCCCGCTCGAATTCCGCGAGAAGATGGGCAACCGTATCTATGGCTGCGACGATTGTTTGGCGGTGTGTCCGTGGAACAAGTTTGCCAGCCTCGCGCGCGAAATCCGTTTGCGCGCCCGCGCCGAGCTTGTGCAGCCGAAATTGTCCGAGCTGGCGAAGCTGAGCGATGCCGAATTCCGCGAAATATTCCGCGGCTCTCCTATCAAACGCATCGGCCGTGACCGCTTCGTGCGCAATGTGCTGATTGCTGCCGGCAATTCGGGTGACGCGGCGTTGGTTCCAAATGTGGAAGAACTGTTGGCCGATCCGTCGCCGCTCGTCCGCGCGATGGCGATATGGGCGCTGGCGCAGCTCGCGCCGGAGCGCGCAGCGGCCCGCGCCGGATCTGACGCGAAGACAGAGACCGATGCTGGTGTTCTGGAAGAGTGGGCTAGGGCTTTGCCGGCTTCGCAGGCGCCGGCTGATTGAGTAGATTCAACCGGTCGCGCGCGGTGGCTGCTGCGCCACTGCGCGGCGATTGCGAGATGACGGCCTGCCAATCCGCTTTCGCGCCCGCCTGATCGCCGGCTTCCATCTTGAAATCGCCGCGCATCTGCAGCGCTTCTGCATTCGATGGCGCGAGCTTCAGCGCCTGATCGATATCCGCGCGCGCATCGGCCTTCTTGCCGAGCGCATGGCGCGCGCTGGCGCGCAGCACCAGAATGTCCGTGCGGCTGGGCGCGAGCTTCAGCGCGGCGGTGAGATCGTTGTCCGCTGAAATCCAGTCCGGCTTCAGCGCGAAAGCGCGTGCGCGGTCCAAATAGAGATCGGCGTCCCGCCCACTGAACGCTATGGCCGCCGTGAACGATGCCTGAGCGTTGTCGGCTTTACGCGCAAGCAGCCACGCATTACCAGCCTGATCGTAAAGGTCTGCGCGGTCAGCTGAGGTGGCAGCCGATCGCGCCAATGAATCGAGCTTGGCACCGGCGTCGGCATAGCGGTGCAGCGCCACCATCGCCACGGCCTCGCAATGGATCGCGGAGCCGCCGCCGCCGTTCTTCTCCCAGTCGGTGGCGGCATTCAGCGCATTCTGCGGCGCGCTGCGGATGAGAAGCAGGCAATTGTCATAGCGGTTCTGGCCGCCGATGGAGGCATCGTCCAAAATCGAGACCTGCGCGGCCGCGGGGGCTGCCGCAAGAATCGCAACTATAGAGAAAAGTGGAAAACGCATGGGATGTAGAAAAGCGGCCCGGTCGCGCGAAAGCAAGCGGCGAGAATCTGACTTCGCGGACAGACTTCCCGTTCGCCTTCAAATAGGCAATTGTGCCGCCCCCGATTTGTGGATCGCCTCGTGTCGTCATCCGGCCAGTCATCGAAACCTGTGATCCTGCAGGTCATTCCCGCTTTGGACACGGGCGGTGCCGAGCGCACCACGCTCGATGTCGCGGCGGCGCTTGTGCGCGAAGGCTTCACCGCGCTCGTGGCATCGCGCGGCGGGCGGCTGGAAGACGAACTGGCAAGGTCCGGTGCGGAACTCGTCCGCATGAACGCCGCGTCGAAGTCGCCGCGCATCATGTTGTCGAATGCGCTGGGATTGCGCGATCTGATCCGCAAGCGGAACGTGAAACTGATCCATGCGCGTTCGCGCGCCCCGGCGTGGAGCGCGCTCACTGCTGCGAGCATGGCGGACATTCCATTCGTCACGACCTATCACGGCATCTACAATGCGGGAAACCCGCTGAAGCGGTTCTACAATTCGGTGATGGTGCGTGCCGACGCGGTGATCGCCAATTCGCAATGGACCGCCGATCACATCCTGCGCGAGCACAAGCGCAAGCCGAAGCGGCTCGTCGTCATTCCGCGCGGCGTCGATCTGGAGGTTTTCGATCCCGGCGCAGTGTCGCCTGATCGCACGGCGCAGATGCGCAGGGATTGGGGCGTCGGCGAAGAGGATTTCGTCGCATTGCTTCCTGGCCGCCTCACGCGCTGGAAAGGGCAGGGCGTGCTCATCGATGCGATGGCCCGGCTCAAAGACGAAGGCAGGCTGGGGAACGCCCGCGCTGTGTTCGCCGGCGACGCACAGGGCCGCGACGAATACGAAAAGGAATTGCGGGAGAAGATCGACGCCGCCGGACTTTCGGCGCACGTCTTCATCGTCGGTCACGTCAGCGACATGGCGACGGCCTATGCGGCATCCGATGTCGTGGTCTCCGCGTCCACGGATCCGGAAGCGTTCGGCCGCGTGGCGGCGGAAGCCTCCGCGATGGCCAAACCGGTGATCGCTGCCGACCATGGCGGCGCGCGCGAAACGGTGCTGACCAACGTCTCCGGCTTCCTCGCTCCACCGGGCGATGCCGTCGCGCTGGCGCAGGCGCTGGAGAAGGTGATCGCGACCCCGCCGCATGGCCGGATCAACATGGGCATGGCGGGGCGTGCCCACATCATTCGCAATTATTCGCGCGAACGCATGTGCCGCGAAACGATCGAACTCTATCGCTCCCTGATTGCCACCTGAGGCGGGTGGACCGGCTCCTCTCATCTGCTAGGCTCGATTCGTTGGCCGGGAGGGACTCATGAAAATCGCATTCGCGCGTTACGCCTTGCTCGCGTTCTTTTCTTTGTTGGTAGTGATGGCGGCACCCGCCGCCTATGCGCAGCCCGCAGCTGCGCCGACATCGCAAGTCAGCGTCGCGCCGTTGCCCCCGCCGGGAACACCGGCCACCGCGCCCGCCTTCGATGCCGAGAAAGCGACGAATGCCTATCTCGCGCAGGTCAGCGGTGAAGCGCGCGCGAAGTCGGACTCCTATTTCGAAGGCGGTTACTGGCTCACGCTTTGGGACGCGCTTTACGCCATCGCGGTTTCGGCGCTGCTGCTGTGGAGCAAATTCTCCGCCGGCGTGCGCAACTGGGCGCAGGCGCGCACGCGCTCGCGCTTCTGGCAGGTGTCGATCTATGTGGCGGTCTATTTCGTCGCCGTCGCGGTGCTCTCGTTCCCGCTCACGGTTTATGAGGCGTTTTTCCGCGAACACGCCTACGGGCTCTCCAACCAGAATTTCGCCCAATGGTTCGGCGACTTCATCAAGGGGCAGGGCATCGGTCTGGTCGCCACGGTGATCGGGTTGACGATCATCTATTCGGTGATCCGCGCCACGCCGCGCTTCTGGTGGGCTTGGGGCACGCTGGTGGTGATCGTGTTCGCCATGATCACCGCGGTGATCGAGCCGGTGTTCATTGCGCCGGTGTTCAACAACTACAAGCCGCTTGCGGAAAGCCCGCTGAAGGAGAAGATACTCTCCATCGCGCGGTCGGAAGGCATTCCGGCGCAGAACGTCTATGAGTTCGATGCCTCGCGCCAGACCAAGCGCATCTCCGCCAACGTCTCCGGCTTCCTGGGCACCACGCGCATCTCGCTGAACGACAACCTGATGAACCGCAGCACGCAGCGCGAGATCATCGCCGTGCTGGGCCATGAGATGGGCCACTATGTGCTGGATCACACGGTGCGCCTGCTGATGATGCTGGGCCTTCTGTTCTTCGTCGGCTTTGCCTTCGTGGCGTGGGGCTATCGTATCCTCACCGGAATCTTCGGCGGCAATTGGGATGTGCGAACGATCGAGGATCCCGCGGGCTTGCCGGTGCTGATGGCGTTGATGACGTTCTTCTTCCTCGTCGCCACGCCGGTGGAGAACACCATCTCGCGCACTACCGAGGCGCAGGCCGACCTCTTCGGCGTGAACGCCGTGCGCGAGCCGGATGCCTTCGCTCAGGCGGCGCTGCAACTCAGCGAATACCGCAAGCTCGATCCGACGCCGATGGAAGAGGCGATCTTCTACGATCACCCTTCCGGGCGCAGCCGCATCCACATGATGATGCAGTGGAAGGCCGAGCATCTGAACGATTGGGACATCAAGAACGGCCCCAAGTCGCCGCAATGAGCGGGTTTTCACTGAGCGTGGAGCGGCCCGGCGCGCCGCTCCATGCCGCGGCGCACAGCCATCATCCCTGGCCCGATGTGACGCTTGCGGCGCAGGAACTGGCGTGGCGCGACGCTGCGCGCCTGCTGGACGGCAAGTGGGGTTACATCTTCGAGAAAGTGACCCTTGCGGCACAGAAGCATATCGCGCGGCAACTCAACTTGCCCGATCCGGCGACGATCGCGTTCGGGCCGAACACACACTCGTTTGTGTTGCGGTTGCTGTCGTGCCTTCCGCCCAAGCCGCGGATTCTCACCACGGGTTCGGAATTCCACAGTTTCACGCGGCAGATCGCGCGGCTGGAGGAAGACGGGCTGGTGCAGGTGACGCGCATCGCGACGGAGCCGTTCGACACGTTCGAAGATCGTTTTGCCGAAGCCGCGGCAAAAGGCGGATACGATCTGGTGTTTCTAAGCCAGGTGTTCTTCGACTCCGGCTTCGCCGTGACGGATATGGCGAAGATCGTGAACGCCGTGCCGAGCAACGACACATTCGTCGTCGTGGATGGCTATCACGGCTTCATGGCGGTGCCGACGGATTTCTCCGCGCTGGCAAACCGCGCCTTCTATCTCGCCGGCGGTTACAAATATGCCATGGCAGGCGAGGGCGCCTGCTTCCTCCATTGTCCGTCCGGTTATGGTCCGCGTCCGCGCGATACCGGCTGGTATGCGGGCTTCTCAGCGCTGGAAAGCGTGGGCGGCGGTGTTTCCTATGCCGATGACGGCAGCCGTTTCTTCGGCGCGACGTTCGATGTGTCGGCGCTTTATCGCTTCAACGCGGTGCAAGGCTGGCTGGCGGAAGAAAAGATGAGCGTGACGGACATGCTGGCGCATGTCCGTATGATCGAACACATCTTCCTCGCCGAGCTGAAACCTGGCCGACACGATGTCGATCCGTCGATGCTGATGGTACAGAGCCACGCGAAGCGCGGCCGCTTCCTCTGCTTTCGCACTGAAGCGGCGGGAAAGATCACGCAGATGCTTGCCGAGCAGAGCATCATCGTGGATCACCGGGGGGACAGGCTGCGCATCGGTTTCGGCATCTATCACGACATGGGCGATGCGCAGAAGCTGGCGCAGGCGTTGAGGCGATGAAAACAATATCCATGAGGTCAACCAACCTCGTCATGGCCGGGCTTGTCCCGGCCATCCATTTTCCAGAAGCGGTGTAGGCGTCGCTCGGCCTCTGAAAAATGGATGGCCGCCACGGAGGGCGGCCATGACGGGTATTGGAGTATTCCGAATCCGGGATTCCTACGCCTTCACCAATTTCTCGAACGCTGCGACCAGTGGGTCTTCCGTCTCGAAGACGTAGTCCACGGTATGTGCCGTCACCGATCCGCTCGCGCCGCGGCGCCTTAGCGCCGTGATCGCGTCGGCGAGCTTGTCGTTCGGGCAGAGCAGCGAGTATTCGCCGCCCGCATTGCCGCGCGCCGGTTGCGAGAGGACGGTAACGCCGATCTTCGCAATAGCCTGCAGCGCGGCGTCCGGCTTGCCGTTCAGCCGCACGCGCAGCACATGCGACGCCTTCGCGCGCTCGCGGGCCGCAAGGCGGACGAGCAGGCTCTTGGCGGCGCTCGCTGTCGCGCTGGTCCATTTCGCGGACAAGCTCGCGGCGAGATGCGACTGGCTTTTCAGGATGGTGCCATCTTCCAGAGTCTTCAGATCGTTCGCGGCCAGCGTCGCGCCGGTGGTGGTGATATCCACAATGGCCTCCGCCGCGCCTGCCGCCGGCGCGCCTTCGGTAGCGCCCGCGCTTTCCACGATGCGGTAATCCGCGATGCCCGCCTTGGCGAAGAACATCCGCGTCAGGTTCACATATTTGGTCGCGATGCGAAGACGGCGGCGATGGCGCTGATAGAAGGCGGCGCATACATCGTCGAGGTCCGCCATGGTCGAGACATCGATCCACGCTTGCGGCACAGCGACGACGACATCGGCAAACCCAAAACCGAGTTTCTTGACCAGCGCAACCTTGCCGTCGCCCGGTTCGGTTTCGCGGATCAGGTCTTCGCCCGTGATGCCCAGATGCGCGTCGCCGGAGAGCAGGGCAGAGGCGATCTCCGATGCGGAGAGTAGCATCACGTCGATCTGCGGCATGCCGTCGATCACCGCGCGATAGCCGCGCGCACCCGCGGCCTTGCTCATCGGCAGGCCGGCATCGGCGAAATAGGCGTTCGCCTGTTCCTGCAGGCGGCCTTTCGAAGGAACAGCGAGAATGAGCTTGCTCATCGCGCCGCCTTTCCGTGCGCCGCGATGGCGGCCAGCACGCGTTCGGTGCGGATAGCGCAGCCAACGGCGGGGATAGGCTTCCTGGCGCCGAGTTGTTCCATCAGCGTGTCGTAACGCCCGCCACCGGCAATCTGCACCGCGCCTTCGGCATCGCGCGACCACAACTCGAACACGAAGCCGGTATAGTATTCCATGTTGCGGCCGAAGCGCGCCGCGAAGCTGATGTCCTTCGCATCGACGCCGAGCGCCTTGAGCGTGGCAAGCCGCATCGTCATCGCCTTCAACGGCGCATCCAGCGAGATGCCGGCGGATTTCGCCAGGGCGCGGATCTTTTCGACGGCTTGGGTCGCGGGACCGGAAATCGCCAGAAGCTTCGCCAGCGTGTTCGCGATCCAGGGATCGAGCTTCAGCGAAGCGGCATCCGCCGCCTGCTCGATCAGCCGGTCCACGATCTCTTCGCGTGTGCGCCCGCCCAGCGGCGCCTTGCCGATCATGTCGATCAAGCCTTCGAACGCGGGCCGCGCTTCGCTTTCGCTCAGCGTGCCCAGATGGGCGAGAAGTTTCTGCGTGCCGGTGGCGCTCTTGCCGGAAAGCCGCGCCAGCAGCGCCTCGAAATACCCGGTCCGCCAGAAGTGGCGCTTCAGGCGCATGCGCCATTGCGGCGGAATGTCGAGCGCGTCCACGAAGGCGGAGAACAACGACAGGTCGCCCAGCTTCACCGTGAAGTTGCGCAAGCCCGCGGCGCGCACCGCTTCGACAGAGAGGGAAAGGACTTCGGTTTCCGCCTTCGCACGATCGGTCAGGCCGAGAAGCTCCACGCCCGCCTGATAGAACTGCGTGGGGCGTTGCGGCTCTCCCGGCTGAAAGCGGAAGGCGAGGCCGTGATAACAAAGTCGCGCCGGAAACTTGCCCTTCGCGTCGAGCCAGTTCTTGCAGATCGGAATGGTGAGGTCCGGGCGCAGGCAGAGTTCGTTCCCCACCGGATCGGTGAGCGTGAAGGTGCGGCGGCGAATTTCTTCACCCGAACGGTCGAGGAAGATTTCGGCAGGTTGCAGCACCGCCGGCTCCCGCCGCGCATAACCGTGCTTTCCGAACACGCCGAGAAGCGCCGCCTCCGCGGCATCGAGCGCCGCGATGCGCTTTTCGTCATATGTCGGGAACGCGGTCATTTTATAAAGCCACCCTCCCCTTGAGGGAGGGTCGACAAAATTCGAGCAGCGAGCGGAAGCGAGCCGCGCAGAATTTTTCGGGGAGGGGCATGGCGCGGAAAGATGGCGCTTCGCGCACCCCTCCCCGGATCGCTTCGCTCTCCGACCCTCCCTCAAGGGGAGGGTGGAACTTTGGTCCCACCCCGAGAGTACGCATCAGCTTCTGCCTCGGCCAAGCATTTCCTTGACCTTGGATACAAGCACAGACCGGTCCACGGTCGTCTGCGCTTCGCGATTGCCGACCCAGTCGGCGCGGTTCTCGATGCTCTTGGCCAGTTCGGCGCCGAGCGCGAGGTCCTTCAGCGTCACTTTGTTGTTGGCGCGCTCGTCGCTGCCTTCCATGACAGCGATGGCCGCGCCGCGCTTGTCGGCATATTTCAGCTGATCGCCGAACTTCTTGGTGCCGACATAGGTCTCGACGCGAACGCCGGCGGCACGAAGTTCTCCGGCCATCTTGAAGCTCGACTGAACATCATCGAATGCCAGCACCACGACGAGCGGTGCGAGTGCATCATCGTTGCGGTTCTTCAGCGCGGAGAGCAGGCGCGAGACACCGATGGAAATGCCCGTCGCCGGGACCTGCTGACCGGTGAAGCGCGCCACGAGATCGTCATAGCGTCCGCCGCCCGCGACGGAGCCGAAGACGACCTCTTCGCCCGCATCGTTCTGCACCGCAAACTGAAGCTGCGCTTCGAACACAGGCCCGGTGTAATAGTCGAGGCCGCGAATGATGGAGGTGTCGATCTGGATTCGGTCGTCACCGTAACCCGCAGCCGAGGTGATCGCTTTGATCGCCGTCAGGTCTTCCATGCCCGCGAGCGACGCGGTATCTGCCGAACCGGTCAGCAGCTTCATCACCTGTGCGGTCTGATCCGCATTCAATCCCGCGCCTTTGGTGAAGTCGCCGGACTCATCTTTCCGGCCCTCGCCCAATAGCGCGACGACGCCACGCTCGCCGAGGCGGTCGAACTTGTCGATGGCGCGCAGCACGGTGCCGCGTTTGGCCATGTCGATGTTGTTGGAGTTGAGAACGCCATCGAGCAGCTTGCGGCTGTTCATCTTGACCATGTATTCGCCGCGCTTCAGGCCAACCGCTTCCAGCGCATCGCACGCCATCATCAGAAGTTCGGCATCCGCAGCAGGCGAATTGCTGCCCACCGTGTCCGCATCGAACTGCGTGAACTCGCGGAAGCGGCCCGGCCCCGGCTTCTCGTTGCGCCATACCGAACCCACGGCATAGCGGCGGAACGGCTTGGGCAGGGTCTGGAAATTCTCCGCGACGTAGCGGGCGAGCGGCGCGGTGAGATCGTAGCGCAGGCTCATCCACTGTTCGTCGTCGTCCTTCAGCGAGAACACGCCTTCATTCGGGCGGTCCACGTCGGGCAGGAATTTGCCCAGCGCGTCGGTGTATTCGAAGGCCGGCGTCTCGAGCTGCTCGAAACCATAGGATTCGTAAACTGCGCGGATCTTATCCAGCACCGCCCGCTCGCGCGCGATCTCGGCCGCGCCCCGGTCGCGGAAGCCGCGCGGAAGTCGTGCCTTGGGGCGGGATGCTTTCTGCTCTTTCATGGAACTCGACGCTGCGCTGCAAAACCGGGGACTTGATAGCGAAAAACCGGGAAAATGCGAAATTCCCGGGCCCGGTTCCCGCCCGATCCGGGCATTTTCATTCGCTTAAGGGTTTGCCGGGATCATCGGCCTATGGAAAAGGCCGATCCGGGCAAACCTCTGCCTGCGCCCATGCCGGGCGGGGACTGGCCGGGCACGGCCATCGCGCCGCCCGATCTTGCCCTGTCGCCGACACGCGATGCCTACGCGGCATGGCAGGCGGCGCGCGGCACACGGCGCATGCCATCGCGCGCCGAGATGACGCCGCGGGTCATGAAGACATTTCTCAGCTACATCGCACTGACGGAGATCGTGGACGGCGATTTCCGCTTCCGCGTGGTGGGCGATGGAATCGCCGCCAAGCAGAAGCTTCCCCTCATCGGAAAGACATTGACGGACGTCGACAGCATGGTGCCGGGCTTCGGAACGTTTCTGCGCGATCTCTATCGGCAAACGGTCGAGAAGCGCGATGCGCTGGCTTATCGCGGCCGCTATGTGCGCACCGCCGATGGCCATCCGTTCACCTACGAGGCCGTGATCCTTCCGCTCGGCAACGATGGCGAAACGCCCGACCACGTTCTGGTCGTCAGCGTCTGATTCTTTGCGCGATGGAGGGAACTCTCCTGGACCTATACCCCTTGGAATTGTCGGAAAGCGGCCTACATCTCCCCCAACCCTGAAAAGGGGGAGAGGCAAAGATGTTCTTTCACGATTTCCTGCTGCCGGGCCTGTTCTTCTGGTGGATCTTCGGCCACGGCGTCGGTTCGATCGTCGGCCTTCTGATCCTGATCTGGGTACTGGGCATGGTTTTCCACCCGTGGCGCCGCTGGGGGTATCACCCCTATTACGACCGCCGTTGGGGTCCGCCGCCGCCTGCGTCAAATGCGGCATCCATCCTTGAAGAGCGCTACGCCAGGGGCGACATCACCCGCGAAGAATACCTGCAGAAAAAGCAGGACATGGGGCGCAACGGAGTCTGACATGCATATCGTAATGCCCGCGCTGTTCATTCTGGCCTGGATTGGCGCAGCCGCTTCGTGGGCCGTGGCTGCTTATTCGACTGCCCGCGCCTGGACGGAAGGTTCCTTTACGCTGGCCGAGCGCTATCGCATAAAGACATTCAAGGCCGCTGCCTTCTCGGCAACGTTCATCGCCATGGGCTTTGTCGCCGGCGCAGCCGACGGCCTGTTCAGCACCCTGCACATCTGACCGCGCTTATTCCGCCGCGATCTTCTCTTCGGTGAGCGGATGCGCGAGGCGCTCCAGCATTTCCTTCGGCACGACCTGCCAGAAATTGCCGCGCTCCACATCCCAATGCGCCAGCAACTCGCCGGCGAAGACGGACATCGTCTCGCGGCGATGCTCTTCGATCAGCGCGTAGAGCACATTGTTCCAGTGCGAGGTTTCGATGCGCTGCGCGATGACGGTATCGCTGTTCAGGTGTTCCTCGAACAATCCGTCGGCGTCATAGACGAACGCCATGCCGCCGGTCATGCCCGCGCCGAAATTGTCACCGATGGCGCCCAGGATCACAGCCGTGCCGCCCGTCATGTATTCGCAGCCATTGGAGCCGCAGCCTTCGACCACGGTCGTCGCGCCGGAATTGCGCACGGCAAAACGCTCGCCCGCCTGGCCTGCCGCGAACAGCTTGCCGCTGGTTGCGCCATAGAGGCAAGTGTTGCCGATGATGGTGTTGTCGCGCGCCACGAACTTCGCCGCCGTCGTCGGGCGAATGGTGATCGTCGCGCCGGACAATCCCTTGCCGACGTAATCGTTGCTGTCGCCGAACACTTCGATCTTCAAGCCCTGCACGGAGAACGCGCCGAGCGACTGACCGCAGCTCCCGCGCAGACGCAGCGTAAGATGACCGGGCGGCAAACCCGTCATGCCCCATTTGCGCACGATGCGCGATGAGATGCGCGCGCCGATCGTGCGCATGGTATTGCGCACATTGTAGGTGAGCTGCATCTTCTCGCCCGCTTCGATGAAGGCGACGGCGTCTTTCTCGATCTGCGTGTCCAGCGCGTCGGGCACTTCATTGCGGCCCGTGCGGGTGGAGCTGCGCGGATAATTGCCGGGATCGGCCTGCACCAGCAGTGGGTTCAAGTCGAGATCGTCGAGCTCTTCCGCGCCGCGGCTCATCTGGTAGAGCAGGTCGGTGCGGCCGATGACGTCTTCCAGCTTGCGGAAGCCGAGATTGGCGAGGATATCGCGGACTTCCTCGGCGATGAAGCTGAAGAGGTTGACGACTTTCTCCGGCGTGCCCGTGAACTTCTCGCGCAAGGCTTCGTTCTGGGTGCAGACGCCGACGGGGCAGGTGTTGGAATGGCACTGCCGCACCATGATGCAGCCCATCGCCACCAGCGACGCGGTGCCGACGCCATATTCTTCGGCCCCCATCATCGCGGCCATCACGACATCGCGACCCGTGCGAATGCCGCCATCGGTGCGCAAGGTCACGCGGTGGCGCAGATTGTTGAGTGTCAGGATCTGGTTGGCTTCCGTCAGCCCCATCTCCCACGGCACGCCGGCATATTTGATGGAGGTCTGCGGGCTGGCGCCCGTGCCGCCATTATGGCCGGAGATCAGAATGACGTCGGCTTTCGCTTTCGCCACACCGGCGGCGATGGTGCCGATGCCGGACGCCGCGACCAGCTTCACGCAGACGCGCACTTCGGGATTGATCTGCTTCAGGTCGTAGATGAGCTGTGCCAGATCCTCGATGGAATAGATGTCGTGATGCGGCGGCGGCGAAATCAGCATCACGCCGGGCGTGGCGTGGCGCAGCTTCGCGATCATCTCCGTCACTTTGAAGCCGGGAAGCTGTCCGCCTTCGCCGGGCTTGGCGCCTTGCGCGACCTTGATCTCCAGCTCACGGCATTGGTTCAGATATTCCGCGGTGACGCCGAAGCGGCCGGACGCCACCTGCTTGATCGCGCTGTTCGGATTGTCACCGTTCGGTTTGGCTTTGAAGCGTGCGGGATCTTCACCGCCTTCGCCGCTGTCGGATTTCGCGCCGATGCGGTTCATGGCGATATTCAGAACCTCATGGGCTTCCGGTCCCAGTGCGCCCAGCGACATGCCGGGCGTGACGAAGCGCTTACGGATTTCGGTGATGGATTCCACTTCTTCCAACGGGATGGGATTGTTGCCCTTCCGGATGTTCATCAGATGGCGCAGCGACACCGGCGGCAGTGCCCACACCGCGTCGGAATATTTCCGGTAGGTGGAATAAGAGTCCATCGTCACCGCGTTCTGCAGCATGTGGATCAGCTTGGCGCCATGGCCATGCGTCTCGCCCGTGGAACGAGCTTTGTAGAAGCCGCCGACGGGCAGGGCGACGATGTCCATGTCGAAACCGCGCGCATGCTGGCGCGCCACCTTCTTGGCGATGCCGCCAAGGCCGATGCCGGAAATGCGGCTCGTCATGCCGGGGAAGATTTCCGCCACCATGGAACGCGAAAGACCTACGGCCTCGAAATTATAGGCGCCGCGATAAGACGAGATCACGGAGATGCCCATCTTGGACATGATCTTCAACAATCCGGCATTCACGCTGTCGAGATAGCGTTTCACGCTGGGGCCGAGTGCCATCTTGCCGAAGAGCCCGCGCGCATGGCGATCCGCGATGCATTCCTGCGCGAGATAGGCGTTGATCGTGGTCGCGCCTACGCCCACCAGCACTGCGAAGTAATGCGTGTCGAGACATTCCGCGGAACGCACGTTCAGCGAGGTATAGGTGCGCAAACCCTGCCGCACGAGATGCGAATGCACCGCACCAGTGGCGAGGATCATTGGAATCGCCGCGAGCTCCGCGGAGATACGCTCGTCCGTCAGGATAAGGTGGTTGTAGCCCTGCCGTACCGCGTCTTCGGCATCGCCCTTGATGCGCTCCAATGCGCGGGCCAGCGCGTTGCCGTCCTTCGGCTTGCCGTCGCGTACTTCGAACACGCAATCGATCTCATAGAAGCTGCCTTCCAGATGATCTTTCATGCGATCGTACATGCCCGTGGAGATCACCGGGCTTTCAAGCACATAGACGTCCGCCTGCGTCTCGTCCTGCGCCAGAACATTGCCGAGATTGCGGAAGCGCGTCTTCAGCGACATCACGCGCTCTTCGCGGAGCGGATCGATCGGCGGGTTCGTGACCTGGCTGAAATTCTGCCGGAAGAAATGCGACAGCGGCCGATATTGATCGGATAGCACAGCCAGCGGCGTGTCGTCGCCCATGGAGCCGACGGCTTCCTTGCCGTCTTCCACCATCGGATGAAGGATCAGCTCGACATCTTCCAAGGTCATGCCGGCCGCGACCTGGCGGCGGCGCAAGCCGTCCTTGTCGAACAGGCGCGGCTCGGGACCGGGGCCGATGATCGGTTCCAGTTCCACAATCTTCTTCGCCCATTCGGCATACGGAAATTCGCCGGCGAGTTTGTCCTTGATCTCGCGATCTTCGTAGAAGCGACCTTCTTCCAGATCGAGTGCGATCATCTGTCCGGGGCCGACGCGGCCCTTGCGCACCACAAATCGCTCATCCAGCGCCACCATACCCGTTTCCGAGCCGGTGCAGAGCAAACCGTCTTCGGTGATGGCGTAGCGTTGCGGGCGCAAACCGTTGCGGTCCATGCCCGCGATCACCCAGCGGCCATCGGTGGCGCAGAGCGCGGCGGGGCCATCCCACGGCTCCATCACGCCGTTGGCATAGGCATACATCGCGCGATGCGCTTCGGGCATCGTGGATGCTTTCTTCGACCATGCTTCGGGAATGAGCAGCGTTTTGGCGAGCGGCGCAGAACGGCCCGCGCGCACCAGCACCTCGAACACGCTGTCGAGCGCCGCGGAGTCAGAGCCGCCCGGCTGCACGATCGGCTTGATGTCGTCGCCATGCTCGCCGAAGAGCTCGGACGCCATCTTGAATTCGTGGTTCTTCATCCAGTTGACGTTGCCCTTCAGCGTGTTGATCTCGCCATTGTGGGCAAGCATGCGGAAGGGTTGCGCCAGCCGCCACGTCGGGAACGTGTTCGTGGAATAACGCTGGTGGAACACTGCGAAGGCAGAAACGAACCGCTCGTCCTTCAGGTCGGGATAGAATTCGCTGAGATGCTCCGCGAGGAACATGCCCTTGTAGATCAGTGAGCGCGACGACAGCGAGCAGACATAGAAGTCCTGAATGGATGCCTCGCGCACGCGCTTTTCGATGCGGCGGCGGCACAGATAAAGACGGCGATCAAGCGCTTCGAAATCCTCGTCGCCGGTGTCGAACATGATCTGTTCGATTTCCGGCCGCGTGGCGTTGGCCTTCTCGCCGATGATCGAAATGTCGATCGGCACCTGGCGCCAGCCATAGAGATAAAAGCCGAAACGCAGAATTTCAGATTCCACAATCGTGCGGCAGGTTTCCTGCGCGTTGTAATCGGTGCGCGGCAGGAAGATCTGTCCCACCGCGATGCGGCCGGACCGCAGCTTGTGACCCGTCTGCTGCACGGCCTCGCGGAAGAAATCCTGCGGTACCTGCAGATGAATACCGCAGCCGTCGCCCGTCTTGCCGTCGGCATCGACAGCGCCGCGGTGCCACACCGCTTTCAACGCATCGATGGCGCGCGCCACAACGTCGCGGCGCGGCTTGCCATCGATGGCAGCGACGAAGCCGACGCCGCAGGCATCGTGTTCGTCGGAGGGCTTATAAGAATGCGCATCTTCAAGTGTGCGCGCGTTTGAAATAAAGCGGGCGATTTCCGCTTCGCCGCTACTTTTCCTCCCCCGTTTACGGGGGGCGATAGCGACAGCGTCAGCGCGGACCGCGAAGCGATGGAGGGGGCCCCCTCCGTCTTCGCTACGCTCGACACCTCCCCCGTAAACGGGGGAGGAAAGCGGGTTGTGCTCGTCGCTCATCGTCTTACTCCGCCGCTTCGAGCGCCGGTTGCGCGCGGCTTTGCAGATATTTGTGAATGCTCGCCGCCGCATCGCGGCCATCACGGATCGCCCATACTACGAGCGACGCGCCGCGCGCGATGTCGCCCGCGGCGAACACGCCTTCCATCGTGGTCTGCAAGGTCTTCGGATCGACCGACAGCGTACCGCTGCGCGAAACGCCGAGACCCGGCGCATCGAATGTCTGCGGCAGGTTCTCCGCGTCGAAACCCAGCGCCTTGATGACAAGATCAGCGTCCATCGTGAACTCGCTTTCCGCGATCTCCACCGGCATCTTGCGGCCGGAGGAATCCGGCGTGCCGAGGCGCATGCGGGACAGCCGCACGCCGGTCACCTTGCGCTTGCCAAGGAAGCTCTTTGGCAAGGTCAGCCATTCGAACACCACGCCTTCCTCGTCGGCGTTGGCGACTTCGCGCAGAGAGCCCGGCATGTTCTCCATGTCGCGGCGATAGATGCAGGAGACGGATTTCGCGCCCTGGCGGATCGCGGTGCGCACGCAGTCCATCGCCGTGTCGCCGCCGCCGATGACGGCAACGTGCTTGTCTTTCGCGTCCAGCTTTTCGAAATCGGGCACGTCGTCGCCGAAGCCCTTGCGGTTGGAGGCGATGAGATAATCCAGCGCCTCCACCACATTGTTGAGATTGGTGCCGGGCACATCGATGGCGCGCGCCTGATAGGTGCCGGTGGCGATCAGCACGGCGTCGTGCTTCTCGCGCAGCTCGGCCAGCGACGCGTCGCGGCCGACCTCAAAGCCGAGCTTGAAGATGACGCCGCCGTCCTCCAGCCGCTTCACCCGCCGCGCGACGACATCCTTTTCCAGCTTGAAATTCGGAATGCCGTAGGTGAGCAAACCGCCGGCGCGATCGTGGCGATCGTAGATCGTCACTTTGTAGCCAAGGCGGCGCAGTTCTTCGGCGGCTGCGAGACCGGCGGGACCTGCGCCGATGATGGCGACGTGCTCGCCGCGCACGCGGCGATGGGTGAGGGGCTTCACCCAGCCGTTCTTCCAGGCGGTGTCTGTCAGATACTTCTCGACCGCGCCGATGGTGACGGTGCCGTGGCCCGATTGCTCGATGACGCAGTTGCCTTCGCATAGCCGGTCTTGCGGGCAGATGCGGCCGCAGATCTCCGGCATGTTGTTGGTGGATTGCGAAAGCTCATAGGCCTCTTCGAGACGGCCCTCGGCGGTGAGTTTCAGCCAGTCGGGGATGTTGTTCTGGAGCGGGCAATGCACCTGGCAGAAGGGCACGCCGCATTGCGAGCAACGGCTGGCCTGTTCCTCGGCCTTGGTGGCGATGAACTCTGCATAAACCTCATGGAAATCCCGTGCGCGGGTATCCGCCGGCCGCTTTTGAGGCGGCTGCTGATCGGTGGAAACAAAGCGTAACATTCGTTCTGCCAAGACTCGCTCCAGCGCAATGAGATTGCCCTGTACGGCAAAATTTCGCCGAAATCGAGCGCGAAAGAGCATATAGGACAGTATATCTGTCTAATATGCCACGAATTTCCTGTGACAGCGCCCTGCCGCGGCCGCCACCAAATCCAAATAGGTCAGTAAACATGTCCGATATTCTCGTCCTGCCGGGCGGCACGGCGCCGTGCTAGGCAAGCGGAAATTCCAGCGATTCCATCACTTCCGGAGCGGGCATGGGCGATTTTCTGAATGCGATCTGGCTGGGCATTGTCGAAGGCCTCACCGAATTCCTCCCCGTCTCCTCGACCGCGCACCTGCTGGTGCTCGAGAACTTCCTCGGCCTGAACAAGGACCAGTGGGAAGCCTTCACGGTCGTGATCCAGCTCGGTGCGGTGCTCTCCGTTGTCGCGGTGTATTGGCGCAAGATCTGGGACGTGCTGACCGGCATGTTCACCCGCGCGAAAGAGCGCCACTTCGCGCTCGCGGTGATCGTCGCGTTCCTGCCGTCCGCGGTGCTCGGCGTTGCCATCATCAAGGTCATCAACAATTACTTGCTTGATCCGGCGCGCGCATTGCCGGTGATCGCGACGACATGGATTCTCGGCGGCATCGTCATCCTGATCTTCGAGCGCATCGCGCCGAAGCCGCGCTACACCGACCCGGACACGCTGCCGCTGTCCAAGGCGTTCCAGATCGGATTGTGCCAATGCCTGTCGTTGATCCCCGGCGTGTCACGCTCGGGCGCCACGATCCTGGGCGGCGAGCTGCTCGGCGTCGAGCGCGCGGCGGCGGCGCATTTCACGTTCTACCTCGCGGTGCCCACGATGCTCGGCGCGTCGGTGTTCGAGCTTTACAAGCACCATGAAGGTCTCACCGCCGGCAGCATGGAAGTGATCGGCATCGGTTTCGTGGTGTCGTTCGCCGTCGCCTATGTCGTCGTGAAGACGTTCATCGGCTTCGTCAGCCGCTACGGCCTCAAGCCCTTCGGCTGGTATCGCGTGGCGGCGGGACTGGCGCTGATCGCGTTCATGCTCGCGGTCAATCACGGCGCCGTTTAATTTTCAAATCCCACAACCGTCATCCCCGGCCTTGTGCCGGGGACCCATACGCGCCGTGATGCATGGGTGTTCATGGGTGGCCGGGACAAGCCCGGCCATGACGATTGAGTTTTATATTGTTGAAACCGAGCTACGGCGAACCGGTAACGCGCTCGCGCACCGCTTCGTCGAATTCGCCCTTGGGGCGGAAGCGGTAGAGATAAGACGGCAGCACCGCCTCGATCGATTCCGGCACGATGCCGAGATCGCGGAACGTCAGTGCGCCCGGCGCCACCACGTTGTCGGTCTTCAGGAACGTCACCTGATCCGGCGTCAGCAGCTTGCCCGGCAGGAATTGCAGGAACATCGCCTTGATCGAAGCGAGGAAGAACGGCACCGGGATCAACGCGCGCGAACGATGCGTTTCGCGCAGAACCATCTGCAGAATGTCCTTGAAGCTGTAGATATTCGGCCCGCCCAGCTCATAGGTCTTGCCGCGCGTGGACGCATCGTCGACGCATGTCACCACCGCCGCCGCGACATCGCCCACGAACACCGGCTGGAATTTCGTATGCCCGCCGCCGATCAGCGGGAGTACCGGCAGGAAGCGCGCGAGATTGGCGAATTTGTTGAAGAAGTTGTCGTCCGGCCCCGCCATCAGCGACGAGCGCAGCACGGTCGTGTTTGCGAATTCCTCGCGCATCACGCGCTCGCCTTCCGCCTTCGTGCTGGCATAGGACGACTCGGAATCGACATCGACGCCCAGCGTCGACAGATGCACCAGCGTCTGCGCGCCGCACGCCTTCGCGGCCATCGCGATATGCCCCGCGGCGGCGATGTGGACATCTTCGAAACCTTGCCCGCCCGCCGGCGCGAGAATGCCCACCAGATTCACAACGGCATCGGCGCCCTGGCACGCGCGCGTCACCGCGTCCTGATCCAGCACGTTGCACTTCATCACCTGGATCTGGCCCACCGCGCCCATCGGCGGCAGATAAGGCGCGAGGTTGGGATAGCGCACCGCCACGCGGATTCGATACCCGGCCTTGGCCAGCGCCCGCACCACATTGCGGCCCGCAAAACCCGATCCGCCGAACACCGTCACCAGAGACGCCATGGCAAGCTATCCTGAATGTGAAAACCGAAGCGGTTTTAGCCGAAGCCCCGGCCAAAGCAAAAGCCTATGCTGCCGCAGCTTTTCGCAAAGGAATCGCAGATGAAATGGTTGCAGTCGGCTTTGGTTGCGGCGCTGCTTCTGCTGCCCGTTTCGGCCGCGTTCGCCGGCTCGATTCCGCCCGATGCCCGCAAAACCATCGACGCGGAAAACGCCCGATGGGTGCCGTCGCTCAAGGCCGGCGACGTGAAGCAGGCCTTGAGCGGTTTCGCGCCCGACGCGCTGGTCATCTCCGCCGATGGCAAGACCAGCAGCATCGACGCTTACGAGGCCGCGATGCAGAAGCGCTTCGACGCGGGGCTGCGCATCACCGGCGGACAGGTGATCAGCAACGGCGCGGAACTGGTGAACGGCCAGATCGTGGAATGGGGCAGCAGCCTCCTCACCGCGAAGGACAAGGACGGCCCGGAGCATAAGGCCGGCGGCTACTATCTGGCGGTGTGGACGAAGAACAAAGAAGGCGTGTGGCAGATCACGCGCAACATCTCGATGGGCGCGCCGCAGAAGTAGCTGCCATCATAACTTGTCATGGCCCACCACCCCGGTCCGCGCGAAGCGCGGCCGGAGTGTAAACTCCGCGTGGGCCACCCAGGTGAAACCGCTCAACTCTGGAAGACGGAAGCTGTGTCACCTGGGTGGCCCGCTTTTGCGGGCCATGACAAGTTATGGATTTGATGGGCGGCAATTGCGTGTAGATTCGACCGCACGCGAAAACAGAGCACCGAAACACAACATGGCCAGCTTCGTCGATGACACCGTTGTGACCATGGTTGACGGACGATTGACCGCCACGCTCTCGCGCGACTGGGACATCTGGGGCCCGAACGGCGGCTACATCGCCGCCATCGCCTTGCGCGCGGTGGGCAAGATCGCGCCGCCGGACCACAAGCCCGCGACATTCTCCTGCCAGTATCTTTCAGCCGGGCAGTTCGATGCGGTGGACATCGCCATCGAGCCGGTGCGTCAGGGCCGCAATGCCTGGTGCCTGAACGCCGTGCTGACGCAGAACGGCAAGCGCGTGCTGCAGGCGCAGGTATGGACCACGAACAAGACCGACGGCCCGCAGAAAGTCGATCGCAAGATGCCGGATGTGTCTCGGCCTTCCGAACTCAAGACATGGCGGGAGATTTATCCCGATCAACCGTTACACACATTCTGGAGCCACTTCGATGCCAAGCCGGTGCGGCCGGACACGTGGAAGGGATGCGAAGAGCGCGGATCGGTTTTGGAAGAGTGGTACCGCTTCAAGGATTTTCCGTACACGGATGATGTCTGGCTCGACAACGCGCGGTCCTTGCTGCTGGTCGATACGATCCCGTGGCCAAGCTGGCATCGCGGACTGAAAGAGAAACCCAATTACATCGCGCCCAGCCTCGACGTGACGGTGTGGTTTCACGAACGGCCGGGCAGGGCGGACTGGCTCCTCGGCCATGCCCGCGCCGATGTTGCGGGCGGCGGCCTCATCCATGGCAACGTCCACATCTGGAGCGAAGACGGACGGCTGCTCGCCAGCGGCGGAAGCAACCTGCTGCATGTAACGCCGCGATGAGTCAGGCGGGCGGCAAAGTCCTCTGTGTCTGTGTCGGCAACATCAGCCGAAGTCCGATGATGCAGGCAGTGCTTCAGCAACATCTTGGTTCTGCGTTCATGGTCGAAAGCGCGGGCCTCACGAAGGATCTGGCGGGACGCCCGGCCAATCACCGCTCTGTCGCGTGCATGCGGGAGCGTGGGGTCGATCTGCGCGGCCATGTCAGCCGCTGGATCGGCGACCTCGATCTTGGCCAGTACGAATGGATCGTTTGTGTCGGCCGTGACGAGGCGGGCAAAGTCCGATCCTATCTGGGCGCAGGCTCGGCGAACGTGATCGTCGCGAACGAACATCAAGGCGGCATTCCCGATCCTTACGAACTCGGACTGGAAGGCTATCGCGATTGCTTGGTGCTACTGGATCAAGTGATGCCCGATATTGCGCAACGCATCGGAAGTGCCGAGCGCCAGATTTGAAAACAAGGAGACGTCCGTGCTGAAGACCTATCAGGGAAGCTGCCACTGTGGCGCTGTTCGCTTCGAAACGAATGTCGACATCAGCGCCGGAACCGGCAAGTGCAACTGCACGATCTGCACAAAGATGCGCCTGTGGTCGGTCAACGCGCTGCCGAAGGACTTCCGTTTGCTGGCGGGCGAGAGCGATCTCACGGACTATCGCGGCAAGAACCCGGTCGCGCATCACCAGTTCTGCAAGCATTGCGGCGTGCGCGCGTTCGAATGGATCGACATGCCCAACATGAGCGGCACCAAATACTACAACATCAACGTCATGTGCCTCGACGGCATCGACATCGACGAACTGATGGCCGCGCCCGTGACGTACTACGACGGCCTAAACAACAACTGGGGCGAACGCCCGGCCGAGACGCGGCATTTATGACAGCAGACGCCCCCAAATTTCCCAGCGTTCCCAGTATCGCTATCGACACATGGAAAATCCGAAGCAGGCGGGCCTTCCATGTGCCATTGCTGCCCGAAGCGTTTCCGCGATTGATCGGCAATGTGGCGGTAGCTTGGGGCGCTTTCGAAACTGTGTTTGAGAATCTTTTGCTTGCGTTCGTAAAGGCTGACGGAGTGGCTAACGATAACTGGCGTGGATTGAATTTCAGAAAAAAGCAGAAGCTTCTGGTAGAAAAGAGCAAGATCGTTCTATCAGCGTGCCCAACCGCCATAGCCGACATTGAAAGCATTTTGGAAGACGTGCCGCCAATTTATCTGAAACGGAATCTAGCCGTGCGTGGCCGTATGGCTCAGGAAATTCGCGGCTTCGAAAAAAGATGGCATTCCAACAACCGAAGTGAAGCTCGTATGCGCCGGTCGTTACCAAGGAAAAGAAGTTCAAATGAAATTCACAGCAGATGAATTGGATACCTTATTCTACGATATCGGAGAGTTGTGTGGCAGGCTCACGTTTCTGAGCACTGGGTACCCATCTACACAAGAACCACCAGTTGAAACGCTGCGGCTACGAGATTTTTTACAGGCCAATCATCCTACGTACCCCAATCCAAGTCGGTTGCCTGATCTGATTCAATCATCGCAGATGTAATTTCGATGGTTGGCAATGCCACATTATTTTTTTCGTCGATCCTTAGCTTGTACAGCTTCATACCGGTCAATCCACGGCTGAATCTGCTCTCTTGTTTTTACTCCAGAAACAAACAGAGCCATGTTGAGTACGAAATCCAAAGAAAAAATATCGCCCCTGATGCGTTCCGGCGACAAAATCTCTGGCGAAGATTTGCGATTTGACTGTAACGCCCACGATGTGAGGCGAATTTTTCCTTCTTTATTGTGTTCGAAAACTCCATGCGCATACATGTTTCTGCGAGAGTTCACTTTTCTGAGCGTGTCGCATGCCGCGAGAATGACGTTCTTGCGATACTCATCCAGCTTTGCCTGCTTTGTAACCGCTTCCAGAATGTCGATCTTGATCGAAACACTTGTGATCGGACCAAATATGGCTGCCGCGATATCAAAGCCTGTTCCATGTCCAAGGGCGGCGGAAAGGCACGTTATTAGGGCAAATTCCATAAAGGAGGTTGCCGCAAAATATCTACCTAGGACGCTTTCAACGAGGCAGCCCTCAGCAGGAAGGCCTACGTAGAACTTACCCTCGGGCACTTCTGTAGTTTGCGATGTGTCTTCGTTTTTTGAACCAGCATGCTTTTTCATGACTCGGTCTCAAAAGAAAAAGGCATTATTCGAAGTAAGCTGAATGAGATAAATTCCTTTTGAAGTGCATGGAAGCGATTCAAAAAGGCTTCCGAGTGCGCGAAACAATTTCTTTTATTGCGGAATGGGTAGCCAACCCTTTTCGTTTCTAGCCATTGGCGCGCCGATCTTTACTAGATGAGCCAAAAGATTGGGATGATGCTCAAGCACAACGCCATCGTGATTCGCACTTTCGCATGAATCACAGATCATGATGCCGCCCCACGATTTAACCGGCCTGCCATGATAGGCGTGGGGACCGAATTGGAACGAATGCTTACCAATCCCGTCGATCAAGAAGCACTCCGTCATAAATTTTGGACCATCCTCGGAGCGTGGCATTATTAGGACATATCCTTCTCGTCAGAGAAATTAGGCGACTGGATTCGTATTCTTTGAAGCTATCGGTTTTTTTGGATTTCCGAGAGAGTGAAAATATTTTCTTGGATTCGGCAATCTCGACGCTCATCGCATCACGCCCTGCAGAAAAATTATAAAATACCCCCACGACGCAAAGATCACCGCTAGCACGATCGCTTGCAGCCACGCGATCCGCAGCGTGAAGCATCCCGCGACGGCGGCGGTGGTTATGGGGATCAGGGTGAGGTTGTGCGTGGCCCAATCGACGAGGCCGGTGAAGCGCCCGGCGATGACGGTGGTGGTCAGCAGCGCGAAGACGCAGCACGCGACGAAGGCGGGCAGCCGGCCTTGTTCGGTGTGAATACACCGCAGAAAGCGCTTCCAGCACCTCTCAAATCTTTCAAAATATTTCTTCCTATTTCCGGCTTGATATTCCAAAAATTGTTCTCTATATGTTCTCACGAGTCAAGGCGGGAGAAAAGCGGCCGTGAAGCTCTAATCATCGCAAGGACAGACAGGTAAGGGGGCCACTTGCGGCACCCCGCGCGGAGATCGGTAGGCCGGCGATGGCTCGATCCGGTCTTCGCATGCAAACCGGGGAGGTTGGAGCGAAGGCGCTCACTGGTTGGCCTGGAAGACGGCCATCCTAGGGCCTGCTGCGTAGCTGGAAACCGAAGGGCCTCAGGAGGCGGACCGTGTGTGCGGGCGCTCTCTATGGGGCCTTTCTTTCATGTGCCGTCCGGCGGCTGGCCTGCCACCCGAAGCTGCGAGGCATCAGACTGTCTCCCTACGCTCTTGGCGGAGCTTCGGGAGATCACCCTCCGCTGCTTCGCAGCGTAGGGTGGTGCCCAGAAGAGGACTCGAACCTCCACGCCTCGCGGCGCTAGTACCTGAAACTAGTGCGTCTACCAATTCCGCCATCTGGGCCGACAGCTTTTGAGGGCGCGATGTTTAGGTGGCGCCAAAAGCGAAGTCAAACCGCTTGTTTCCGGGTCGAACATAGGGGCCGAAAGGCGTATAGTCCGCCCAACAGGAAGGTTGCGGGTATCGCGACCGACGGCCAGGTTGACCGCCAGCCGCTTCCCCCAGCCCAAAAGACTTGGGAGGAAGAAACATGCCGGACACCATCCGCAATCCCATCGAGTGGAGCGGCGCGCAGATCGTTAATGCGGGCCACGCCATCGCCTCCGCGCGGCGCACCCTCGATCACATGGAAGAAACCGCGCATTCGCCCGCGCCCGCGGTGCGCAAGATCACCATCGCCGATGTCCGCGAGGCGCTCGCCAGGGGCTTCGACGATTTCGAAGCCTATCGCAGCGACGTGTTGTTCGTCGGTATCATCTACGCCGCCGTCGGATTGGTTCTGGCGCGACTGGCTTTCGGATCCGATCTCATTCCATTGGTGTTTCCGCTCGCATCGGGCTTCGCGATCATCGGCCCCTTCGCCGCCATCGGTCTTTATGAAATGAGCCGCCGGCGGGAGCAGGGGGCCGAAGTGGAATGGTCCAACGCCTTCGACGTGTTCAAGGCGCCGGCCATCGGCGGCATCGTCGCCCTCGGCGTGATGCTGGTGATCCTCTTCCTCGTCTGGCTTGCCGCGGCCTGGGGAATCTACGCGCTGACCCTTGGCCCCGCGGAGCCGACATCCATAGCCGCCTTCGCGCATGATGTGTTCCTGACACCGGCCGGCTGGGCCTTGATCGTCGCCGGTGTTGGCGTCGGCTTCCTGTTCGCACTGCTCGCCATGGCGATCAGCGTGGTATCGTTCCCGCTCCTCATCGATCGCGACATCGGATTGGACACCGCGATCGCGACATCGGTTCGCGCGGTGAGAGAGAATCCGGGCCCGATGGCCGCGTGGGGACTGGTCGTCGCCGCAAGCCTGGTACTGGGATCGATCCCGTTCTTCATCGGCCTCGTCGCGGTCGTGCCCATTCTCGGTCATGCCACATGGCATCTCTATCGCCGGTTGGTTGCGCGATAGAGCCTGTTTGCGACAGCGGGCGCGCGCCCGTTGTCGCATCTCCTTGTTCGGCGGGAAGCAATCCGCTCTCCGCGGTGACATCGCGATGCGGAAGCTTGCAAATACATGCCGCGCGATGAACAATGGCGGCGAGCGGTAGAGTCACGGGCATGAAGCGGATTTCCGGCCGGAACGGACGAAAGACAGGCGCCACAGCGCTCGTCGCGCCGTCGCGCCGGTTGCTCTTAACGCTGTTTTGCCTGCTGGCTTTCAGTTTCCAGTCCTACGTCGCCCAAACGCACATCCACGTTCCGGGCACGGCCGATCCGGGTATTTCCGCGCTGGTTTCCTCGCGCGCCCAGGTTTCGGCGGACGCCAAGACGGACACCGGCCACAAGCAGCTTCCGGCGGACGACACCGCCAACTGTCCGCTTTGCCAAGCCGTGCTCCATGCGGGCCTGTTTGTTTCGCCCGCGCTTCTCGTTCTTCTTCTTCCGGACACGCAGGCGGCTGTGGGCCCTGCGCCGATCATCGCCTCGCATCGTGAAGGCGCGCCATCACATACGTGGCACAGCCGCGGCCCGCCGCAACATTAGAACTCCCGCCAGAACCTGAATGATCGCATCGGCCCTTTCGTGGGGGCCGCGCGGCGCATTCTCACAACAATTCACGCCGTTCGCGCACGCGCGCATCGGTGACATCTGGAGTTTCCAATGTTTCGTCGTTTTCTTTTGGCCTCGGCTGCAACAGCCGTGGCGCTGAGCTTTCCATCCATGGCTTCGGCGCAGATCGCCGACCAATCCTCGCCCTCCAAGTCGGGACCTTCATCCATCGATACCGTGACCGTCACAGCGCAAAAGCTGGATGCGGCGCGCGCCGGCATTCAGACGCAGACCGGAGCCTCGACCTACACCATCACGTCGGAAGACATCGAAGCGGCGCCGGGCGGTTCGAACAATCTGCTGAACTCGGTTCTGCTGCAGGCGCCAAGCGTCACGCAGGATTCCTATGGTCAGGTCCACATTCGCGGCGAGCACAATGCGCTGCAATATCGCCTCAACGGCGTCATCATTCCCGAAGGCATCAGCGTATTCGGGCAGACGCTCGATCCACGGCTGGCCTCATCGGTGAAGCTGATCGACGGCGCGTTGCCGGCGGAATACGGTCTTATCACCGGCGCCATCGTGGACATGCAGACCAAGAGCGGCGTGTTCGATCAGGGCGGCGACGTGTCGATTTACGGCGGCAGCCACAACACCATCGAACCCAGCTTCGATTACGGCGGTAGCTCCGGAAACTTCAACTATTTCGTCTCCGGCGACTTCACCCGCAACGATCTCGGCATCGAGTCGCCCGACGGCAGCCGCAATCCGATCCATGACCGGACGACGCAATATCACGGCTTCGCTTATCTGGAAGACATCCTCGATGAGCACAGCCGCATCACCGCGATCCTCGGTACCAGCCATGACGATTTCGAGATCCCGAACAATCCGGGACAGGCGCCTTCATTCGTCGTGAACGGACAATCCATGTTCGATAGCGCCAAGCTGGACGAAAACCAGCGGGAGATCACGCATTACGGCATACTGAGCTATCAGCACAGTGCGGGTCCACTTGATCTGCAGGTCTCTGCCTTCGCGCGATACTCGAGCCTGGACTTTTCGCCGGACGTTCTCGGCGACTTGATGTTCAACGGCATCGCGCAGGACGCGTACAAGAAGGACACGGCGATCGGCTTACAGGCGGAGGGCGCCTATCATCTCGCCAACCATACGATCCGTGGCGGCGTCGTCGTGCAGACGGAGCGCGCGACCAGCAAGACGAAGTCGCAAGTCCTTCCGGCGAACTGCTCCGGCAGTGGGACGATGGCCGATCCGTTTGCCTGCGCACCGTTCTCCGGTAACCCGACCGCGCCGGACTATAATCCAAACTTCGACGTGCCTGAAACTGTCATCGACAATGGCGCGAAGACGCAGAACACCTACAGCGTCTATCTGCAGGACGAGTGGAAAGTCTTCGACGCGTTGACCATCAACTACGGCTTGCGCTTCGATCAATACAAGGCTTATGCGAGTGAGAATCAGCTCAGTCCGCGCATCAACATCGTATGGCAACCCGCCGATGGAACGACGATCCACGCAGGCTATTCGCGCTTCTTCACACCACCGCCATTCGAGAACATTTCTGCGCCTTCCGTGGCGAAGTTCAACAACACGACAGCTTCCTCTGCGATCACGCTTGACGATGTCTCCAAAGCCGAGCGTGCCAATTACTTCGATATTGGCGCGAATCAAGATCTTATGCAGGGCTTCACGCTGGGCGTGGACAGTTACTACAAAATCTCGAAAAATCTGATCGATGAAGGGCAGTTTGGCGCGCCGATCATCCTCACACCGTTCAACTACAAGCGCGGCAAGCAATACGGCCTCGAATTTACCGCGGACTACACCGCTGGAAACTTTTCCGCGTATGGCAATGCCGGCCTGGAACACGCCGAGGGCAAGGACATCACCTCCGCGCAGTTCAGCTTCGATCCGGACGATCTCACTTATATCGCCGACCACTATATCCATCTCGACCACGAGCAATATCTGACGATGTCCGGCGGCATGTCGTATCTGTGGGATGCGACGCGCTTTAGCGCCAACGTTCTGTACGGATCGGGCTTGCGGAAAGATGGCTTGGTGCCGAATGGTGATCACGTGCCGGGCTATACGGTCGTCAATTTCGGCGTGAGCCACGATTTCGATCTCGGAGGCGCCGGCGATCTCACCGCGCGGGTCGATCTGATCAATGCGTTCGATGCGAAGTACGAAATCCGCGACGGCTCCGGAATCGGTGTCGGCGCGCCGCAATGGGGCGCGCGCCGGGGACTGTTCTTCGGCTTGTCGAAGTCGCTTTGAGTTCATCGCGCGGGCGGGGCTTCCGCCCGCGCATGTCCCCTCAAGGAGGCTCGGCATGGCAAAGAGCAAATACCGTCAGCTCGCCATCATCCGGCGGCTGAAAGGACCGCGAAAAGTCCGCACCCAGATCGGCGTGCGGGCGCCCCTTCTGTTTCTGGCGATCATCGCCATTGCGATGGTTTTGGACATGTGCGCGTTCCCGGTTTCGCGGCGCAACGTCGTGCTGGCGCAATCCTGCCCGGCGCGTTCGCAGGAAACGCCCGTTCCGGTTGAAAAGAAGGAGCCATGCCCATAGGTTCGGCCTTCGGATAGGACGCGGACCGCGTGAACATGAAAATCAAGCTTTACAAGAACGATCTGCCGGACGGATTGGATCTCGGCCCTATCGTCGCCATCGACAGCGAAACGCTGGGGCTCAATCCGATCCGCGACCGGCTCTGTCTGGTGCAGCTTTCATCCGGCGACGGCACCGCGCACATGGTGCAGTTCACAGACGGCAAATATGACGCGCCCAATCTCAAGAAGATGCTGAACGACCGCGCTGTGACGAAGCTGTTTCACTACGCCCGCTTCGATGTGGCGATGTTCCGGCGTTATCTGGGTGTCATCACCGCGCCAATCTATTGCACCAAGATCGCCTCCAAGCTGGTCCGCACCTACACCGACAAGCACGGCTTGAAGGATCTGGTGAAAGAGCTTCTCGGCACCGACCTTTCGAAAGAGCAGCAAAGCTCCGATTGGGGTGCACCGGAACTGACGGAAAAGCAGCTCTCTTACGCCGCCAACGATGTTGCCTATCTGCACCGGCTGAAAGACGCGCTGGACATTATGCTGGCGCGCGAGGGGCGGGCGGGCATCGCCAAGGCCTGTTTCGACTTTCTTCCGGTACGGGCAGAACTCGATCTAGCGGGCTGGTCGGATGTCGATATTTTCGCCCATTAACACCTTGGTTTCCCTGATTTAATGGGGTTTCCGGCTGCGGCTTGAAGGCCCTTCCGCCAACCCCCATAATTTGATCTATCTCTGGCACGAATTTCGCGTCGGCACGCAAATGGCCGGGCGATTGCTGGAAAAACAGCGGTTTCGGGGGCGCAACCGCAGACTCGTTCTGGATAGGACCTTCGATGCGTTCCGCTGATCGTTCTTCGGCCGTTGCCGTGCTCCCGCGCAAGCCGCGCGAGCGCAGTACCGACGGCAGTGCCGCCAAGCGCGTCTTCGACTATGCCGTCGATGCCATCCGCGATCTCGAGCGTTCTCTTAATGGCGATTTCAGCCGCGCTGTCGATGTCCTGTTCCGTGTGAAGGGGCGCGTGGTCGTCAGTGGCATGGGCAAGAGCGGGCATATTGCGCGCAAGATCGCCGCGACGCTGTCCTCCACCGGAACGCCCGCACAGTTCATCCATCCGGGAGAAGCCAGCCATGGCGATCTCGGCGCGCTGACGCGCGACGATGCGCTACTGATGCTTTCCTATCGCGGCGAGACGGCGGAACTGGGCGACATCATCACCTACGCGAAGCGATTTCGCATTCCTCTGATCGGAATGGCCGGCAGTCCGGATTCGACGCTCCTTCGCGCCTCTGACGTAGCGCTGGTGTTGCCGAAGGCCCGCGAAGCCTGCCCGATGGGCATGGCGCCGACCACCTCCACCACGCTTATGCTGGTGTTGGGCGATGCACTAGCCGTCGCGCTCATGGAGCGGCGCGGCTTTAATGCCGATCAATATCGCGATTTCCATCCGGGCGGTTCGCTCGGGCGGATGCTCGTGCGCGTTTCTGACATCATGCACAAGGACAGCGAACTTCCGCTCATCAAGCCTGATGCTCCCATGCGCGAAGTGATCGCGAAAATGGCGTCGGCGTTCGGCTTCGCCGGCGTGGCCGGTGTGGTGGACAGCAAGGGCGCACTGGTGGGGATCATTACCGACGGCGACGTGCGCCGGCATCTGGAGCGTGACCTTCTGGATCGCAAGGCACGCGACGTGATGACCGCCAATCCTAAAACAATTCAACCTGACATTCTTGCCGCAGAAGCCTTGACTTTCATGAACTCCGCAAAGGTCACAAGCCTTTTCGTTGTCGATCCGAAAGCCAAGTCGAAGAAGCCTTTGGGCCTTCTCACAGTTCACGACTGCCTGCGCGCGGGACTTCAGTAATGACGGCGGATCGGCGAGCCGGAACGGGCGCCGTTGCCGAACCTATCGGCAAGACGCAACCGACACGCGGCAAATTCGATTTTTCCGCGCGCTCGCGCGCGACAATTCATGATGCGGAGCGTTATGCGCGCTTTGTCAATGTGATGCGGCGCGGCTTGCTGCTCGCAGGTTTACTGCTGATCGGTCTGGTTGTCGGCTATTCGCTTCTTCCGCGCCAGTCCCAGCGCATGGCGATGACATTCGAAAAGATGGGAATCGTTTCGGGCGATCTCTCGATGATCAAACCGAAACTGCACGGTGCTGACAGCGAGGGCAATCCGTTCACAGTGACGGCCGACAAGGCTACACAGGATCCGAAGAATTTGAGACAGGCTGCTCTTACAAACGTGCAAGCGGACATGAGCCTGAAAGACGGTCAATGGCTGAACGCCACAGCACCGCACGGCGTGCTCGATGCCGATGCCCGGCAACTGCAATTGAACGGTGCAATTGCGGTCTTCACTGACCAAGGCTTTGAATTGCATACTGATCTGGCGCACATCGATCTGGCTAAGGGCGTTGCCACCGGTCCGCATAGGGTCACCGGGCAGGGCCCGTCTGGCACATTCGTCGCCGATCGGTTTCGGATCGAACGTCTGACCGATCCCTGCGCGCACAGCAAAAAGCAGGCGGCTCAACACAAATCGAAGCATCACCCGAGCGGCGCGGCCGGTGTGGTTTGCCCAGTCCGCGCACCGAACGCGCCGGTAGAAAAGAGCAAACCGCTTATCTATTTGATGGGCAATGTGCACATGCAGATTTATCCGGGGGCGATGAAGAAGAAAAAATGATTTCACGATTCAGCACGGCGCTCTGCGCATTTGTTCTCGTCGCTTCATCAGGCGCGGCGTTAGCGGAAGCCGCGAGCGGTGGCATCGACATGGGCAAGCATGACTCCTCCGCACCCATCAACGTCTCTGCGGATCAGTTCGTGGGTGACCTGAAGACGAAGGTCGGCACTTACATCGGGAACGTCATAATAACGCAGGGCGACTTCAAACTGCGTGCCGACAAGGTCAGCGTGTTCGAGGTGAACAACAAGCCGGATCACATCAACGGATATGGCAATGTTCTGTTCACATCCACGTCCGGGAACGCTTCGGGTGACACTGGGGTCTATGATCTCAACAGCAAAAATATCACCCTCGACGGCAAAGTGCTCCTGACGAAGGAAAAGAACGTCATGCGCGGCACCCATCTTGTCATGAACATAGAGACCGGAAAGGCCCAGTTGACCGCCAAGGGCACCCAAGGAGGCCGTGTGCAGGGTGTTTTCACCCCGCCCCCAAAAGGGAAGCCCGCGACCCCGCCTCAACCGCAAACAACCGGTAAATCGCCGGGGTAAATAGCCTTCACAGTTCCTTAAATCCGAAAAGGCACAGTTCTTGCCATGACAACCGCAACCGGTTCCGAAACACAGATTTCCCGACGCGATGGCGAGCCGCCAGTGCGCGTGGTTGAGGGCACGGGCGGTCTGGTCGTCACCAAGGTCGGAAAGAGTTTCAAGAAGCGTCCGGTTGTGCGCGCGGTGAGCCTGACGCTGCGCCGCGGCGAAGTCGTCGGTCTGCTTGGTCCGAATGGTGCGGGCAAGACGACCACCTTCTACATGATCACCGGGCTAATCCCGGCGGACTACGGCACGATCGAACTGGATGGTCACGACGTAACGGCGATGCCGATGTATCGCCGTGCCCGCATGGGCATCGGTTATCTGCCACAGGAAGCATCTATCTTCCGGGGGCTGACGACTGAAGAAAACATTCGCGCCACGGCCGAGCTTGTGGAAAGCGATCCAGCCCGCCTGGAAGCGATGGTCGAAGAATTGATGGCTGAGTTCGGTGTCACGCACGTGCGCGACACGCCGGCGATCGCGCTATCGGGTGGTGAGCGCCGTCGCGTGGAAATCGCACGCTGCCTTGCGACGCATCCGTCTTATATACTGCTCGACGAACCACTGGCCGGTATCGATCCCATCGCGGTGAACGACATTCGTGATTTGGTGCGCCATCTGAAGGATCGCGGCATCGGCGTGCTCATCACCGATCACAATGTGCGCGATGCGCTCGATATCATCGATAGGGCCTACATCATCCACGAAGGCCAGGTTCTAAAAGAAGGGACGCCCCAGGAGATCGTGGGCGATCGGGAAGTGCGCCGGATTTATCTCGGCGAGAGATTCTCACTGTAGCGATGCGTGTGTAGGGGCGGCGTATGGCGTTAGCACAGCGTTTGGAGATGAGGCAGGGCCAGTCCCTGGTCATGACTCCACAGCTGCAGCAGGCCATCAAGCTTCTGCAGCTCTCCAATATGGAACTCGCGACTTACGTCGAACAGGAACTCGAGAAGAACCCGCTTTTGGAGCGCGACGAGCGCGACCAGTCCCCGATCGAAGATCGTGTTGACGAAGCGGCGCCTTCGGCGGCAGATGAAACGCTCGATGCGGGTCTCGCGCGTGAAGACTTTTCCAAGTCCGAAGACATGGATGCCGCGCGCGAGGATATGCACGGTGAGGATTTCGGTTCGGATCGCGCGACCCAGCAGCAATCTCCGTCCGACTGGTCGAATCTGCGTTCGGCAGGGCCGGCAATGGGCGAGGAAGGCGAAAACTCGCTTGAGCGCACGCTCGCGCATGACGTGACGTTGCGCGACCATCTCACAGAACAACTCTCTATTGCCGCGCTTGATGGCGAGCGTCGCCTGATCGGGGCTTCGCTCATCGACGTGATTGACGAAGCGGGCTATTGCCGCACCGATCTCGACGAGATTGCCACCCGCTTGGTCGTTTCGCGACAGACGGTCGAAGAGGTGCTGAAGGTCATCCAGGGTTTTGAGCCGACCGGCGTCGGCGCGCGCGATCTCGCCGAGTGCCTTGCGCTGCAATTGAAGGAGTTAGGCCGTCTCGATCCGATCATGCAGGCGTTCCTCGCCAATCTAGAATTGGTTGCGAAGCGCGAAATCTCGAAGCTCTGCGAACTCTGCGGCTGTGATGCCGAAGACATTTCGGACATGATCGCGGAGATTCGTGGCCTCACGCCAAAGCCCGGCCTCGCTTTTGGCTCGGAGCCTGTGCAGCCCGTTGTGCCGGATGTATTCGTGCGCGAGAGCAACGACGGTGGATGGCACGTGGAATTGAACGCGGACACGCTGCCGCGCCTGCTGGTCAATTCACGCTACTACACGAAGGTTTCGACCAACGCGCGTGACAAGGATTCGAAGAACTATCTCACCGATTGTCTGAACAATGCGAATTGGCTGGTAAAAAGCCTCGACCAGCGGGCGCGGACCATCATGAAGGTATCGACCGAAATCGTTCGCCAGCAGGACGGTTTCCTGACCTATGGCGTCCGCCACCTGCGCCCACTGAATCTCCGTACCATTGCCGACGCGATCGGCATGCACGAATCCACTGTGAGCAGGGTCACATCGAACAAATATATCGCGACGCCACGCGGCCTTTTCGAGTTGAAATATTTCTTTACCGCCTCGATTCAGGCAGTTAACGGCGCCGAAGCGCATTCCGCCGAAGCAGTACGTGACCGTATTCGCGAGATGATTGACAATGAATCTGCCGATGTTCTCTCGGATGATCGGATCGTTGCGCTCTTGACGGCTGACGGTGTCAATATCGCGAGGCGCACGGTCGCGAAATATCGTGAAGCGATGCGCATTCCATCTTCCGTGGAACGGCGTAGAATGAAGGCGTCGGAGTTCAGCGCGGCTGCGGCACGCTAAGTTTTCCGGGCGTTTTTTAAGGCGTTGACTTTGGGGGTGACCGGGCCTACACACCCGCCGCCTTTTCGATGGAAGCTACGGACGAGCGCGGCGGGAACTCGCGCAACCGAACCTCCAAGTGGTGCATTGACAAGCCATGAACGTGCGGGTGTCAGGCAAGCAAATCGAAATCGGTACAGCGCTCCCTGAAAAAGTGCGCGCAGAGCTGGAAACGGCGCTTGCGAAGCATTTTGACGGCGGCGCGGAAGCGAATGTCGTCTTCTCTCGCGAGGGCCCGTTGTTTCGCGCTGACTGTGCGGCGCATCTCGACTCGGGTCCCGTGATGAAGGCGGAAGGCACGGGCAAGGACGCACATATGGCGTTCGCGGCCATGCTGGAACATATGGAGAAGCAGCTTCGCCGCTACAAGCGACGCTTGAAGAATCACCATCAAAAGGGGAATACGCTCAGGAGCGATTCCGCCTGACTGCCGCGTTCAGAAGGGTCCCATGGAAATCACCGATCTGCTTGCGCCTGAGGCCGTCCTTCCGTCTTTGAAGGCCCAGGGAAAGAAGCAATTGCTGCAGGAAATGGCGGAGCGCATCGCTCCCATCTGCGGGCTTCCTGAGCGCCGGATTTTCGAAACGCTGATTGAGCGCGAGCGCCTTGGCTCCACCGGCATGGGGCAGGGGATCGCGATCCCGCACGGCCGCCTTGCCGGTTTGAACAAGATTGTGGGCATGTTCGCTCGGCTCGAAACGGCGATCGCCTATGATGCGGTGGACAATCAGCCCGTCGATTTGGTGTTTCTGCTTCTCGCGCCGGAGGGCGCCGGTGCAGACCATCTGAAGGCGCTTGCACGCGTTTCGCGCCTGCTGCGCAATCAGCAAACTTGCGAGAAGTTGCGGGCAGCTAAGGATGCTGAAGTGCTCTATGCACTGTTGACGGAGAAGACAAACGGCAGCACCTCTCAAGCGGCCTGATATTTGAACAAAAGGAAAAGGGCCGGAGCATGCTCCGGCCCTTTTTTGCATTCGAAGCGAGCTTTAATGAACGCTGACGGGCGTCAGCTCGTTCTGGATCGCGGCGCCGTAGGCTGTATCCCACGAGTCCGTGTAGCCCAGCACAGAGCCATCGACGGCGTGAAGCACGTAAAGCTTCACATTGTCAGGTAGCTTGATGCCTTCAGGCATGATGCCAAGACGTGTGGCTTCTTCGATACCCGTAGGCTTGATGTAGGCGATGCGAGCATGACGCTCGACATCCACATCGTAGATTTCATTCCTGTTGGTCATAGCGACCTTCCTTTCCAAACCCTCACGCTTTTCCGTTCGCCCGGCTTTTAATCTCGATGGTGCGCGTTTCTTTCTCCACGCGCGGTCTTGCGAGATCGATGGCGAGTAATCCGTTTTCCAATTCGGCGCCGGTCACTTCGATTCCTTCTGCCAGCACAAACGCGCGCTGGAATTGGCGCGCCGCGATGCCACGATGGAGAAACGTGCGATCGGCAGATTCGTTCTGTTTGCCGCGGATCACGAGCTGATTATCCTCGACTGTGACATTCAGCTCTTCGCGGGAGAAGCCGGCCACGGCGAGGACAATCCGCAACCGGTCCTCACCGGCATCCTCGATATTGTAGGGAGGATAGGCGTCGCCCGCACTTTTCGCGGTCCGCTCGAGCAAGCGCTCCAGATGCTCGAAGCCCAGCAAAAACGGGCTGTTGAAGGTGGTATTCCGGTTCATTCTCAAAGCCCTCCTCGAGCGGCCTTGTTTCTGCTTTGCGGCCCCGAAGGCGCCGCTTCTGCTAGGATATGTGGGGTCTGTTCTACCCCTGATCAAGTGTCCCCTATTTGTTCGCCGGGGGCTTTATTTGCTGCCATGCGGGAACCGGCGTTGTGACAGGGAACCGGTCGAGGCAGAACGCGCAAACCATGGGTGCTGCAAAATCTATCCAAGTCCTTCTCGACGACGCGCGACCCGGCAGGGAGCGGCTGCTCTGCTTTTCGGACCCCACCAAGACTATCTGCGCTTGGCATCCTGACGAGGTCGAGTTGGCCTTGGAAGCGCTGGAGGCAGCACGGCGCAATGGCCGATACGCGGCGGGCTATTTCTCCTATGAACTGGGACATGTGCTTGAACCGCGTCTTCGCGGGCTCCTGCCCGCACAGCGCGAGGTGCCGCTGCTGTGGTTCGGTGTCTTCGACGCTTTCGAAACGTCTGAAGGCTTCGCCGCAAAATCGGCGCTCGATGCACAGGTCGCGGGACGCGCCTATCGGGGCCCTCTAGCGCAACGCTGGAGCGCAAGCGAGTACAGCGCTCGCTTCACGAAAGTGCACGCGCTGATCGAAGCTGGCGACATCTATCAAGCAAATCTCAGTTTCCGATCACGCTTTCCAAGCATCGGCGATCCGATGGCGCTTTATTTGCAGTTGCGTGAGCAGTCTCAAGCTGCCCATGGTGCGTTTATCGATGACGGCGAACGTTGCATCTTGAGCTTCTCGCCGGAACTATTCTTCGCGATCTCACGGACAGGAGAAGTCACTGCTCGTCCGATGAAAGGCACGGCGCCGCGCGGCTCCAGCCCTGCGGACGATGTCGCAATGCGTTTGCGATTGCAAAATAGCGCGAAGGACCGCGCGGAGAATCTGATGATCGTCGATCTTCTGCGCAACGATCTCGGCCGCATTGCGCGGACAGGTAGCGTGGCGGTGCACGATCTATACGCAATCGAAACTTATCCCACGGTTCACCAGATGGTTTCGACCGTTCGCGCCCAAGTGGAGGCCGGCACCACGGTGGCTGACCTCTGCCATGCCTTGTTTCCTTGCGGCTCTGTCACCGGCGCGCCGAAAATTCGCGCGATGGAAATCATCCGCGATCTCGAAATCGATCCGCGCGGCGTCTATTGCGGTGCGATTGGCCATTTTGCGCCGGATGGATCGGCGTCTTTCAATGTCGCCATCCGCACACTCACCATCGCAGGGACCCGTGGCGTGATGGGTGTCGGCGGTGCGATCGTCCACGACTCGAATGCGGCTTCGGAATATGGCGAATGCCTCCTCAAAGCCCGCTATTACGACGCCGCGCGCAGGCCGCTGGATTTGATCGAAACGCTACGTTTCTCCCCCGCCCAAGGTTTTGTACGGCGAGACCTGCATCTGAGTCGCTTGGCGCGGTCTGCGGCAGCTTTTGCTTTTCCATTTGACATGGCCTCGGCGCTGAACGCGATGACAAACGCTGTTTCGGGGAAAATGGGAGAGCAACGCATCAGGCTTACTCTTTCGGAAGACGGGACTCTTGCATGCACTTCAGTGCCATTGCCTGTCTCGCCCACCCTGTGGCGCTACAGCATTTCGCCGGTTAGCACTTCAAGCCGCGATGTTCTGCTTCGTCACAAAACAAGCTGGCGTGAACTCTACGAAGCGGAGCTGGCCCGTGCGCATGGGGGCGATGAGGTTCTTTTCGTAAACGAGCAGGGCCGCCTGACGGAAGGAAGCCGCAGCAACATCTTTGTGCGCCGCCAAGGGCGATTGATCACTCCGCCGCTGGAGGAAGGGCTGCTGGACGGCTGTTTGCGGCGCGAACTCATTGACAGCGGGCAATGCATGGAAAGCCCGCTCCACCCGCGCGATTTGGATAGGGCGGAGGTATTTCTCGGCAATTCGCTGCGCGGATTGATCGCAGCAGTTCGAAGCGAAACCGCCGACTAACCTTCAGGCGGCGAGCGGCTCGCGCAGGCACGCCGGCAGCATGATAGTCACTGTCGTCCCCTGGCCCTCGATGCTTTCGATGCGAAACGTGCCGTCGTGCATTTCGGTGAGCGCGCGCACAAGCGCAAGGCCAAGACCTGTGCCGGTCTGCGTGGTGCCCGCATTGTTTCTGATCTGGATGAACGGATTGCCCAGCCTGTAGATCTGTTCGGCCGGAATGCCGATGCCGGTATCGCGGACAGAAAGCGTGACATGGTCGCCTGTCTGCGTGGTATTCACCGTGACCTGTCCACCTTCCGGTGTGAACTTCACTGCATTGGAGAGCAGATTTAGCAGGATCTGCTTCATGGCTCGGCGATCGGCCATTACGAAGACGGGTGCGGTGCCGGTATTCATCTCAAGACGAACGTGTCCCGTCGCGGCCTGCTCGCGCATGAGATGAAGCGCCTCATGCCCCAAATCCGCGACATTCAACTTTTCACGATGCAGTTCCTGCTTTCCGGCTTCGATTTTCGACATGTCGAGAATGTCATTGATAAGATCGAGCAGATGCTGCCCGGCTCCGCGGATCAAGTCGGTGTACTCGCGATAACGTTTGTCGCCGAGAGGGCCGAACACCTCGGTATGCATCATTTCCGAAAAGCCGATCACTGCGTTCAGCGGAGTGCGCAGTTCGTGGCTCATGTTCGCCAGGAACATGGACTTCGACCTATTTGCTTTTTCGGCAGCGTCTTTCGCGACCAGCGCTTCTTCGCGTGAGTTTTCAGCGCGTGCGATCGCCGATGCGAGCCATTGTTCCAATTTGCGTCTTTCCTCCAGGGCTGCGCCGACCAGCACGACCGAGAATCCCATGACCGCGACGAAGATTTGGACGATGGTCACCTGCTCCCGGAGAGAGTGGGGCTTTAGGGCCCCGCTGGAATCTCCAAGCAGGATCGGCGCCACCATGTAGAGTGCTACGATAAGAAGTCCGATCGAGCCGCCTGCGAACCCGCGGCGGAATGTCAGAAGCAGAACGCAAGGGAAGAAGAGAAACGCCGTCGGATAATCCTGCACGAAATTCAGAGAGACGATACCCAGCAAGAGCCCGATCAGTGCTAGGCTCTCGAGGCGCTGTCCGCGCCCGAACATCTCACTGATGTCCTTGCCTTTGACTGTCAGCAGAGGCGGCACGAGCATGATCAAGCCCAGCGCGTCGCCCGCGTACCATATCCAGACCGAAGCCCAGAAATGACCATGCTCCACGGCTTCGAAATAGAATGCGGCGAGCACCGCGGCGATGAGCGGCGCAGGGCCTCCTGCCAGGAGATAGAAAGGTATAAGCGATTGAGTGCGCGTGAAGTCGCGGTCGAGCCGGAAATAGCGCATGGGAAGAGCGACCAGCAAAACTTCGGCGACATTGATCAGGGGCGTGGCCGCAGCGCGCGCAATGGGATCGCCGATGACAATATCGGCACAGAAATTCGCAACATATCCTGCGGCAAGAAGCGAAAACCAGTCCCGGCGCCGATGCTGCAGAAGAGGCGCCAAAAGGAATGCATTGCCAATCCATATCCCGGCGATCCGCGTACCATTCCAGGAGAAGGTGAGGCAGAGAAGTGCAGATGCAAAGACAAGCGTCGTCACGCCCAGCAGATAGATGAGCGAGGGCCTGGCCGCGCGTCGTGCGCGGGTGTAGGTCGCGACCGCTGTCATGAGTCTGTGATGCTCGCCCGAACCCAATCTCGTTACATGTTGCGACAATAGAGCGAGGGCGATAACGCCGCGTTAATCGAAATGGCCAAGAAAAAAGCGCCCGGCGGGACCGGGCGCTTTCGTCTCAGACAAACAGGGTGAACGAAGTCTTACTCTTCGTCTTCGTCCTTCGCCTTCTTGCCGCCGCGCTTCTTCAACGCCGCGCCTAGGATGTCGCCCAGCGAGGCGCCGGAGTCGGACGAGCCGTATTGCGCCACGGCTTCCTTCTCCTCGCTGATTTCACGCGCCTTGATGGAGAGCGAGATCTTGCGCGAGGCCTTGTCGATTGCCGTGACCATGGCATCGACCTTGTTGCCCACCTGGAAACGCTCCGGGCGCTGGTCGTTGCGGTCGCGGGCGAGGTCGGCGCGGCGGATGAACGCCTTCACGCCGTCGGCGAGGCTGACCTCGATGCCGCCATCGTTCACTTCCGTGACCGTGACAGTGACGACCTGGTTCTTGCGCAGGGCACCGCCGTCCTTGCCGGCGGTTTCGATCGGGTCCTTCTCAAGCTGCTTGATACCGAGGCTGACGCGTTCTTTCTCCGCGTCAACGTCCAGCACCTTTGCTTTGACCATCTGGCCCTTCTCGTAGGACTTGACGGCTTCGTCACCAGACTGATCCCAGGAGAGATCAGACAGGTGCACCATACCGTCGATGTCGCTGTCGAGACCGACGAACAGACCGAACTCGGTGATCGACTTGATCTCGCCTTCGATCGTGGAGCCGACCGGGTGGTTCTTGGAGAACGCTTCCCACGGGTTGTCCTGCGTCTGCTTGAGGCCGAGCGAGATGCGGCGCTTGTTGGAATCGACTTCCAGCACCTGCACGTCGACGTCGGTACCCGGCGTTACGATCTTGGACGGGGCGACGTTCTTCTTCACCCAGCTCATCTCGCTCACATGGACGAGACCTTCGACACCCGGCTCCAGCTCCACAAAGGCGCCGTAGTCGGTGACGTTGGTGACTTTGCCCTGGAACTTCGCGCCAACCGGATATTTGGCGGCGACGCCTTCCCAAGGATCGGTCTGCAGCTGCTTCATGCCGAGCGAAATACGCTGCGTGTCCGGATTGATCTTGATGATCTGCACCTGGACCGTCTGGCCGACGTTCAGAACTTCGGTCGGATGGCTGACGCGGCGCCAGGCGATATCGGTGACGTGCAGCAGGCCGTCCACGCCGCCCAGATCCACGAATGCGCCGTAGTCAGTGATGTTCTTCACCACACCTTCGACGATCTGCTTTTCCTGCAGCGAGGCGACGAGCGAGGAACGCTCCTCGGCGCGGCGCTCTTCCAGAACAGCGCGGCGCGAGACCACGATGTTGCCGCGGCGGCGATCCATTTTCAGGATCTGGAACGGCTGCGCCTGGTTCATGATCGGGCCGACATCGCGCATCGGGCGGACGTCCACCTGCGAACCGGGAAGGAACGCAACGGCGCCGTCGAGGTCGACGGTGAAGCCGCCCTTCACGCGGCCGAAGATCACGCCCTGCACGCGGGTCTGATCGTTGAACGCCTTCTCGAGGCGGATCCAGCTCTCTTCGCGGCGCGCCTTGTCGCGCGAGAGGACAGCTTCGCCCATCGCGTTCTCGACGCGCTCCAGATAGACCTCGACGTCATCGCCGACATTCACATTGGCCGGCTGGCCGGGCATGGAGAATTCTTTGAGGGCCACGCGACCTTCGGTCTTAAGACCGACGTCGACGACGGCGAAATCGTTTTCGATCGCGACGACTTTGCCTTTGATGACGTTGCCTTCCTGCGGCGACTGGGTGTGGAAGCTGGCTTCCAGCATGGCCGCGAAGTCGTCGCGGCTCGGGGTGGCGATGGTTTCGGCTGCGGCAGAACGTGCCATTCGGTATTCCTTTGCAAAAACATTAGTGCCGGCCGCGTTTTGGCGGCGGACTTCCACGCGGAGATGCGTCCGCGAGGCGGTTGGATTGTCAGCAGTGATTTCGGGGACCCGCTCGATATGGGCGCCGCCGGGTCTCCTTCAACCCCTGGGGCGGGCCCTGAGCGCCTCGATCTTTGGCTGAACCAAAGCGAGGGCGGCCGCGAACGCGGCGTCTATACCCAGTTGGCTGGTATCCAGCAAGGCTGCATCGGCGGCGGGCTTCTGGGGGGAGATGGCCCGGTTGGTATCCCGTTCATCCCGCTCGCGGATTTCCTTGAGGATCTGGGCTTCATCCGGCGCCTGGCCATAGCCCCTGAGTTCCAGCCACCGGCGATGAGCGCGCACTTCCGGCGCGGCGTCCACAAACAACTTGGCGGTTGCACCGGGGCAAACGACCGTTCCGATATCGCGCCCGTCAATCACGGTGCCCGGTTCGCGGCGGGCGAAGCTGCGCTGATAATCGAGCAGGGCGGCCCGCACCGGCGGGAAGACGGACACCAGGGATGCGGCCTTGCCGATCTCCGCCGAACGGATGCGCAGATCGCCCGCTTTCGACGGATCGATGGCGCGCGCAGCCTTCACCGCATCCGCTTCGTTGCCTGGATCGCCACCGGCATCGATGACGCCAAGCGCGGTGAGGCGATAAAGCGACCCGGAGTCCAGATGATGGAATCCGAAATGCGCCGCCAGTTTCTTCGCCAGCGTGCCTTTGCCGGACGCAGCGCTGCCATCCACGGCAATGACGATGCTCACGCGTTCACCAGCACGAAATCGGCGCCAAGGACGCGCATGAGGTTCTCAAACTCGGGGAAGCTTGTGGCGATCATGGAGGCATCGTCTACCGAAACGGGCTTTTCGGACGCAAGCCCCATGACGAGAAACGACATTGCGATGCGATGATCCATATGGGTGTTCACGCGTCCGCCGCCGGCGACATAGCCGCCTTCCACCATCATGCCGTCTTCCGACTCCTCCACCGTCACACCGTTTTCGCGCAGGCCGTTGACGATGGCGGAGAGGCGATCACTCTCCTTGACGCGCAATTCTTCCAGCCCACGCATGGTTGTGCAGCCTTCCGCGAAGGCCGCTGCGATGGCGAGGATTGGGTATTCATCGATCATCGCCGGGGCACGTTCGGGCGGAACTTCCACGCCCGTCAGCGGTGAATATCTCACCATAAGATCGCCGATCTTCTCGCCACCGCTTTCGCGTTGATTTTCGACCACGATGTCCGCACCCATCTCCTTGAGCGTATCGATCAAGCCGATACGTCTCGCGTTCAACAGGACGCGGGGGATCGATACTTCAGAACCTGGAACAATCAATGCGGCGACGAGTGGAAATGCAGCAGATGAAGGATCGCGCGGCACTTCTACAGCGCAGGGTTTCAACTCCACTTCCCCCAGCACATGGATGGCTTCACCGTTCTTCAGCGTTTCGACCGAGATATCCGCGCCGAAAGCCTTGAGCATCTTTTCGGTGTGGTCACGCGTGAGAGAGGCCTGTGTGATGCGGGTGCGTCCGGGAGCATTGAGGGCAGCCAGCAGCAATGCTGACTTCACCTGTGCGGATGGGACTTTGACGTCATAGTCGATGCAGATCGGACGGTCGGTGCCGCGCAGCGTCACAGGCATCAATCCACCATTGCGGGCTTCCCATGTCGCACCAAATTCCTCCAATGGTTCGAGCACACGCTTCATCGGGCGGCCGCGCAGGGAAGCGTCGCCGGTGAACACGGCCGTGATCGGTGTCGTTGCCATCGCGCCCATCACCAGCCGTGAGCCGGTGCCGGAATTGCCGAAATCGAGATCGGCATCCGGCTGCGACCAGCCGCCGACACCCATGCCCCACACACGCCACAAGCCATTGCCCTCGCGCGTAACGGTGGCACCGAACTGGCGCATGACCTTTGCCGTGTTCAGCACGTCTTCGGCTTCAAGCAGGCCGGTGATCCGTGTTTCGCCTACGGCCATGGCGCCAAGGATGAGCGAGCGGTGGGAGATAGATTTGTCGCCCGGAACCTGCGCTTTTCCCCGCAAGGGGCCGGATCGGCGGGTGCTCAAAGGCCGTGCGATTGGTGCGGTATTCATGGGGTTATTTGGGCCTTTGACAGGGGGGCCGATAAGTGGCAAACGACCCGGCCTCCGAAACCGGACTGAACGCGGGAAGTGTAACTTTGGTCAAGGCTGATCTGGGAATTAAGCGCGTGTGCCCCTCTTGCGGCGCACGATTCTACGATCTGCAGAAGCGCCCTATCGAGTGCCCGAAGTGCGAGTTCAGCTTCGAGCCCGAGGCGCTCTACAAGCAGCGCCGCCCGCGCACGCCCGAGCCGGCCGCACCTGCCTCCGTGATCGAACGCGATGACGACGAGGAGGATGAGAACGAGAACGAAGAGGTCGAATCCGAAGAGGCCGAAGACGAGGCCGAAGTCGAAGAAGCGCCGCTGATCGTCGCTTCCGACGACGACGAGGACGAAGATTCCGACACGCCCGACACCGAAACGGAAGCCGAAGAATCTGGCATGTCGGTTGTCGACGCGGATGATGCCGACATCGATATCGATGACGAAGAACTCGGTGACGAGGAAGAGGAGGACGACAGTCTCCTCGAGGAAGAAGAAGACGAGAACGACGACGTCAGCGGCATCATCGACGCTGACATCGAAAAAGACGAACGTTAGAAGTTCGATTCCGGTCCCCAGACCGGAAAATGACTGCGATTGGGGCCATAGCTCAGCTGGGAGAGCGCCTGCATGGCATGCAGGAGGTCAGCGGTTCGATCCCGCTTGGCTCCACCAGTCTTCGCGGCGGAGGCTTGTTCCTCCGCGACAATTCCGACAAGACAAGACTTTCGCCGCAGCATAGGCTCCAAATCCTTCGCTGCGTCTGAAAGGTTTGTCTTGAGCGCGTTCTCCGATGCCCGCAACATCCCTTCGGGCACAATTCTCGATACCGATCTCGCGATTATCGGTGGCGGTCCCGCCGGCATCACTCTGGCAATGTCGTTCGCTGGTAAGCCAATCCGCATCCTTATGCTGGAAGGCGGCGGCACCAGCTTTGACGAAAAAACCCAATCGCTTTACGACGGCACGCAGACCGGTGTGCCATATACGCCGCTCAACGCGACGCGGCAGCATTATCTCGGTGGCGGCACGAACCATTGGGGAGGCTGGTGCCGTCCGCTCGACAAAAGCGATTTCGAAAAGCGCTCATGGGTGCCGTATTCGGGATGGCCGTTCGGACGTGAGGCGCTTGACCCGTACTATCCGCGTGCAGCGGCACTCGTGGAAGCGGGACCGTTCGATTTCAGCGGCAATCAACAATGGGTCGACAAATATGGCGCGCCGCTGACGCTCGGCGCGGGCGGCATCTACAACAGCTGGTTTCAGTTCAGCAAAATGCGCGGCTCGCAATTGCCGACGAATTTCGGCGAGCGATATGCCGCCGACCTGAAGAAGATTTCCAATCTCTCCGCGCTCTTGCACGCCAATGTCACCAATATTGCGTTGGCGCCGGACGGCAAGAGTGTCGACCACCTGGATGTCGCGACGCTTGCCGGTGGAAAGTTCACTGTGAAGGCCAAGCATGTCGTGCTGGCAACCGGCGGCATAGAGAATGTGCGGCTGCTGCTTGCTTCAAATGGGGTGATGAAGACGGGCATCGGCAATGGTACCGATCTTGTCGGCCGCTTCTTCATGGACAATCCGATCCCACGCCAGACCGCGAAGCTTGTGTCCTTCGATGGCCCGATTGCGCCTTACTATCCCAGCAATCAGCACGGCGACGGCGCAATCTTCCGCGCCACACTTGCCGTCAGCGACGAATACAAGCGCACCAGTCACGTGATGGGCTCGCTCACCACTGTGGAGAATAGGGTTGAACTGGATGATTTCGGCAGGGCCGTCGTCGCGACAACGACGTCGGCCCTCGGTATGGATGCCTCAAATGCTACGACCTATGCGTTGGGCTGCGGCATGGAATTGAAGCCGGATCCGGATCGCCGCCTGACGCTGACATCCGAACGCGACGCGCTGGGCATGCCGCGGCTGAATCTTCACATGACGATCAGCGACGAAGATTTTGCCCTATACCGCCAAACCATGAAGGAGTTAGGACGCCAGTTGCTTGCGACCCGTACGGGCATGATTCATCTCGACCGTTCATCGCGCGCGAGCTGGATGGAAACGATGGACTGGGGCAACCACCACGTCGGCACCACGCGCATGCATAGCGATCCAAAGCGGGGCGTGGTTGATGCGGATCTCAAGGTTCATGGCATCGGCAACCTGTTCATCGCAGGAAGTTCCACGTTCCCGACCTGTGGCGCCTCGAACCCGACAATGAATCTGGTCGCGTTGACCCTGCGCCTCGCAGATCACCTCAAAGGGCTGTTCGCATGATTGAGGGATGGAAGGATGGCGTTTCCCGCCGCCCCCTGCTGGCAATTCTGGGTGCGGTCGTAGGACTTGGGGCGGCCGGGGGCGGCGCATATGAATTTTCCAAGCTGATTGGTCGCCGGGTTTCGGGTGGTCCAGGCGATCTGCTTACCGGGCTTGGTGACCGAGAAAGCGCGGTACAGGTCGGGAAGGCCGCACTTGCCGACGGTACGATAGCCTCCGCGAATGACAGGGAGCGGTTGCGCCGGAGACTTGGTCAAAGGCCGCTTTCGGAGGTCTTGGTCGAGGACGCGGTGCAGGGGCGAGTCGTTGAAACCCAGGGTTGGGTGCTGCCTCTGACCCTGGCCCAGCTCTGCGCGCTGACGGCGAAGGCGTCTTAGAGGGCGGTCTCTAAAGTTTCACCCCCGCATTTTGCGGGATTTAAGCCACGTTTCTTGAGAAAAGCGCTTTTCCTTCAATTGGTTCGCTTGACTCCAATTGACGGCCCCCGGACCCCATGAGAGGGTTAACCCAGCCGGGAAGGCCGAGTCCTGACCGGATTTTCGGACGCCCGCGGGGGCAGGGGATGATCAAGTCAGAATTGGTTGCGCGCTTGGCGCAGCGTTATCCGCACCTTTATCACCGCGACGTCGAGCGGATCGTGACCACGATGCTCGACGCGATCACGAAGGCTTTGGCGGAAGGCCACCGCGTGGAATTGCGCGGTTTCGGCGCGTTCTCCGTGAAAGTGCGTCCCTCGCGCATGGGCCGCAATCCGCGCACGGGCGAGCCGGTGTCCGTGGATGAAAAGCGCGCACCGTTCTTCCGCACAGGCAAGGAATTGCGTGAGCGCCTGAACGGCAACGGTCACGCTGCACCCTAGTCTTTATCTGTAACAGCCCGTCACTTGCTCCGGGCCGATGTGGGCTTTATGACGCGCACTCGATGAGCGCTGCACGATTCTCGAACCCGATCTTCGCCGCTCTCGACACGCCCGATCTTCCCCGCGCGCTCGAGATTGCCAAATCCATTCGCCCGCATGTCGGCGGCCTTAAAGTGGGGCTGGAATACATCACGGCGCTCGGTCCTGATGGGATCAAGCGCATCGTGGAAATCGGCACGCCGGTTTTCGCAGACGTGAAGTTTCACGACATCCCCAATACGGTGGCCGGCGCCTCGAAGGCGCTCGCGCATTTGGGCGCCTCCATCTTCAACGTCCATGCGTCCGGCGGTGAAGCGATGATGCGCGCGGCGCTGGATGCGGCGCGCGGCGTCGACCCGAAGATCAAGCTGATTGCGGTTACGGTGCTCACCAGCCTTGAAGACAGCGATCTCGACGCTGTGGGGCAGAAGAAGCCTGCGCGCGACCAGGTGCTGCGGCTTGCCGAACTGACCAAGAAGTCGGGTCTCGATGGCGTTGTCTGTAGCGCCCACGAAATCGAGGCGATCCGCAAAGCTGTCGGTCCGGACTTCATGCTGGTCGTTCCCGGTATTCGTCCGGCTGGCGCTGACCTCGCAGACCAGAAGCGCGTGATGACACCGAAGGAGGCGCTGCGCAAAGGCGCCGATATCCTGGTGATCGGGCGGCCGATTGTCGCCGCGAAAGATCCTGCGGCGGCGGCCAAAGCCATCGCGGACGATCTGAAAGCCACGGCATGAGCTACAAGCTTTACGGTTCGCCCGGCACTGCCAGCATGTGCGTGCACTGGATGCTGCTCGAGCTGGGCGTGCCGTTCGAATTCATCTCCCTCGATTTCGAAAAGGGCGACCAGAAGAAACCCGAATATCTGAAGATCAATCCGACGGGCCATGTGCCGGCCCTGCTGATCGATGGCGTCGCCTATGGCGAGGCCGCTGCGCTGCTGATGATCCTTGCGGAACGGCATCCGGAAGCGAGGCTTGCTCCGACCGCGGGCGCGGCGCAGCGTGCGCCCTATCTGCAATGGATGGTCTATCTCGCCAACACATTGATGCCGGCTTATCGCCTCTGGTTCTATTCGGATGAAGGTGCTGGTCCGGACAATGTCGAAGCGACGCGCGAGCAGGCGCGGACTCGCATCGAAAAGGTCTGGGATCGCCTGAACGGACTTCTTGCCGACGACCGTCCTTATGCGATGGGCACGCATCTTTCGACGGTGGACTTCCTTGCGGGCATGCTGGCGCGCTGGTCGCGCAACATGCCGAAGACGGCTGCCGACTGGCCGCATGTTCGCCGCTACGTCGAGCGTCTGCGCGCACTTCCGTCCTATCAGGAGACGCACAAGCGCGAGGGACTTAGGGGCTGGATTTAGCCCGTAAACTGCCGTGCCTTGCTTTCGGTGCCGGTGGCGGCGATAAGCGCCAGCATGGCTATCCAGGTCAAAATCTGCGGCATAAACAGCGTGGAATCCGCCGATGCGGCGGCGCGCGCGGGTGCGGATTTTGCGGGACTGATCTTCCAGAAGGCGAGCCATAGATATGTCGGGCTCGAGCGGTCCGCGGTGATCGCGCGGCACCTGCGCGGCCGTATCCGGATCACGGCGCTGATGGTCGACCCATCCGACGATGAAGTCGCGGACGTCGCACGCGATGTGGCGCCCGACTTTCTGCAGTTGCATGGCCGCGAAGCGCCGTCGCGGGTGGCCGAACTTGTTTCCCGGTTCCGCATTCCGGCGATCAAGGCATTTGGGATCGCGGACGCATCCGACCTTGCGCATGTGCCGGCATATAACGACGTCGCGGAGATGTTTCTGTTCGATGCCAAGCCGCCGGCAAACGCCATTACGCCGGGCGGCCATGGTGTGGCGTTCGATTGGCAGGTGCTCCGCAACGCGCGCTTCGCACGCCCTTGGCTGCTCGCGGGCGGTCTGAAACCGGAGAATGTTGCACGCGCCATTCGGGTCAGCGGCGCGCCGGGGGTGGATGTGTCGAGCGGCGTTGAGAGCGCGCCCGGCGTGAAAGACATCGCGCGCGTTACCGCTTTCGTCGAGGCGGCGCGCAACGCCCATTCCGCAGAAGAGACGCAGTCATGAACGATCGTCCCAATTCGCTTCGCAGCGGTCCCGATCTGAACGGGCATTTCGGGGCTTATGGTGGACGCTTCGTGGCCGAAACCTTGATGCCGCTCGTGCTCGATCTCGAGAAGGCTTACGACGAAGCCAAGAACGATCCCAAGTTTCAGGCCGAGCTGAACGGCTTGCTCAAGGATTATGTCGGCCGGCCCAATCCGCTCTACTACGCCGAACGGCTCACGCAGCATCTGGGCGGCGCGAAGATCTATCTGAAACGCGAGGACCTCAACCATACCGGCGCGCACAAGATCAACAACTGCCTCGGGCAGATCCTGCTGGCGCTGCGCATGGGCAAGACGCGCATCATCGCGGAGACGGGCGCGGGCCAGCATGGCGTGGCGACGGCGACGGTGGCGGCGCGTTTCGGGCTGCCTTGTATCGTCTATATGGGCGAGGTCGACATCGAGCGGCAGAAGCCGAACGTGTTCCGCATGAACCTGCTTGGCGCGGAAGTGCGGCCTGTCACCTCCGGTTCGCGCACACTCAAAGACGCGATGAACGAGGCGATCCGCGACTGGGTCGCCAACGTACACGACACCTTCTACATCATCGGTTCCGCTGCAGGCATGCACCCCTATCCGATGATGGTGCGCGACTTCCAATGCGTGATCGGTGAAGAGATTAAGACGCAGATGATGGCGGTGGAGAAGAAGCTTCCCGACCTGATCGTCGCTTGCGTCGGCGGCGGATCGAACGCCATCGGCACGTTCCATCCTTTCCTCGATGACAGTTCGGTCGAGATCCACGGCGTCGAAGCGGCGGGCGAGGGCGTGAACACGCATCGTCAGGCCGCCACGCTGACCAAAGGCACACCCGGTGTGCTGCATGGTTCGCGCTCTTATCTCTTGCAGGATTCCGACGGCCAGATCGAGGAAGCGCATTCCATCTCCGCCGGTCTGGATTATCCCGGCGTCGGTCCGGAACACTCCTGGCTCAAGGATCAGAGCCGCGTGAAGTATTTCTCCGCCACCGACAAGGAAGCGATGGAAGCGTTCACCACGCTCTCCAAGGTCGAAGGCATCATCCCGGCGCTGGAGTCGTCTCATGCGCTGGCGCATGTGATGCGCATCGCGCCGACCATGCCGAAGGATGCGGCTATCGCGGTCACGCTGTCCGGCCGCGGCGACAAGGATGTTTTCACAGCGGCGGCGCATCTGGGGGTGAAGATATGAGCCGCATCGAAGCCCGTTTCGCGGAGTTGAAGAAGGCCAATCGCGCTGCCTTCGTGCCGTTCATCACGGCGGGCGATCCCGATGCGGACACATCGTTCGCGATCATGGAGAAGCTGCCCGCGATGGGCGCCGACCTGATCGAGTTGGGTGCGCCGTTCTCCGATCCGATGGCGGACGGCCCGGCGGTGCAGGCGTCGTCGCTGCGCGCGCTGAAATCCGGCGCGACGATGCACAAGACGTTGGAGATGGTGCGCCGCTTCCGCAAAAGCGACAACAAGACACCCATCATCGTGATGGGCTACTACAATCCCATCCATCACTACGGCACGGCGAAGTTTGCGCGCGATGCGGCGGCGGCTGGAGTCGATGGTCTCATCACGGTGGACCTGCCGCCGGAAGAAGATGAGGTGCTGCGTGTGCCTGCGAACGGGCAGGGTATCGACATCGTCCGCTTGCTCGCCCCGACGACCGACGATCATCGGCTCAAGACCGTTCTGAAGGACGCGAGCGGCTTTCTCTATTATGTCTCCGTCGCGGGCGTGACCGGCACCAAGACCTTCGATGCCTCCGAAGTCGAGGCCGCGCTGAAGCGAATCCATGGCGCGTCCAAGCTTCCTTGCTGCGTCGGCTTTGGTATTAAGACCCCGGAACAGGCCGCCCAGATCGCGCGTATCGCTGATGGGGCGGTGGTCGGCTCGGCCATCGTGTCCCGGATTGCGGAGCTTTCCGCAAATGGCGCGAAACGCGCGGAACTCGTTAAAGATATTGCCGATTTCTGCAAATCCCTCGCCGATTCCGTGCATGCAGCCCGTGGATAACCTGTGGTAGGCTAACGCCATGAACTGGATCGCCAATTTCGTCCGCCCCCGCATCAAGGGTTTGATGCAGGGCAAAACCGAGACCCCCGAGAACCTTTGGAAGAAGTGTCCCGCTTGCGGGGAGATGATCTTCCACCGCGACCTCGAGGCGGCGCAGAACGTGTGCCCGAGCTGCGGCCACCACATGCGCATCGGCGCCAAGGACCGCTTCACGGCCCTGTTCGATGCCGGGGTGTATGAAGAGATGCCGCCGCCGACCGTGCCGGCCGACCCGCTGAAATTCCGCAGCGAGAAGAAATACGCCGACGAAATCAAATATGTCCGCTCCAAGACCGGACGCCAGGAAGCGCTGCAGGCCGCGCGCGGCACGCTGGACGGCATGCCGGTGATGGTGGCGGTGCAGCCGTTCGACTTCCTCGGCGGCTCGCTCGGCATGGGCGTCGGCGAAGCGCTGGTGCTCGCCATGCAGGCCGCGGTCGAAGAGAAGCGGCCTTTCATCCTGTTCGTCTCCTCCGGCGGCGCGCGCATGCAGGAAGGTCTGCTCTCGCTGATGCAGATGCCGCGCGTGACGATCGGCGTGAACATGCTGAACGAAGCGGGCTTGCCGTACATCGTGGTGCTCACCGATCCGACGTTCGGCGGCGTCAGCGCGTCGTATGCGATGCTGGGCGACGTGCAGATCGCCGAACCCGGCGCACGCATCGGCTTCAGCGGCCAGCGCGTGATCGAACAGACGATCCGCGAGAAGCTGCCCGAAGGATTCCAGAAAGCCGAGTTCCTGCTCGAGCACGGCGTGGTGGATATGGTGACCCATCGCCATGAGCTGCGCGCCACGCTGTCGAGCCTGGTGCATATGCTGATGAAGAAGCCGCGCCCGCGCAGCCGCGCGCTCACCGCGCCCGCGGTGATCGAGGCGACGCCGGTGAAGACGGCCGATCCGGCGATCCGCTCCGGAGCGAAGATATGAGCGTTGCTGCCTCTCGCAGCGACGCCATTCTCGATCGTCTCCTTCACATCCACCCCAAGGGCATCGATCTCAAGCTCGATCGCATCGAGCGGCTGCTGGCCGACCTCGGCAATCCCGAGCGCAAGATGCCGCCGACGTTCCATGTCGCGGGCACGAACGGGAAAGGCAGCACCTGCGCCTTCCTGCGCGCCATGCTGGAGGCGGGCGGGAAGAAGGTCCACGTCTATACCTCGCCGCATCTGGTGCGGTTCAATGAGCGCATCCGCATCGCGGGCAACCTGATCTCCGATGAAGAACTCGCCGACGTTCTGGAAGAATGCGAGCGGGTGAACGCCGGAAAGGAAATCACGTTCTTCGAGATATTCATGTGCGCGGCGTTTCTGGTGTTCTCGCGCTATCCCGCCGATGCGCTGGTTCTGGAAGTGGGATTGGGCGGCAAATACGACGCCACCAACGTCATCCCGAAGCCGCTGATGACGGTGATCACGCCCATCGGGCTCGATCACGCGGAGTTTCTCGGCAATGACATCGCCAGCATCGCCGCGGAGAAAGCCGGCATCGTGAAGCGCGGCGTGCCGCTGGTGGTCGGCAATCAGGATGACGTTCCGCGCGATGTCATCGTGCGCCGCGCCGATGCGCTGAACGCGCCGGTGTTCGTCTATGGGCAGGATTTCTTCTGCCACTCCGAACATGGGCGCATGATCTATCAGGACGAGCATGGCTTGCTCGACCTTCCGCTGCCCAAGTTGATCGGCCAGCACCAGATCGAGAATGCGGCCACCGCCATCGCCGCGCTGCGCCATGCCGGTCCGGGCTGGGCGCCGGATGCGGCGATCGAGACCGGGTTGCGCACGGTGCAATGGCCCGCGCGCCTGCAGCGACTGACCAAAGGCCCGCTCGTGATGCTCGCGCCGGAAGGCGCGGAAGTGTGGCTCGATGGCGGACACAACCCGCATGGCGCCGCCGCCGTTTCCCGCGCGATGGCGGATCTCGAAGAGCGGTCGCCCAAGCCGCTCTATCTGATCTGCGGCATGCTGAAGACGAAAGACGCGCGCGGATTCCTGGAGCCGTTCGGCGGATTGGCGCGCCACATCACGACCGTTCCTATCGAAGGCGAGCCCGCCTCGCGTGGCGCGGGCGAATTGTACGACGCGGCGCGCAGCGTTGGACTGAACGCGACACCCGCCGACGATCTGGAAGACGCAATGATGCAGGTCGAAGCCTGGACGCGCGCGCAGCAGGACGTTGCGCCGCGTATCCTGATCTGCGGATCGCTGTATCTGGCGGGTCGGGTGCTGGCGGAGAATTCGTAATTTTTCTCCCCCGTTTGCGGGGGGCGATAGCGACAGCGTATTCGCGGACCGCGAAGCGATGGAGGGGGCGCGGTGCGCCACGGACCCCCTTCGTCTCGCTGCGCTCGACACTTCTCCCGTAAACGGGGGAAGAAAAGATCGCGCTTTCGTCTTCGCATCCATCCGCGCTGCTTCCGCTTTCACCAGCGCCGCCGCGAGTTTCATCTCCGCGATGCAGGCGCGCACCGCCGCGCGCAGCTCTTTCATCTCGCGTGAGCGCAGCCCGTGGGTGACACGGTTGCGGTTGCCGAAGGGAGCGCCGCGTTTGGCCATCAGACCTGCCGGATGCGCGGGCCGGTGAAGGCGGAATTGCCAGAGGAATTGAACGTCGATTTTTTCTGCGCGGATTCGTCGTTTTCCCAATCTGTTGTGTTGGCGCGGCTGGGAGTGCCGATATGTCGGGCAGCGCGGCGCGGACGAAACACGGAGTCGTCGACCTTCACATTGGCGAGGCGCTGGCGGCTTTCCGCATCCGCGAGGCGCGCGATGGCACCGGCCGTTTGCGCCTGTGCGGCGGCGAGGCGGCCTGCGGCAAGCGCGAATTTGAGCCGCGTATCGACGTAGTAATCGGTGTTGTCCGTGCGCTCGACGCATTTGGCGATCAGCGTGTCGCAGGCGGCGAGCGCGCTGTGCAGCCGCGCAACGGCGGGGACGACATGCTTGTCGGTGAAGTCTTGGTCCTCCCGGCCCGCTGAGGCGGGGAGGGGTGCCGGGCCATTACCGGCATGGGCTGGGGTCTCTGCCATGAAAGAACATATAGAGAACAAAATAGGCAGGGGCAAGCGATATTTGGGAAAAATTATAACATACTGGAATTATTTAGGATTATCGGCCAACCCGTTTAAGGTAGCGGCCCCGGCCGCGTGGCGCTTTCGATGATCTCGTCCCATGTCCGGCCCTGCGCGCGCAGATATTCGATGGTTGGTCCCAGCGGGTCGCCATAGACCGAAACCGTGCGGGCATGGATTCGCGCGCGCGTGGGTTCCGGCGTCAGGGATTTGAAATGTGTGGAAAGCGCGCGGCGCTCCGCATGGACCGCACGCGCGATGGTTTCCGCGCCGGCTCCGTTTTTGCGCATGTGGTCCACGAGGGAGGCAAGCGCGCGCACTTGCGCTTCATATTCTGCGCGCATGCTCATCCCCGTTCCTAGCCCGCGCGTTCCACGCCGGCGACGATCATCTCGGCCTGATTGAAGAGTGCAGCATCGATCTTCAGGCCCGACGCGGCGGCATTCTCCTCAAGCTGCTGCGGCCGGCTGGCGCCGACGATGGCGGAGGCGACATTCGGCTCGCGCAACACCCAGGCCAGCGCGAATTGCGTCAGCGTGCAATCCGCCTGCCTGGCGAGCGGCTTCAGCTTCTGCACCGCTTCCAGCACCGGCGGGTTGAGCCATGACTTGATGAAGTTGCCCATGCTGTCGCTGCTGGCGCGCGTGTGCTCGGGGATCTTCGCGCCGGGCAGATATTTGCCGGTAAGGACACCCTGCGCGAGCGGCGACCACACGATCTGCGAAATGCCGTTCTTTGCGCAAAGCGGAATGACCTTCTCTTCCGGGCGGCGCCAGAGCAGGGAATATTGCGGCTGACTGGAGACGAACTTCTCCACGCCCGCCATCGCGAGCGCGGCTTCGATCTGCTGCGGCGACCATTCGCTGAAGCCGATGTAACGCGCCTTGCCTTGTTTCACGACGTTGCTGAGCGCCTGCATGGTTTCCGCCAGCGGCGTATCGGTGTCGTAGCGGTGACATTGATAAAGATCGACATAGTCCGTCTTCAGGCGTTTCAGCGACGCGTCGATCTGCTTTTCGATCTGCGCGCGCGACAGCCCCTTGTCCGTGTCGCTCATCGGGAAGAACACCTTGGTCGCCAGAACGTAGGAATCGCGCTTGCGGTTCGCGAGCGTTTCGCCAAGGAAGGTTTCCGCGGCGCCGCGGCCATAGACATTCGCGGTGTCGATGAAATTGATGCCGAGATCGAACGCCTTGTCGACACAAGCCACGGCGCTGTCGCGCTCCACGCCCACGCCATAGGTGAGCCAGGAGCCGAGCGAGATTTCCGAGACTTCAAGATCGCTGGAGCCGAGTTTGCGGTATTTCATGAGAGCGCCTTTCTGTGCCGGATCGGCGGCAAGGCTAGTCATTTGTCCCGGGTGGCGCGAGGGAACTCCCGCGACATTTTCCCTCGCGGGCTAGTCGCCCTTCACGCAGGCCAGTTCGTTGCCGCTGGGGTCCTTGAAGTGGAAGCGGCGGCCGCCGGGGAATTGGAAGATCGGCTTGGTGATGGTCGCGCCCGCTTTCTGCACGGCGGTAAGCGCGTCTTCGAGATTGTCCACGTCGATCACCACCAGCGGCGCGGCGGTGGCTTCGGGCATGTCGCCTTGTAGGCCCATGTCGACGTCGCCGGTCGTCGTGGCGGCATAAGTGGGGCCGAAATCGGTGAGCTTCCAGCCGAACGCCTTGGCGTAGAAATCCTTCGAGGCCGCGAAACGCTTCGACGGCAACTCGACGTAGTTGATGCGCGCCATTTTCCTCTCCCTGCGTGTCCGCGGAGTGTAAGCGAAGACGCAAGGAGGGAAACGGCCGGGGAAAACGCTGCTGACAAAACCGGCGCAGGTTATGCGCGCGCTTCCTGATCGACAGGCTTGCCCTGGCGCATCTTGTGGCCGGTGAAGCTGCGGGTTTCCGGGGGCGGCAGGCCGTCCGCCTTGATCTGCGCGAGCAGTTCCTTCTTGCGGGCAGCCAGCTGTTCGCCCAGCGCATCCATGTCGAGCCCGGCCTTGCGCGCCTGTGCAAACAGGCCTTCCGCGGGCTTTTCTTCTTCCTTCACGTGATGATGGATCTGCTCGCACAGCGCCGTCATCTTGGCGTCGTAGAATTCGTCATCGACGTCGCCCTGCGCCAGCTCGGCGATCAGGACCTTTGCGCCGTCGTGCTCGACATAGGACTCGAGGCGCAGATCGTCTTCGACCTCGCCGTTGCAGGCGGGATAGAAGATTTCTTCCTCGATCGTCGCATGCACGCTCAGTTCGGTGCAGATTTCCTGCGCCAGTTCCTTCTTCACGCTCTTGCTCTTGGCGTTGGAAAATTTCTTGAAGAGGTCTTCGACTTTGCGGTGGTCTGCTTTCAGCAGCGCAATGGCGTCCATCTTTTCTTTTTTCGTGGGCATGTGCGGGCTCCGTTGAATATCGCAACACCAACGCATTTTCATGCAGTGCGGTTGCTGTACGGCAGCGGACAATGGGAGCTTATTTGCGAGGACGCCTCGCGGTCTTTATTGGGCGCTCAGGCATTTGGCGATGAAGGCGTCATGCGTTTCCGAACCCGTAGGCGCGATCTTGCTCTGGGCGAGCCATTTGGATTCGCAGGCCTGTTGCTTCTCGCTCTGATTCAGCTTCACCGGCGGCACCGGCTTTGTGGTGGTCATCGGCGCCGCGGTGGGACCGTTTTCCGTGCAGGTCTTCAGATAGTCGCTGTAGGTGGTCTTGGCCTTGTCGGCCGCGGCCATCGAATCCCACGTCGTTTTGCAGGCCGAAGCATCGCTCGTATCGGCGGCGGCGTAGCCTGCCAGTGCGACAAAGCCCAACGCCAGAACGCCGCCCATGATCGCGCGCATCCGTCTCTCCATTCCTGTCTGGAGTGAGAACGCCGCTGTGTGTTCACCGGTTGCAAAGCAAACGGCCCGGAGTTGCCTCCGGGCCGCTCGCGCCCTCCTGCGCGGAAGCTTCGGAGGGCAGGCCCTCCATAAGCCCGCGCTATTTCGCGCTTTTGACTTCGCCGCTGCCCATGATCGTCTGGCTGATGTGCGGATTGCCGCCATAGACGACCGAACCGCTGCCGGCGATTTCCACATCCAGATTCTGCTGGGCGTTCACATGCACTTTGCCGCTGCCATGGATGGCGACATCGGTGCTGGCGGCGGCGACGTTCATCAGATCGACATTGCCGCTGCCGTTGATCTCCACGCTCATCTTCGGCTGCTGCGGAAATCCGCCGGCCGCGTCGATCTTGCCGCTGCCGTCGATCTCCACGCCGGAGAAACCGGGCGTCGTGATTTCGACGTCGAGGTTGTAGCCGGACGGGCAGGAGCTGTTCCAGCCGAACCAGCCCTTGCCGGGGCAGGATTTGAAGACGAGATCGCCGTCCTTCACATAGACCTGCGTGTTATTGGTGTCGCCTTGCTTCAGCACCACGCGCTGCTGACCGCCATGCACGAAAGTGACATGGCCCATGCCTTCGATGGTGACGGAATGGAACGACTGCACCGCGACGTTCGTGTCCGCCCACGCCGCGCCGCCGATAAGCGTGGCCGCCGCCAGCGCGGAGAGAAGAAGAAATTTCCGCATCGTGTTCGCTCCTAGTCTTCGCCGCTCACATTACCACCGTCTTCGGCCACAAGGGCCTGGATGGTGGGGTGGCCCCAATATTCGATATTGCCGCCGTCATCAGCGTGCGCCCGCAGCGTCTGGCGCGGCTGGATGCGCAGATTGCCGCCGTCGCTGGCCTTCGCGGTTACATTCGCCGCCGCGATGGCGCGCGCGTCGATGTTGCCGCCATCCGTCGCCTTCACCGCCAGATCGCGCTGGCCCGGGAAGGAGCCCTGCGTTTCGATATAGGCGCCGTCGGACGCGTCGATGGCGTTCACCTGCGGCATCACCACTTCGACCTTGAACTTGTAGTGACGCGGGCAATGCCAGCCCTGGCATGTGACCAGATGCAGCGTGCCGTCACGCACCTCGAAGCGCGAGAATTCCAGCGAGCCGTCGATCATCGTGACTTGTTGCGCGTTGCCGTGGCGGATGATGACATGTGCGCCGTCGGACGCTTCCACGGCGCTAAACGGGCCGACGCTGATCGTCTGCGCGGCGAAAGCGGGCGCAGTGAGCGCCAGGCTCGCTGCTGCCAATGCGATTGCGAGTTTCATAGCCGATTTCCTCCAGCTTCCCTTATCAGCTTCCTTGGCGCACATCGCCGCCGCCGGAGACGGCAGAGGAAACATGCGGATTGCCCCAATACTGGATCAGGCCGCCGCCGCTCACCGCGGCGTGCAGATTGCTTGCGGCATAGACCTTGATCTTGCCGCCGCCATTCACCGCGGCATTGACGGTGTCGGCATGGACGTCGCGCATGTCGATGTTGCCGCCGCCGTTCACCGCCGTGCCGAGGCGTTGCGCGGAAAGATCGGAGGCGCCACGAATGTCGCCGCCGCCGTCGACCGCCACGCCCTTGATGTCCGGCGTGGCGATGTCGATGCGCAGATCGTAATTGCCGTTCGGGCAGGAGTGATCGCAGGCATCGATGACGAGCGTCTGGCCGTCTTCGATGGTGAAACTGGTGTATTGGGTGCTGCCCGCCACGAGCGTGACGCGCTGCGCATCGCCGTGATGGACGACGACCTGTCCGCCACCGCGCAATTCGACGGAGCGGAACGGGCCGACATTGACGGTCTCGCCGGCGAACGCCGCGGTGGCGATCAGGCTGGCGGCGGCGGTAAGCAGAAGAATGGATTTCATGGAGGTCCTCCCGGAACTTATCTGGGAAAGCCTAGCCGGGGATTCACTAGTGTAAGCCCATATCAAATGCGGGCGCGAGCCATGCGCGGGCGGGACAGGGGCCGAAAACCCGCCGGGACTGGACGCCTCTCCACCGAGGAACCTGCCTGTTGCACCGCACGCGACGGAACGGGGTAGGTTCGGGGAACCGAAATCGCCAGAGGACTTTCGCTGTGCAGTTTGACGATGTCATTTTGGGCCGCCGCAGCATCCGCGGCTACAAGAAAGATCCGGTGCCGAAAGCGGTGATCCGGGAGGTCATCGAACTGGCGATGCGCGCGCCCTCGTCGCTGAACACGCAGCCGTGGAATTTCTATGTCGTTGCCGGCGCGCCGCTGGATCGCATCCGGGCGGGCAATACCGAGCGCAATCTGGCGGGCGTGCCGGACTCGCGCGAGTTCCGCGGGCATGGCGCCTATGCGGGCGCGCATCGCGAGCGGCAGATCGAGATCGCCAAGCAGCTCTTCGCTGCCATGGATATCGCGCGCGAGGACAAGGAGAAGCGGCAGGACTGGGTGTTGCGCGGCTTCCGCCAGTTCGACGCGCCGGTGTCGGTGGTGGTGACCTATGACCGCTCGATCCATGGCGGCGACATCGCGCCGTTCGATTGCGGCGGCATCGCCAATGCGCTGGTGAACGCGGCGTGGTCGCGCGGGCTGGGCTGCGTGATCAACAGCCAGGGCATCATGCAATCGCCCGTGGTGCGCGAACATGCCGGCATTCCGGACGATCAGGTGATCATGATCTGCATCGCCATGGGCTATCCCGACGACAGCTTCCCGGCGAACGCCGTCGTCTCGCGCCGCAAACCGGTGGACGAGGCCGCGGTGTTCGTGGGGTTTGAGGACTGACGCGCTAGTTCTGCGCCATCGCGCGCTCGACACGGCGGTCAGGCACGAGCCAGATCAGCGCGACGGCGGCATACAATGCCAGCGATACATACGGCGCGAAGAAGGCAAGAACGATCGCCGCCAGATAGGCGATGAGCGAAACGATCGTCTTGGTGTCGCGTCCCATTGCGCGGGCGAGGACCGAGTCCGGGCCTTCATGCGTGACCAGAAGGCGCGCGAGGATCATGTAGGCGGCGCCTGTCATCAGCAGCACCGCGCCATAAGCGACGACTGGCCATGCGCTGGTGTAGTGCTCGCCCATCCAGGCCGAAACGAACGGTACCAGCGACAGCCAAAAGAGCAGGTGAAGATTGGCCCAGAGGATGCCGCCGGTCACGCTCTTCGCCGCTTGCAGCATGTGGTGATGGTTGTTCCAGTAGATGCCGACATAGATGAAGCTGAGCGCGTAGATCAGGATATGCGGGCCGACGGCGATAAGCGCGGGAAGGGACACGTCTTCCGGCCGCTTCAGCTCCAGCACCATGATGGTGATGATGATCGCGATCACGCCATCGCTGAAAGCTTCCATCCGGCCTTTGTGCATGTGCGCCCTCCGCCTCTCGCCGCTTTATAAACGAAAAGGGCCGCCACGCGACGTGACGGCCCCTCGAGGAGATTCGAAAAGGACTTAGATCGAGCCTTCGATCCATTCCTTGATCTTGGATTTGGGCAGCGCGCCGACTTTCGTGGCGGCGACCTGGCCCTGGCTGAAGATCATCAGCGTGGGCACGCCGCGGACGCCGTATTTCTGCGGCACGCCGGGGTTCTCGTCGATGTTGATCTTGGCGATCGTCACCTTCTCGCCGAGTTCGGAGGAAAGCTCCTCAAGCGCCGGGGCAATCATGCGGCAGGGGCCACACCACTCCGCCCAGAAATCCACCACGACCGGCTTCTTGGAATTGAGAACGTCGGTCTGGAAGGAAGCGTCGGAAACTTTCACCGGAGCGGCCATGGAACGAACCTTGGTTGGGAGATGTCTGATTGCTCAATATTTAGTAGCTGCGGGCGGGGAATCAAGCCGCGTGCGGATCGCCCCGATTTCCGCCTCCAGCATCGCATCGGGCAGCGGCATCAGGCTGGGACCGTCGGTCCACACCAGCGCGCATGTGATTCGCTTGCCCGGAAACACCTTGGAAAGCGCGGCTTTGTAGAGCGCCATCTGCGCCTTGTAGACAGTGGCCACATCCTCGGCCCGCGCGGGCGGCGGGCGGTTGGTTTTGAAATCGACGACGAGCACTTCATTTGCTGTGATCGCAAGGCGGTCGATACGCCCGTTCAGCCGCGCGCCGTCGCCGAGTTCCTTGGAGAGATCGGCGACAAGCGCAACTTCCGCTTTTGATCCCTCCGCGAAGGCGGCGGCGAACCGATTGTCCGAGAGAACGGCGAGGGTTTCCTCCGCGATCTGCGCGGCTTCGGTGTCTTCCATACTATTCGCGCGCAGATAGCGCAGCGCGGTGTCGCGGCGCTTGTCCGGCGCGACATCGGGCAGGCGCGCAAGCAGGCCGTGAATGAGATTGCCGCGCTTAAATCGTTCCGCGCCCTTCTCGCTTATTGGCGAGAGCGTGGCGGGTTCTTCCAGCCCGGCGGCATCGGAGGCGCGGATCAGGCGCGGCGTGACGGTCTCTTTGGGTGCGGGCTCGCGCATCCAGTCCTCCTGCACGACCGTGTCGGCAGGCGGTTCATGCGCGCCTTCGAAAGACTCGGTGTCTGTATCGCCGATGACAAAGCTTGTCTCGTCGCCGGTGACGATTTGCTGGCCCATCGTCTGCGCCGCACGGCGGGTGAGATCGTACCACGAGCCTTCGGCCACGCCCTTGGTGTTCTCGAAGCCGCAAACGATGAGACGATCCTTCGCGCGCGTGAGCGCCACATAAAGAAGACGGCGGCGCTCGCGCATCGCCGCGGCGTCGGCTTCCGCTTTCGCAGCGAGGACAGCGGCGGGCGCATCGTCATTCGACAACGGAAAGACGATGTCGCCGTTCGCGCGGAAAAGAAATTCGCCGTGACGGCCCGCGCCCTGCGCCAGCGTGGTGGTATCCGGCAGGATGACGATATCGGCTTCGAGCCCCTTGGAGCCATGCACCGTCATCACGCGGACTTCGTCGCGGCCGCGATCCATGTCGCGCTTGACCTCCGCTTCGCCACGTTCCAGCCAGTGCAGGAAACCTTCCAGCGAGGGCGTGTTGTTCTGCTCATAGGTGAGCGTGAGCGACACGAATTCGTCCAGCGCGTCGGCGGCTTCCGGACCGAGGCGCGCGAGCAGTTTCAGCCGCGCCTCCTTTTCGATCAGCGCATAGGAGAAGAATTCGTGCGGCGGCGTGAAATCCGCCAGCGACAGCATCTCGCTCAGAAGATCGTGCGCGCGTGTGAAGGCCGCGGTTTCGCTGCGCCGCGCGAGGAGCACGCTCCACAGCCGCTTGCCGTCGCGGCCATAGGCGAGTTCGCGCAATTCGTCTTCGCTGAGATCGATCAACGGCGAGCGGAGCAGGGCGGCGAGATTGAGATCGTCTTCCGGCAACAGCACGAAGCGGCCCAGCGCGATCATGTCCATCACCGCGATCTGGTCGGTGAGTTTCATGCGGTCGGCGCCGGCGACGGGGATCTTCTTCTCTTTCAGGCGGCGGATGATTTCGCTGGCGAAGGGTTCGCGCCGCGGCATCAGGATCATGATGTCGCCGGGGCGGATAGGCTTGTTGCAGCCGGGCAGGCGGCGTCTGCCCGCGATCCATGTCGCGATCGTGGACGCCACGCGATCGGCAAGCTGTGCGACGGGACTGTTGCTGGATTCCACGTCGATGGGCTTCAGCCGGTAATAATCGAGTTCGGGGCCTTTCACCGGCTTGAGCGTGGGCCACAATTCCACGCGGCCTTTCGCGTCGGCGCGATGCGCGCGGTGTTTGATGGCGTCGTGCGACAAGCCTTCGCGCGCGTCATCGTCCTTGAACACTTCGTCCACGAAGCCCAAGACCTCGGGCACCGAGCGGCGCGAGGTTTCCAGCCGCACATCGGCGAAATTACGCGTGCGCGCGGCGAAATGGGCGCGGTTCTCCTCGAATTGCTCCGGTTCCGCGCCCTGGAAGGAGAAGATGGACTGTTTCTCGTCGCCCACCGCGAAGATGGTGCGTTCGAAGTCCCGCTCGCGGCCTTCGCCGGCGAACATCTCTTCGGTGATGCTGCGCACGATGGCCCATTGCTCGGGGCTGGTATCCTGTGCCTCGTCGATCAGGATGTGATCGAGGCCGCCGTCCAGCTTGTAAAGCACCCACGCCGCATCGGGACGGGCGTTCAGAAGCTCCAGCGTCTTGGCGATGAGATCGTCGTAATCCAGCATGCCGCGCAGTTGCTTCTCGGCGGCATAGACGTGGCGCATGGCATCCACGACCGTGAGTGCGGCATGGGCAAGTTGCGCCGCGCGCGCCGCTTTGCAGCGCTGCGCGGCAGCATGAATGCGATTGGCCAGAGCCGTCAGTCGTTCCAGAAGGTCGGGCCGCGCTTGCGCAAGCGCTTTTACCGCATAAGCTTTATATAGTTCGCCATCGGTCAGTAATCCGTCGCGGAGAATGTCGAAGCGTGAGGTTGCGTCCTCCGCTTCGAGATATTTTTGTAGCGCCTCCGCTTTTTCGCGATCTCTGACGCCGCCGCCTGACAACCATGCGACCATCTCGCGGATGTGCGCTTCTTCCTTTTCCAGCACGCCACAGAAATCGCCCGCGATGCTTTCAACGGTTTCGCCCGCATTCGCGCCATGCGCTTCTTCGGCCGCGCGGCGCAAGGCGTCGTTGTCGGCGAGGCCGTCGAGGAAGGCTTCCAGCTTGCGGCGGTCGCCGCCGCTGACGGAATCCAGAATCTGGGTGAGGCGCGTCTCGCTGGTTTGCGTCACGAGATAGGCGACGGCGGGGGCCAGCGTTTCATCGCCGCTGCCTGCGCGATCCAGAACTTTCGCGCGCGCTTCGGCAAGCAATTCGCGACCATCTTCCTCTGCCAGCACGCGGAAGGAGGGCGGCACGCCCGCTTCCACCGGAAAGCGCGACAACAGGCGTTCGCAGAAGGCGTGAATGGTCTGGATTTTCAACCCGCCCGGCGTTTCCAGCGCGCGGGCGAAGAGGCGGCGCGCTTTCTGCAAGCCGCGCTTGTCCGGCTTGCCGCCGCCGATGTCGTCGATCGCGGTGGTGAGCGCGGCGTCGTCCAGCATCGACCATTTGCCGAGTTGCTCGAACAGCCGCCCCTGCATCTCCGCCGCCGCGGCTTTTGTGTAAGTGAGGCAGAGGATTTTCGCCGGAACCGCATCGTCCAGCAGCAGGCGCGCCACGCGGTTGGCCAGCGTATGCGTCTTGCCCGCGCCGGCATTGGCGGACACCCAGGCCGAGCGTTTCGGATCGGCGGCCACTTTCCAATCGGTGGAATAAGGCTTGTCGCTCACGGTTCGCCCTCCCATCCGCTGAGCGACCATTCACGCACGCGTGCGAGATGATCGTAATCGCCCGGCTGATCGGCGCGAAACGGCTTGATGCGCGAGAGATAGGGATGCGTCTCGTCCGCGAACAACGCGATGAGATCGGTGAGGTCTTCTTCCGCGCCGGCGATGAGCGTCTTCACATCCTTGAGCGGCCGGACCTCGCCCGGCGTCGCGTCGCCGGAGAAGCGGATATAGATGAGGTCGCTGGTTTCGCGCGCGCCGATGGTTTCGAACCCGCCCTTCGCGAGGATGGACGCTTCCAGCGGAAGCTGCGGCGAAAGCGTTTTCACCTGTTTGGGCGATGGCGGCTTGCCGGTCTTGTAATCGAGGATCGCGGCGCTGCCGTCGCGCAGGATGTCGATGCGGTCGGCGCGGCAGCGCAGAATGAAGCCGCCGGGGAATTCGCGCGTGCCCGCGATCTCCAGATAGATTTCCTGGATCGCGGGGCGGCGCTTGCGCTCTTCGCCCGTGAACCAGTGCGCGGCGCGCACGAAACGCGGCTGCCATACCGCAAGCACGGAAGCGGGCACACCCGCCTCTGCGAACACGCCGCGCGAAATTGCGATCAGATCCTGCGCCGCACCGGCGGGCAGGTGATCGGGATATTTCTGCATGAAGAGTTCGAGCGCCTTGTGCACCGCGGTGCCGCGCTCCAGCGGGCCGATCTCCGCATCCAGCGGATCGAGCGGCTTTAGGCCCAGCACATGCTTGGCGTAAATTGCATAAGGATCGCGTAGCCAGGTCTCGATCTCGGTAACGGACAGTTCTTTCGGGCGTTGCGCCAGCGGCGGTGCAGGTTGCGGGCGCTTCATGCGCTCCGCCGGCTTCGCCGGTTCGTTCAACGCGCGCGCGCAATATTCATAAGGCAGATCGGGCGTCAGATGTTTCTGGATGCCGAGGCCGGTGGTGAGTTGCCACAGCCGTTGCAGCCAGCGCGAGGCGATGGTGGGCGCGCCGTCTTTCAGCGCCCGCGTCAGGATCACGCGCGGGCCGCTTGCGAGCGATGCGAAGTCATGCGCGGCGAGGCCGATGGCGCGCTCCGGCTGTTCGAGGCCAAGCTTTTCGCGCATCGGCCGCGACAGCCACGGATCGACATTCGCGGCGCCGGGCCATTTGCCTTCGTTCAGGCTGCCGAGCACGACCGTATCGAAATGCTGCAAGCGCGCTTCGAGCGGGCCGAGAATGGCAAGGCGCGGATGGCGCCCGAATGTCGAACGCACGGGACGCTGCTCCGCCAATGCGCGAAAGAGGACGGGATAGGAACTGGCTTCCACGGGCGCGATGTCCTGTGCCGCGGCGAGGAGCGATTGCAGCAATTCGTTCGCGGCATTGCCGTCATTGCCGCGCCAGAGGATGGCTTTGCCGTTTTCCTTGTCGGTGGAGGCGAGCTTTTCGGCGGCGTCGATGTGACAGGCGGCGAGATCGGCAATGGCAGCGCTGCCGTCCCCGATGCAATCCTCGATGGGCTGCAGGATTTTTGCGAGTTGCGCGAACCATGCGCCGATGGCGGCGATGCTGTCCGCCGATTTGCTTTCGCGCGCGCGCGCATTCTTCTCGCCGGCGGTGATGCCTTTCGCGATGCCTTTGATACCCGGATCGGGGCGGGGGCCGCGCAGCACCAGTCGGTCCAGTGCGCGTACCTTGCGGCGGAATTCCGCCGTGACTTCGCCGCCGGATGCGAGGGGGTGCTTGAGCAAGGCAAGAAGCGCGACCGGTGCGAAATGCTCGTCCGCTGCTTCGGCCAGCAAAGTAAGGAACGTGCCGACCGGCGTGTTCGCGAGCGGGCGGCCTGCGGAGTCGTCGATCTCGATGTTCCAGCGGCGCAGTTCGGCGGCCACGCGGCGCGCGAGATTGCGATCCGGCGTCACCAGCGCGGCGGTCTTGTTCTTCTCTTCCAGAACGCCGCGCAGGATGAGCGCGATCGCGGTCGCTTCCTCGCCGGGATGCGCGGCTTCGACGATCGAGAGACCGTTCAGTCCCTCCGCGATGGCGCCGGTGCCTTTCTCGGCGATGGCGCGCCAGGCATCGGTGGTGGGGGCGGGACGCAGGACTTCGCGCAAGACTTGCTCGCGCGCGGGGTTGGACGTCGCGTCCATAGGCTCCCAGTCGCGCACGTCCTTGCGCTCCACGCCGATGCGGCCGAGCAATTGCTTCATGCCGTATTGCGGATGGCCGGGATCGAGTTCGTTCCAGCTTTCGAGATCGAGGTCTCTGTCGAGGCCGGGCAGCACCACCGATCCGTTCGGCAGGTTTGCGATCACGCGCAGCAGATTGGCCGTCGCCGGAATGGAGCCAGTGGAACCCGCCGCGATCACTGGGCCTTGCGGCGGATGGTTCTCCAGATGCGCGGCGAGGGCGGCGAGCGACGCATTGCGGCAGACCATCGGGTCCATCGCGCCTTCTTCTTCCAGGATCGCGGGCCAATTCTGGCGCACGATGTCGAGGAATGCCCAGACCTTGCGCCAATGCTCCGCGAAGTGGGCGGGCACCAGCGTTTCCAGCTTGGACAGATCGATACCTTCGGTTTCGGCATCGTCGAAGAATTTCGCAAGACCGCCCGCGAGCGACGCGGCCTGCGCGAAAGTGAGGTCGGTGCGGAAACGGCGGATGAGTTGCGCCAGAAGCAGCCGGCGACGGATGGGCGCGATCGCGGGGGCGAGCGAAAGAGCGTCGGTCTCCGGCGCGAAGAGAAACTCGTCTTCGTCCACATCGCCCAGCGCGTGCATCTGCGGCAGCAGCGCCGCGCCGCCCATGATGCGGGCGAAGATTTCGGGGAAATCACGCACCGCGCGGCGCGTGGGCAGCCAGATGGTTGCGGTGGACAGCGCCATCGGGTCTTTCTGCGCGGGATCGAGTTTCGCGATCAGCCCGCGCGCGAGGGTTTCGGCAAACGGTGCGCTGGCGGGAATCGTGAAGACGTTGGGCATTGAACGTATTTTATTCCCTCTCCCCCATGGGGGGAGAGGGCAGGGTGAGGG
>DATCRK010000096.1:0-46875 GCA_036569005.1 Rhizomicrobium sp. | reverse complement strand
GTTTGGATGTCATCAAGCAAAGGCATCAGCGCAGCTTCGAGCGGCTTGCCAATCGCGCGTTGCCGCAACGCGCGCAGGCTTGCCAGCTTCATCCCATACGCCGACAGCACGCCGGAGAACGGATGGATGAAGATGCGCGTCATGCCGAGCGCGTCCGCGACCAGGCAGGCATGCTGTCCGCCCGCGCCGCCGAAACAGTTCAGCGCGTAGTCGCGCGCGTCATAGCCCTTCGCCACGGAGATGCGGCGGATCGCGTTCGCCATGTTCTCGACGGCGATGCGGATGAAGCCGTCGGCGACATCTTCGCCCGATTGCCCCGTCTCCTTCGCCAGCGCCGCGAATTTTGCGCGCACTACGTTTTCATCCAGCGGCTGCTTCGCATCCGCCCCGAAGATATGCGGGAAGAATGCGCCGCTGAGCTTGCCCACCATCACGTTCGCATCGGTGACCGTGAGCGGCCCGCCGCGGCGATAGCACGCCGGTCCCGGATCGGCGCCCGCGCTGTCCGGCCCCACGCGGAAGCGCGCGCCGTCGTAGTGAAGGATAGAGCCACCGCCAGCGGCCACGGTGTGGATCGCCATCATCGGCACGCGCAGCCGCACGCCGGCGACTTCGGTTTCATAGACGCGCTCGAAGGTGCCGTCGAAGCGCGAGACATCCGTCGATGTGCCGCCCATGTCGAAACCGATCGCGTGTGAGAACCCGGCATCGCGTGCCGTTTCCGCCATGCCGACCACGCCGCCGGCCGGGCCGGAGACGATGGCGTCCTTGCCGCGGAAGAAATCCGGCGCGGCCAGCCCGCCGTTCGACGTCATGAAATAAAGCCGCGTGCCCCCCAGTGCGCGCGCGATACGCGAGGCATAGCGCGACAGCACCGGCGAGAGATACGCATCGGCCACCGTCGTGTCGCCGCGCGAGACATATTTCATCAGCGGCACGGTGTCGTAGCTGACGGACACCTGCTCGAAACCGATATCGCGCGCGATCTCCGCCGCGCGTTTCTCATGGGCCGGGTAGCGATAGCCGTGCAGGAAGACGATGGCGCAGGCGTCGATGCCCTCCTTGCGCGCCGCTTCCAGATCGCGCCGCAGCGCCGCTTCATCCAGCGCGGTCGGAACTTCGCCTTCCGCGGTGACGCGTTCAGCCGCTTCGATGACTCGCTCATACAGCATGTCCGGCAATTCGATGTTCAGCGCGAACAGCTTGGGCCGATGCTGGTATCCGATGCGCAACTGGTCGCGCAGGCCCTTCGTCGTCACCAGAACGGTGCGCTCGCCATTGCGCGTCAGCAGCGCGTTGGTCGCTACTGTCGTACCCATGCGCACTTCGGCGATCTGCTCTGCCGGAATCGCGGAATTGGTCGGGGCGCCCACGCAGCGGCGGATTCCTTCCAGCGCCGCGTCGTCATAAGCCGGATTTTCGGAGAGAAGCTTGTGGCTCGTCAGCGTTCCATCGGGCGCCTGCGCCACCACATCGGTGAACGTGCCGCCGCGATCAATAAAGAATTTCCACTGCTTCATCTGGCCCGTCGCAATTCCGCCGAGATTGGCTTATCCCCTTCGCCCATGTCCATCTGGGGAAAATTGGGCGGTGCGGCGGCGGGCTTCCTGGCCGGCGGTCCTATCGGCGCTCTGGCCGGTGCGTTCGCGGGCCATGTGCTGTTCGACCGCACGGGCTTCATGGTGGAGCGGCCCGAAGAACCCGGCGTCGCCTTTACCATCGCCATCATCGCGCTCGGCGCCAAGCTCGCGATGGCGGACGGCACCGTCACGCGCGACGAGGAAGAAGCGTTCACCCGCGTCTTCCGCGTGCCGCCGTCGGAAGCGGCCAACGTCAAGCGCATCTTCGATCTCGCCCGGCGCGACACCGCCGGTTACGACGCCTACGCCGCGCAGATCGCCGCGATGTTCCGCACCAGCCCGGGCGTGCTCGAAGACGTCATGGACGGATTGTTCGAGATCGCGAAAGCCGACGGCGTGTTTCATCCCGGCGAAGCGCGGCTGATGGAGCATATCGCGGAAATCTTCGGCTTCTCGCCCAACGTCTATCGCCGCATCCGCGCCACGCATTTCGTGGACTCGTCCGATCCTTATGTGATCCTGGGCATCTCATATGAAGCCAGCGAGGACGAGATCCGGCACACCTATCGCCTGCTGGTGAAGGAAAACCATCCGGACAGCCTTATCGGCCGCGGCGTGCCGCCCGAATTCGTCCAGCTCGCCACCGACAAGCTCGCCGCGATCAACACCGCTTACGAGACGATCCGCAAGGAACGCGATATAAGATAAGCGCGATTTGGGGGCGCGCATGGACGAACTCAATCTCGAACCGTGGCACGATTTCTATCTGATGCTGGGTGGCGCGAGCGCCGCGCTGGTGGGTGCAACCTTCGTGGTGGCGTCGCTTGCCGGCAATATCGAAAAGCGCGCCATCGGCATCCGCGGCTTCATCACGCCGGCCGTCGTGCATCTGGGGAGCGCCACCGTCGCCTCGGCCATCTTGATGGTGCCGACGCTCACGCCGCTGTTCCTTGCGCTTCTGCTCGGTCTGGGCGGTCTGGCGGGCGTGATCTATGGCATCGTCATCTATTTCCGCGTGACCACGCTCAAGATCGATCTCATCGACCGCTGCTGGTACGGAATCTTTCCGGTGCTGATGTACGGCCTGCTTGGCGTATCCGCGGCGCTGGTGTTCCTGAAAGACATCGCGCCCGGCCTGGAACTGATTGCAGCGGCGCTGGTGGTGCTTCTTGTCATCGGCATGCGCAACGCGTGGGACATGGCGACGTTCATCGTCCTCGGCGGTCCTAGCGCGCCCGACAACGATCCCGCCAAGCAATGAGCGAGGACGAGCGGGATAAGGAAGATGCCGAACGCCGCCGCATGCTTGTCATGATCGGTGCCGGCATTCTCATCGTGATCATCGGGGGCTGGCTGGTGTTCGCGATCCGCGACTATCTCGCGCATGAACGCTGCGTGGCCGAAGGCCACCGCTATTGCGATGGGCCGCCGATCGAAATCTCGCGCTAGCGTCGTCATGAAAGCGTCGCGATTCTGAAATAATCCGTGGCGCGTTGCTGGAGACCCTCATGAAAACGACGATCGCGCTGGTCCTTCCGTGTCTGCTGCTCGGCTCTGTCCAGGCCGAAGCGGCGTGGAAACGTCCCGCCCAGGTCCGCTACGAAACGGACGACGGCTTCACGCCCTGGACGACCGCCAATGTCGCGTTCGCCACCGGCCGTGAGCTCAACCGCACCGCTGCCGTTGGCGCACAATACAACAGCGAGGACGGACGCTTTGCCGTGATCCCAATGACGGACGGCAAATACAATGTCGTGCGTCTCTCCGGTTATGCCGCGTGCGGCCTCGGCTTCACACCCGATTGTCTGCCGGGCGGTCGCGCGGACGGCTTCGATGGCTCCGGCCGGCATTGGCAGCTCTGCACCAATCCGAAGTGCAATTGAAATCGTCATGGTTCCCGCGTGGGAACCGCATCGGATTTCATTCTGGTTACAAGAGTTTACAAAACGTCACGTGCCGGAAATCGGAACGTAGTTTCTCTCTGCGCATTTTGTTGGAGTGGTCGTTTGCAGAGGCGGACGACCGTGCGTTCTCATTGTGCAAGGAGTTCCTGTATGCGTCGCAAACCGGCAATCATTCTGTCCGCCTGTGTCCTGGCCTCAATCGCCACATCCGCGTCGGCTGCGGATCAGCAGTCCAGCACGACACAAGCCCCGTTGGCGCCGGGCGGTGCGGCCGGAATCCATAAAGCCGAAATGACGGCGCCCAGCACAGCGGTGTGGGTCGCCGGCGGCGCAATCGTGGTCGCGGGTATTGCGCTTGCGGTTTCGGGCAATGGAAACGGTCATGGCCCCTCCACGACCAGCACGACGGGCACACACTAGAGTGCTGCAAGTCGCGGTCGCCTAAAGCCCATATTTGTTTGTCATTCAAAGGCTTATGTAAAAATCATCAAAATATGATGATCGCCCTTGACGCCTCACCATCGAGTCATCAAATATTGATGGCAAGATGATGTGGCTCAAGGGAGGGCCGGCAATGAGCAAATTTGGTGTGGGCGTGGGCGATGACTTTCCCGTCGACGATGGACGTGGAAACGAGCCGGGGCGCGATCAAGCGCAGCCGCAGGATGACCGCGCGGAATTCGAGGAATGGAAGCGTCGCCGCGACGCGCATCGTGCGCAGCGCGAAGAATGGCGCCGCCAGCGCGAGGAATGGCGCGAGCGCAAACGCGCCTTCAAGGAACGCGTGCGCCAGGCCGCGCGCGAAACTTTCGGCGAAGGCTACGACGATCGTTATCGCGATGAATGGAGGTCCGGTGGCCGTCGCCACCGGGGCGGCTTTCCATTTCTGGTTTGGCCCGCGGTGGGATTGCTGATCCCCGTGCTGATCGTCGCGACCTTCATCGCGATCATCGCAGCGGTGTTCAAATCCCCCTTCGTGTTTCTGGGACTCGTGATACTGGCCGTCGTGTTCTTCGCCCACCGCCATCATCACCACGATCATCGCGGCTATTACGACCGCGGCTACGACTTCGATCTGAAGCCGCGGCCCAACAACAATGGCGGCACGATTGTCACGCCGCCGCCGGCGCCGCCCGCGGCTCCGGCCGGAAAGTGAGTTTGTTATGAGAGGTCATGGTCATCGCCGCTATTACAAGCAGGCGGCCGCAGAGGCGATGCGCGCCGCGGCGCAAGCGATGGAGTCCGGTGCGGACGAAGTCTCCGGCCGCACCACCACGCGCGTGCAGCTCGAGATGCCGCCGCAGGCGATGGAACGGCTGACGCGGCTGAAGGAGAAAACCGAAGCCGCGTCCTACGCCGAAGTCATCCGCAATGCGCTGCGTCTCTACGAAGCGCTGGTGGACGAGCATGAAAAAGGCGCGGAGTTTTCCTTAAAGCGCGCCGACGGCGAAACCGTCGCTTACAAGATTTTCGTCTGATGGACAGGCCGCAGCACAACGACGGACTTCTGGAGGCCGCGCATAACTTCATCATGCGCAAGGGCCGCCGCGTCTGGCCGCTTACGGTGACGGCAAAGAAACAAATCGCGCCGCGCATGGTGCGCGTGGAGTTCTCAGGCCCCGATCTGGACGAGCTGATCTGGACGCGCGGGCAGGACGTCGTGCTCGAAATCCCCACCGCCGAGGGCATCTCGCGCCGCCACTACACCATCCGCGAGCACGATCCCAGGGCGCGCACGCTGGCCATCGATTTCGTGTTGCATGGCGAAGGGGCCAGCGCCCCGTGGCTGGACGCGCTCAAGCCCGGCGATGGCGTCAACGCCGTCGGCCCGCGCGGCCATACCTATCTGCGCCCCGCCGATTGGCATCTCTTCACCGGCGACGAAACCTGCATCCCCGGCATCTTCGCGATGCTGGAAAGCTTGCCCCACGACGCGCAAGGCTTCGCCTTCCTCGAAGTGGGCAGCGAGACGGATATCGTTCCGCTCAATACCCACGCAAAGATAACGTGGCTCTTCCGCAACGGCATCGCGCCCGGACCCAATCGTCTGGTGCATGACGCGGTTGAAGCGTTCGCTTTTCCGCAGGGCAGCGGCTTCGCGTATATTATCGGCGAGACGAGCAATGTGCGCAGTTTGCGCCATCGCTTGCTTGATCGCGGATTTCCGCGCGACCGGATCGCCGCTGAAGGGTATTGGCGCCCCGGCCGCGTCGGCGGTCACGATCACGTCTGACGGAGAGCGTCATGCGCATCGTCGAATGTCCTTCGCCCAATCACGACGAGCGCCCGAAGGAAACGCCCGTCGACATTCTCGTGCTGCATTACACCGGCATGAAGACGGGCGAGGAAGCATTGGCGCGTTTGTGCGACCCGAATGCGAAAGTCAGCGCGCATTACACCATCGACCGCGACGGCCGCATCTATCGCCATGTGCCGGAGGAACGCCGCGCCTGGCATGCCGGCGTCTCATACTGGGCGGGCGAGCGCAATGTGAACGCGCGCTCCATCGGCATCGAGATCGTCAATCCGGGGCATGAATTCGGCTATGTGCCGTTCACCGATCAACAGATCGAGGCTTTGATAGATCTGTCGCGCGGAATCTTCGCGCGCCATCCCATTCCGCCCGCGCGCGTTGTGGCGCACAGCGACGTCGCGCCCGCGCGCAAGGAAGACCCGGGCGAGTTGTTTCCCTGGAAATGCCTCTCCGAATACGGCATCGGCTTATGGCCCGCCGGCGGTTTCCACGCGCTCACCGAGCCGGCCGAGCAGGCGCTGGCCCGCTTCGGCTACGGCGTTTCGCCGGAGGTGGACGTGCCGATGGAAAAAGTCATCACCGCTTTTCAGCGCCATTTCCGCACCGCCAAACTGGACGGCGTGTGGGACGAAGAATGTGGCCGCATCCTCGCCGACCTTCTGGTGCAGAGCGAAACAGCGCAGGTCCTCTCAGCCTAGCCGTCATGCGAAAGTGATAGTGGCTACGGCGCAATCACCGCGTTTATTCTCGGTGCATGCCCAGCGCCGTTTCCCTCGCCGAAAAGCTCAGCAGTTTCTCCGATCACTGGTCGCCCAAGATCGTCACAACCTTCAACGACCATGACGTGATGGTCGTGAAGGTGAAAGGCGAGTTCGTCTGGCATGCCCATCCTGAGACCGACGATTTCTTCTTCGTGCTGAAAGGCAACATCGTCATCCAGATGCGCGACGGCGATGTGCGCCTCGGCCCCGGCGACCTTTATGTCGTACCCAAAGGCGTGGAGCATCGCCCGGTCGCGGAAGAAGAGGCGCATCTGCTTCTTATCGAACCCAAAGGCACGCCCAACACCGGCGATACGGCGACAGCCGCCATCAAGGAAACGATCTGATGAAAACCATCGGCATGATCGGCGGGATGAGCTGGGAAAGCTCGTCGGTCTATTACCAGCTCATCAATCGCGAAATTCAGAAGCGCCTCGGCGGCGTGCACTCCGCGAAGACGCTGATGTATTCCGTCGACTTCGGCGAGATGGAGAAATTGCAGAGCACCGGCCGCTGGCGGGAGGCGGGCGAAGAGCTTGCGGGCATCTGCCGCTCGCTCGCCGTCGGCGGGGCGGACTTCGTCATGCTCTGCTGCAACACCATGCATCTGGTGTTCGACGCGATGGAGAAATCCGGCGTGCCGCTCCTTCACATCGCCGATCCGCTGGGCGCGGCGATCCAGCGCGACGGCTTTCGCACCGTCGGCCTCATCGGCACGCGTTACACGATGGAGGAGGGCGGCCTCCTGTCAGACCGGCTCGCGCAGAAATTCGGCATCGAGGTGCTGACGCCGGACGAAGCCGATCGCGCGGAGCTTCATCGCATCATCTATGAAGAACTGACGCGCGGAAATTTCAACGACGCATCCCGCGCCGCCTGTTCCGCGATCATGGAGAGGCTGGTGCATCGCGGCGCCCAAGGCGTCGTTCTCGGCTGCACCGAATTCCCGATTTTGCTGAAAGCCGAGCACGCGAGCGTCCCGCTCTACGATACTGCCACGCTGCACGCGCTGTCGGCTGTCGATCTCGCCTTGTCTTAAACCAAGCCCAGATCAGGCGTGGTGGCGATGTTCATGTTGGCCGCGGCTATTGCTGTGGCTGCGGCGATCGTCGTCGCGATTTTCGGCCTGCTGATGCGTCGCGCGCAGGCCGGCAAGGCCGTAGCGTTCCACATTGCGCTGCCAGCTCAGGAATTCCTCGACGGTCAACGCATAGCGCTCGCACGCGTCTTCCAGAGAAAGAAGTCCGCCGCGCACCGCAGCCACCACTTCCGCCTTGCGGCGCGGCACCCAGCGTTTCGTATCCGCCGCCGGCAGGTCCGCCAGCGAAAGCCACTTCCCATTCGGACCCATCACGGTCGCTTCGACGTTGTTGTTATAGTTTTGACCCATGCTTCACCTCGCTAGTACGAAACGGAAAAGCGCGGTTAGCACAACGCGTTCCGTGACGGCTCACAGCACATCGCGAATGCGTTAAGCAGAAGCAAATGCGTTTGTTCGAACGCAGTTCGAATTGCGATCAACTGTTTCGTTCTGCATCGCTCGGTCTCAAAAATGTACGCACAGAATTAAAAACGATGTCGCCGTTCAACCGAACATGTCGTGCGGAAACGCCGCGTTTTCGCGATTAATGACAAACTGTCGATGCAGGAAAAGTTCCACCGCCACCGCTTTGCCGCAAAGCTGAATCGAAAACTGTGGAGCTTTAACCCGCTGTGACAATGCTGTGGCATCGCAGAGCGCGCCTGTCCCAACCTCGCGGATTGCTTCGCGTACGGCGTTATCCTAGGTTGCGCCCGCGTCAGATGGCCGGATGGCTGCGGGGTTTCGCAAGAAGCTTCGAGGAAAGTCCGGGCTCCACGGAAACACGGTGACGGATAACATCCGCCGGGGGTAACCCCAGGGAAAGCGCCACAGAAATGAAACCGCCCACCGGCCTAAAGCCGCGGCAAGGTTGAAAAGGTGCGGTAAGAGCGCACCGCGTCTCTGGCAACAGAGGTGGCACGGCAAGCCCCACCGGGAGCAAGACCAAATAGGGACGGCACGTCATCCGTTTCCGGATAGCCGTCCGGGTAGGTCGCGTGAGGTGTGGGGCAACCCACATCCCAGAGGAATGGCCATCCAGCGCAGGGCAACCCGCGTGGACAGAACCCGGCTTACAGGCCATCTGACGTTTCTATTTTTCCGTTGCCGCGTTTGCGGCGGCCAGCGCGATCTGGCCGGTGTGCAGCTCCAGCGTGAACATCGCGGAGAACAGCAGGTAAGCCGCGTCGAAATATTCCCGTGTCAGATAGATGCCGCGCCCGGTGCCGTCATCGGCGATCAGCAATCCCTGTTCCTGCGCGCCGCGCAGGATCTGTTTCACATGCGCGCGCGAAACACCGAAGCGGCGCGCCAGCTCTGAGATCGGCATCTGCACATATTGCGCGTCGTGCGGCGGCTCGTCCGCGCCCGCAGTGGCAAACAGGCTGAGGAAGATCAGCATGCCGGCATTGGCGTCGGCGAACACGTCCAGCTGTCGCACATGATCCATCAGCTTGTGCCCGGCCATGTAGTATTCCACGACGTGGCGCACATAAGCCGGCACGAAGGCGTCATTGGTGCGCGCGGCATGGGCGATGCCCGCCGTCTCCGGCATCATCTCGGCCAGCGCGTCGAAATAGGCCATCCATCGCATCAGGAAGGTATCGAGCAGTTTCGCGCTCGGCATCAACAGGCGCAGCCGCCGGTCTTTCACCGCCGGCGCTTCCACGACATGGCCGGACATCTGCATCACCGCCAGCATGGCGCCGGTGCGGCCGGGGCTGCACATGCGATGCTGCGCGCAGAATGCTTTGAGGCGGCTGGAGGTCAGCCCGCTCGCCGGATCGTTCGGATCGCGCGTGTAGTGAAGATAAAACACCGCATGCGAGACCTGCATGCGCCCGCGATCGTTGGTGATGAGGTTGAGGAAGCGATTGCCGACGAACTGATCGATAAAGGTGCGCGTGATCCGGATGGCATGGCGCGCGAAGTCGGGGCGCGCGCGGAATGCGGCCATCGCTTCGGCGGAGAACGGATCGTCCGCCGCGCTTACCGTGATGTCCCTGAACCCCGCCGCCGACATGACGCCCCATTCAACTTTCCGCTGAAGCCCCTCGGCGGAAGATGCGGTCAATTTTCTACAGGATCGCGCGCGATCTGGCCAATTATCTACAGTTGTTGTTCCACCGCACACCGCGCTTTCTGAAACGCTTTTCGGGGCGGATCGTAAGCATGTTCGGGAAAATTCGGGGGATGCGTGTCGGATTGGGCGCGACGCTGCTTCTGAGCTCCGCCGTATTTGCTCCAGTGCCAGTCGAGGCAGCGGGCGACACCTGCGGCACGGGAACGGCCGGCGGCACCGGATCGCTGGCATGCGGCACCGGCAGCACCGCAGGCGGCAATTACAGCATCGCGGAAGGCAATCAGGCGAACGCGGCCGGCGCAAATGCCATCGCCGTCGGCAGCGGCGACGGCACATCGACGTTCGGTGCCAAGGCGTATGGCAGCGGCGATACCGCCATCGGCACCAACAGCATCGCCGGCGTGAGCGGCAGCCCGCTCGGACAAATACAGGACACCGCGGTCGGCTACGGCGCAGAAGCCACCGGCGGCAATGCGACGGCGTTCGGCGCGTTCAGCATTGCGCACGGCTATGGCGATGCAGCGTTCGGATGGGGCGCGCAGACCAGCGGCGCCGGTGCATCCACCTTCGGCACCACCAGCCAGGCGAACACCAACAGCGCCGCGTTCGGCGCGTCGAGCAGAGCCAATGGCGAAGAGGCCGCATCCTTCGGCGCCATCGCCACCGCCAGCGGACAGGGCAGCACGGCCATCGGCTACAGCAGCACGGCAGATCACACGTCGGCGACAGCCGTCGGCGTCTCCAGCGGCGCGACCGGTGCGCAAGCCGCCGCGTTCGGCGCGAATGCACAAGCCTCCAACACGTCGGCGCTGTCGCTCGGCTTCAACAGCGCGGCATCGGGAAGCCAGAGCGTCGCCGCAGGCGCGGCCGCCAGCGCATCCGGCGACAATTCCGTCGCCATCGGCGGCGGCAACGGCACCGGATCGACCGCCGGTGCGATCGCTTACAGCCAGGCGGGCATCGCCATCGGCCAAGGCAGCGTCGCTGGCACAAGCGGCGGCTCGGAGCTGTACAGCACGGCCATCGGCTACAACGCCAAAGCGACCGGCGATTCCGCGACGGCGCTGGGCGGAACGTCTTCGGCGGTTGGTGCGGAAAGCATCGCGGCCGGTTACGGCGCGAAAGCCGGCGACGTCGGTGCCGCCGCGTTCGGCATGTTCGCCAATGCATCGGGCAACACCAGCACCGCCATCGGTCCCAATGCGACGGCAACCGATGGTGCTGCGGCGCTGGGCAGCGCCTCCAACGCATCGGGATCGCTCTCGACAGCGGTGGGTGCGCTTTCAGCAGCGAGCAATGGCTACGCTTTTGCGGGCGGCACCTTCGCCGCCGCGCAGGGCTTTCAATCGGTCGCCATCGGCGGCGGCCAGGGTTCGGGCCTCGGCGCAGTCGCGAAGGGCATGGACGATATCGCCATCGGCTCCGGCAGCGTGGCCGGCACCGGCGTCATGCCGAATCTTGGCAACACCGCGCTGGGTTACACTTCCACGGCGACTGGTGGTGACAGCACCGCCATCGGCGAACTCGCCAAGGCGAACAAGCAATACGCCGCCGCGATGGGTTACGGCGCGCAAGCCACCAACACCTATGCGCTCGCTTCCGGCTACGATGCGGCCGCGAGCGGATTGAAGAGCACGACTTACGGTTACAACAGCAGCGCCAGTGCCGAAGGCGCTTCGGCGTATGGCGGCGGCAGCGTTGCGAGCAACACCTTCGCTTCGGCGTATGGCTACAACAGCCACGCAGGCGGTTCGGGCGCGGCGGCTGTCGGTTACGGCGCCAATGCAGCGGGCGAAAACAGCGCAGCGGTCGGCATGAATGCGCTTGGCAACGCCTATGGCGCGTCGGCGTTCGGCACATCTGCCGCAGCGCTCGGCGAGTCGAGCGTCGCTGTCGGCGATTCCGCGGGCGCCAATCAGGACGGCGCCACCGCACTCGGCGCTTATACCGTCGCCAACAGCTACGGCACCGCGGTGGGCAGAAGCGCGGTCGCGTCCGGCACCTACAGCTTCGCAGGCGGCACCAACACGAACGCGAACTCCACAAGCTCCGTGGCCATCGGCGGCGATGGCGGCAGTGGCGCCGGGCTCGGCGCTTATGTCGATGCCGCTTCGGACTATGGCGTCGCGATCGGTGCGCATTCGCAGATCGCGTCGGGCAGCGAATACGGCACGGCGGTCGGCTATGGCGCCACGGTGAATGGCCTTCGCGGCCTGGCGCTGGGTCCGGAAGCCAGCGTGACGGCGCAAAACGGCATCGCCATCGGCTATGCCTCCGTCGCGAACGTCGCCAACACCGTGTCGTTCGGTTCGGTGGGCAACGAACGCAAGCTCGTGAACGTGGCGGAGGGTGCGTTGTCTTCGGGCAGCACCGACGCGGTGAATGGCGGCCAGCTCTATACGACCAATCAGAACGTCGCCACCAACACGACGGGCATCAGCAATCTCAATCTCGATGTTGCGAGCCTGACCAGCAGTGTGAACACGCTCAACACCGACGTCACCGATCTGCAGAACCAGGTTGCGGGACTTGGGAGCGGCACCGGCGGCGGCACATCCGGTGGCACAAGCACCAGCGGCACCGGATCGCACTCGGTCGCCATCGGCGATGGATCGAAGGCGACGAAAACCGGCTCCATCGGCATCGGCAACAACGCATCGTCCACCGGCACGAACGCCATCGCCATCGGCACCAATTCCAGCGCGACGGGCTCCGTCGCCGTCGGCAACAGTGCCAGCGCGGCAGGCGGCGGCTCGGCCTATGGTGATTTCTCGACGGCCACCGGCAACAACAGCGCCGCCGTCGGCGCCAGCGCGAGCGCGACGGCAACGAACGCTTCGGCCTTCGGCACCGGCGCGAAAGCCACGGCGGCGAACAGCGTGGCGCTCGGTTCCAATTCCATCGCCAACGAAGCCAATACGATCTCCGTCGGTTCGGCAGGCAATGAGCGCCGCATCACCAACGTCGCCGCCGGAACGCAGGCGACCGATGCGGTGAATCTCAGCCAGCTTCAGTCGGGCCTTGCCGATACATTGTCTTCGGCCAACAGCTACACCGACAAGAAGTTCGCCGCCGTGTCAGGCAGGCTCGATGGCCTCGACACGCGCATCAACCGTGTCGGCGCAATGAGCGCGGCGATGTCCCAGATGTCCGCTGCTGCCTCCGGCATCGGCAAGGACAATCGCGTTGCGGTGGGCATCGGCATGTTCGGCGGACAGTCGGGTCTCGCCATCGGTTATCAGCGTAATGTCTCCGACAATGTGAACTTCACCATCGGCGGCGCGGTGAGCCAGGGCGAGGCCACTGCCGGCGCGGGCCTTGGCTTTGGCTGGTAAGGCGGCGACAATGGCAGCTGTTGCGGGGATGGGGAAACGCGTGGGCGCTCGCTGGAAGCAGATCGTGTTGTGGTGCGTGGGCGCGCTGGTCGTGCTCGCCGCGCTCGGATCGGGGCTGTATGCCTATCTTCACAAGGACGCGTTCGCCGCGCACGAAGCCTCCGTCGCCGCGCCGCAAACCACCGAGGGCGATCCCACGCAAGTCGGCCACATGATCCTGAAAGCGCAATTCGCCGGCCCGCTGAAGGACACGGTGGTCCAGCGCTGGGAAGATCCGGCGACCGGCAACACCTGCTACATCTATCTGCCGGTGGTTGTGCAGCACTCGCCGCCGACGCCGACCGGTTTCGTGCAATACGGTGCCAACGGCATCGGCAGCATTTCCTGCCTGAAGTGATCTAGCGATTTTTCGCCAGGTACCGGTCGATCACCGCGTCCGCGGCGTCGATGACGACGCGGGCAGGGCCGCCTTCGCCGAAGAGCTGGCCGGAAGAATAGACGCCTTCGAGCAGCAGCATCAGCGCATCGCCAAGCTCGTCCGGCTTGCGCGCGCCCATTGCCGTTGCCGCCTCACGCAGCTTGGCGCGGAAGCGCGTCTTGATATTGGAGGAGACTTTGCGCGCGGGATGGCGCTTGTCGGGATATTCCACCGCCGCGTTGGTCGTTCCACAGCCGCGATAGTCCGGCTTGTTCGCCTTCACCAGAAGATCGACGAGCCAGTTACGGAAGCAGCCGCGCGGATCGGACGGATCGGCGGCCATCGTCGCATCGAAGCGTGCAAGACCTTCTTCGCCCATCATCCGCAGGTAATCGGCAACGAGTTCGTCCTTCGAGGTGAAGCTGCGGTAGAGGCTCGGCTTGGTGACGCCGGCGCGCGTGACGATTTCATCGACGCCCACCGCGCGAATGCCCTGACGGTAGAAAAGATCGCGCGCGCTCTCGCGGATGCGTTCGGCCGCGCGCTTGGGAACGCCTAGTTTTCGGGCGTTTCCGGCACGCATGGGACCTTTGCCTTTTGTCACACTTGTGCGCCTTGACGATGTTACCGGGCGGTACCTATAAGCACCCCGCCAGCGTACCGGTCAGTAACATAGCGATCGGGATGTGTCACGCGACAAACATTGGGTGCGAGGGCAAACCGGTTCGACGCCGCGAACCGCATTGTCACGTCGTCCCGGTTCGGACGCATGAGCGGAATGCGAGCGTTGAAAGCGGTTGTTGAATGACATGGATCGTCCGCGTCGCCCTTGAGCGGCCTCTTACCTTCATCGTCATGGCGATCCTGATTGTCATCGCGGGGCCTCTGGCCGCGATGAACATGCCGACCGACATCTTCCCCAACATCAACATTCCCGTCATCGGCGTGGCCTTCCAGTACACGGGCCTGTCGCCGGACGAGATGTCGGGCCGCATCGTCTCGCAGTTCGAACGCGGCCTCACCACCACCGTCAACGACATCGAGCACATCGAAGGCACCGCGCTGCCCGGCATGGGAATCGAGAAGATCTATTTCCAGCCGGGCGTGAACATCGCCGTCGCCAATGCGCAGGTGACCGCGTTCGCGCAGGTCGCCATCAAGCAGATGCCGGCCGGCACCACGCCGCCGCTGATCCTGAACTACAGCGCCTCCACCGTTCCGATCCTGCAGCTCGCCTTTTCCGGCCAGCACATGTCGGAGCAGCAGATCCTCGACCTGGCGCAAAACTTCGTCCGTCCGACGCTCACCACCGTTCCCGGCGCGGGCATTCCTTATTCTTATGGCGGCAAGGTGCGCCAGCTGCAGATCGACCTGGACAGCCAGGCGCTGCAGGCGCGCGGGCTTTCCGCGCAGGACGTCGGCAACGCCATTGCCGCGCAGAACCAGATCATTCCCGTCGGCACGGTGAAGTTCGGCACCAAGCAATACACCGTGAAGCTGAACGACGCCGCCGAGACGATCCAGGACCTGAACGATCTTCCAATCAAGAGCGTGAACGGCGCCACCGTCTATATCCGCGACGTCGGCCACGTGCGCGACGGCAATCCGCCCCAGCAGAGTCTCGTGCATGTGGATGGCGTGCGCGCGGTGCTCACCACTGTCCTGAAGAACGGCGCGGCCTCCACGCTCGACATCGTGCAGGGCGTGAAGGACGTGCTGCCCAAGCTGGAAGCCACGCTGCCCGACAACTTCAAGATCAGCCTTCTGAACGACCAGTCCATCTTCGTGCGCGCGGCGGTGTCCGGCGTCATGCGCGAAGGCGTGATCGCTGCGGCGCTCACCAGCCTGATGATCCTGCTGTTCCTGGGAAGCTGGCGCTCCACCGTCATCATCGCCATTTCGATCCCGCTGGCGATCTTCACCGCCATTGCGGCGCTGTGGCTGAACGGCGAGACGCTGAACCTGATGACACTGGGCGGCCTGGCGCTCGCGGTCGGCATTCTCGTGGACGACGCCACCGTCACCATCGAGAACATCAACTGGCATCTGGAGCACGGCAAGGACGTGAAGACCGCGATCCTCGACGGCGCGGCGCAGATCGTTCAGCCGGCGTTCGTCTCGCTGCTCTGCATCTGCATCGTGTTCGTGCCGATGTTCGCGCTGAAGGGTGTGGCGGGCTATCTCTTCGTGCCGATGGCCAAGGCGGTGGTGTTCGCGATGATCGGCTCGTTCATCCTTTCGCGCACGCTGGTGCCGACGATGGCGATGTATCTTCTGAAGCCGCATGCCGTCACGGGCGAGCCGACCGAAGACGCCGATCACGACATGCACGGCGCCAAGGGCAACAATGTCTTCGCCCGCTTCCAGCGCGGCTTCGAGGAACGCTTCGAGAATTTCCGCGAAAGCTATCGCAATCTTCTGGCGCTGGCGCTCGCCAACCGGCGGATGTTCGTCATCGGCTTTTTGGCTTTCGTGCTGGTGTCATTCGTGCTGTTCCCGTTCCTGGGCTCGAATTTCTTCCCGTCGGTGGACGCAGGCCAGATCACGCTGCATGTGCGCCCGCCGGTCGGCACGCGCATCGAGACCGCAGCAGCATTGTTCGGCGATTACGAGCGCGAGATCCGCAAGACGATCCCGCCGCGCGAAATCTCTTCCATCGTGGACAATATCGGCCTGCCCACCAGCTCGATCAACACGATCTACAACAACTCCGGCGTCATCGGGTATCAGGACGGCGACATCTACATCACGCTGACCGAAGACCACGGCCCCACCGCCGATTATGTCCGCAAGCTGCGCGAGCGTTTGCCGCGGGCTTTTCCCGGCGCGACCTTCTCGTTCCTGCCGTCCGATATCATCAGCCAGATCCTGAACTTCGGCGCGCCCGCGCCGATCGACGTGCAGGTCGCCGGCCCCAAGCTCGATAAGGACCGTGCTTATGCCGCCATCCTGCTGCGCGGCATGCGGAAGATTTCCGGTCTCGCCGACGCGCGCATCCAGCAGGCGTTCGACAATCCGCAGCTCGCCGTGGATGTGGACCGTTCGCGCATGTCGCAACTGGGCCTCACCGAGCGTGACGTGACGAACAGCGTGGTCGCCACGCTCGCCGGCACCTCGCAGGTATCGCCGACGTTCTGGCTCGATCCGAAAACCGGCGTTTCCTATCCCATCGTCGCGCAGACACCGGAATATCGCGTCAACACGCTGGACCGGCTGGAGAACATCCCGATCACCGGTGCCGGCGCGAGCAGCCCGCAGATCCTGGGCGGTCTCGGCACCATCACCCGAGAAAGTTCCGCGGCAGTGGTCTCGCATTATAATGTGGCGCCCGTCATCGACATCTACGGCACGCCGCAAGACCGCGATCTCGGCGCCATTTCATCCGACATCGACGATCTCATCGCCGCGACAGCGAAGGATCTGCCGCGCGGCGTCACGGTGAAAGTGCGCGGGCAGGTGGTGACAATGAACACCGCCTTCATCGGCCTGGGCGAAGGCCTCGTCGCGGCGATCCTGCTCATCTACATGCTCATCGTCGTGAACTTCCAATCCTGGCTCGATCCGTTCGTCATCATCACCGCGCTGCCCGCGGCGCTGGCCGGCATTGTGTGGATGCTGTTCGCCACCGGCACCACCTTGTCCGTGCCGGCGCTCACCGGCGCCATCATGTGCATGGGCGTTGCCACCGCGAACTCCATCCTTGTCGTCAGCTTCGCGCGCGAGCGCCTTGCCGTGCATGCGGACGCTGCGCTCGCCGCCGTCGAAGCCGGTTTCACGCGTTTCCGCCCGGTCTTGATGACCGCGCTCGCCATGATCATCGGCATGGCGCCGATGGCGCTGGGGCTGGGCGAGGGCGGCGAACAGAACGCGCCGCTCGGCCGCGCCGTGATCGGCGGCCTTGTTTTCGCCACCGCCGCCACGCTGCTGTTCGTGCCGGTGGTGTTCAGCATCGTTCATGGCCGCGCCGCGCGCAAAGCGCAGAACGCGCGGCCCACGCCGAAATCCGGAGAAGCTTATGCCTGAGAACATGTTGCGCACCACGCCGCCGCCTAGGCTGAAGCTCATCGGCATCGTCGCCGCCGTCGTGCTGGCGGTGATCGTCGTGGTGGGGCTCATCACCCGCTTTGTCGGCGGCCGCGCCGTGGAAGCCTGGACGGCGGACAACGCGCTTCCAACGGTCAGCATCATCGATCTGGAGACGAGCAAGGACGCCAGCAACCTCGTGCTGCCCGGCAATGTGCAGGCGATCAACGCCGCGCCGATCTATGCGCGCGTCTCCGGCTACCTGAAGAAATGGTATGTCGACATCGGAACGCCGGTCAAAGCGGGGCAGTTGCTCGCAGAGATCGACGTGCCCGATCAGGATCAGCAATACGCGCAGGCGAAAGCCGATTACAACACCGCGCTCGCCAACCAGCGCCTCTCCGCGCAGACGGCGCGGCGTTACAATCTTCTGGGCAAGGCCAACGCCATCGCGCCGCAGCTTGTCGATGAAGCGAATGGCGATCTCGCGGCCAAGAAAGCCGCCGCCCTGTCCGCGAAAGCCAACATGGATCGCCTGAGCGATCTCACCAACTTCAAGCGCATCGTCGCGCCGTTCGACGGCATCGTGACGAGCCGCGGCACCGATGTCGGCCAGCTTGTCACCGTCGCGACCTCTACGACGACGTCGCCGCCACTCTTCACCGTGGCGGATGACAGCAAGGTGCGCATCTATGTGAACGTGCCGCAGAACTACTCCGCGCAGCTTCATCCCGGCATGAAGGCGACGTTCACCGTGCCCGATTATCCCGGCCAGACTTTCACCGCCACGCTGATGGCGAACGCGCAATCGGTGAACATGCAATCGGGCACGGTGCTGATGCAGCTCCAGGCCGATAATCCCGGTCATAAGCTGAAAGCCGGCGCGTACGCACAAGTGAGTTTCAACCTTCCTGCCAACACGAGCACGATCCAGCTTCCCGCCAGCGCGCTGATCTTCAACGAAAACGGCACCTCGGTCGCCACCGTTGGCCCGAACAACCGTGTCGTGGTGAAGCCCATCACCATCACCCGAGACATGGGAACGTCGGTGGAAATCGCCGCGGGAGTTAGCCGTCACGACAAGGTCATCGACAACCCGCCGGATTCGCTCCGCCCGGGGGATGAGGTGCGAGTGACGAAGGCGGCAGCGGAGAAGGCGTCGTAGAACAATCACCCCCTTGTTGGGAGGTGATTTGGAACGTAGTTCTCACACCAGCCGTTCTTCCGACATGGCTGCGAAGAAGAAAAAGAAAACGACGAAGAGGACCAGAAAATGGTCCGGCCGCGTCACGCGCGAGAGCGATGCGCTGGACCTGAAGAAAGGCGTCTTCAAGCTCAACGATCCGAAGAAAATCGCCGCATCGCTGAAGCGATCCGCCGAGCGCAGCCACCGGCGCAAGGCCGATCCCTATCGCTCGGCGCTTTCCATGCTCACCTTCTATATCAACCGCGCAGGCACGAACCTTCCCGCCTCGCGCAAGAAGAAGCTCAACGACGCCAAGGATGCGCTGAAGGCGCTCTTCCACAAAGACAAGCCAAAGAAGAAAAAGCGCGGCTGAGTCCTGCGACAACTTTGCGGCGAAGCGGAAGGAACGTCTCGCGTCGCGATACATTTCAGATTCGGATGCCCTTCCGATCCCCTTGGCATCCCTCTGGGGGTGAAACTTGTCAGACTCCATCGCAATCACGGGCCGGCCGCCACGGAACGGCGCGCGCCTGCTGGCCGCCGCCGCAGCTGTCGGATTTGTAATCTGTCTTGTCGATTACTTCACGCCGCACGGCGCCATCGCGCACCAATGGGGCACGCTGCTTGTCCTGATCTCGACGGCCCTGATGGTGTGGGCTTCGGGCTGGATCGGGTTCGGCGCGATGCCGCACTGGCTCCTCACGCTGTTTCGCGTCCTTCTCATTCTCGACATCCTGGGAACGGCGGTTTGCGCCTATTTCCTCGAATCCACCGCGCTGCTTGTCTGCATGATCGTCGCGCTCATCGGCTGGATCTGGCATCTGGCAAGCGACGTCCCGCGCATTTCCGCAAGCTGAAAGGAGATGCGCATGTTCAAGACCGCTTCTATCGCTCTTGCCGCCGTGATGGCCGCCGGCGTCGCGTCCGCGCAGAGCCAGAACTGGGACACCTTCAACGGCGACCTGATGGCGCAGAAATATTCCAGCGCCTCGCAGATCACGCCGCAGAACGTGAAGAACCTGAAGATCGCCTGGCAGATTCACACCGGCGATCATTCCAGCAAGCAGTTCGGCGTTCCGGCGGAAACCTATTCCGAAGCCACGCCAATCTTCGTCAACAATACCGTTTATATCGGCACGCCGTTCTACCGCATTTTTGCGCTTCAGCCCGACACCGGAAAGGTGAAGTGGATTTTCGATCCCCATGAAGCGCGCAAGGCGCTGACGCAGCCGGGCATGAAGTCGCGCGGCGTCGCCTATTGGCAGTCCGCAAATCCGCAAGCCGGACAGCCGTGCCAGAAGATCGTCTATATCGGCTCGATGACGGCCAAGCTCTACGCCGTCGATGCCGACAGCGGGAAAGCCTGCACAAGCTTCGCGCAGAACGGTGTCCTGAACATCGACCAGTGGAACACGGCCAAGGGCACGTGGCCGATGTCCATCCTGCAGCCGCCGACGGTCTACAAGAACATGCTCATCATTGGCTGGGCCGGAAAGGACTGGGCGATCGGCACGCGCGCGCCCGCCGGCAATGTTTTCGGCGTCGATGCGCAGACCGGCCAGCTGAAATGGACGTTCAACGTCCTGCCGCCCGAAGCCGTGAAAACATCCGGCACCGCGAATGTGTGGGCCAGCATGTCGGTCGATCCGAAAACCGGCATCGTCTATCTGCCGGTGAGTTCGCCCAGCCCGAATTACTGGGGCGGTAACCGCAAGGAGAAGCTGCCTTACGCCACCTCCATCACCGCGCTCGATTCCCAGACCGGCAAAGTCGTGTGGAGCCGCCAGCTCGTGCATCACGACATCTGGGACTACGACACCAACTCCGCGCCGGTCCTGATGGACATCAAGAAGGACGGCCAGACAATTCCCGCACTGGTGCAGTCGACGAAGCAGGGCTTCCTCTTCGTGCTCAACCGCAAGACGGGCGCGCCGATCTATCCGATCACGGAGAAGCCGGTCCCGCGTTCCGATATTCCAGGTGAAGCGGATTCGCCGACGCAGCCTTATGTCTCCCTTCCGCAGCCCGTCGTGCCGGACAAATGGAACGGCGTGAACTGGCTCTCCGATATTGCAAGCGGCGGCCAATGCACGCGCGATTTCAAGAAGCTGCGTTATGACGGCCGCTTCACGCCGCCCAGCCTGCAAGGCAGCCTCGAATATCCGCCCACCATCGGCGGCGTGGAATGGGGCGGCGGCGCGGCCGATCCGGTGCACGGCATCTATGTCGTGAACAATTCCTACACCGCGCAGATCTACCAGCTTCTCAAGCGCAAGGACTACGAAGCGAAGACCAAGGGCATGTCGCAGAAAGAGGCGGCGGATTACTACCCGCAAACCGGCACGCCTTATGGAGTGTATGTCCACAATTTCTTCAACTGGCTTGGCATGCCGTGCTGGGCGCCGCCTTACGGTTCGCTGTCGGCCTATGACATGACGACGGGCAAGCTGTTGTGGAAGAAGCCGTTCGGTGAGGTGCAGTATTGGGGCTTCTACATGCCCAAATCCTGGGGCTCGGTCACCATCGGCGCGCCGATCATCACCAAGACAGGCCTCATCTTCATCGGCGCTTCGATGGACTCGCGCGTGCGCGCCATCGATCTGAAATCCGGCAAGGTGTTGTGGAAGGCGAATGTGGATGCGCCGTCCGTCGCGATCCCGGCGACCTATACCTACAAGGGCAAGCAATATGTCGTGTTCAGCGCCGGCGGCAATCCGTTGCTGACGCCGAAGATCAGCGACCAGGTCGTCGCTTTCGCGCTGCCATGAAGAAAGATTGCATGCGGCGATTTCTTCTGGGATGCGCGGCGGCGTTGGCCGTGAGCAGCGCGGCCTTCGCCAACGATACGGATTTCCAGCCCGGACTCACCGGCGACTGGAACGGCGCGCGCACCTATCTGAAGACCGAAGGCTGGCAATTCCAGGTCAAGGGCGTGTTCGAAGGCGCTTGGAATCCGTCCGGCGGCGATCATCCATCGGCGACCGGCGCGAACGAGCTCGATTTCGCGGCGCTCGCCGATCTGGGCAAGCTCATCGGCGATGACGGCGGCTCGATCGAGGCCAACGTCACCAAGCGTTTCGGCGCCAATCTCGTGGATGCGGCGGGATTGAACAGCTTGATGCAGGTTCAGGAAATATACGGCCGCGGCCAAATGTGGCGGCTGACCCAACTCTCTTTCGAGCAAAACCTCTTCAACAAGGCCATCGACATCGAATTCGGGCGGATGAACCCCGGTGCGGATTTCGACGTCATCCCCTGCAATTTCGAGAATCTCACCTTCTGCGGATCGACGCCGGGCAATGTGGACGGCGACTATTGGTTCAATTCGCCCGTCAGCCAATGGGGCGCGCGCCTCAAGGTCAATGTCGGCGACACGGTCGGTCTGGGTGTCGGCATCTACCAGGTCAATCCGAAGAATCTCGCGCACGGCTTCAACTTCGATTTCTCCGGCGGAGACGGCGAGTTGATTCCTTTCGAACTGGAATGGAAACCGTCGCTCGCCGGCCTTCAGGGCGATTATCAGATCGGCGGCTGGCATAGCAGCATGCAGGCGCCCGACGTGTTTTACGACGTGAACCGCGATCCGCTTTCGATCACGGGCCTGCCCGCGCTGATGGATCACGGGCGCGACGGCTTCTTCCTCGATGCGCGGCAGCAGATCACCGGCGAAGCGCCGCCGAAGAGTGCCGCCGCCGGCAGCTATGGCAAAGGCCTCACGCTCTTCGCCAAATACATGCAGTCCGACCGCCGCACGTCGATGATGGACCGGCAATTCGCGGTGGGTGCGACATATAAGGGCGCGCTGGCGTCCCGCCCCGATGACGAGATCGCGCTCGCGTTCGGCGGAACCCACGTCAACGACCGCGTGGCCGATGGTGAAAAGCTCTTCAACGCCGCGGGCGGCGCGCCGTCGCAACCGGTGCAGCACACCGAATATGTCACCGAGCTGGATTATCGCGCGATCGTCGCCAAGGGCGCGGAGCTTTCGCCCAATCTGCAATATATTGTCGATCCGGGCGGCGTGTCGGCGCGCAAGGATGTCTTCGTTGCCGGGTTGAAAGCGACGCTGACGCTCTAGGCGGCTTCCAGCCAGTGCACGCTGAAGAGGCGATCCGGATCGGTCCACATCTGCTTCGGCGTAAAGCCGGCTTCCTTCGCCAGCGCGCGGAAGCCGTCCGGCGTGTATTTGAGCGAGTTCTCGGTGTGGATCGTCTCGCCTTCCGCGAACGAGATGTCTTCGCCGGCCACGCGCACGTCCTGCGCTTTCAGGCTCATCAGATGCATTTCGATGCGCCGGTGCGGCGGATTGTAGAAGGCATAATGCGCGAAGGTATCGGGATCGAAATTGGCGTCCAGTTCGCGGTTGGCACGCACCAGCATGTTCTTGTTGAACGCTTCAGTCACGCCTTGAGCGTCGTTATACGCCGCGTGCAGTGTGGCCGGGTCCTTCACCAGATCGACGCCGATCAAGAGGCCGCCGCCTTTCAGCAGAGCGGCGGCGCGGCAGAGGAACACCAGCGCTTCGGCATAAGTGAGGTTGCCGATGGTCGAGCCGGGAAAGAATCCCGCGCGCCGCGCGCCGGTCGCGGGCAGCTTCAAGGGCTTGGTGAAATCGGCCACGACCGGATGCACCGGCACTTTCGGCAAAGCCCGTTCCAGCTTCGCCGCCATCTGGCGCAGATAGTCGCCCGAAATATCGATTGGCACATAAGCGCGCGGCGTCTTCAGCGCTTCCAGGATCATCTGCGCTTTCGTCAGCGAACCGGCGCCGAATTCGATCAGCTCCACATCGCGACCGATAGCGTTCGCGATTTCGCCAGCCTTGTCGCGAAAGAGCTTCGTCTCCGTGCGGGTCGGGTAATATTCGGGCAATTCGGTGATCAGATCGAACAGGCGCGAGCCCTCTTCGTCGTAGAAGAACTTGGACGGCAGTTCCTTCTGGTGCTTCGTCAGGCCCGCGAGCGCGGCTGCGGCGAATCCGCTGTCGAGACGGCGGCCGCGTTCGGCCGGCGAGGAATAGGTGAGGGCTGCACTGCTCATATCAATCCTCCGCGAGACGGATGCCGCTGAACTGCCATCGCGCGGACGGCGGGAAGAAATTTCGGTAAGAGGTGCGAATGTGATCGGCCGGCGTGGCGCAAGAGCCGCCGCGCAGAACGATCTGTCCCACCATGAATTTGCCGTTGTATTCGGCCAGCTTGCCGTCGAATGGCTTGAAGCCGGGATAAGGGTCGTAGGACGAGCGCGTCCACACCCATGCATCGCCCAGCATGTTCACGTCGCCATTCGCCGCGCGCGGATGCAGGCGATCGAGATCGAGCAACTGCCCGTTTCCCGGATTCTGCTCTGCCACCGCTTCCCATTCGAACTCTGTCGGCAGGCGCTTGTCAGCCCACGCGGCATAGGCCGACGCTTCATAGAAGCTCACATGCACCACCGGCTCGCCCGGATTGATCGGGCGCACGCCGTTCAAGGTGAAATGCTGGCCGTCTTCCAGCCAATAGAGCGGCGCTTTCCAGCCTTCGCGCTGCGCCAATGCCCAACCGTCGGAGAGCCACAGATCGGGGCGCTCATATCCGCCGTCGTCGATGAACGCCTGGTATTCGCCATTCGTTACCAGCCGCGACGCCAGCTTGAACGGGCGCAGCAAAACTTCGTGCCGCGGGCCTTCATTGTCGAACGCGAAATCCTTGCCGTCATAGCCGACCGCGGCAACGCCGCCCTTGTGTTCGATCCAGTCCAGCGCCGGCGTCGCATCCATCGCTTGCGGATGGGCCGGGCGATAAGCCGGCAGAAGAGGATTCATAAAGAAAGGATGCTTGATGTCGGTCAGCATCAACTCCTGATGCTGCTGCTCGTGATTGAGGCCGAGGATCGTCAGCGCGCGGCGCTCCGGCCCTGCATGCGGCAGCATCTTCTCCATCGCCGCATCCACATGCGCGCGATAGGCTTTCACCTCGGCGGCGCTGGGCCGCGTCAGCAATCCGCGATTGGCGCGCGTGAAGGGCGTACCCAAACCCAGATAATAGGAATTGAAGATCGCATCGAAGCGCGCGTCGAACGGCTCATAGCCCGGCTCGCGCGACAGGATCATCTTCTCGAAGAACCATGTCGTGTGCGCCAGATGCCACTTGATCGGGCTGGCATCGGGCATCGACTGAACGTTCTGGTCTTCCGCGGACAACGGCGCGGCAATAGCCACGCTCAACGCGCGGATATCGCGATAGCGCTGGCCGAGAGACGGTGCGGGCGCGGATGTTGTGTGCAGAGACATAGGGCCCTTACATAAGCACGCCGGTGAAAAAGGCACGCGATATGCGAACCCTGAAAGAATAATGGCGCGGTGGTGCGAAGGTTCCAACCTGCGCGAAAATTGCTACGGATTTGAAGGGCTTATCAATCCACGGCGGCTTCGCGTGAAAGTGCTTGCAGGTTTCGCAATTCCCTCATGCAAGCGCGGAGATCAGTGCGGGACACGTTCGAAATCCCGCACTGCGCGCGTGGTATCAGGGCTCCGCGATGCCGTAGCTCTCCACCAGTTGCATATCGGCGCGGATGATCTCCGGCGCCGCGACGTAGCGTTCCCCATTATGGGCGGAGAACGCCTTGAACGTCGGCAACTCCACCAGCACGTCCGCATCCGCCGCGCGGGTGTTGATGAAGAAGTGCAGGAAATTGTCGCCGTCGCGCAGCAGCGCATAGGCCATTCCCTTCTGCTTCTTCCGGCGCAGTTCGTCGAAAACCGCGCGCGACAGCTTTTCGTTTTCCGCCGCGGCGCCGGGCTTGGTCGTATAGCGGACCAGTGTCACTCTCTGCATGTCCTGTCCTTGTTGTGGGTTACAGGGACAAGGACGGCTGGCCGCCGCCGGAAGATTCCCAGTGAAATATTTTTCCCGCCCGCGAATCTTTTTACGCGCCGCCATCGTCCTTGAGGAAGCGGCACTGCGTGCAGGAGAGGGACATGGACGCTGATCTGAGAGCGCTGGAAGAGCTGATCGCCGAACTGCGCCCCCGGCTCCACCGCTATTGCGCGCGCATGGTGGGATCGGCGTTCGAGGGCGAGGACGTGGTGCAGGAAGCCCTCGCCAATGCCGTTGCGGCGTGGAGCGAAGAGATCGAGCGGCCCGAGAACTGGCTTTTCCGCGTGGCGCACAATGCGGCGCTGGATGCGCTGCGCCGCCGCCGTCGTCTGTCGCAATTCGAAGCGGAGGGCGACGTAGCGACGATCGCCGATCCCGGCGAAGGCGCGGATGCACGCGTGGCGGCGGAAGCCAGCCTCGCCGCCTTGCAGGCGCTGACGCCGATCGAGCGGTCCTGTGTCGTGCTGGGCGACGTCCTGGGTTACGCCGCGGATGAAACGGCCAGCATTCTTTCCGTCACCGTTGCTTCGGTGAAAGCGGCGCTGCACCGCGGGCGGGTGCGCGTGCGCGAGATGCCGCCCGGTGCGCCGCCCGTTGCCATCGCACCGGAAGAGCGTCAACGGATGCGCGACTACGCCGACAAGTTCAACGCGCGCGATTTCGATACCTTGCGCGCGCTGCTGGCGGAGGATGTGCGGCTCGACCTCGCCAATCGCGTCAAGCTGGCCGGCAAGAAGGACGTATCGGTCTATTTCACCCGCTATGCCGAGCGGGACGATTATCGCGTGTCACTCGCGCAAGCCGAAGGCTGGCCCGTGCTGGTCGTGGAGGCGCAGACCGCGCAAGGACTTGTTCGCTACGCCGTGCGACTGGACTGGAAAGACGGACACATCGCCGTCATCCGCGATTTCCGCTATGCGCCCTACATCATGGACAGTCTTGCCGTCAGGCCGCTCGGCTAGATGCCGCCGTTGTAAGGTCCCAGCCAGATGCTCACCATCGCCGCGATGGCGACGAGGATCAGCGTGCCGTTGACGGCGTAGAGAATCCATTTGGGGATGCGCCGCGCGTTCGGCATGGGATCGTTGAAGCGCGGCACCAGCTCGCGCCAGATCGCGGCGCCGAAACAGAAGGCGCTGAACAGCGTCAGCACCGTGCCCACCACCTGCACGAACAGTCCCGGCAGGATGTGCTCAAGCAGCGCTTTCGCGCCTACGCCGGCGGCCAGCGAAGCGAAGCCGGTGCGTACCCACGCGGCATAGGTGCGTTCCGCCGCATAAATCGTGCGGTCGGCGGCGAGGATGGTGGAGAGATCGGCGCTGTCCTCGATCTCGCCGGCGCTGTCGGCGATGTGCTCGGCGCTTTCCTTCACATCCCTGGAAGCCTTGTGAATCTCCGCGCGCTCGATGTTCGCCGTTTTCTCGGCGATCTTGGCTTTTTTGACGGCGGTCGTCATGGCGCGGGTCCCTCGAGCCAGAACGCCGCGACACTTGGGGCGGTTCCCCTCCCGCGTGCATCGAACAAGCGTTTCGCCCGTTGAGAAAGCGCGAACGGGAACATCCATGAACGAGCCGCAAGCCGTGCTGAACAAGGAAGCAAAGAAGGCCGTCATCAAGGACGAGCGGTCGATCCTTCTGCACAACCTCACCAAGATGACGGACAAGGCGATGATCGCGCTCGCCTTCGTCTGGATCGGCCTGATGATCGGCGACTTTGTCGGCAAGCTGTCGCCGCCGCTGGCCATCCTCAACAACGTGATCTGGGCGATCTTCGGCGTGGATTTCGCGGTGAAGTTCTTCATCGCGCCGAAGAAATGGGAATTCCTCAAGACCCACTGGATCCTCCTGATCTCGCTGATCCTGCCCGCGTTCCGGCTTCTGCGCGTCCTTCAGGCTCTGTCCGCGCTGCGCGCGCTGAGCTTCGTGCGCATTCTCACGTCGCTGAATGTCGGCATCAGCCAGCTCACCGATGCGATGGGCCGGCGAGGGCTCGGCTGGATCACCATCATCACGGTGATCGTGCTCTTCGGCGGCGCAGCGGGGATGTACAGCCTTGAGAACGTCCGCGTGCTCCAGCAGCAAGGCTATGGCGACGTCGTGAAAATCGGCGGCGGCTTCCACAGCTACAGCGACGCGGTCTGGTGGACGGCGATGCTGATGACCACCATCGGCTCGCAATACTGGCCGGTGACGACGGCGGGCCGCGCACTGTGTTTCTTCCTGTCGATGTTCTCGCTGGGCGTATTCGGTTACATCACCGCCGCGCTGGCGAGCTTCTTCGTGGACAAGGAAGAAGTCGCCAAGCCGAACCGCGCGCGGGAGGAAACGGTGCTCGCCCTGCGCGATGAGGTCCGCGCGCTGCGCGAGGAATTGCGCAAGTCGCGCTGACCTACCCCTGATCCTCCAGCGAGGAGTCGCAATCGCTGCCGGCGAAGCGCTCCGCGATCGGCAGCGCTTCTTTCTCCGCGCCGTTCTTCACGCGGCGCGCGGCGTTGCGCTGGGCGTCGTTCTTTTCCGAAACGGCTTTGCGCCCGGGTTTGCGCATCGCCTTGGTCTGCGGCATGGAACCTTGCATGGCGGCCTCTCCAAAAGAGCCTGTTCCCCAAGAACGCATGCGAATCCGGCTTGTTGCACGCGATCGTGCCGGTTCCTTCCGGAACATGCGCGGCGGCGCGGACATTTCCTTTGTGCAACAACAACAAGAGCGTGCCATGTCCGACGCCAAAACGACACAAGACCACAACGAAATCCGCAAATGGGCCGAATCCCGCGGCGGCAAGCCGGCGCGCGTTTCCGATACCGGCGGCAAAAGCGATCCCGGAATCCTGCGCCTGGATTTCGATCCGAAGGATCCGGATCTCACGCCCATTTCATGGGAGGAATTCTTCAAGAAGTTCGACGCGGAACATCTGTCCTTTCTCTATCAGGACAAAACCGCCGATGGGAAAACCAGCCGCTTCCACAAATTCGTGAACGGCTGACGTGAAGAGCAAGGAGGTCGTCAACGCCGCGGGCCTGAAGCTGTGGATCGCGGTCCTCGATCCCGGCGACGAAGCGAAGACCGCGTTGACCAAATTCGCGAAGGACATGCGGATCCAATCCGCCTCCTTCGTCGCGGTGGGCGCGTTCGAGCGCGTGACGATCGGCTATTTCGACTGGCAGAAGAAAGACTATCAGCCCATCGCGCTGAACGAGCAGGTGGAAGTCCTCTCCTTCATCGGCGACATCGTGAAGGACGAGACGGGCGAACCCAGCCTGCACGCCCACACCGTCGTCGGCCGGTTTGACGGCACCACGCGCGGCGGGCATTTCCTCGAAGGCATCGTCCGCCCCACGCTGGAAGTCACGTTCACGGAAACCCCGGCGCATCTGGTTCGCCGCAAGCGGGCGGACATCAACGTCGCGCTGATCGATCTGGGCTAGGCGCGTTGCGCTTCTGGTCTTCCAGCGCGGCGACGGTCTGCTCGTCCTGCTTGCCGTCGTAAAACCGCTCCAGCGCGTCGCGGAATACGTTTTCGGTGTCCTCCGGCGCGGCGTGGCAGAACAGCGTCATGCTGGACTGGAACTTCAGATTGTCCGGATAGCCGAAGATATCGTCGGCGCTTTTGCCCTTCACTTCCAGCACCAGCGCGGTGCATTCGCGCAGACGAAGCCCCAAAACGGTGTGCGCGAGATAGGCGCGCGCCTCGTCCAGCGATGAAATCGCATAGCGCTGCGCCATGTCGCTGCGGCCCAGCCCCGCGATCTGCGGGAACACGAACCACATCCAGTGCGATTGCTTGCGGCCCGCGCGAAGTTCCCCAGTCACCGTCTCATAGATCGGGTTCTGCGCCGTCACAAACCGTTCCAGATCGAATTGCGCGCCCATGACAGAGCATAACGCGCCAGATGGCTTCAGGGGTGCGGAAGAAGCGCGCGCCCGAACGCCAGAGCTTGCGCAAATGTGTCGGCCTTGGGCACAACAATATCCAGGCTGCGCAAGGAATCCGCCGCTTGCTGCCGCAATTCGCAGAGGATAATGGCGGTTCCCTTGCCGCCCGCCGTGGCGATGAAACGCTGCAACGCCCGAGCGCCGGAGGCGTCGATCAGCGTCACCGCCGCCATGCGCAAGATGAGAACCTTCGGCGCGCCGCCGCTGCGCGCAAGGATTTCCTCGAATTCCGTGGCGGCTGCGAAAAAGAACGGCCCGCTCAACTGGAAGATCTCCAGATCGTGCGGCAGCGCCTCGCGCGCGATGGCGTCGCGGTTGGGCGCGGCGAATTCGTCCACATCGTCCGCCACGCGCGGCAACAGCGCCTTCGCTTCCGCCACGCCCGCCATGTTGCGCGCGAATACCAGCGCCGACAGCACGACGCCCGCCGCAATCGCGAATGACAGATCGACGAACACCGTCAGCAGGAAGGTGAGGATCAGCACCGCGCGGTCGCCCACAGCGCTTTGCAGGATGAGCCGGAACACCCGCAACTCCGCCATGTTCCAGCACACGATGGCCAGCACCGCGGCCAGCGCGGCAAGTGGAATGTAAGAGGCCAGCGGCGCGAACAGCGCCATCATCGCGAGGATCGCGACGGAATGGACGATTCCGGAGATCGGCGTCTTCGCCCCGGCGCGGATGTTCGTCGCCGTGCGCGCGATGGCGCCCGTAGCCGGAATGCCGCCCATGAGCGAGGAGGCAATGTTGGCGAAGCCTTGCGCCACCAGCTCGCAATTGGCGCGGTGGCGGCGGCCCGTCATGCCATCCGCGACGACGGCGGACAAAAGAGACTCGATGCCACCCAGCGCGAAGATCGTGAATGCCGCGGGCAACAGCGCGCTTAATCCGGCGGCGCTGAACAGCGGCAAATGCGGGCTCGGCAATTGAGAGGGAATGCCGCCGAACTTCGTTCCGATGGTGACGACGGGCAGGTCGAACACGCGCACCGCGGCGGCGGCCAGCGCGATGGCAATGAGGAACGCGGGAAAGCGCGGCGCGAATTTCTGAATCAGCAGGATCGCGCCCAGCGTTCCCGCAGCGATGGCCAGCGCGAAAGGATTGAAGGTCGCCAGCGCCGCGATGTCCGCCGCGATCTTGCTCACCACATCCGCCGGCGCATGCTTGATCGCCAGCCCCAGCGCGTCACCGATCTGGCTGGAGAAGATGACGACAGCGATACCGGAGGTGAAACCCGTCACCACCGGGAACGGAATATATTTGATGTAGGTGCCCAGCCGCGCGAGGCCAGTGATGATGAGAAGAATGCCGGCCAGCAATGTTGCCGCCGCCAATCCTTCGTAACCCATCTTCTGCACGATGCCCGCCACGATCACGACGAACGCGCCTGTCGGCCCCGCAATCTGGAAGCGCGTGCCGCCCAGCGCCGAAACGACGATGCCCGCGACCGCAGCGGTGAAAAGTCCGCGCCCCGGCGCAACGCCGCTCGCGATGGCCAATGCCAGGGACAAGGGAAGCGCGACGACCGAGACGGTCAGCCCGGCGAACAGGTCGGCCCGCGCCTCGGCCAGCCCGTACCCCTCCCAAAGCGCCGTCACCAGCTTGGGAACGAAGAGATGCCATGCGGCAGGCGTCTCGCTGACGGCCTTTATATCGTTAATCATGTATGAGCGGCTGCAATCTGTCTCTCAGACAATCATATAAATTGATTATATACAATTAGTCATGTATGAAACATCAGTTCGGCGGGCTCAAACAGGAGGGCGCCGGAACGAGGACCTTCAAATTCCATGACGCAATCCGCGGCCCTGATCTGGTTCGGCGTGATCGCCGTTCTGCTCTTTGCGACGGGCCATCTGCTCGCGCGCAAGCGCCGCGCGGTTCCTGCGTCCATCGCCGGCGGGAGGCCGGACAGCATGCAGCCCCTGATCGAAGCCGCCGAAGCAGCCCACAAAATCGCGCGCGATGAGCGCATGGCCCTGGCCGTGGTGGCCGAGCGCAGCGGCGATCCGGTCGCGTTCTTCATGCGCAGCATCGCGAGCGTCGTCGGCGCGTGGCGCAAGAACGACAGCGGCGGTTTCGAAGCCGCGAAGGGTGACGAGGACGCGCAATCCCTCTACATACGGCGCGGGGACATCGACTCTTATCTGCGCTGGGCGCGCACCGTGAAATAACGAGTGGACGACGCATGACGCTTGGGTTCCGGACATGATCACCGCGGCGCAATTGCGCGCGGCGCGTGCGCTTGCCGGCATCGACCAGCGCGCGCTGGCCGAGCAATCGGGCTTGTCTGTGCCCACGATTCAGCGCATGGAAGCCAGCGAAGGCGTGATCCGCGGCAATGTGGATTCGCTCATGAAACTTATCAGCGCGCTGGATGCCATCGGCATCGTGCTGATCGGCGACGATGCGACCAGCGGGGAGGGCGGGCGCGGCGTGCGCCTGAAACGCAGCGCGCGGGAGTAGCGCGTGACCTCACCTGCCATGCAAGAACTCATCGACGGTTACCGCACCTTCCGCGGCGAGCGTTGGCCGTCCGAGCGGCAGCGTTATCTCGATCTCGCAAAGCACGGGCAGAAGCCGCAGACGCTCGTCATCACCTGCTCGGATTCGCGCTCCGATCCCGCGACCATCTTCAACGCGCGACCGGGCGGCATGTTCGTCGTCCGCAATGTCGCCGCCATCGTTCCGCCTTACGAGACCGACAGCAGCCATCACGGCACCAGCGCCGCCATCGCCTTCGCGGTGCTGAGCCTGGAAGTGAAGAACATTCTCGTCATGGGCCATGCGCAATGCGGCGGCGTGGCGGCGGCCTTGGACAATTCCATCGCCGCAAACGTGCCGTTCCTCAGCGCCTGGGTGGATCTCCTGAAACCCGCCGTCGCGCGCCTTCCGAAACACGCGCATGACGCGCATACCTTGCTGGAACAGGACGGTGTTCGTTTGTCGCTGGAACGCCTGATGGAATTCCCCTTCGTCGCCGAGCGCGTGAACGCCGGCAAGCTCGAACTCAACGGCGCCCGCTTCGGCATCGCGGACGGGAAGCTGGAGCTGCTGGACAAGCAAAGCGGAAAGTTCGTGGCGCTTTAGAGCGCACACCCGATCAACAAAATAAAAACATCTTGTCATCCCGGCCGAGCGTAGCGAGAGCCGGGACCCATCGCGCAAGCGGCTAGATGGGTCCCGGCTCAGCGCGATGCGAACGCATCGCTCGGCGGGGATGACGAGGTTTGTTTAAGCGTACAACAGCAGACTTTTCACTTCCCGTTCTTCGCCAGCCACTTGTCGATCTCCGGCAGCGAGGTCTCACGGATCTTCGCGTAGTAGCTGATGGCGCCGGTGGCTTTCACCGCATCGCCGCGCGCGCCGGCGGAGATGTATTTGTCGGCGTAGTCCTTCACCTTCTGGATCATCGCCGGGTCGAACGAGCTGCTCGCCAGCTCCGGCGGGAAGCGGTCGCGCGCATCCGGTTCCAGGATCTTGTTGAACTCGTCACGGTGCGCCACGAAGAAGTCGAACGCCATTTCCGGGTGCAGCCCGGACACGACGGCGACCATCGTCAGCCGCACCGTCACCGGCGCCTCATCCGTCAGCGCCAGATCGAGCGCCTTCTGCGCAACAGCAGCGTCCTCCGCCCGTCCAAGCAGAACATAGAACTCTTCCTTCAGCGCGCTATCGTTCGTGGTCTTTGCCAGTTCGTGGATCTGCTCCCAGCGCGCCGCATCCGCGTGGCGCGCCACGACCGCCATCACGGTCTGGCGCATGTCGCCCGACATCGAATCCGGATTGGTGCGATAGGCGTCGAAGCGCTTGTTCGCCTCGGCGATCACCACCGGATCGTTCATCTGGCTCAGCGCGTCGATGAGATCGCTGCGCAGCAGCGGCACGTTCGCGTTTTCGCCCGGCTTCGCATCCCAGCCCACTTTGGCGAAGATCGGATCGAACACCGAGACGGCGAAGGCGCGATAGGCCTTCTGCCCCGGCAAGTCGCGATAGAGCGTGTCGATGCCTTCCATGCGGCCCGACAGCGTGTCCAGCACCTTTGTGTTGGTATCCGGCGTCACCTGCGATGCCAGCGTCAGGAACTGCCCGAACGGAACGACATTCACATAGCCGTCGTCGCGCGCATCGTTGATGAGGCCGAGCTGATCTTCCGGCGACAGCGACGCGAACGCGGCCGCCACATCCTTGAATGACGCGTCGTCATAGGCGGTGCGGAAGTAAGCCGTCTGCCCGGCGTTCACCAGCGCGCCTTCGCCTTTCGGCAAGGCCACGTCCTGCGGCGCGCCGCGCGTGACGACGCCGTGCCACATCTGCGATGTGCCGAGACTGCGCGTCACCACCGGGACATGCCAGCTCGTCGGCTTGTTCTCGCTGTTGTCGTCCACCACGCGGTCCTGCGTGAGACGAACGCCGTCCTTCGTCTTCGCCACGCGGATCAGCGGAACGCCTTCCTGCAGGGTGAAGTCGTGTGCAATCTCCGTCACCTTCGTCGGCGAGACCTTGTCGATCTCGCGCCACAGATCGTCGGTGACCGTGTTGCCGTAGGCGTGATCCTTCATATAGGCGCGGATGCCGGCGCGGAACGCGTCTTCGCCGACATAGCTTTCCAGCATGCGGATGACCGCCTGGCCCTTCTGATAGGTGATGTTGTCGAACGCCTGATCGGCCTGCAGCACGTCATGGATCGGCGTGATGATCGGGTGCGTGCCGGCGCGGGCATCCTCGCGCATCGCCGCCTCGCGGTTGTTGATGGACTCCATCCACATGTGCCACTCCGGATGGAAGTGGTCGTTGGCCTTGTTCTCCATCCACGAGGCGAAGCCTTCGTTCAGCCACAGGTCTTCCCACCAATCCATGGTGACGAGATCGCCGAACCACTGATGCGCCATCTCATGGGCGACATCGACGGAGATGTTGCGGCGATCCGCTTCGCTGCCCGTCTTGGGGTCCATCATCAGCGCGCGCTCGAAATAGAAGATCGCGCCCCAGTTCTCCATTGCGCCGAAGGTCTGGCTGGTGCCGGGACCGGCGATCATGTCCAGCTTCGGCAGCGGGAACTTCTGGCCGAAATAGTCTTCGTAATAGGGCAGGAATTTGGACGCTTCATCCAGCGCATAACCCGCCTTGTTGCCGTCGCCGCGCTTGAACACCACGCCGATGTCCACGCCGTTCACCTTGCGCGACACGCGCTCGAAATCGCCCGTGCCGAAGAAGAGAAGGTATGACGACATCTTCGGCGAGGGCATGAAGTGTACGCGCTTCATGCCGCTCTTCAGTTCTTCCGTCGTCGCGATGGGCATGTTGGAGATCGGCAGGTCGCCGAACGGCACCGTCGCGGTCACCACGAACACGGCCTTGCGGTTCGGCTCGTCCCATGAGGGCACGAAGCGCCGCGCGTCGGAGTTCTCGAACTGCGTGAACAGCGCGCGCTTCTTGGCGCCGGTCTTGTCGGTGTAATCCAGCGCGAACAGCCCTGCCGGATGCGGATTGATCTTGCCGTCGTAATCGATGGCGAGCAGGTGCTTGCCGGGCTTCACGGCGGCGGGGAAGGTGAAGGTCGCGGTTTCTTCGGTGGTGTCGAACACCGGCTTGGGCGCCGGCTTGCCGTCCAGCGTCACCTTTTTGAACACAAGGTCTGCCGCGTTGAGTTCGATGGTCTTCGTCGCACTCTTCACGTCCAGCGCGATATGCACCGTGCCGGTGAAGGTCATGGCCTTGGCATCGGGGACAACCGAAAGATCGTAACGCGTCGGCTGCACATCGGTGGGCAGCACCACGCGGTCGGCGGCATGGGCGGCAAGCGGCAACAGGCCAAAGGCCAGGACGGCAAAAGCGGTACGATGCATGAAAATCCCCAGACTCGAAGCGGGAGAAATCTAGGGAGTGGCAGGAAGGCTTGCCAATCCCGCCTGCGCGCAAGGGCTGCGACACGCGGACATATGCACAAACTAGTGCTGCAAGCGGGCGTTGAAGGTGCGGGGAACACGCGATTTGGAGCGCCTTATGGTTCCCTTCGAACAGCAAAAATATCTTTTGCCGCAACCCAAAAGTTGACGCGAATTTCCAGCCCTTTTCCGCGCTCTTCCAGACCCGCATGAATGCCCGATGAATGGGCGATACAGCCGCCATTTAAGCGCCGCAAATATTATGGGAGCCGAAGACATGGGCCTGCCGTTTCCTCACTGGATGTGCAGGCATCACAAAAGGAGAAGAACATGAAAACGATCGCGAAACTGGCCTTTGCAGGCGCGCTCGCCGCGGGTGCGGCGGTCGCGACGACGGCTCCGGCCGAAGCCGCGCATGTGTCCGTCGGCATAGGTGTCGGCGCCCCGGGATATTACGGTGGCTACTACGGCCCGCGTTACTACGGCCCGACCTATGCCGGTTACTGCGACCCGTACTACTATAACTGCGGCTACTATGCGCCGGGTTACTACGCGCCGGGTTATATCGGCTTCAGCTATGGCGGCGGCTACCACCATGGCTGGCACGGCGGATATCACGGCTATCACGGCGGCTGGCATCACCACCGCTAACCGCTAGCCGGTGACGAACAAAGAGCGCGGCTGCTTCGGCAGCCGCGCTTTTTTGTTATGCTCGCCCCGTATCGCGAGGGGACGCATCATGAAAATCGGCCTGGAAGTCATCGGCGCGCTTGTCGTCGCCGCCGTCTTTTTCATCGTCTTCAAGCTGATCGGCATGGCGATCCAGATCGCGCTGATCGGCGCCGTGGTCGGCCTCGTCGTCGGCTTCATTGCGGCGCGGATGTTCCGCCGCGAATAGTCACTTCGGCCCGAACGGCAGCAGCATCGGCACGCGGTGGCGATAGGCGCCGTAACCTTCGACTTCCTGTTCCAGCCAGCCTTCTTCCAGCCGCGCCTTCATCCAGAGGCCGAGCGTGATGATGAGCGCGCCCGCGATGCCGAGGATCGTGCCCTTCAGCGCCATGGTCGCGTAGGTCGCCAGCAGGATGCCGGTGTAGATCGGATGGCGCACGATGCGATACGGCCCCGTATCCACCACGCGGTGGTTCTCCTTCTTCGTCACCTGCCCGGACCACAGCGAACCCAGCCAGATGCGTGCCCACCACGCGAACGCGAAGCCCAGAACGATCGCCACCACGGTCGTCCAGAACAGGTCGAGCGACGGATACCAGAGCCGCAGCGGCCCTTCGTAGTGATGCGCCGGAATGAAGAACACGATGCCGCCCACGATCAGCACGATGCGATACGCAAGTTCCTTGCTGAGTCCCACGCGCTTCTCGACCTTGTTGCTCCACGGCACGGCCGCGATCCAGGACAGCGCGAACAGAATCCACAATCCCACGATGATGAGCGCGCCGTTCATGGCTTTTGTCCTTCGTTGGCGATGGCGATGAGATGGAAGAGAACCTTGCGCGCTTCGGCGATGGCTTTCTCGCCCGCGCGCTTCTTGAGTTTGGCATCCACCGCATTCGCGGCTTTGCGGATGATTGCGGCGGCTTCCACGCCCGTGGTGGTGAGCGCCAGGGTCAGTTTGCGGCGGTCGTCCTTGTCTTCGCGCCGCTCGACATAGCCACGCAACACCAGCGTATCGATCAGTTGCCCCGCCGCCTGCTTGGTGACGCCGAGCCCGCGAATGATATCCGCCATGGCCGCGCCGGTGCTGATGGCGCCGATCGCATAGGCGCCGGCGCGCGGCATGTCCTCGAAGCCCGCCGCGACCACGGCCTTGCGCACCGCATCCGCATAAGCCCACCGCGCCGCCCGCAGCAGCGCGGACATGGCGATGTCATCGACGGAGAGAGCCTTGGGCATCGTGTTCTTCATATAGTCAAGAATATTGACTGTCAAGAAATGGCACCATCGCCCCCACATGCGTGGGGGTGAGGGAGCTAGTGGGAGGAAGTGCAGGCTTGGCTTTCTTCCCGAACAGCGCTCTTGGCGGCCTTGCGCTCACGCTTCCAGAACGGCCGCTTGATGTGGCGGCGGTGTTTCCACCACTCGCGCGGCGCCGTCAGAATTCCTTTTCGGACATTCGCCATGGCCGTCTCGCGTCACGCACTTCTTCGAAGTTGTTACATTATGCTAATGTGCGCTCATGCTAATCGAAGTCGCCATCTCAACAAAGTCACAAAGTGACAAAGTGAAAGCTCTCGAAGCTTTTGCCGAGCTTGCACCGCTGGGGCAAAAGTTCAGTGTTAAAATGCTGGAAGAATCGATAAACGGATTTCTGTTGATCGGTGAGACAGAGGCGGAACTGCAATCTCTTGTCGACCGTGCAAGGCGTGAGTTCGACTTTCCCATCGAGGCAGGATCGCCGCAGGCAGCATTCCGCGAAACTATCACAAGAGCGGTTACGGTTCGGCATACGCATAAGCGACAAACCGGCGGAACTGGCGAGTTTGCTGAGGTTACAATTCTCTTCGAGCCGCTCACGCGCGGAACTGGTTTTGTATTCGCGTCTGAAGCAGAAATGTTATCGATTGAGTTTGCACAAAGCGTGGCTGAGGCTATTTCACTACAAAAAGAAAAAGGACTGATCGCAGGATTTCCCGTCACTGATTTCAAGGCAACGCTGGTGGAAGGAAAATATCACGAAGTCGATTCCAGCCTGCGCACTTTCGATATTGCCGCTCGTTTGGCTTTTGCGGAACTCCGCAATCGAGGAGGTGTCAAGATTCTCGAACCCATTATGAAAGTCGAAACAGCCGCGCCGGATGAATTTCTCGGCGGGGTTATCGGCGATTTCAATGCGCGGCGCGGGACGGTGGAGGCAACCGAAAGCAGTGATAACGCTGAGATCGTCGTCGCCATGGTGCCGCTCGCAAACCTGTTCGGCTATGGCAAGACTTTGGAAGCGCTATCTCAAGGCCGCGCATCGTTCTCGATGATCTTTAGTCACTACGAATTCGCGAATAATCCGCGCGGAGATGACGATGATCCCCGTTTTCCGCCTGCTATTGGGATGCGAGCCTAAACCGCCACCCTCAACTCCTTCAGCCCCCTAAAGAACGGCAGGCTCCGCCATTCCGGCGTCATCTTCGGATCGGCGAGCCGCACGTTCGGGAAACGCTCGAAGAAGGAGAGCAGGGCGACCTGCGCTTCCAGCCGCGCCAGCGGCGCGCCGATGCACAGGTGCAATCCGCCGCCGAAGGCCACATGCGGCGCGTCCTTGCGCGCGATGTCGAATTTGTGCGGATCGGGGAACGCGTCCGGATCGCGGTTGGCGCCGCGCAGGCTCAGGAACATGGATTGCGATTGGTGCACCGGGCAGCCGCCCACCTCCATCTCGCGCGGCGCGATGCGGCCGGTGATGTCCACCGGCGATTCATAGCGCAGCACTTCTTCCACCGCCGTGTTGATGAGCGTGGGCTCGGCTCTCAGCTTCGCCAGCTGCTCCGGGTTCTTCAGAAACAGCCACACCGCATTGCCGATGAGATCGGTGGTGGTGAGATTGCCGCCGATCAGAAGGCCCTGCAGGTTGGTCGAGATCTCGCCATTGTTCAGCGGCGCGCCTTCCGCCTGCAGCATCACCATGTCGCTTGTCAGATCGTCCTGCGGTTCTTTCCGCCGCGCATCCATCAGCTCGCGCATATAGGCGGAGAGCGCATTGCGCGACTTCACATAGAATTCCGTCTGCTCCGGCGTGCGGAACGGGTTCAGCCCCAAAATCGAGCCTTCGCTCCATTCGCGGAATTCCACCAGCCGCGCATTGTCCACGCCCAAGAGCCGCGCGATCACGTCCACCGGTACGCGCAGCGCAAACTTGTCCATCACGTCGAATGTTTTCGCGTCGCCGATGCCATCGAGCCATTCGTTGACGACCTGCTGCACCTTTTCCTTCGAGCGCGCCACGCGCTTGTAGAGCGCCTTGGCGAACGGCCCGCGGATGCGCATGTGATCCGGCTCGTCCATCAGCAGAATGCCGGAACGCTCTTCCTCCTCGTCGACTTTCAATCCTTCCGGCGGCGCCTGCAGGATCGCGCGCGTCACCACGGCCGCTTCTTCCGCGCGCTCGGGCGAGCGCCACATGGATGTGTCGGAGAGCACGCCGCGCACGTCCGCATGCTTGGTGAGCACGAACACGCCGGCGCCCGTGTCGCGATGCACGGGGCATTTCTCGCGCAGCGTATCCAGCATCGCGTGCGGGTTCTGGTTGAACGACGGATTGAGTGGCGTCAGCTCCAGGATGCCCGGAAGTTTCTCTTCGGCCATACGCGGCTCCCATGTTCTGACATTTTGTCAGAGGCTAGCCGAGTCCGGCGCAAACAAAAAGGCCGGGCGAAAAAGCCCGGCCTTCAGGCGTATTCCCGCTCAGTACCAGCGGCAGACGCGGTGATGGTGATGCCAATAGCAGTGCTGATGGCGGTGATGATGGTGATGGCCGTGGACACCCACGCCCACGCCGATCCCGCCCACATGCACGCCGACGCCAACGCCGGCATTGGCCGCACCAGCGCCCAGCAAGGCGAGCGCGAAAACCGAAGCAACAATCGTCTTCATGGTATTCCCTCTTTGGATGGCGCCGCAGACTGCGGTGCCCGACACCGTTAAATCACGGCAACCCTGCGAAGTTCCCCCCGGATTTGTCGCAATCTGTCTCGATCCGTCGCTTTTGAATCAAACACGGGAGAATTCCTTCAGCCGGCTACAGGGATAGCCGTGTTCAAAATGCGGCATGGGGAACCCGCTGATCACAGCCGTGTCGGGGATGCAGGCTGCCGCGCTGCGCATGCAGTCCGTGGCGTCGAACGTCGCCAATGAGCAGACCAAAGACTATCAGCCGACACAGGTGCAGCAGACCACGCAGCCCGGCGGCGGCGTGCGCGCGTCGCTGGTGAAAGCGCCGCCCACGGATCTGGCGACGCAATTGGTAAGCGGGCAGGAAGCCTCCATCGCCTATCGCGCGAACATGGCGGTCTATGGCGCGGTGGGCCGCGCTTACAAATCGCTGCTGGACATCATTGCATGATCGCGTCGCGCAACTTCCTGCTGGCGCTCGCCGCCGTGGTGATTGCGCCCTTCGTTCTCCTTCTTCTGCCAGGCGGCGCGCCGGGCGTGCCGCAAACCTCCGCCGCCACCATGGCGCCCATGGCGATCGCCGCCGAAGACGCTGCGGATCACAATGGAAGCTTCGCAACCGTTCAGGGCCTCGTGCGCGGAGTTCACACGGCGCGCAACGGCAAGGCGACGTTCATCGATTTGGACGGCGTCTATCCAGACAATCCCTTCACCGCCGTCATCTTCGAAGACGACATGGCGAAGGTCGGCGACGTGAGTGAATTGCAGGGCCGCACGGTAGATATCACCGGGAAAATAAAGCTTTATCGCAACAAGCCGGAGATCGTTGTTTCCTCGCGGAAGCAGATAGTTGCACGCTGACGGAACTAGCGCTTTGTTCGTTTTCGTACCAAACGAAGCCTCACTCTTATCCCGCAAAGTGATACGATCTTCCTGTCGCCAGAAAAAGAAATGCACACTGGCGCTTGAGAGACATTCGGGACAGATTTTAGAACGCTGTCCGCGCTCCCGCTATTCACGCAGGGAGGTGCTTATGCTCTCGAATTTCGGAATTGTTGGCGGGTTGAGCATCGCTCTGGCGATTGCTGGCATGTTTCTCACGGCCTATGGGATCGTCGCGAAAGACAGACCCAACGGCCTCTCGATCGCCATCGTCGGGCTTCCGGTCCTGGGCGTCGGCCTTGGCCTGATGTCGATCGCTTTGCTGACACCCATGCCTTACTAGTTTTCGTCAGAGACTGACTTCAATCCGGGACGTTTCTCTTCACATTGTTTTCAGGATGCGAATTTTTCGCCTTTCCACCTGGCGCGCCCTTCTCCCGCGCATCGGGAAGCCCACCATAAAGGCCATCGCGATTGCGATCGTAGTCGGCCTTGTTCATCTGCGCTTTCGCGTGCCCGTAAGGCGCGGTGTCGTTGAGATCGTTGGCATCGCTTTCGCGATCGATCTTCTCGCGTGAGCCTTCGGCGGGATCTTGGCTGTTCTTGTCTTTGCGCATAATTCACTCCTTCACCGATTTCGGGTTGGACGAGCGGTTTTTCGCCTGCTCGCCGCCGCTCTGGCCGGCAGTGCCGCCCTTGTCGGGGCGTCCGCTTTCGGCGTGCTTGTCTTCTTTCTCGCCGATATGGCCGGTGCCTTGCTGCTTCCGGTTGTTGTCACCGGTGTCGTGATGCGTGTGTCCCATCGTTGTTTCCTTTGTCTGGACGAGGAACAACGCGGCGGGCGCCGCATGGGTTCAGACGCTGCGCAATTTGAATTTCCGGCGAAGCTTCTGGCGGCGTTCGCGCAACCGCGCTTCCTCGCGCTCGATGTCTTCGAGTTCCTTTTTCGCCGCGCGTTCCTTGCGAAGTTCCGCCGCGCGCGCGGCCTTGGCTTTGCGCGCTTGCTCTGCCTCGTGCTTTTTCACCGCTTTCGCATGCGCCTGCTTCTGCATTTTCTTGAGTTTCGGCGCCTTGGGCAGATCGGGCTCCGCCTTGAAGGCGCCGCGCGATCCGAACGGCCGACGCAACACCACGCCGGGCTGCGCGAGCGCCGCCTCCACCGCATCGGCATCGTTCGTTTCCTTCGCGAAACCCTGGCTAAAAAGCGTTGGCTTCGCACCCCAAGCCGCCAGCGCTTTGGGCCGCGACGTCGCCGCGACGATGCTGTCGTAGAAGCCCTGATGCGCGCGGAAGACTTTCAACTTCGGCATGTCACGCCTTGATCACGCTGATCTTGCCGTTGGCTTCCAGATAGATCGCCTTCGTGTCCTCGATGCGCTCCACGCCTTGCCGGCGCAAGGCTTCGGTGAGGTCTTCCGACGATATGTAATGCCGCTTGCGCTTTTCCTGGTCGACGACGCCACCGCGGCCCAGCATCACCGCGCTGCCTTCGATGATGTCGGACAATCGTTCGCTGCGCGCCACCGCAATCGAGAACGCGATATGCAGCAGGGTGAGCAGCGCCACCGCCGCCAGCGTTCCGGCGAGCGGCGCGTTGCCGGTCATTGCGCGCGCCAGTGCCGATCCCACAATGATGGAGATGATCAGATCCAGTGCCGACCAGCGCGCAAAGGTGCGCCGCCCCGACAGCCGCAGCATCACCAGCCCATAAGCGAAGATCAGTACCGCGCGCGCACATTCCTGCCAGAGCGTTATGTGATCCTTGATGCCGAACAGCGCGTCCATGCTTGGGAACGCTACCGGCGATTGCAGGGTTCCCGCTAGCCGTAATTCGGCTCGCGCTTCTCCAGGAAGGCGGAAATGCCTTCGCGGAAGTCCTCGCCTTGCGCGCAGAGGATCTGGTTGCGGTCTTCCATCGCGATGGCCGCTTCAAGCGATCCGGCGTCGATGGCGTGATTGAGGCACTCCTTCGTCAGCCGCAGACCCAGCGGCGTGGCGTGCAGCATGTCTTTCACGAAGCCGCGCGCTTCCTCTTCCAGCTTGTCCTCGGTCACCACCTTGTTGAGCAGGCCGAGTTGAACGCCGCGCTCCGCATCGATGAAGCGGCCGGTGAGCATGAACTCGCTCGCGGCGCTGGCGCCGATCATGCGCGGCAGGAAATAAGACACGCCGATATCGCAGGCGGACAAGCCGATGCGGATGAAAGCCGCGTTCATGCGCACCGTGGGTGTCGCGATGCGCACATCGCTCGCCAACGCCAGCGCGAAGCCGCCGCCGCTCGCCGGACCGTTGACCATCGCGATGATCGGTTGCGGGCAGCGGCGCATCGCCATCACGATCTCGCTGATCTTGCGCTGGCTCACCAATCCGCCGGAGACGCCGCGCATCGTGTTGCTGTCGTCGCGCTCTTTGAGGTCGAGCCCGGCGCAGAAGCCGCGCCCCGCGCCGCCCAGCACCACCACGCGCACGTCATGCCGCCAATAGAGTCCCACAAAGAGATCGCGCAGCTCTTCCACCAGCCGACGGTTCAGCGCGTTCAGCCGCTCGGGCCGGTTCATGGTCACCCACAGCGTGGGCCCGTCTTCGCGGACGATGAGGTGCTGATAGTCCATTTTTCGCTCCTGTGCCGGTCTTGCGCTAAGATACCAGATGGAACCGCGCCCGGCCGATTCGTTGCCGGTTTTCCGCGCGTTTTCACGAGGGAGGGAGTATCGCAATGCCAAGAGTCCCCGACGGAAAGCCGAACGTGAAAGCGCTCGCCGCGAAGTCCGAGCAAGCCGCCGCCGCCAAGCAGAAAGCCGCCGACGCCGCCGCCGCGAAAGCCGAACGCGCCGCCAAGAAGAAGACGACACCGGCCAAAAAGAAGAAGTAGCTGCGCCGGAACGGCCGCCCACCGGTCGGCGTTTCGGGGCAGGCCGGAGGCTCTCATGAAAACCGCAACGCTTTTCGCTCTCGCAATCCTCGCCACAACTCCCGTCAGCGCGCAGACATCCATGTGGGGCGGCAGCACCGCCACCGGCAACGCCGGCGGGATGGACTGCAATCAGATGATCTCGATGGCGATGTCGCAATCGCCATCGTCCAATCCGGTGCGCGAGGCCCAGGCGCAGCACGAATTGTCGCTCGCGCAATCCAACCGGCAATCCGGCAACGAACTGGCGTGCCGCCTGCACGCGCAGAACGCATTGCGCGCACGCGGCTGATCGAGCGCGGTTGCGTGCAGCATGCGCATCGCGCAACCCGCCGCGGAATAAATCGCCGCAACGTACGCAAGCGCACCGCAACGCGAATGCTGTTCCAGCCGTTTTATTCCCGAACCCCAGGAGGAGTGAAACATGGGTCAGAACAACAACCAGAACCTCCACGACGATCGCAACAAGCAGCAGGCGCAGCAGAACCGCCAGCAAAGCGATCAGCAGAAGAAGATGGCGTCCGACCACGACAATCGTCCGCGTCAGGCGCAGGACAACAACGACCAGAACAACAAGTCCGGCCAGCAGAAACACTAAGATCAACAAACGCTGATTGGGTTTGACGGAAACCCGCCCGTGCCGCCGCGCGGGCGGTTTTTCGTCTATGATGCTTCCTTCAACGCAGCTTGCAGCGCATTTGCCAGCCTGTTGTTTCCGGCCGCCTCGTTCATTCGAATCAAGCAGAGAAGCATGGACCGTGTATACGTCATGAACTCGTCCGGATGGATTTCCGGCCTTGGTCCCTTTGATGTCATCTGCCTTTCATCTGGAATCGTCACAAAACGATCCGCAACCGAGTGAGGTCTAGTCATTGGCAGTCCCCCTTCCGATGGCTTTCGACTCACGCCATTTGGATAAATGTTAAGGAGGACCAAGTTGCTTTCCAGCAACCGCAAGAAATGTTTTTAGTTGTATTTATAGTTTCGAGTAAACGTTCGGAAACGTACCATACCATTATTGTCGAAGTATTTGGTTTTGGCGCACTGTCTATCCGGTTTGAGGCATGTTCTAGCCAATGCGCTTTCCATCCGCGTCCACCACGGGCGTGCCGTCTTCTTTTGCGAAAGCGCCGCGCTGCGGCTTCTCCAGAATGTCGAGCACCACTTCGGATTCCGGGCGGCACAGCTTGGCGCCCTTGGACGTGATCACCACCGGCCGGTTCATCAGGATCGGATGCTGCGCCATTGCGTCCAGCAGCGCTTCGTCGCCGACGGACGGATCGGTGAGGCCAAGCTCGCCGGCGAGCTTTTCCTTGCTGCGCATCAGTTCGCGCACCGAGATGCCCAGCTTGCCCACCAGCGCGCGCAGCTCATCCTTGGACAGCGGCGTCTTCAGATATTCGATGATGACGGGTTCTTCGCCCGTGTTGCGGATCAGCCCCAGCGTGTTGCGCGAGGTTCCGCATTTGGGGTTGTGATAGATCGTGGTCGTCATGGCGTCTCGCTGGTCGGGATGTGCGGGAATAGCAAATTCAGCACCGGTACCGCCACCACCGCCGCGATCAGCTGCGCCGCGATGAAGCCCGGCGCGGAATGGGGCGCGATGCCGGCGAAACTGTCACTCATCGCGCGCGCGATCGTCACCGCCGGATTGGCGAAGGAGGTGGACGCCGTGAACCAGTAGGCCGCAGCGATATAGAGTCCCACCAGCGCGGGCGTGGTGTCGGGCTTGCGCGCGCAGCCCGCGATGGTCAGCAGCAGCCCGAACGTCGCCACGAACTCCGAAAGCCATTGCGCGGGCCCGTCGCGCAGTTTGTGCGAAACCTCCACCACCGGCATCGCGAACATCGCATGCGCCAGCCACACGCCCGCAATCGCCGCAACGATCTGCACAACGATATAGAAGAGCGCTTCACCCCAGCCGATCTCCCGCTTCAGCGCGAAATAGAGCGTCACCGCCGGATTGAAATGCGCGCCCGACAGCGGCGCGAACACGCTGATGAGCACCACCAGCGCCGCGCCCGTCGCCACCGTGTTGCACAGAAGCGCGAGCGCATCGTTCCCGCCCGAAAGCCGCTGCGCCATGATGCCGGAGCCCACCACGGCGGCGAGCAGCAACGCCGTGCCCAGCGCTTCGCCGGCAAGCCTGCGCGGCATCCCGTTCACGTGGATGACTTTTCGTCTTGCGTCTTGCCGATCGCGTCCAGCCGCGTCTTCAGCGACATGCGGTCCAGCGACTTCACCGGCAGGTTGGCGAACAGTTCGATCCGCCGTTGCAGCAGCATGAAGGCATCGCGAAACGCCGCGTCGATCTTGGCTTCGCTGCCCTCCACGGCGGCGGGATCGGGCAGGCCCCAATGCGCCGTCATCGGCTGGCCCGGCCACACCGGGCACACTTCATTCGCCGCGTTATCGCAAACGGTGAACACGAAATCGAGCGGCGGTGCGCCCGCTTGGGAGAACGCGTCCCAGCTTTTGGAGCGCAGGCCTTCGGTCGGAAAGCCCAGACGCTTGAGCAGCGTGAGGGAATGCGGATTGACCGCGCCCTTCGGCATCGATCCCGCCGAATAGGCGACGAACTTTCCCTTGCCGATCTTGTTCAGGATCGCTTCGGCCAGAATGGATCGCGCGGAATTGCCCGTGCAGAGGAAGAGCACATTGTAAGGACGGTCCGGCTGCTCGCTGCGCATGATCGCCTCTTCAGCAGCAGGTAGAATTGGCCGTGCCACAGCCGCCTGCGGCTTTCGGCGGCGCGCAGCACGCTTGCGCTTCCGTCCCGCGCGGTTCGTCTTCGCCATAGGTCGTGGCGTCGCCGAAGGTGAAGAAGGTTTCCCAGCGCACGCCGGAGGGATCGTCCACCCACGCCTTGTTGGACTGCGCATAGCAGCAGGTCGTCGCTTCCTGGTCGCGCGTCGTCTCGCCCGCATCCTTCAGGCGGCTGGCCAGCTCACGCAATTCGCCGTCCGTCTCCGTCTGGATGCCGAGATGATCGACGCCGCTGGCGACATGCGCGCGCTGCGAGATGGCAAGGTTCACGCGCGGATCCTCCAGCATCCATTTCGCGTAATCGTCCTTGCGCACGTTCGGCTCGGCGGCGAACAGCGTGGAATAGAAGCGAAGCGACTTCTGCAGATCGTCCACCGCGATGTGAATGTGCAGGCG
>DATCRK010000095.1:0-33902 GCA_036569005.1 Rhizomicrobium sp. | reverse complement strand
CCGGTGATCATGTCGCGGTGTTCGCGGCCGACGGCGCCTTCCTCGTGATGCAGGTTCACGGTGCCGCGGATTTCCTCGTGCGAATCCACCAGTTCGCCTGAATCCTCCTGGCGGATGCCGACAAGGCGCAGGACGCGCCAGACGATCCATTGCACGGCGCCGACAATCGGCGCCAGAACGCCGACGATGACGCGCATGGGTTGCGCCACCGTCAGGGCGAAACGATCCGTGCGGGCGATGGCCAATGTTTTCGGCAGAACCTCCGCGAACATCAGGATGAGCAGAGTCATCAGGCCTGTCGCGATGGCAACGGCACGTTCGCCGAATTGCGATTGCAGCACCCATGTCGCGAAGGAAGAAGCGAGGATGTTGAGGAAAGTGTTGCCCAAGAGGATAGCGCCGATCACGCGCTCGCGGTCGCCGACGAGATAGTTCACGTCTCGTGCCGAGCGGGAGCCGTCTCTCTCCAACTGATGCATCCGCCCGCGAGAGACGGCGGTGAGTGCGGTTTCGGAGCCCGAGAAGAACCCGGACACGATCAGCAGCAGGAGAATGATTCCGGCGGCAGCGATTAAGGCGGTACCCATGACAATCCCCGATTGGATTCAGGCGGAAAGAACTTCACGCACGGCGTCGAGCGGCACGTCGCGCGATGTGAAAGCGTGGCCGAGGCCCTTCACGAGGACGAAGGTGAGTTTGCCGTCCTTCACTTTCTTGTCGTGCGCCATGGCGGCGATGAGCGTTTCGGCATCCGGTCGCGGGCCGGGAATGTCCGCGATGGCGGACGGCAGGCCCACCGTTTTCAGATGTTGCGCAAAGCGCGCGGCATCCGCCGCGGGCGAGAGGCCGAGTTTCGCCGAAAGCCGAAGTGCCAGCACGGTGCCGATGGCGACACCTTCGCCGTGGAGCAGGCGGTCGGAGAATCCGGTCGCGGCTTCCAGCGCATGGCCGAAGGTGTGGCCGAGATTGAGCAGCGCGCGCTCGCCTGTCTCGCGTTCGTCCCGCGCGACGATATCCGCCTTCATCCGGCAGGAATGCGCGACGATGCGGGTGAGCGCGGCTGCATCGCCTGCGAGCGCTTTGACGCCGCTGGCCTCCAGCCAGTCGAAGAACTTCGCATCGCCCAGCGCGCCGTATTTCACGACTTCGGCATAACCTGCGAGCAGCTCGCGCTTTGGCAACGTCTTCAGTGTGGCGATATCCGCGATCACGATACGCGGCTGATGGAACATGCCAATGAGATTCTTGCCCTCTGGCACGTTGATCGCGGTCTTGCCGCCGACAGAGGAATCCACCTGCGAGAGAAGCGTTGTGGGAATTTGCGCGAAATCGACGCCGCGTTTCAGCACGCCGGCAGCGAAGCCGACGAGATCGCCGATCACGCCGCCGCCCAGCGCCACGATGAGACCGCCGCGATCGACATTGGCGCGGAGCAATTCGGCCGTGAGCTTTTCGAGTCCGGCAAAACTCTTCGTACCTTCGCCCGGTGAAAGGATGATCGGAACCGTTTTGATGCCTGCTTTCGTCAACGACGCGATCAGTGGATCGAGATGCAGTTTCGCGACATGACTATCCGTCACCACCGGCACCAAGCCTCGCGCGAACGGCGCCAGCAATTCGCCCGCGCGCATCAGCAATCCTTCGCCGACATGAATATCGTAACTGCGTTCGCCGAGGCCGACGCGGATGGTCTCGCTCATGCCGCCTCCAGCAATTCGCGTTCCTTCAGCATCGCCACGATCCGATCAACCGCCATTTGATGCGGCCCGTCCTCACTGCTCACCGTGAGATCGGCCTGCGCATAGAGCGGCTCACGTTCTTTCAGCAGCCGCGCCATAATCTCCGCCGGATCGCCGTCCTTCAGCATGGGGCGTGTGTCGCGGCGGCCGACGCGGGTGATGAGAACCTCCAGCGGGACCTTTATCCAGACCGACACCGCATCGTTTTTGATTCGCGCGCGGGTTTCGTCGTCCGCGAAGGCGCCGCCGCCGGTCGCCAGCACATGCGGCGACATGGCGAGCAGCCGCGCGATCACCTTGCGCTCGCCGTCGCGAAACGCCGGTTCCCCAAATCTGGCAAAGATTTCATTGATCGAACAACCGGCGGCTTGCTCGATCTCAGTGTCGGCATCGCGGAATTCCACGCCCAGGCGCGCAGCCAGGCGGCGGCCCAGCGCGCTCTTGCCCGCGCCCATCATGCCCACCAGTGCCACCGTGCGCTTCAGCCCGCTCATATTCTTTCGCTTACAACACTTGCGCCGTCCGCGCCATTTTCGCACAACGGGACCGGGGGAAAAGGAGGTCGCACATGCGCGAAACCAACTGGACTGCCCGAATCATCGCGGGCGTGATTGTCGCCGTCATTTTCGGTGTGCTCATCGGCGGCTATGTCGTCAGCACGCGCGAACCCGGGCAGACGCACATGGAGGAAGCCGTTCCGAATGACCGCCTCCCGGGCTGAGAGCTCGTCCGCGGGCATCGTCGAGAGCTTTCTCGACATGATGAGCGCGGAGCGCGGCGCCAGCCGGAACACGCTGTCGGCCTATGCCCGTGACCTGGCCGATTTCGCCGGAGCGATGGCAAGGCAAGGCGGCTCGATCCGCGATGCCGATCATGCTGCCGTGAAGAAATATCTTTCCTCACTATCGACCAGCGGGCTCGCGCCATCCTCCCAAGCGCGCAAGCTTTCGGCCCTACGCCAGTTCTATGCCTTTCTCTACGCGGAGGGCATTCGCGGCGACGATCCGACCAATGCGATTGAAGCACCGAAGCGCGGGCGTGTGCTGCCCAAGGTGCTGTCGGCGCGCGATGTGGAAACGCTGATCGAAACCGCGCGCGCTGAAACGCAAAAGGAAAAGCGGAGCGAAGAAGCAACGCGGCTGCTCTGTATGGTCGAGCTGCTCTACGCGTCTGGACTGCGCGTATCCGAGCTTGTCACACTGCCGCTCGCGGCGGTCACCGGGCGGCAGGGCTTCATCTACGTGCGCGGCAAGGGCAACAAGGAGCGCATGGCGCCGCTGAATGAATCCGCGCGCGACGCGATCGCGGATTATCTGAAGGTGCGTGAGAAATTCACGGATGGCACCAGCCGTTTCCTATTTGCCTCGCGCGCGGCCAGCGGGCACATCACCCGGCGGCGCTGCCACCAGATGCTGAAAGAGCTCGCGGTGAAGGCGGGCGTCGATCCCGATAAACTCTCGCCGCATGTGCTGCGGCATGCCTTCGCGACGCATCTGGTGGAAGGGGGCGCGGACCTGCGCAGCGTGCAGACGATGCTCGGCCACGCCGATATCGCGACCACGCAAATCTACACCCATGTCGCGGGGGATCGCCTGAAACAGACAGTGCAGTCCGCGCACCCGCTGGCGCGCCGCAAAGCGGACAAAACGCGCGGTTGACGAGCAGGGCCGCACAAGCGAGCCTCGCCGCCTGTTTGTGGAGCATTTGCCGTGAGCTTTACGCCTATCGAGCGCCGCACGCCGCCGCGGCTTTACCGGTCCAAACTGTTCGTGCCGGGATCGCAAACGAAGTTCTTCGAGAAGGCCGCCAACGGTCCCGCCGACGTGGTGTGCCTCGACCTCGAAGACGCGGTCGCGCCGGGCGACAAGGACAAGGCGCGCGACAACGTCGTTGCCGCGCTCCACGATGTGAACTGGGGCAACAAGCTCGTCACCGTGCGCATCAACGGCCTCGACACGAATTTCTGCTATCGCGACGTGATCGCGCTGGTGGAGAAAGGTGGCGAGCGGCTGGATGCGATCATGGTGCCCAAAGTGGGTACCGGCGCCGATCTCTATGCCATCGACATGTTGATCACGCAGGCCTCCAGCTTCGCGGGCCGCAAGAAGCAGATCGGCCTTGAAGTCATCATCGAAAGCGCGATGGGGCTGGGTAATATCGACGAAATCTGCCGCGCGTCGAAGCGGCTGGAGACGTTGCACTTCGGCGCCGCGGACTACGCAGCATCGCAAGGCATGCGCACCACGAATATCGGCGGCGGCAATCCGGATTATGTGATGCTCACGGACGCGGCGCCGCATCGCGCGCGCGAAACGCACTGGAACGATCTGTGGCACTATCCGCTGTTCCGCATGTGCCAGGCGGCGCGTGCGCATGGCATCGTACCGATAGACGGGCCGTTCGGCGATTATTCCGATGCCGACGGTTTCCGCGTGCAGGCGAACCGCACGGCCATTCTCGGCTGCGAGGGCAAATGGGCGATTCATCCCAGCCAGGTCGCGCTCGCCAACGAGATCTTCACGCCGCCGGAAAAGGAAGTGAAACGCGCCGAAGCCATTCTTACCGCGATGAAGGAGTCGCATGAGAAGGGGTTGGGAGCAGTGTCCCTCAACGGCGTCCTGATCGACGCTGCCTCGATCCGTCAGGCGCAGGTCATCGTGCAGCAGATGCAGATGATTCAGGCGCGTTCAGCTTAAGCATCTCCATTAGACGCTGCAGCTTGTCGGGGTTGCGCAGGCCGTAGAGCGTGGTGATCTTCTCGCCGTCGGTCTCGATCGCCATTGTGCCGAGCATTTCGTCGCCGTTGCGGACAACGAGTGCGGGCTGGCCGTTCAGTTCCGTCATGTCCATGCTGAGTGTTGCATCGGCATAGAACTTGCGGCCCAGCCCGTGGATGAAACGCGCGATCTTGTCCGGTCCATAGATCGGATTGAGTGCCGCAGCCACGCGCCCGCCGCCATCGGTATAGGCAATCGCATCCGGCGCCAGCAACGCCATCATCTCCCGCGGATCGGACGAGCTGCTGGCTTTCGCGAAACGCATCAGCAGATCGCGATGCGCGTCCTTGGACGTCGTGAAGCGCGGACGATCCGCCTTCACGCGTTCGCGCGCGCGGCTGACGAGCTTGCGGCAGGCCGTTTCGTTTTTGTCCAGCATCGCCGCGATCTCGCTGTAATCGCAATCGAAGGCATCGTGCAGGATCAGCGCCGCACGTTCTTCCGGCGCCAGGCGTTCCAGAACGTGAAGCAGGGCGAGCGAAAGGTCCGACGCCAGTTCCGCGCGTGCGGCCGGCGCATCGGCGGCGAAAGCCCGCGTGTCGTCCGGCAACAACGGTTCGGGCAGCCATGGCCCGACATAGCTTTCGCGCCGCGCACGCACTTTCCGCAGTGCGTCGAGGGACAGGCGTACCGTCGCCGCAGAAAGCCATGCGCGGGGATCGCGGATGTCCTCTCCATCCGTGCGTTGCCAGCGTAGCCACGCTTCCTGGGCCACGTCTTCCGCCGCCGCCATTTCCCCGAGCATCCGGTAGGCGATGTTGAGAAGATGCGCGCGGTGGCGCTCGAAGGTGGCGAGGTCGCTCATGCGGCTTTCAATGCTGGATTGACGGCGACGTCCGCGTTGCCGATGCGCACGCGCTGACAGGTCTTCGCGTGGCCCATCGCGCGTTTCAGAACGGGGAAGTTTCGCGCCGTCATCGCCCGCAAGCTTAGCGCGAGAAGCGCCGTCTTGCCCCATTTGTTTTCGATGATCACGCGCAAATCATCCAGGTTGTCCCCGTGCGCCAGCAAGGCGCGGCCGTAATCGAAACCCAATTGCGCGTCGGCGTCGGTCGAGGCGCCGGAAAGAAGCGCCTTGATGATTCCACCGGGCATACCTTGTTCCATGGCGATGTCGGACGCGATCTGCACGCAAGGTCCGCAATCTTCGAACAATGCTCCCGCGATGCCCGACGCGAACCACGCCTTCAGCGGCGCATCGCCGCGCAAGTTTCCACCGGCGCTCTGCATGATGCCGAAACGCACGAACGCAGATGTCGAGGCATCCGCCATCTCGTGCATATAGGTCGCGTCGTAGTCGTATTTGTTCGCGAAACTGTTTGTGAAACGGTGCAACAGCGCTTTCAGCATCACACCACTCCTTCCTGCTTTGCCCGCATCCATGCGAGCGTGAAACCCAGAAAGCTGGCGACGATCACGCCGACGCCGGTCGAAATAAGGATGTGCGGATCGGAGGGCAGGCCGTCGGAAATCCACTCCCAGACATGGAAGCAGGCATGAAGTGCGGGCCATGTTGCGCCGGCCAGAACGAACGCCGCGGCGGCAACGCCATTGCGGAACGCCATCAGCATGCCGGCGCCGCTGGCCGCAAAAGCGAATCCGATGTCGATGATGAAATGATGATTGAACGGGCCTTCCAGCGGCACGCCCGGAACCGAGCCGAACCAGTGCTCCGACGCCGTGATCATCCAAAGGCCGCCCAGCAGGTGAAACAGTCCCAAAAAGCCCAAAATCCAGCGATTTATCATGTCCCGTCCTCCCTCATGGGGTTAAGACGGGCGGAACCGGCAACCTGTGACCGGTCCGTTTTGTTGACTTGGGAGGGGGCGCTTGCCACTTATCCCGGGCAGCCGGGCTCTTCGGACGCCAAGTAGATGACAATGCACACATATCTGGATTTCGAGCGCCCCATCGCCGAGCTCGAGGGCAAGATCGTCGAGCTTCGCAAGCTGGCGGAAACCGACCCCTCGATGGACATCGAGGATGATGTTTCGCGGTTGCAGGCCAAGGCCTCCGCCCTGATCGACGAGACCTATTCCAAGCTGACCCCGTGGCAGAAGACCATGGTGGCGCGCCACCCCGCGCGGCCGCATTTCCTGGATTACGTCTCGCATCTGATCGACGAGTTCACGCCGCTCGCGGGCGATCGCGTGTTCGGCGAAGACCATGCGCTGATGGCCGGCCTCGGCCGCTTCCGCGGACGCGCTGTCGCCGTGATGGGGCATGAGAAGGGCAACGACACCAAGTCCCGCCTCAAGCACAATTTCGGCATGGCTATGCCCGAAGGCTATCGCAAGGCGCAGCGCATTTTCGAAATGGCGGATCGTTTCGGCCTGCCGGTGCTTTCGTTCGCCGACACGCAAGGCGCCTATCCCGGCGTGGGCGGGGAAGAGCGCGGGCAGGCGGAAGCCATCGCGCGCTCTACACAGGCGAGCCTCAATCTCGGCGTGCCGTTCATCGCCACGGTGATCGGCGAAGGCATGTCGGGCGGCGCGCTCGGCATCGCGGTGGCAAACAAGGTACTGATGCTGGAGCATTCGATCTATGCGGTGATCTCACCCGAAGGCTGCGCTTCCATTCTATGGCGCTCGTCCGACAAAGCGCAGGACGCGGCGCAGGCCATGCGCATCACGGCGCAGGATCTTCTTCAACTGAAGGTGATCGACGGCATCGTGCCGGAGCCGCCGGGCGGCGCGCATCGCGGGCCGGAGCACACGATCAACGCCGTCGGCGAAGAGATCGCCCGCGCGCTGAACGAGATGAACGGCCTGTCGCCGGACGAATTGCGCAAGCTGCGCCGCGAGAAATATCTCGCGATGGGAAGAAATCTGGCGGCTTAAGTAGCTTCTTCCTTGAAATTATAATCATCGTCACGACCGCCCTTGTGGCGGCCATCCATTTTCCAGAGGCCAATGTTCCGCGTTAATGGATGGCCGGGACAAGCCCGGCCATGACGGTTTGGGATTGGTTGTTTCGAGGACGCTCTAAAGCGTTCGCGCGAATTTCCGGATGTCCCCGACCAGATCCTCGGGGCGCTCCAGCGCCGCGAAGTGACCGCCTTCTTCAAAGTCCGTCCAATGCGTCACGTTCATGTGGCGCTGCACGAGGCTTCTTGGCGGGAAGGGAATGAGATCGATCGGAAAGTTCGCGATGCCGACCGGCTTTTCGATCCGAGCGCCGTTCGGCACCGGCGTTCCCGCCGTGTCTTCCATCAAGCCGCGATACATCCATGTCGCTGTGTTGAAGGTGCGCGTGACGAGATAGATCATCACGTTGGTGAGCAATTGGTCCTTCGTGTAAACCTTCTCGAAGCCGCCCCGCGTGTCCGACCAGCCGTGGAATTTTTCGATGATCCATGCGGCGACGCCGACGGGTGAATCCATCATCGCGTAGGACAATGTCTGCGGCTTGGTCGTCTGTTCGCGGAAATAGGCGCCCTCCATCTCGAACAGCATGGCGGCGCGTTGCGCGTAGGTTTTTTCTTCTTCGGTTTCCGGGTGCACGCCGGGCGAGCGCCAGCCGAACATGTTGAGATGCACGGCGCGGCAGCCGCGGCCCTCGTAACCCATCCAGCCGGAGATGGCGCTGCCCCAGTCGCCGCCTTGCGCGATGTAGCCGTCGAGCTTCAGCACATCCGTCATCAGCGCGTCGAAATATTTGGCGGTGGTGCGCGGGCCGATGGGGCGTTTCGGCTTGCCGGACAAGCCGTATCCCGGAAGCGACGGCGCGATCACGGTGAACGCGTCCTTCACGTCGCCGCCGTGCTTTTCCGGGTGAGCGAGCTTGTCGATGATATGGATGAATTCGAACACCGATCCCGGCCAGCCATGGCTCAGGATCAAGGGCTTCGCGGCAGGCCCCGAACCGTCCTCGCGATAGAAGTGGATATCGAGACCGTTCACCTCCGCAACGAATTGCGGGAATTTGTTGAGAGCGGCCTGTTGCGCTTTCCAGTCGTATTTGTCGGTCCAATGCGCGCAAAGCTGCTTCATGTAGTCGAGGTTCGCGCCATAGGCCCATGTACCTTCCAGCCCTTCGCCCCGCGGCATCTCGTGCCAGGGATAGTCGAGCACGCGCTGGCGGATCGCGACGATTTCTTCATCAGGCACGTCGAAGCGCGTGGGACGTATGGCCATGGATGCGATCCTTTGTGGCGAGCGCGAAGCTTGCCGTCTTCCGCACAAAAGAAAAGGGGGCCCGCGCAGGCCCCCTTCCTTTGTTGCCGTGGCTGGAACTTTACTTCGACAGTTCCGTGGACAGCGAAGACACCCAGCCGGTGTTGCCCAGCTCGTCCTTCACCTGCCACCAGATCCCTTCCTTCTCGCCGGTCGGATAAAGCATCATGCCGGTCGAGAGCGAGCGCACCACTTTTGCATGTTTCTCATTGCCGGGCCGGTCATACATCTGGCCGGGCCGTGTCATGGTGAGGGCCTGGCCCGGTGCCTGCGCCGAAGCGCCGCCTTCCGCCGCACTTGGCATGCCGCCCATGTCGTTCACGAGCTTCGTATAGGCGTCGATGTAAGCGAGCGTCACCACCTGACCGATCTCAGTGTTCTGATAGCTCGATACTTCGGCGCCGCCGAACCCGCCGCCCCACCAGCCGCCGCCACCGACGCCAAATCCGACATCGGTCTTGGAGCCGTGGCCTTGTTCGATCGGCCCGTCTTCACTGGTGCGCACATTCACGATCGAGAGCACGACGTCTGCAGTCGACGAATGAATGTTGATGTTGGACACGATCGCCCCGACGCCCCCGCCGATGAAGCCGCCGAGGATGCCGCCGACATTGGTGCCGCCCGCATTGCTGTTCTTCGATGCGATATCGGGCACCAGTATGTAGTCAGCCGCTCTCACCTGGCCCTTACCGATGTTGGAGCCTTGCTGCAGATCGCCGCCCGAAGCCAGCGCGCGCTCCTGCTGCGCCATCTCGAAGCCCTTGCCGCGGTCGACCAGTGTGAAGCAGCCCGATTTGCGCACGAACACCTTCAGCAGATATTCCGGCGAGGAAAGTTGAAGATCGGACCACCAGTTATGGTCCGGCTCGCGGATGGCGATGGTGCCGAGATTGCGTCCGCAAGTGGGGATCTGCGCCATCTTGCGCTCGGTCTTATCCCGGATCGACTCCGCCTGCGCTGCGAATGTCGTCGCCAGCAAGGCTACGCTGCACGCGCCTATGATTGCTCCAATGCGCATTTCAAAACCTCTTTGGAAAAGTGCCCCGTCACGCGCCAAGCAGCGCGGAATCCCCACGCGCCCGACGAATGGAACCCTAACAAAGCGGACAGATTCGGCAAAGTCCGACCGGATTTTGCTGTGATCGCCTCAGCTTTCGCCCGCCGTTCGGGCGGGTTTGCTGCGCGTGCGAAATGTGGTTTCCGCGCTCACCACCATCCGCGCCATTTGAACCAGGCGATGGGCAGGACTGTCGAAATGATGATGACGCTCAGCCCGAATGCATAACCGTGAGCCCAATTGTATTCCGGCACGCTTTTGAAGTTCATGCCCCACATGCTCGCAAAGAACGTGGGCGGGATGCCGACCACCGAGGCAATGGTGAGCACCTTGAAGATGTCGTTCTGCTCGGTGTTGATAAAGCCCAGAATCGCGTCGAGCAAAAATTGCACCTTGTTCGACAGATGCACCTCGAAGTCGTCCAGCGATTTGATGTCGCGTTCGATCGTCTTCAAGCGCGTCTGAAGATCGGGTTTCAACCAGCCGGCCTTCTCGCAGGCGAAGGGGGCGATGCGCTGAAGACCGAGCAGGCTTTCGCGAATTTGCGAAAGCTTGTCGCCGGTCATCCCGACATCCACCAGCGCGTCGCGCAGATGGCGGGTTCGGCGTTTGATGCCCCGCTTTGGCGGCCTGCTGTAACGGCCGAAGGCCTGGCGCGACATTGCGTTCAGGTGCTCGCCGATTTCCTCCAGCATGTCGGCGCCATATTCAACCATGCCTTCGATCAGCGAGACGAAAACTTCACCCGATGTGAGCCCGTGTGCCTTCTTGTTGCAGAGATGCGCTGTCGCCCCGAACGCATGCATCTCTGTGTAGCGGATGGTGACGAGCGCCTTATCCGTCAGCACGAAACCGACCGGCGTTGGCCCGTCGTCGTCTCCATGCGCGGAAACGGGTGTGGAAAGCTGCAGCACGCCGTCCTCGAACTGCAGCCGGCTCGAAGATTCGATCTCCTCCAGCTCGTCACGCACCGGAATTTCGATCCCGAGCGCGTCGGAGACTTTCTTGATCTCGTCGCCCGTCGGATCGTCGAGGTCGATCCAGATCGCCTCGGTCGGGTCTTTCACGTCACTCGGAAACAGGCTGAGCATCGCACCCCTCGAATCGATACAAAGGATAGACCCCGCCCTGCGTTCCCGCGCGGGTTGCCGCGGGCATGTCGCACCGTTAGCCTGCGCGCGGTTTTTTAAAATGGCTGGGGAGTTTCCATGCGTTTGAGGGGGAAGTTGGTAGCATCGCTCATGCTGGGCGCCGCGATGGTGCTGGGCGGCGGCGCGCATGCCGCGGATATGGTCATTCATGCCGGCAAGCTGATCGACGGCGTATCCAAGATGCCGCAGAGCAATGTCTCGATCCTGATCCACGACGACCGTATCTCCGGCGTGCAATCCGGCTTTGTGACGCCGAAAGGGTTCACGGTGATCGACCTGTCGAAACAGACGGTGCTGCCGGGCCTGATCGACTGTCACGTTCATGTGACCGGCCAGTTCGACGGCGGCAATCCTATTGCCGAGTCCGTGACCGAGACCGAAGACGACTCCGCCGTTCGTTCGACGGCCTATGTCCGCAACACGCTGCTCGCGGGCTTCACCACGGTGCGCGATGTCGGCGGCGCCATCGGCGTGGTCGTTGCGCTCAAGAAGGCGATCAACAAGGGCATCATCGACGGCCCGCGCATGTGGGTGGCCGGTCCGCCCCTGGGCCCTACGGGCGGCCACAGCGATGCGCGCAACGGAATGGACCCGGAGCTTTCGCACCCCGGCTGGGACGACAACATCATCAACAGCCCCGAAGACGCGCGGCGCATCGTGCGCACACTGCGCCGCGAAGGCGCGGACCTGATCAAGATCATGCCGTCCGGCGGCGTGCTCTCCATTGGCGACGATCCGAGCCTTCAGCTCATGGCGGACGACGAGATCAAGGCCGTCATCGACACGGCGCACGGGCTGAACATGAAAGTGGCGGCGCATGCGCATGGCCTTAAAGCGATCAACGCGGCTGTGCGGCTCGGTATCGACTCCATCGAGCATGGCAGCTTCGCGGATTCGAGCAGCTATCAGCTGATGAAGCAGCACGGCACCTATCTGGTGCCGACCATGCTCGTCGCGCAAACGGCACTGGACGTCGCCATCCATCACCCCGAGCAACTCAATCCGTCATCGGCGGAGAAGGCCAAGCGCGTGGTGCCGGTGATGAAGAAGAACCTGCACGACGCCTACACAGCCGGCGTGAAGATCGCGTTCGGCACCGATCAGGGATTGGTTCCACATGGTCAGAATGCACGGGAGTTCGCTCTGATGGTCGGTGCGGGCATGAAGCCGATCGATGCGATCTGGGCGGCGACGGCCAATGCCGCCGACCTCATCGGCGATCCGCAGGATATCGGCAGCGTGCAGAAAGGCCGTTATGCCGATATCGTGGCGGTGAACGGCGATCCGCTGGCGGATGTCCACCAGCTTGAGCACGTCAGCTTCGTGATGAAGGGCGGCACGGTTTACAAGACGAACAATCAGATCGTCCCGCGCCAAACCGGGACGAAATAGGTTCCCTCGGCTTGCGGTGTGATCGGTGGCTCTTCCGATAAAGGGCCGCCGTCACCATTCTCCCGGCTGATGTCGGTTTCGGGAGATATGGGATGCGCAAGCTGATTGCCCTTGCGGCTTTTGCCGCATTCGTTCTGTCCGGCTCGGTCGCGATGGCCGACAAGGGCGACGTTGCAGGATCGCACGACTACACCGGGATCGGCCGGTTCGCCGGCAGCGTGATCACCGGATACCAGATGAAGGATTTCGACGCGGCGACGATTCAGGCTGCGGCGTTCAAGGACGGAAAGGCGCAAGACCAGCGCCGCCTTGAGGGGCGCGTAACGCGCATCGCCTACAAGGCGGCTGCCGGGCCGTCGATCCTCGAAGTGTCCCGCAACTACGAACAGCAATTGATCAAGGCCGGCTTCAAGCCGCTTCTGACCTGCGACACCGATGCGTGCGGCGGTATTCCGTTCAGCGAGAATGTGGGCGCGCTGCCGGTGCCGCAGATGTGGCTGGACGGCTTCGACTATCATTATTTCGCTGCCCGCAAGCAGGACGGCGGCCACGACGTCTACGCGTCCGTCGCTGTCAGCAAAAACAACGATGAGATCTACGCGCAGCTTACCGTCGTCCAGCTCAATGCGATGGACAACAAGATGGTGGACGCGGCGGCGATGTCGAAAGGTCTTGGCGACAAGGGTCACATCGCGCTTTACGGAATTTATTTCGATACCGACAAGACGACGCTCAAGCCGGAAAGCCGGCCGACGCTGGATGAGATCGCGAAGTTGCTGAAAGGCCAGCCCAAGCTGAGCGTCTACATCGTCGGGCACACGGACAGCCAGGGCGGCTACGACTACAACATGAACCTTTCGCGCGGGCGCGCGCAGGCGGTCGCCGCCGATCTCGTCTCGCACTACGGCATCGACAAGGCGCGGCTGAAGACGGCGGGTGTCGGCTTCCTGGCGCCGTTAGGCTCCAATCAGACGGAAGATGGCCGCGCGCTCAACCGGCGCACGGAGTTGGTCGAGCCCTGATCGGCTCAGACCAAAGCCCCGTGGCAGTGCTTGAACTTACGGCCTGAGCCGCAGGGGCAGGGTGCGTTACGCTGCACGCGGCCCCAGGTATTGGGATCGTTAGGATCGACCGGGCCAGTATAGGTGCGCACGGGGCGCAGGACGCCATCGCGATCCGGATCGTTCGACATCTCGTCTTCGCCGGTGAGCGGATCGATATGCGAGGCGCGCATCTCGAGCGGCGCGCGCTCCATCGACGGCGGCGGTTCGCCGGTCTGGATCTGTACGTGCATCAGTTGGCGCACGACATCGGTGCGCAGCTTCGCGAGCAATGCCTCGAACAGCTCGAACGCTTCCTGCTTGTATTCGTTTAGCGGATCGCGCTGGCCGTAGCCGCGCAGGCCGACATACTGGCGCAGGTGGTCGAGATTGATGATGTGCTCGCGCCAATTGTGATCGAGCGTCTGCAGCAGGATCGCTTTCTCGACGTAGCGCATGACGTCCGGGCCGTTGTTCGCGGCGCGCTCGGCGGCGCGGGCGTCGACGGCCTTCTGGATGCGGTCGCGCACTTCCTCGTCGGCGATGCCTTCCTCTTTCGTCCACTCAACGATGGGCAGGTCGACATCGAAGATCTCATGAACCTCCTGATGAAGCCCCGGTGCGTCCCATTGCTCCGCATAGGCCTTCTCCGGGATGTGACGGGCGATGAGGTCTTCCACGATCTGTTCGCGGAAATCGGCGATCTCGTTGGAGACGTCGTCGGCGCCCATGATCTCCTTGCGCTGTTCGAAGATCACCTTGCGCTGGTCGTTGAGGACGTTATCGTATTTCAGGATGTTCTTGCGCATCTCGAAGTTGCGCGCTTCAACTTTCTGTTGCGCCTTCTCGAGAGCCTTGTTCACCCACGGATGCGCGATCGCTTCGCCTTTTTCGAGGCCGAGGCGGGTCAGCACCGAGTCCATGCGCTCCGATCCGAAGATGCGCATGAGATCGTCCTGTAGCGACAGGAAGAATTTGGACGCGCCCGGGTCGCCCTGACGGCCCGAACGTCCGCGCAGCTGGTTGTCGATACGGCGGCTTTCGTGGCGCTCGGTGCCGACGACATAAAGTCCGCCGGCGGCTTTCGCGCGTTCCTTGTCGGCGGCGACTTCCGCCTTGATCTGCGCGGAGCGCGTCGCGATCTCGTTCTCGTCGAGAAGGCCGGCAAGCTCGTTTTTGATGCGCATGTCGGCGTTGCCGCCCAGCTGGATGTCGGTGCCGCGGCCCGCCATGTTGGTGGCGATGGTCACCGCGCCGGACACACCGGCCTGCGCGACGATGGTGGCTTCCTGCTCGTGGAAGCGGGCATTGAGAACGTTGTGCTTCACTTTGCGCTTCTTGAGCAGCGCCGAAAGCGATTCCGATTTTTCGATGGACGTGGTGCCGACGAGGATCGGCTGGCCGCGCTTCTGGCACTCTTCGATCAGCTTGATGATCGCCTCGTCCTTCTCTTCGAGCGTGCGATAAACCTCGTCGTCATAGTCCTTGCGCGCGACGGGAAGATTGGTCGGCACCTCGAGAACATCGAGGTTGTAGATGTCCATGAACTCCGCGGCTTCGGTCAGCGCCGTACCGGTCATGCCCGCGAGCTTGTCGTAAAGACGGAAATAGTTCTGGAAGGTGATCGAGGCGAGGGTGACGTTCTCGGGCTGGATCGCCTGGTCTTCCTTCGCCTCCAGCGCCTGATGCAGGCCTTCCGAATAGCGGCGGCCTTCCATCATGCGGCCGGTGAACTCGTCGATGATGACGACCTTGCCGTCCTTCACGATGTAATCGCGGTCTTTCAGGAACAGCTTGTGGGCCCTGAGCGCCTGGTTGGCGTGGTGGACCATGTTGATGTTCTCGATGTCGTAGAGATCGCCGGTGGGCAGCAATCCGGCCTCGCGCATCAACTGGACCAGATGTTCGTTGCCCGCTTCGGTGAGCGTGACCTGGCGCTGCTTCTCGTCCAGCTCGAAATCTTCCGGAAGCAGGCTCGGCATCAGTTTGTCGACGGTGCGATAGACTTCGGTCTGGTCGTCCGTCGGGCCGGAAATGATGAGCGGCGTGCGTGCTTCATCGACGAGAATGGAGTCCACTTCGTCCACGATCGCGTAGGAGTGCCCGCGCTGCACCATAGTGGCCGCGGAATACTTCATGTTGTCGCGCAGATAGTCGAAACCGAATTCGTTGTTGGTGCCGTAGGTCACGTCGGCGGCATAGGCATCCTTGCGCTGCTCGTCGGTCAGGCCATGGACGATGCAGCCGGTGGTGAGGCCGAGGAAGCGATAGATCTGGCCCATCCAGTCGGAGTCGCGCTTGGCAAGGTAGTCGTTCACGGTGACGACATGCACGCCTTCGCCGGCGAGCGCGTTCAGATAAACGGGCAGGGTGGCGACGAGCGTCTTGCCTTCGCCGGTTTTCATTTCGGCGATGTTGCCGCCGTGCAGGACCATGCCGCCCATGAGCTGCACGTCGAAATGGCGTTGTCCGAGAACGCGCTTTGCCGCTTCGCGCACGACCGCGAAGGCTTCCGGCAAAATGTCTTCCAGCGTTTCGCCCTTCGCCAGGCGCTCGCGGAAAGCGGGCGTCATCGCGCGCAGCTCTTCGTCGCTCATCGGCTGGAAGCGCGGCTCGAGCGCGTTGATCTCGGCCACGGTCTTGGCCATGGGACGCAGCTTGCGCTCGTTGGAAGAACCGAAGAATCGCGAGGCGAAGCTGCCGAGACTGAGCATAGAATCCTCAAAGGGCCGGGTGGCCGGTGTTCCGCAAGGCGGACTGCCCGGCGTCTATAGCGTCCCGTGGCCGGAAAATCCCCCTTCCGGTTCGAACGCCGGGGAGAGATAAGAACGGCGTTCCCCCTTGTCAATTCAAGGGATTCTGTCCAAATCCCGCGCCGATTTCGGGGCATGCGCCATGGCCAAGACACGGGCACCAGCACAACAGAAAACCAGCAAGCCGGTTCCCAAGGCTGCGCATCCGGTTTCGCCATTGGCCCCGGCCAAATTCCCAGCTTTGCCGCCTCTGGCGGGCGTGAGGCTGGCCACGGGCGAGGCGGGGGTCCGCTACAAGGACCGCACCGACGTCCTTCTGGTGACGCTGGCGCCCGGAACGCAGGCGGCGGGCGTGTTCACCAAGTCCAAAACCTTTTCCGCACCAGTGGATTGGTGCCGCACAAACCTGAAATCGGGAACGGCACGAGCCCTCGTGGTGAATAGCGGCAACGCGAACGCCTTCACGGGCAAGGCCGGCCTCGAAGGTGCGCAGGCCGTTGCGCGCTCCGCGGCTGCGACTCTGGGATGCAAGGCGGGTGAGGTGATGCTGGCGTCCACCGGCGTGATCGGTGAGCCGCTGCCGCACGACCGCATTACAAAAATTTTGGGAAGGCTGGCGGATGAAGGCTCCGCCGGCGCATGGCGCGCCGCCACCGAAGCCATCATGACGACGGACACCTATCCCAAGATGGCGACCGCGCAGGCAGAGATCGACGGCAAGCGTGTGACGATCAACGGCATCGCCAAGGGCAGCGGCATGATCGCGCCCGACATGGCGACGATGCTCGCCTTCGTTTTCACGGATGCGAATCTGTCCGCGAGCGTATTGCAGGAATTGCTGAGCACCGGCGTGAAGACATCGTTCAACGCAATCACCGTCGACAGCGACACATCCACCAGCGACACGCTGATCCTTTTCGCCACGGGCAAAGGCGCAAGTCATCCCGCCATCGCCAAGGCGAACGACAAGCGGCTCAACGACTTCAGAGCGAAGCTCGACGCCGTTCTGCTCGATCTCGCGCTGCAGGTGGTGAAGGACGGCGAGGGCGCGCAGAAACTCGTCCGCATCGACGTGACGAGCGCGGAGAACGACACCGCTGCCCATCGCATTGGCATGAGCATCGCGAACTCTCCATTGGTGAAGACGGCGATTGCCGGAGCGGATGCGAATTGGGGCCGTATTGTCATGGCCGTCGGCAAGTCCGGCGAAAAAGCCGATCGCGACAAGCTGAAGATTGCGTTTGGAGGTCAGGTCGTCGCAGAGAAGGGCGAGCGGGCCGCGAAGTACAACGAGGCCGCCGCCACCAAGGCGGTTTCGGGCCGCGAAGTGCATATCGCTGTGGATCTCGGCATCGGAAAAGGCCAGGCGCGCGTTTGGACCTGCGATCTCACGCACGGCTACATCGACATCAACGGCAGCTATCGCAGCTGACCCGCGCGCCTGATGGATGAGGTATGCGGCGGTTGCGGGTTTCCGCAGCGAATCTTCTCGCTAGGTTTCGCCGCCGCATCCTGTGGGGATTCCATGCGTCGTTCGATTGTCCTGTTCTCTTCGCTGTTTCTTTCGGCACCTGCCTTGGCTTCGGATCCCCAGGTCTCGGCCAATTGGCAGTCGCTCACGCGCGGCGATGTTGACGCGGCCTATCATCTGCTGCTGGAAAACCATCCGGGCGCAGCGGCGGAAACCGGGGACAAGGCTTTCGTCTCGCGACTTGAAGCGGCGCATAACGCGGCGCTCTCGCGCATCCCCGCCGTGACCGGAGCCGAAGGCGAAATTGCAACGCTCGCCGAATTCGCACACGCGATGAACGACGGGCATGTTTGGTCCAATGCCGTTCTTCTGCCGCGCACGATCCAGTGGGCCGGAATCTTCGCCGCCAAACGCGGCGCTGATTGGGTGGTGGCAAAAGATGATGTGAAGATCACCGGCAGCGAACTCGCAGGCGCTCGCATCGTGAACTGCGGCGGCAAGCCGGTCGATGCGTTCGCACGCGACGTCTTGCACTTTCATACAGTGGTATCCGTTGAAGCGATGGAGATCATGAAAGGCGGATGGTTGCTGGTTGATGACGGCAATCCGTTCCTGTCCCGCCCGCAAAGCTGCGTGCTGGAGCTCAATGGCAAGCAGCGCGATGTTCCGCTCAACTGGCAGAAGATCTCGCGCGAGAAATTCATCGGCACGGTGTTCAAAGCGCCTTACGGCCGTGCCGGGTTTGGCGTGCACGCCATCGGCAGCGGCTACTGGATTTCGCTCGAAAATCTGGAGACCGAGGCTCAGCCTGTCGTCGACAGCGCGAAAGCACAGGGCGATGCGATCCGCAAATCCGCGTTCGTGGTCGTCGATCTCAGAGGAAACGGCGGCGGTGATGACGCCTATGGCCGCGCATTGGCTGAGACGATCTATGGCGAAGCCTATGTGCGCTCGATTTTGGGGCCGCGCGGGAACGAGGCCGGTGGATGTTTTCCGGTGTTTCGGGCTTCACCGGGAAACATAGAATCCGTCGGCGCGGATGCCGTCCGGTTCGAACGCACCGGCGAAGTCGAAGGCGCGAAGGAATACAAGGCTGCCGTCACCGCGATGAAGGCCGCCGCCGCCCAGGGACATCAGCTGACCGGCGCCGCTGTTTGCGCGGATGCCTACACACCGGCGCAAGCCGGCACAGCGCTGTCGCTCATGAAAGGAAAAGTGTTCGTTTTGACGGACGTGGCGTGTTTCAGTTCGTGCATCAACACCGTCGATTTCTTCCGCAAGCTGGGCGCAGTGCAGATCGGGCAGATCACCGGCGCTGACACGCACTACTCCGAAGTGCGCGAGATCACGCTGCCATCCGGTCTCGCGACCTTCTCCACGTTGCAGGCCATCCAAACAGATGCTGCGCCGGCGATCGGCCCCTTCGCGCCCGAATACGCGTTCACGGGCGACATGGCGGATACCGCCGCATTGCAGAATTGGGTGACAGCCACCGTCTTGCCGCAAGCGCGGCGTTAAACAGTTTCATTTGAGGACAGAGCAGCCCGGAATTTGGGATTTTGCGCGCGATTGGGATAAAACCGGCGGATATCTCTTAATCCGCTCTTAATCGGGGTTCCCGCATCATGATCGATACTGCGCGCCGTCTGACGCTGGTCGTGGCGTGCGCATTGATCGATCCGGATGGGCGCGTGCTCATTGCGCAGCGTCCGCTGGGAAAGGCGATGGCGGGGCTATGGGAATTTCCAGGCGGAAAGATCGAGGCCGGCGAACGACCGGAAGACACCTTGATCCGCGAGTTGAAGGAAGAACTGGGCATCACGGTGCGCGAGCCATGTCTGGCGCCGTTCACCTTTGCGTCGCACAGCTATTCCGAATTTCATCTGCTGATGCCGCTCTATCTGTGCCGGCGCTGGGAAGGCACACCGCAGCCGCTGGAACACGCCGCGTTGAAGTGGGCGCGGCCGCGCGACCTGCCGCAATATCCCATGCCGGAAGCCGATCTGCCGCTCATCCCGATGTTGCGCGATCTTCTCTGAGGCGCTTCCTGCGCGACGAGAGCGGCGCGACCGCGATCGAATATGCGATGGTTGCCGCCGGCATCGCGGTGGTGATCGTCACGGCCGTCAACACGCTGGGCCAGAATGTGAAGGACGCGTTCTTCGACAAGCTCGCCAGCGCGACGACGGCGAAGACGCCTTAGTCGCGTTTCACGGGCGCGCTATCTCCGGCCTTCTGCTCGACAGTACCCAACGCATCGGCGAGACGCGTCTTCGCGGCGCCGGGCTTGAGCGGTTTTTGCTGGCTCTCATGCGGCGTCCATCCCGTCAGATAGACGATATCGAACGTCGCGCGCAGGCGGTCGTCTTCTTCGGCATGGAATGTTTTGTAATGTGAAAGGCTCGCCGCCAGCACGTCGCGCCGCAGCGGTTTGCGTGCGCGTTGCATCAGCGTATTGGTTTCGCCCGCCGCGCGCAGATCGGACACCAGCGTCTCGAACCGGCGATAGCGCACCGTCGTGCGTTCCGCATCGGCGACAGGCAGGTTGAAGCCTGCACGCTGCAGAAGGCCGCCCAAGTCGCGCACATCGGCGAACGGCGCCACACGCGGACTGACGCCACCGGAGACGGATTCCTCGCCCGCCGCGAAGCTCTCCCGCAATTCCTTCAGCGTATCGCCGGCGAACAGTGCGGCCACGAACAACCCGTCGGGCTTCAGCGCGCGGCGAATTTGAATCAGTGCGCCGGGAAGATCATTGACGGCATGCAGCGACAGCACGCTGACGGCGAGGTCGAAGCTGTGCTGTGGCAGATCGAGAATTTCGTTCTCGGAAAACGACGCCCGCGTCCAATGCTCCGCAAGCGGCTTCATCACATCGAACGCGGCATCGGCGCTCCCCACTTCGAGTGCCTGATGAAATTCGCGCGTCGCCGCACCCACGCGGTCCGCGACGCCGGATGCGGCTTCGGCGATGAGAAAGCTCTCCCCGGCGCGCGCCTTGCGTTGCGCGCGCGCCTTGCGGTCGAAGATGCGGGGGATATCGCTCAAGCTTCACAAGCCCATAGGTGCGGACGTAAACTAGCCGACATGACGGCGATATTCGACATGCTCGCGCCGCTTCCCCGCCGCATGGGTCGCGCGGCGCTCGATTTGCTGTTTCCGCCGCTCTGCATGATGTGCCGCAAGCAGGTCGGCGAACCCGGCGCGTTGTGTGCCGATTGCTGGAAGAACGTCTCCTTCATCGATGGCCCGGCCTGCGCGTCCTGCGGGCTTCCGTTCGAGCTCGATGCGGGCGCGGAAACGTGCTGCGCCACCTGTCTTGCCAATCCGCCGGCATTCGATCGCGCCAAGTCCGTCATGCGCTACGACGAATTCAGCAAGGGCCCCATCCTGGCACTGAAGCGTGCGGATCGGCACGACGTGGTTCCCGCCTTTGCGCGCTGGCTGGAGCGGGCAGGGCGCGATCTTCTTGCCGATGCGGACATCATCGTGCCAGTGCCGCTGCACCCGCTACGGCTGTGGACGCGGCGTTTCAATCAATCCGCGTTGTTGGCGCGGGCGCTCGCCCGCCGCGCGCACAAGACATATGAACCGCTGGCGTTGAAGCGAACGCGGTCTACGCCCAGCCAGGGCGAGATGCCGTCCGCCAAAGCGCGGCGCAAGAATGTCCGCGGAGCGTTCCGGGTGGATGCGGCGCGCGCGGCGGCGCTGAAGGAACAAAAGATTCTCCTCGTCGATGATGTGTTGACCACCGGCGCAACTGTGGATGCCTGCGCGCGGGCGTTGAAACGAGCAGGTGCGGCGAAAGTGTCGGTTTTGACGCTGGCCCGCGTCGCGCGGCCACTGTGATGCCTTGATGACTGCCTATATATAGGACCGTAGCCGCGTTTCCTGAGAGTCGAACGTGCCCAAGATCACGATCTACACCACGCCGATCTGCCCCTATTGTGTGCGCGCCAAGCAGCTTCTGAAGAAGAAGGGTGCCGCGTTCGACGAGATCGACGTGTTCATGGACAAGAAGGCGCGGGAGGAGATGGAGGAGAAATCCGGCGGCGAACGTACCGTGCCGCAGATCTTCATCGGCGACACCCATGTCGGCGGCAGCGACGATCTCTATGCGCTTGACCACGAAGGCAAGCTCGATCCGCTGCTGAACGCCTGAGATGACCGCGTTCAAAGCCGCCTGCATTCAGATGCGCTCCTCGGACGACGTTCAGGAGAACATCCGCGACGCGTCCAACATGATCCGCGATGCAGCCCGCGCCGGTGCGCAATTCATCGCCACGCCGGAGAACACCACGCTGATGGCGCCCGATGGCGGCGCAAAGCTCGACAAAAGTTGCCCGGAAGGCGACGATCCCGCGTTGCCGGTGTTCCGCGCATTGGCGCAGGAGTTGAATATCTGGCTTCTCATCGGCTCGCTTGCGATTCGCGTGCCCGGCGCGAAGACGGCGAATCGTTCCTTCCTGATCGACTCCCGCGGCGGCATCGTCGCGCGCTACGACAAGATCCATCTCTTCGATGTCGATCTGCCATCGGGCGAGAAATATCGCGAGAGCAACACGGTGGAAGGCGGCCATCAGGCCGTGCTTGCCGAACTGCCGTGGTGCAAGATCGGCATGACCGTTTGCTACGATCTGCGCTTCCCGCATCTCTATCGCGTGCTGGCGCAGAAAGGCGCGCAACTTCTCACCGTGCCGAGCGCCTTCACTGAAACGACGGGCACCGCGCACTGGCACACGCTGTTGCGGGCCCGCGCGATCGAGAACGGTGCATTTGTCATGGCGCCCGCACAGGGCGGCACACATGCCAATGGCCGCAAGACCTATGGTCACTCGCTGATCGTCGGACCATGGGGCGAAATCCTCTGCGAAGGCGGTACCGATCCGGGCGTGTTCGTCGCCGAGATCGATCCGGCACAGGCGGTCGATGCCAGAGCCCGAATCCCGAACCTGCAGCACGACCGCGACTTCGCGGGACCGTGATCCGCCGGATTTCCTTGATATCGGCGCTATTTTTTCTTGTTTCGGTGCCGGTATGGCCGCAATAACCGGCGAGAACTTGTGAAAATGAGACGGTCCGCCCATGTTCGGGCCATCTGCGGAGTGTCGTTGCCTTGATCGCCTACAACCTCAATTGTGCCAAAGGCCATGAGTTCGAGGCCTGGTTCTCCTCGTCGTCGGCGTATGACGACCAGGAGAAAGGCAACAAGCTCGTCTGCCCGGTGTGCAACTCGCGCAAAGTGACGAAGGCCATCATGGCGCCTGCGCTGTCGAGCACGGTCGGCAAGCAGAAATCCGCACCGTCGCCGGACGAGATGCGCAAGATGCGCCAGTTCGTGAGCGGCCTTCGCAAATACGTCGAAGAGAACGCCGAGAACGTCGGCACGAAATTCCCTGAGGAAGCCCGCAAGATCCATTACGGCGAAACCGAGGAACGGCCGATCTACGGTCACGCCACGCTGGATGAAGCCGCCGATCTGGTGGAAGAGGGCATCGACGTCGCCGCGCTCCCGCCGGACATGAGCGAAGCGAACTAGCTCACATTTTCTCTTTCAGCCCTGCGCGCAGAAGCCACCAGTTCACCGGATAGCTGGTAACAAAACCGGCGATCATCGCGATCTGCATCGCGAACCAGAACTCTGGCATCGCAGCGTCTACCCTCGCGCCGAAAATGCGCCGGAACAACCAGAACTGCGCGATGGCCATTAATCCGTACATGCCGATCTGCCATGCGGTGAGAGACAATGTGTCGGCCTTGAGCGCCGCAATCAGCCCGTCGCGTACACCCAACCCGCGCATCGGTGCGATGGTGAAATACTGGAAGGCGATGCCGAAACCGAAGGCGAGGATGAAATCCAGAACCCACACGGCGAACATCTTCTCCGCGAACAGCCAGTGCCAGCCGAACCATACGGCCAGGGTGGGAAGGGCGAGGGCGGCGAACTCCGCGATCAGATCGCCCAGTGCGCAGCCGCTGCCGCAATGACAGGCGGCGATGGCTACCGATGCCGCGAACGGCTTGCGGTCGTTGGCCGGCTTGTCCTTGCGTTTCTTCGCCTCCGCCATTGCCGCGTGCGTGCCCAGCAGGCCATAGCGGCAATAAGCCCAGAGCGCGATCAGCGCGCCGAACAGCGCGACCAGCGGCCAGACGACGTTCATGATCCACATGTGCTGCGGTGCGCGGGCCTCGTGGATCGCGATACCGGCTGCGCAAAGCAACCCAAGTCCGAGGCTTGCGATGGACAGCCAATGGAACCAGTCGGGAATGCCGTTCATGGAAGGGAAATGCACCGGAACAGTCTGGTGGGGCGCGGCCTTAGCGCGCAGCGACCACCATGTAGTTCACGTCGGTGTCGCTGGAGAGCCGCCAATCCCAGCCCAAGGGATCGAAGCTTACCCCTTGTATTTTCAATAGCTTGAGCCCCGAATTCTCAAGCATTGCACGAAGTTCTGAGGGCGTCACGAACTTGTCCCAATCATGCGTTCCGGGCGGCAGCCAGCGCAGAACGTACTCGGCCGCGACCTTGGCCAGCGCCAGTGCCTTGAGCGTTCGGTTCAACGTCGCGACGAACATCAGCCCGCCCGGCTTCACAAGTGACGCCGTCGATTCGAGGTAGCCGCGCAAATCGGCGACATGCTCGACAACTTCCATGTTGAGGACGACGTCGAAGGTGAGCCCTTCGGCCACCAGTGCCTCGGCATCGGACGCGCGATAGCTGACCGCCGCCCCGGATTGCGCCGCATGGGCGCGCGCGGTGCCGATGTTCTTCTCCGACGGATCGACACCCGTGACCGCGAATCCAAGCCGCGCCATCGGCTCGCTCAGAAGCCCGCCACCGCATCCGATATCGAGAAGCGACAGAGCTTCGAACGGGCGCAGCGAATTTCCGTTGCGCTCGAAATGCGCGGCCACCGTCTCGCGGATGAACTTCAGCCTCACCGGATTGAACTTGTGCAGCGGCGCGAACTTGCCGGTCGGATCCCACCATTCCGCCGCCATGCGCGAGAATTTCTCGACCTCAGCCGGATCGACGGATGCTGCGCTGGCCGATGAGCCCGACATGGTGTTCAGTTACCCCGTTGCGGTCCGCAAAATGTAGCACTGTGGAAGGACAATGGCTTTGGCTTCCTTTTCGCGCCGCGTTCTTCTTTCCGGCACCGCATCGCTCGGCCTTATGGCAGTGGTGTCCCGCCCGGGGCAAGCCGCATCCGCGTCGGACTTTCCCGCCGCGGCGAAATCGTTTCCGCTCGATCGCGTCCGGTTGCTCCCATCGCCTTATCGCGAGGCGGTACAGTCCAACCTGATTTATCTCCACCGTCTGGAGCCGGATCGGCTGCTCCACAATTTCCGCACCAGCGCGGGGCTCGCACCCAAAGCTGCCGTTTATGGTGGCTGGGAAAGCGAGACCATCGCGGGCCACACGCTTGGCCATTATCTCAGCGCTTGTTCGCTGATGTTTGCGCAGACGGATGATGCGGAATGCCGCCGGCGCGTCGGCTACATCGTGGACGAGCTTGCAGCCTGCCAGGACGCGGAGGGCGATGGCTACGTTGCCGGCTTCACTCGCAAGCGCGGCGACACCATCGAGGATGGCAAGGTGATCTTTGCCGAGATCCGGCATGGCGATATTCGTGCGCGCCCGTTCGACCTGAATGGCGCGTGGAGCCCGCTCTACAATGTGCATAAGACCTTCGCCGGGTTGCTGGACGCTCATCTCTATTGCGATAGCGCCAAAGCCATTGTCGTGGCGGAGAAATTCGGCGAGTTTCTCGACGCCGTGTTCGCCACGCTAAATGAGGCGCAGGTCCAGGAGGTTCTGGCTTGCGAGCATGGAGGATTGAACGAGTCCTTCGCCGAGCTTTACGCCCGCACCGGCAACCGGCGCTGGCGCGATCTCGGCGCGCGCATTTATCATCGCAAGGTCCTCGATCCGCTGACCGCCGGACGCGACGAGTTGGACGGGCTTCATTCCAATTGCCAGATCCCCAAGCTGATCGGACTGGCGCGGCTGCACGAAGTCACGGGCGAAGCCGGCTATGCCGCCGCCGCGCAATTCTTCTGGTCTGCGGTGACCTCCGCGCACAGTTATGTCATCGGCGGTAATGGCGACCGGGAATATTTCCAGACGCCGAATTCCATCGCCGACTACCTCACTGAGCAAACCTGCGAGTCCTGCTGCAGCTACAACATGCTCAAGCTGACCCGACATTTGTATCAATGGAATCCGGATGCCGCGCTGTTCGACTACTACGAGCGCGCGCATCTCAATCACATCCTGGCGCAGCACAATCCGCGGACGCAGATGTTCACTTACATGATGCCGATGACGTCCGGCACGCATCGGGAATTCTCGACGCCGTTCGGCGATTTCTGGTGCTGCATGGGCACGGGTATGGAGAGCCATTCCAAGCACGGCGACTCCATCTACTGGCATGCCGAAGACCGCTTGTTCGTGAATCTCTTCATTCCTTCGCGGCTGGACTGGCGGGAGAAGGGCATCGCCCTCGAGCTTTTGACCGGCTATCCGTTCGCGGAAAACATCATACTGCGCGTAGCTGCCGCGCGAAGGCCGGTGCGTTTCACGATGGCTCTGCGTATTCCCGGCTGGTGCGAAAATCCCGGGTTGCGCGTGAATGGTGCTTCCGTGCGTGTCGAGCGCCGAAACGGCTACGCACTTGTCCAGCACCGCTGGCGCGTCGGCGATGTCGTAGAATTGTTCCTGCCGCAAAAGCTCCGGATGGAAACGGCGGCCGGCAATGCCGGCGTCATCGCGTTTCTGCAGGGGCCGACGGTTCTCGCAGCAAATCTGGGGAGTGCATTCAATGGTGGTCCGGCGCCGGCAATTGTCGCGGCGGACCCGCTTGAAAACATGCAGGCTGATCCGGTTCAACCCGCGGTCTACCGCACGGCGGGAACAGGGCGCCCGGGCGATGTCACGCTCGAGCCATTCTTTCGCCAGTACGACAATAATACGGCGATCTATTTCCAGCGCTTCACTGGCGCCGAATGGGAGGCGCATCAAACGCAACTCGCCGAGGAGGCCGCGGCCCTGAAGGCCTTGAACGCGCGCTCCATCGACATTCTGCAATTGGGCGATGAGGCCGACGAAAAAACGCATGCGCTGGAGTCGAAAGACTCTTACGCGCTCGTCTATCGCGGGCGAAAAGGACGCGACGCGCGGAGCGGGGGCTATGTCAGCTTCCGCATGAAGTCGTCGCAGAAGCCTCTCGTCCTGCGCGCTACTTACTCTGGAGACGATCGCGACCGCATTTTCCGCATCCTGATCGACGGCGCGCCGGTGGCGACGGAACGATTGAATGCAGAGAAGCGCGGCGGGTTCATCGATCGGGACTATGACATCCCGGCAACGCTGACCGCGGGCAAGCGGGCGATCACCGTCCGCTTCGAGCCCGAAACAGGACACAGCGCCGGGCCGATGTTCGGATGCCGGTTGCTGGCCGGCGCGTAAACACGCCGCGACAGACTGGGCGTTGAGCCTTCCGCGCATGCCGTCTATGTATCGGTTCAGACGAGTTTTTCGGGCGCTTATTCCACATGGCGAAGATCGTGATGAAGTTCGGCGGCACCTCGGTGGCCGACCTCGACCGCATCCGCCATGTCGCGACCTTGGTGAAGCGCGAGGTGGACAAGGGCAGCCAGGTTGCCGTGACGGTATCCGCCATGGCCGGTGAGACCAACAAGCTTGTCGGCTGGGTGCGCGATTTGTCGCCCATGTACGACGCCCGCGAATACGACGTCGTGGTCGCCGCGGGCGAGCAGGTGTCGTCCGGTCTTCTGGCTATCGCACTGCAGAACATCGGCATCAACGCGCGCTCGTGGCTGGGCTGGCAGATTCCCGTCCGCACCTCGTCGATGCACGCTTCGGCCCGCATTGAGGCCATCGAAAACAAGGAACTGGATGCGCGCCTTGCACGCGGAGAGGTGGCGGTGGTCGCCGGCTTCCAGGGCATCGCGCCGGACAATCGCGTTACCACCATCGGGCGTGGCGGCGGCGATACCTCGGCGGTTGCGGTGGCGGCGGCGCTGAAAGCGGACCGCTGCGACATCTACACGGATGTGGACGGTGTCTACACCACGGACCCGCGCATCGTGCCCAAGGCGCGGCGGCTGGAGCGCATCGCTTACGAAGAGATGCTGGAAATGGCCTCTCTCGGCGCCAAGGTCCTGCAGACCCGCTCGGTCGAGATCGCGATGCTCCATCGCGTGCCCGTGCGCGTGCTTTCGACATTCGACCCCGAAAAGGGCGGGACATTACTTTGCGACGAGGAAGACATCGTGGAAAAGAAACCGGTCAGCGGCATCGCCTATTCGCGCGACGAGGCAAAGATCACGCTTCATCGCATCGACGACCAGCCCGGCGTGGCGGCCAAGATCTTCGGGCCGCTGGCCGATGCCGGCGTGAACGTGGACATGATCGTCCAGAACGTCTCTCCCGACGGCAAGAAGACGGACCTCACTTTCACCTGCAGCCGCACCGAGCTGCAACGCGCGCTCGACGCCATCGAAAAGGCACGCGACGTGATCGCCTACCGCGAAGTGACTTCGGCGGCGGACGTGGCGAAGGTCTCCATCATCGGAATCGGCATGCGCCAGCATCCGGGCGTCGCCCAGACCATGTTCCGCACGCTGGCGGACAAGGGCATCAACGTGCAGGTGATTTCCACCTCGGAAATCAAGGTCAGCGTCCTGATCGCCGAAGAGTATGTGGAATTGGCCGTGCGCGCGTTACACTCTGCCTATGAGCTCGACGCCGCCTAGGAGTAACTGAATGGCCCCCACCGTCGCGGGCAGCCCACGCGTTCTGCTGCGGCGCCTGCGCGAGATCATGGCCGATGGTTCCAGCGCGCAGCAGCGCCTGGACAAGCTCGTCGCCCTGATCGCCTCGAACATGGTGGCGGAAGTCTGCTCCATCTATCTGCGCCGCGCCGGGAACGCGCTGGAGCTCTTCGCCACGCAAGGCCTCAATCCAGGCGCCGTTCACAACACGCGGCTGCGTTCAGGGCAGGGTCTTGTCGGCCTTGTGGCGGAGACGGCGGAGCCGGTGAATCTCACCAACGCACCGAACCATCCGCGTTTTGCGTACCGTCCGGAAACCGGCGAAGACCCCTATAAGTCTTTCCTCGGTGTGCCGATCGTGCGCGGCGGGCAGGTCTATGGCGTGCTCACGGTGCAGAACCGCGCCGCGCGCCAATATGACGAAGAAGAAGTCGAAGCGCTGCAAACGGTGGCGATGGTGCTCGCCGAAGTCGTCGCGTCGGGCGGCCTGTTCGACATCGCCGAACTGGACGAGCCGGAACTGCGCTCCGACAAGCCGCGCATGTTCGCAGGCGATGGCCTCTGCGAAGGCGTTGCCATCGGGCAGGTCGTGCTGCACGAACCGCGCGTGCGGGTGGAAGCCCTCATCGCGGACGATCCCGTCGAGGAGCTGAAGCGGCTCAACGGCGCGCTGGAGGAAATGCGCGGCGCCGTGGATGAAATGCTGAACTCCAGCGAGCTCGATCTCTCCGGCGAAAGCCGCGAGGTGATCGAGGCCTATCGCCTTTTTGCCGACGATGCAGGCTGGCAGCAAAAGTTGCGTGACGCCGTGCGCGGCGGCCTTACGGCGGAAGCCGCCGTCGAACGCGTGCAGGACGAATTGCGCCTGCGGCTGGCGCGTATCGAAGACCCTTACATGCGCGAGAAGCTGCACGATCTGGAAGATCTCGCGCGCCGCCTGCAACGCCACTTGAGCGGCGATGGGGCGAAGACGCGGGAGTTGCCGGAGAACGCTATCCTCGTCGCACGTTCGATGGGCCCTGCCGAGCTTCTGGATTACGGCCGCGACCGCCTGCAGGGCGTGATCCTCGAAGACGCGACGATGACGTCTCATGTTACGATCGTCGCCAGCTCCATGGGCATCCCGCTGATTGGCAATGTGCAGGGCGTCGTGGATTCCGCCCGCAGCGGCGATACGGCGCTGCTCGACGGCACCAGCGGCGAGCTTCATCTGCGTCCGGTCCGCGATACGGTTTCGATCTTCGAAGGCCGTCGCGCCATGCGCGCGCAGCGCGTGGCAGAGTTCGCCGCCGTGCGCGATCTGCCCGCGGTCACGAAGGACGGCGTGCGCATCAATCTGATGATCAACGCAGGCCTGCTGCTCGACATGCCGAATTTGGAGATATCCGGCGCGGATGGCGTCGGTCTCTTCCGCACCGAGATGCAGTTCATGGTCGGCGAGACCATGCCGCGCCTGAAAGACCAGATCGCCTTCTACAAGCAGATCGTCGAAGCGGCGGGCGACAAGCCGGTTGTGTTCCGCACGCTCGATCTCGGCGGCGACAAAATTCTCCCCTATGGCCGGTGGGAGCGCGAAGAGAACCCCGCGCTCGGCTGGCGCGCCATCCGCATCGCGCTCGATCGTCCGGCATTGCTTCGCTATCAGGTGCGCGCCTTGATCGGTGCATCGCCGCATCGCGTGCTGCGTATTCTCCTGCCGATGATCAGCGATGTTGCCGAGTTCAACGAATGCCGCGCGCTGATCGACCGCGAGATCGAGCGGGCGCGCCTGCTGTCGTTGCCGCAACCGCGGCAGGTGCTTGTCGGCGCGATGTTGGAAGTCCCGGCGCTGATGTTCATGCTGCCGCAACTTCTGCGCAGCGCCGATTTCGTCTCCATCGGCTCCAACGACCTGATGCAGTTCATCTTTGCGATGGACCGCACCAATCCGCGCGTCTCCAAGCGCTACGATCCCCTGAGCCCGCCAGCACTGACGCTCATACGCCAGATCGTGCGCAGCGCCGCTGACGCGCAGGGCGACGTCTCGATGTGCGGCGAGCTCGCCGGCAAGCCGCTGGAGGCGATGGCGCTGATCGCGCTTGGGATCCGCACGCTGTCGATGCAGCCCGTCAATATTGGTCCCATCAAAATGATGATCCGCAGCCTGGACACGCGCGAGGTTTCCCAGTTCGTGGATCGGCTGTGCGGCCGAACCGATCATTCGCTCCGGACGCGACTCATGGCCTTCGCGGCGGAACGGGGAATAGCGCTCAAGTAATGGCCCTCACATCGGCGTGAGGAACGCGTCTGTGACTTGTGTCGACCAGTTGGCGCTCTCAAACTCCCTTTGTACCTTTTGGGGAGGTTATTTTGCGTCATCTGGCTTTCGCGCTTGCCGCTTGCACCACGCTTGTTGCGGCACCCGCACTCGCTCAATCGGAAGCGCAATCCGCGCCGCTTGATCGCAATGCTCTCAGCACAATCATCTGCCAGGAATATGGAGTGACCGGCTCGCGTATCGGAAAGCGGATGGTTTGCCTCACGAACCTGCAATGGCAGGAAGTCCATCGCCTCGCGCGCGACGGCTACATGCTCGAAGTGAAGAAGAGCTTCACCATGGGTCATAACATCTAGCAGTTGGAGTGCTTATCGGACTGTGGTTTTTCTGGGGAGGAAACCTTGCGTCATCTGACACTTTCTTTGGCGGCTTGCATTGCAGTATCGCTGGGCTCTGCTGTGGCGATCGCTCAACCCGCAACGACACCGGCGGCGAACACGCCCCGCACGCAAGCCGGCGCACCGCTGGATCGCAACGCGCAGAATACGGTTATCTGCAAGAAGCTTGCTCCCGAAACGGGCTCGCGCATCGGACCGCGGATGGCCTGCCTCACCAACCGGCAATGGGACGAAGCTCATCGCGAGGCGCAATACGGCTACGATCAGCAGGTGAAAAAGAGCGTCGCCTGGGGCCACTGAAGTAAGCATCTAGGGTTGCAGCAGCGGAGGCCTTGCGCGCCTGCAGCGTATCCTTTCAGTTTTCGCCCGTTTTGCTCATGTCTTTCGCGCGAATCTTTCCGGCTTATTTCTTGCCTTTACGCGGTACAGTCTGCAGTATTCCAAAAATCCGTATTTGACGCCCAAGGGGCAATAACTTCGGGAAATGGGGGTTCAGTTTGCGTAGTCTTCATATTGCTTTTGCAGCCGTTGCCGTCGTCGCCTTGGGGATATCTTCGGCGTTCGCGGCTAATACCGACAACACGACGGCTCCGACCCAGCAGACGGCGCCGGCAGCGCAAACACCGGCCGCTGTGGCGCCGGATGCGCAGACCGTGGCGGCGAAAGACCCCAAAGCTGTTGTCTGCAAGCGCATGGCGCCGGAGACCGGCACGCGTCTCGGCTCGCGCATGCAGTGCATGACCAACGCGCAATGGGACGAGATCACGCGGCAGTCGCAGGACGCGATCCGCGAGAAGCAGCATTCCGGCGCTACGATGCCGGACTCGCCGGGCTGATAAGCCGCCGATAATTTCTTGAAAACCGCCTCATTCCCGCTGGATGGCCGGGAGTTGAGGCGGTATTGGTAGCCCTATGACCAAGGTTACCCACCTCTCCCTGGACGAAAAGGGCGGGATTGCGCAGCGCCGCATCCACCTGCGCGAAATCTCCGACGAGGCCGACACGCCGCTTGAAACCGTTGGGCAGGACCTGCGCGCCGCGCGCCTGCGCCGGGGCGACGATCTGGCCTCGGTTTCGCGCGCGCTGAAGATCCGCAAAGATCATTTGGAAGCCCTCGAAGAGGACCGTTTCGAGCAGCTTCCCGGCCGGGCCTATGCCATCGGCTTCGTCCGTTCTTACGCCGATTATCTGGGCATCGATCCGGTTCAGAGTGTCGAACGCTTCAAGCTCGAAATCGCCGGGCGCGGAACGGATGCGTTGCCGGCCGCCGCGCTTCCGTCGGTGGAAGAAGACCGCCAGCTTCCGCATGGCTGGATCATCATCGCTGCGGTCGTCGTGCTGCTCGTCGGCTACGGCGTGTACCGGCTCGCGATGTCGGCCGATTCGCTCGTGAATCAGCCTGTCGCCGCTGTTCCCCAGCAATTCGCGCCCAAGCAGCCCGCCAAGATCGCCGCAAAGCCAGCCGTGAAGGCAGCCGCGCAATCGATTGCCCCGGCTGCGCCCGCTGGAACGCCACCGGCCGGAACGGTTGCGATCACGACACCGCCACCGGCGAACACGGCCAATCCTCTGGCTCAGCCCGCTGCCCCCGCAACTCCGCTCCCGCAGGGCCAGGTCTACGGTGCGAACAACAAGAACGCACGCGTTGTGTTGCGCATCCGTCAGGCGACCAAAATCCTCGTCGAAGGCCCTGATGGGCGCGTCTACATCAACCGGACGCTGAATCCCGGCGATATCTACAATGTGCCGCTGGTCGAAGGCATCACGCTGACGGCGCAGAGCGGAAACGCGGTCGAACTGGATCTCGACGGCCAGTCCATGGGCACCGCATCGAAGGGTAGCGACGCGATCGAAGCGCTGCCGCTCGATCCGCAGGGCGTCGCCGATCACGCGAGTGACGGGAACGGCTGAGAAAGCCATGAGTGTAAGAGCCTATCGCGAAATACACCGGCGCAAATCGCGCAAGATCCGCGTCGGCAACGTGGAAGTCGGCGGTGACGCGCCGATCACCGTGCAGAGCATGACCAACACGGTGACGTCGGACGCGCGCGCGACCATCGCGCAGGTGCGCGCGCTCGAAGACGCGGGCGCCGATATCGTGCGCGTGTCCTGCCCGGACGAAGAATCGACGAAGGCTCTGAAGCTGATCGTCAACGCCGCGAAGGTGCCGATCGTCGCGGACATCCACTTCCACTACAAGCGCGCCATTGAAGCCGCCGAAGCCGGTGCCGCGTGCCTGCGCATCAACCCCGGCAATATCGGAAATGCGTCGCGCGTGAAGGAAGTGGTGCAGGCTGCCAAGGATCACGGCGTCTCCATGCGCATCGGCGTCAATGCCGGATCGCTGGAGAAGGAATTGCTGGAGAAATACGGCGAGCCTTGCCCCGAAGCGATGGTGGAAAGCGCGCTGAACCACGCGAAGATTTTGGAAGACAACGACTTCCGCGAATTCAAGATCAGCGTGAAGGCATCGGATGTGTTCCTGGCCGTCGCCGCCTATCAGGGCCTGGCTGATGCCTGCGATTATCCGCTGCATCTGGGCATCACCGAAGCGGGCGGACTGATGAGCGGCTCGGTGAAATCGTCCATCGGCATGGGCATGCTTCTGTGGAGCGGCATCGGCGACACGATCCGCGTCTCGCTGTCCGCCGATCCCGTCGAGGAGATCCGCGCGGGCTTCGACATCCTGAAGTCGCTGAACCTGCGCCATCGCGGCGTGAACATCGTCTCGTGTCCGAGCTGCGCACGGCAGGGCTTCAACGTGATCGAGACCGTCTCGATCCTCGAAGAGAAGCTGAAGCATATCTCCACGCCCATGACGCTCTCGATTATCGGCTGCGTGGTAAACGGTCCCGGCGAAGCGCGCGAAACCGACATGGGCTTTACCGGCGG
>DATCRK010000094.1:0-10100 GCA_036569005.1 Rhizomicrobium sp. | reverse complement strand
GGATCCTGACGAGCACGTTCAACTTCACGAAACCCGCGCTAGTGTGAAACGCCAATAGTGATGCGTTGACAGCCCGTGCGATTGGTGCCAATTTTTTGGCATGGCACGACGGGCAAACGACAACGACAAGAAAGACGGCTTCTCCCGCCGCGAGCGGGAGATCATGGATGCGCTCTACAAATTGGGCAAAGCCTCCGCCGCCGATATCCGCGACGAGATTTCCGATCCGCCGAGCTACACGGCGATCCGCACGCTGCTGACCATTCTGGAGAAGAAGGGTCACATCCGTCACGAAAGCGACGGCACGCGCTACATCTACGAGCCCGCGGTCGCGCGCGATCAGATGAGCAAGCGCGCGATGGACTCGCTGCTCAAGACCTTCTTCGACAATTCCGTGGAGCGCGCGGTGGCCGCGCTTCTCACCCGCAAGGATGCGGATGTTTCCAAGGACGAACTGGATCGCCTCTCGAAGCTGATCGAGAAGGCGAAGAAGGAGGGACGATGAGCGAGGATTTTGCGCGCGATGCGCTTCTGTTCGCGGGCGAGATGTTCCTGCTTTCGGCGGTCATTCTCGCATTGGCCTGGGAAACAGCGCAGGGAATCCGCAACCGCGCGGCGCTGCGTCATCTGGTTTGGGTCGGTGCATTCCTCGCGCTGATTGCGTTGCCGGTGCTGGCGCTGGTGGTGCCGACGCAGTTTCATTTCATCGTGCCGGCCGCGCCAGCGATGTCCGAACATGTGATGACCTCCGCGCAGAATATGGATATCGCGCCTGTCACAGCCGCGCCTGCCGTTGCGCAAGCGCCGGCGCGCTTCGCGATGCCGGATATCCGGGTCGATCTGCAAAGCATCGCGAATATTCTGTTCGCCGTGTGGATTGCAGGCGTGATCGCGCTGGCCCTGCGCGGCGCAGCGGCGGCGATCGGCCTGCGTGCGCTGAAGCGCAGCAGCCGTCCGCACAACTTCGCCAATGGCGGTCTGATCGTCGGCCCACGTTACGAAATCCGGCTGGCACGCAAGCCGAACGGTTACGGACCGATTACCTGGGGCCTGTTCCGGCCGGTGATCCTCTTGCCGTTCAACGCGCTGTTCTGGCCGCGCGAAAGAATGCAGGCGGTGCTGCTGCACGAGACGGCGCATATCAAGCGGCGCGACAGCATCAGCCAGATGATCTCGATGATCGCATGCGCGCTTTACTGGCCCAATCCGCTCGTCTGGATGGCGTCGCGCGCTTTGCGCAACGAGGCGGAATTCGCCGCCGACGATGCGGTGATCGCATCGGGCATGCGGCCCTCGTCTTACGCAGGCGAGTTGCTGCAGCTCGCCTCCGAATTCCGCTCGCACGAGCCGGCGCTCGCGGGAATGCCACTGTTCATGGCGGCGCCGTCTGCCCTGGAAACGCGCGTGAAGTCGGTTTTGGCCGACACGCAACAACGCTCGGGAGTAACTTCGATGGATGTTCTGAAGATCGCCGGCATCGCTTTGCTCGCAACCACCGCGTTGACTGTCGCGCGCCCGTCTTTTGCGCAGGAAGAGCCGCCCGCGCCGCCGTCGCCGCCTGCGGTCGTGACCGCACCGTTGCCGCCGCCGGCGAATGTCGCCGATCCAGCGGCGCCTGCACCGGTTGCCGATCTGCCCGCGCCGCCCGCAACCGCACCTGTGCCCGCGTTGCCGACGCCGGCGAAATTGGCGGCGCCTGCGCCAATGCCTGCGCTGCCGTCGCCCGCGGCGTTGCCGTCACCTTCTGCGCTGCCGGATCCGGCGGCATTGCCCGCGCCCGCGACCATCGCGCAGCTTGATGCACATCGCTTTGTCAAAGTGCGTGAGCGCGACCGCACGGTGCATGGCCGCAAGATTCATCAGGTGTGGGTGAACGTGGATGGGCGCGCGTTGAGCGAAGCGGAGATCGAACGCATTCGGCCGCAGATCGAACGCGCCCAAGCCCAGGCCCGCGCCGCAGAGGTCGAGGTGCGTGCGCACGAAGCGGAGATCCGCGCCATGGAAGCGCGCATGCCGGCCATCGAGGCGCAGATGAAGGCCGAAATGGGGAAGATCCAGCCGGAGATCGAGCGCGCCATCGCCGAGGCGCGGCTTCACAATGTCGACCTGAAAATTCATGAGCACATGGACAAGGCGATGAAGCACATGCAGCTGCGCATCGAGATGGAAGACAAGAAGGTCAGGCCGGAGGACAGCCAGGACGATGGCGAAGCGCCCGACGCCAACTGATCGTCCAATCCGGAATCACCGGCCGGATCGAGGCGGAAACGAATCGCTTCCTTCGGTTTTCAGGGTGGAATCTTGCCGTCGGGACCGGCGAAATTCCCCAAAGCCCGCCAATTCCATACCCTGTAAATTTGTCTTCTGGCGGCAGTCCGGCTTTTCGAGTATTTCCTGACTCAATATTCGCGCCTGCATTCCAAGTCGAATCCGGTATTCACATGCCGTTCAACGCGGATCATAAGGCGGATCAAAGTCGGGGGGCGCGTGAGTATTGCTGTTCGGAATGCGGATGACCGCGTTAGAGACATCCTGAAGCGAACGCACACCTTCCACGCATGGCCTTCGTCCCTCATTGAAAAGCTTTTGAACGGTGCCGAGCTTCGGCGATTTGACGATGGCGAGACGGCAATCGGCCATCGAACGATATCGCCGTGCTTTGCGATCGCGGCGAGCGGCAGCTTCGTGGTGCAGCGTCCACAGGCGGATGGGGAGCCACTGATCGCCGATTACCTGCTACCCGGGCAGGCGATATCCTATCTTGCCGTCCTCGATGGATTTCCCGCGGTCTTCGACGTTCTCTCCCGCGGCGGGAGCGAGATGGTGATGATCCCGCAAAAGTCGCTGATGGATGCGCTCGCGCTTGATCCCGCCCGATACCAGGACATCGTGCTGATGCTGTGCCGCCGCTTGCGGCGCGAGTTCGAGAACAGCTTCATGCGCACCGCCAACACCGTGCGCTGCCAGCTCGCGCGCGTCATTCTCTATTGGGCGCGCGGCCAGGCCGGATCGAGCAAGGGCCTGCGCATTCCCATCGGCATTTCGCAGGAAGAGATCGCCGCCATGCTGGGCAAGTCGCGGCCCACCATCAACAAGGAGATCGGCGCGCTGATTGCGGATGGCGTGCTTGCGCGCAGCTACCGGCAGATCCAGATCCTCGACCTGAAGGCGCTGATGGCGATCGTGGAACGGGAGAACCCCGGCACGCTTGCTCTGAACGAAACCATTTTCGGCAAGCCGGACGGCGTTCTCGCGACCTCGGACTGACCCTCACCCATTCGTCAGGAATTCGCCCACCGCGGCGAAGAGGTCTTCGCGGCTGTGCTCCAGATGCATGAGGTGGGTGCCCTTCGCAATCTTCACATCCCGATTTGCAGGATGCGTTGCGCGTGACAACAACCAATCGGCGTCGGCGTCCGTCGTCAGGCTGTCCCATTCGCCGCGCACGCAAAGGAGGGGGCACCGAAGATCGCACGGATCGTAGGGCAGGTTGCCGGACCATGCGTCGGCGATGTCGGCGCCGGGGCCGTTTGGAATTTTCACCGCCGGCGGCATGCGCGACGCTGCTTGCGGATCGCTCGCGAGATAAGCCGGTCCCCATGTCTGCAAATCCGGCTCGATGAGAACCGGCGGGTGATCTTTCGGAACGTCGGCGGTGAAACGGGTGCGTTGCTGATCGATCGTCACCAGCCGCCATTTGTCCTGAGGAGCCGGTTGCGGTTCGCCGCCGCGCCGCAGGATCGGGCCGAACATGCAAAGGCTCGCGATGCTTTGCGGATTGCGCGCGGCATGCATGGCAGCAGGGATCGTACCCCAGGAATGCGCCACAACGGCGACAGTGGAATGGCGCGTGACCGAGAGGATATGCGTCACCACGCGCGCGATCTGCTCTGCCGCTTTCGGTGCGCGGCCCGGCAGGACACCGGACGACTTGTCATAGATAAGATCGGAACCGCCAAAGCCCGCGAAATCGAAGGCCCACGCATCGAAGCCGCGTGCGTTCCAGTCATCCATCCAGGAACGTCCGTCGAAGCGATAAGCCGCCGACAAGGCGGACGGAAACGTCGCGCCATGAACGTAGAGAACCGGCAGGCCATCGGATTGCTGGCGTCGCACCAGCAATCCGAGGCCGTCTCCATGCAGGATGGCGACCTGCTGCTTCATTCAGGCCGTCACCTGCCGGAGAAAATCGCGGTATTCGCGCAGGATGAATTTCTCGCGCTGCGCAAATTCGAAATTCGCCTTGCTGGCGGGATGGGTGCGCAATTTGGCGCGGTAGGTTTCATAGGCCGCCAGCGTGTCGAAGCCGATCAACGCGTGGGCTTCGAAGTTGGTGCCTTCGTTGGGCACGAAATAGCCGATCAGCGCACCGCCGCATTGGGGGATCGCGGTGAGCCACACCTTGGCATATTCCTCGAACTGATCGCGCTTGAAGGGATCGAGTTCGTAGCGGATGTGGCAGACGACGTTCATGGCTTTCTCCTCGCGTGCAAAGGTCTTCGTCCAGGGGAGCATCGCAAGCAGGCTCGCAACCGCGCCCCAGCGCATCACCGCGCGGCGATGCGGATGATTGCTGTTGTTCATGGAAGGACGATAGCGCTTGCATCTGCGCGGATGCTTCGTCTACCGTCGAAGTATGAAAGAAGGTCCCTCCATCGCCCCGATTGCCGCGCTTGCCGGCGATCCCGCGCGCGCCAACATGCTGGCGGCGCTTCTGAGCGGCAAAGCGCTCACCGCCACCGAACTCGCCAACGAAGCGGGCATCACCGCGCAGACGGCGAGCGCGCATCTGTCCAAGCTGGAGAACGGCGGACTGATCGCGGGCGTGAAGCAGGGGCGGCATCGCTACTTCCGGCTTTCCGGCAGCGATGTTGCCGACATGCTGGAGAAGATGATGGGCGTGGCGGCGCGCGCGGGTCACCTGCGCACGCGGCCCGGTCCCTCCGATCCGCAGGTGCGCCGCGCGCGCGTCTGCTACGATCATCTGGCCGGCGAGATGGGCGTGGAGATGTTCGACGGCCTTTCGAAGAGCGGTTACATCGCGGCGCGCGGCGACGATGTGAAAGTCACGCGCAAGGGCGAAGCGTTCTTCCCGAAGATCGGAATCGATCTGTCGGTGCTGTCGCAAAGCCGCCGTCCTCTGTGCAAGAGCTGCCTCGACTGGAGCCAGCGGCGCAGCCATCTGGCGGGCAGCCTTGGCGCGGCGTTGCTCGACCGCATCTACGACGAAGGCTGGGCCATGCGCGACAAGAAGAGCCGCGCCGTGCTTTTCTCCCGTTCCGGCGAAACGAAATTCCGGTCACTATTCGGCAATTGAGAATATTGGGAGAGACGATGAAACGGCTTGGGCCTGCGCTTCTTCTGGCGGCTTGTGCCGCAATTCCCGCCGCCTTTGGTGCGGATGTTCCGCCTCCAAATGACTACACCAATCCGGCCAACTGGCTGTGCCGCCCGGATCGCAACGACGCCTGCGTCACCGATCAGACCGCGACGGTGGTGAATGCGGACGGCACGGAGAGCAAGGAAACATGGTCGGCCGATCCCAACGCGCCGATCGACTGTTTCTATGTCTATCCCACCGTGTCGCTCGAGCCGACGCCCAACAGCGACATGATTCCAGGGCCGGGAGAGAAGGGCGTCGTGGTGCATCAGATCGCGCGTCTCGCCTCGAAGTGCCGCATCTATGCGCCGATGTATCGTCAGGTGACGCTTGCGGCATTGGCATCTTTCATGGCGGGCAAGCCTGTCGCCGCCAGCCGCGAGCTTGCCTATGACGATGTGCGCGATGCGTGGACCGAATATCTCGCGCATGACAATCACGGCCGCGGCGTTGTGCTCATCGGTCATAGCCAGGGATCGGGCGTGCTGACCGAACTTGTGAAGAACGAGATCGACGGCAAACCCATCCAGAAGCAGATCGTCTCGGTCATTCTCGGCGGCACCGTCTTGCAGGTGCCGGTGGGCAAGGATGTCGGCGGCGATTTCCAATCCGTACCGCTCTGCCACAGCAACATGCAGACAGGATGCGTCATCGCGTTTGCGTCTTTCCGCGCGAATGTTCCGCCGCCGCCGGGATCGCGCTTCGGTGCTGGCAAAGGTCCCGGCTTCATGGCGGCGTGCGCCAATCCGGCGGCGCTTGGCGGCGGCTCGGGTGCACTGGATGCCTATCTGCCGGCGGGCCGCGTCGGACTTTCGCCGCAAGCGCCGATCGAATGGGTGAAAGGCGGACCGGCGATCACCACGCCGTTCGTGAAAGTGCCGGGACTTCTCACCGGTGAGTGTGTGAGCAACGAACACGGTTCGTATCTAGCCGTCACCATTCATGCCGATCCCAAAGACCCGCGCACCGACGACATCATCGGCGATGTGGTGGTGGGCGGAAAAGTTCAGGAGGGATGGGGGCTGCATCTTCTCGACATGAATCTCACCATGGGCAATCTCGTGACTGTCGTGGATGCGGAGTCGAAAGCGTGGCTCGCGGCGAACGGAGCGAAATGACCGAAGCGATCTGTCATTGCGGCGCGGTGAAAGTCGCGGTCGCCAAAGCGCCTGACGCTGTAAAGGACTGCAACTGTTCCATCTGCCACCGCTATGGTGTGCTGTGGGCTTACTACACGCTCGATCAAGTGAGCGTCAGCGGCGCGACGGACATCTATATGTGGGACGATCGCGAGATCCAGTTTCACCGCTGCAAGACCTGCGGCTGCGTGACCCATTGGTGGCCGGTGGATGAGTCTCGCAATCGCATGGGCGTGAATGCCAATCTGATGCCGCGCGATGTTCTGGAGAAAGCGACCGTCGCCGCGTTCGACGGCGCGAGCATGTAGAAGAAGAAAAATATTCAGGGGGATTGCATGAAATTCGCATGGCTGCCGGCGCTCGCGCTGCTCAGTGCCGCTTCTGCCGCGTCCGCGCAGAACGCCTCCACCATCCACAATTTCGAGAAGCTTTCGCTGGCGCCCGCGGGCGACAAGGTTGCGGATGTGGAGTCCGTCGATCCCGGCAATCTGCCCAAGGAGCCCCATGGCACGGTGGTCCTGCGCGGCGCGGACGGGGAGGTGATTGCCACCTACGATCCCTGCAAGGATTGCAAATACGCCAACACCGCCTGGTCGAAGGATGCGCTGGCGTTCACCGCGACGGCTGCGGGCAAGGCCACGATCTATATCGTGCAGAACGGCAAGCTGCGTGCTGCGACGGTGGTGAGCGGTGTTGCCAACACGCTGCGCTTCTCGCCCGACGGCTCGAAGCTTGCGGCGCTGGTAACGCTCGGAGCGCACAAACTTACCGGCGCGACGGAAGCGGGCGCGGCGTTGACCGGCGAGATCGGTGTTTCGACCGACGAGCAGCGCATTGCGGTGATGCCGGTTGCGGGCGGCACATTGAAGCCGGTCTCGCCCGCCGATACCTATGTCTACGAATATGGCTGGGCGCCGGACGGCAAAGGCTTCGCCGCCACCGCCGCGAAGGGCAATGGCGACAACAATTGGTGGATCGCCAAACTTATCTATGTGGATGCGAACAGTGGCGCCGCGCGCGTGATCGCGGCGCCGAAGATGCAGATGAACCTGCCGCGCGTCTCGCCGGACGGAAAGTCCGTCGCCTTCATCGGCGGGCTGATGAGCGACTGGGGTCCCATTGGCGGCGATGTCTATGTCGCGCCGATCGGCGGCGGCGCGCCGGTGGATGTGACGCCTGGCTACAAAGGCACGTTCAACGGCATCCACTGGCAGGGCAAGGCAATACTGACCTCGGCGTTGATCGGCGACCGTTATGCGGTGGTTTCGCTCGATCCTGTGTCGCATGCCACGAAGGTGCTGTGGTCCGCGCCGGTGGATCTGGGCACGCAGACATTCGATGGCGAGATCGCGTTCAGCGCGGACGGCAGCACGGCGGCAACGATCACGCAGGATTATACCCACGGCAAGGAAATCGCGCTCGGCAAGTTGCCGAAACTGGCGGCGGTTACGCATGAGAACGCGGCGCTTCCCGCGAATGTCGCGGCGCAAAGCGTGCATTGGAAGAACGAAGGCTTCGATCTGCAAGGCTGGCTGATCGGGCCGAAAGCGCCTGCACCGGGCAAGCATCCGATGGTGGTGATCATTCACGGCGGGCCGAGCTCGTCGGTGGTGCCGCATTATCTCGCAGCCGGCGGGCAACACGGCACCGGCTTCGATTTCACCTACGACCTGATCCAGAAGGGCTATTACATCTTCTATCCCAACGACCGCGGCTCTTACGGACAGGGCGAAGCGTTCACGCGTGCGAACATCAAGGACTTCGGGCGCGGTGACATGCGCGACATGCTGGCGGGCGTGAATGCGGTGGAGAAGATCGCGCCGGTGGACGACAAGCGGCTCGGACTCTACGGCCATTCCTATGGCGGCTGGTTCTCGATGTGGGCGAACACGCAGACGCGGCGGTTCAAGGCATTCGTCGCGGGTGCGGGCATCGCGAACTGGACGAGCTATTACGGCCAGAACGGCATCGACCAGTGGATGATCCCGTTCTTCGGCGCGTCGGTGTATGACGACCCGCAGCCGTATCGCGACGCGTCACCCATCGAATACATCAAGAACGCCAAGACGCCGGCGCTGATCTATGTCGGCGAGCGCGACGTGGAATGTCCCGCGCCGCAATCGCTGGAATACTGGCACGCGTTGCATTCGCTGGGCACGCCGGTGCAGCTCTACATCTATGCGGGGGAGGGCCACCATTTCAACAATCCGGCGCATCTCATCGATCTGCGCGGGCGGATTATTGGATGGTTCGACAAGTATCTGAAATAAGCATCTCGCCTCCGGCTTGAGGAAGAGGAGCGGGCTGTCCGGCCCGGAAGGCAAACCAAGAAGAAATGGGCAAAAGAAACTATCTGATTGAAGGTGTTTCGGGAGCTGGCAAAACGGCGGTCTGCACGGAACTGCAACGCCGCGGCTATCAGGCCATTCATGGCGACCGGGAATTGGCGTACCGGGGCGATCCGGAAACAGGGCTGCCGATGGCGCCAGAAACGGATACGCCAACGGCTGTTTGGATGTCCGAACACCAGATTTGGGATGTGGAGAAAGTGCAAGCCTTCGTTGCCAACCGCGAACAGGCCGTCACCTTTTTCTGCGGCGGTTCGAGGAATTTTGCAAAATTCATACACCTGTTCGACGGCGTGTTTGTCCTTGAGGTCGATCTGGACACCATGAACCGGAGGATTGATGAGCGGGTTGCCTTGGACCCTACCGACTTCGGTGGAAGAGCAGAGGAACGGGAACTCGCTGTGCGTTTGCATCAAACGAAAGAAGACATTCCGAAAAACGGCATCATCATCGATGCCACGGTCCCGCTCTCGCGCGTCGTTGATGAAATCCTTCGTCGCGTCCAAGGCTGAGAGTTAGAAATTCAAGCCGAAACACCACCGGAACTTTGAGGAAGGGTGCCTGCTGCACCGCCCCTCACCCCCACATGCGTGGGGGTGAGGGAAGACCACCGGCTTACGCCGCCTGCTGCTTGGCGAAGTCGGGATAGAACTGCGCGAACATGCGGTCGCGATAGGCGACGAGGTTCGCGTATTTCTCCGCGCGGCGGCGGATCTCGCCGGTGAAGAACGGCGTCAGCACCGCGGCCGTCATCGCCGCGGCGATGGCGTCCACGCCGGTCGGCGTTTCGCCCATCACATAAGGCTTGTCGCCCAGGACGATGGAGAGCGACGCCAGCGAACGTTCCGCCAGTTCCGCAACCTCGTCATGCAGATGTCGGCTGATGCCGTGGCCGTGCAAGGTGTTGCGCACACGCTCGCGCGCTTCGTTGGCGACGGCTTCCGGCGCGCCATCGAAGAAATGCGACGGGCCTTTGTGCCAGTTCTCATCATCCATCCAGCGGTGCTGAACGACGGCGAAATAGAGATGATCTTCCAGCATGCGCTCGATGGCCCACGATTGCGCGCGCTCCTGCGTGGAAAGCCCCGCGTCGAAATCGAACTTGTGGTGCTTTTCGATATGGGCGCGGATGAAGGTGGAATCGCCGACGCGATGCGCGCCGACCTGAATGAACGGAATTTTGCCCTTGGGCGCCTGCGGCGGGGCCGCGCGCTCGAAACGATAGGGCACGCC
>DATCRK010000093.1:0-3909 GCA_036569005.1 Rhizomicrobium sp. | reverse complement strand
GCGCATGATTGACTCCGGCACCATGAACACGACGACGGAACAGCCCGCCTCTCACGAGGGATCGGGCGGTTTCCCGCCGTTCGACACGACGACCTTCCCCAGCCAGATTTTCTGGCTGGTGGTCACGTTCGCCTTCCTGTTCGTGGTGGTCTGGCGTGTCGCCGGGCCGCGCATCAACGGCGTCATCACCGTTCGCCGCAACAAGATCAACGGCGACATCGCCGAAGCGCAGAAGCATCGCAGCGATGCCGAAGCCGCCTCCGCCGCCTATCAGACGGCGCTGGCCGGTGCGCGCGCCCGCGCCAACGCGCATGCGGAAGAAACCCGCAAGCGCATCGGTGCGGAGATCGACAAGGCGAAAGCCGATGCCGACGCCAAGGCGCATGAAGCGACGGTTGCGGCCGAAGCCCGCATCCAAGCGATGCGCGCCGAAGCCCGGGTGTCGATGACCTCGGCGGCGCAGGATGCGGCCATCGAGATCGTCACCCGCCTTACCGGCGAAACGGTTTCGGCGGACGATGCGGCTGCCGCCGTCAAAGCGGCCAGCGGGAGCTGATCATGGAATTGCTGTCCAACGCTGAATTCTGGGTTGCTGTCGGCTTCCTCGTCGTCATTGGTGTGATCCTCTATGCCGGCGCACCGAAGATGATCGGCAAGTTGCTCGACGATCGCGCCGCCGCCATCAAAGCCGAGCTGGACGAAGCTGCGCGTCTGCGCGCCGAAGCAGAAGCCCTGCTCGCGGACTACAAGCGCAAATCCGCCAACGCGGAATCCGAAGCCGCCGCCATCGTCGATGAAGCACGCGCAGACGCCGAACGCATCGCCGCCGAAATGCGCACGGCCCTCGCCACGCAGATCGAGCGTCGCGGCAAGCAGGCCCAGGACAAGATCGCCCAGGCCGAAGCCGCCGCGATGGCCGAGATCCGCAATCTCGCTGCCGATGCTGCTGCTGCCGCTGCCGAAAAGCTCATCGCCGCCCGCCTCGACGAGAAGCGCGCCGGTGCGCTGATCGAGACGAGCCTGAAGGATCTCGGCGCCAAGCTGAACTGATCAAGCTTCCAGTTCAGCCGGGTATACGCCCTCCAGCACCGTATCGAAGTGCATTTTCACGGCATCGTTGCATCGGCATGCGCGCGCCCTGAGCGCGTCGATATCTTTTACAAGCATCGCGCTGCGCCTGGTTTCCAGCAGGCCTTCCTGCCGGAATGTCTGCAGCACCCTGCTGGTGTAGCTGCGGCCCACACCCAGCATTCCCGCCAGCTCCTCATGCGTGAGCGGAACCAGATGATCGCCGGTGCGTTCCATCGCCGACAATATCCATTTCGCGGCCCTGCGCTCGATGGAATGAATCGCATTGCAGGCGGAGGACTGAACCATCTGCGCCAGCAGGCAATCGGCATAGCGCTCGAACAGCCGCGCCAGTGCATGCGACTTCGCTTTGGCCACTTCCAGATCGCTCACGCGCAGCCGCATGAACTTGCCCGGATATTTCACCAGGATGCGGCAATAGGCGGGCAGATGACCGCGGCTGACGATACCGCCGACCGCTCCTTCCCGGCCGACCAGGATTGTCTCCACTTCCTGCCCGTCCTCGTTCGGCACCAGATAGGACGCGAGACTTGGGCCGCAGGGAAAGTAGACGACCTCGACATTGTCACCGGGATTGTAGAGCAGTTCCCCCCGCGCACGCTGCTGCGCCTCGATGCCCGGATGGAGCAAGGCGTAATCGGCGGGCCTTAACGCCCGCAACAAGTTGTTTTCCGGCTGTTCGCCCACATTTGCGCGCGCCTGTTCGCCAAACGCGCTCCCAAAAGCCCTCGGCTGTTATCCACTATCCTCCGGCAAAGTTGTGTTCACAAGTGAACAGACGCGACAGGTCTTTGCTGGCAAGTTCCGCACAGGCAACTCGCTCCCAGAGGTTTTGCCGACGGCGGGGCAACGCCGACATTTCGTGAAGGGCTTCTGAAAGTCAGCAACCAATTCCTGGGCCGATGCAGTTCAGCGCACGGCGCCCTCCTCGTCCGCTGATTGCAGCGGTGTCAATCCTGCCGAAAGAGTTGCATGAACACGCTCAATCATGAATTGCATGCCGCCGGTCTGGCGTCGCTTGAAAACGATCAGCTGCTCGCTGCGATTCTGAGGGAATCCGGCGACTGCATCAAAATTCTCGATCGCGAAGGCCGCCTGGCCTTCATGAGCGATGGCGGCAAGCGCACGATGGAGGTCGACGACTTCTCGAAGATCAAAGGCTGCTATTGGCCTGCCTTCTGGGAAGGGACAGGCAATCGCGAAGCCGAGGACGCCTTGCACGCCGCGCGTTGCGGACAGGTTGCCCATTTCAGCGGCCCGGCCAACACGGCAAAAGGAACGCCGCGCCGCTGGGAGGTGACCGTATCGCCCATTTTCGCTGCCGACGGCAGCGTGTCTCATCTTCTTTCCATCTCCCGCGACATAACCGACGAGTGGCAGGCGGACACCGATCTGCGCGACGCCATCGAGCGGGAAAAATTTCTGGCAGCCGAGTTGCAGCACCGGATGAAGAACACGATAGCGCTCGTGGTCGCCATCGCAAACCAGAGTTTCACATCGTCTCCGGACGATCCGGAAAGAAGCGCATTTTTTGCGCGGCTGAACGCGCTGAATGCCACGCACGACCTTCTCAACGAAGCCAACTGGTCCGGCGCCACGATCGCCGATGTCGTCGAAAAATCGCTCGGCCCCCACCGATCTGCGCAGGACCGCCTCCACGCGTCCGGGCCACCGATCGAACTGAATCCCCGTCAGGCCGTCTCGCTTGCGCTTTCGCTGCACGAACTGGCGACCAACGCCACGAAGTACGGTTCGCTTTCGAACGAGCGCGGCCGCGTCGATATCCACTGGTCGCTCGATGGCGGGAACGCGGAAGGATTTCGTTTCGTGTGGGTGGAACGCGGCGGCCCGGCCATCACCCAACCACCCACGCGAAAAGGATTTGGCACGCGCATGCTGGAGCGCGTTCTCAAGCACGACTTCCGCGCGCAGGTATCGACGCGATACGAACCGCAGGGGTTGACTTTCGAGCTCGTCACCACGCCGGCAAGTCTGAACGCATGACGCAAGACAGGCGCGCCGATCGAGAGCGTTCGGGTCGGATTTCGAATTCTGTGATGACGGGAGCGCGCAGCAGCGGCACTTCCCATTATCATCGTCTAACGCAGATGGGGGATTGCGGCAACCCCCGGCCTCTGTTCCAGAACGCTGCCCTCGTTTGCAAGAGGGAGGTGAACACCGATGGCCGACCGCAAGTTTCTTGAAATCTATTACCACGGCACGCGCGCCGATCTGAAAAAAGGCGAGCTGCTCTCCGCTGGCTACAGTTCCAACTACGGCACGCGCAAGCACGCATCTTGGATCTATCTCACCGGCACACTGGATGCCGCCATCTGGGGCGCCGAACTCGCCGAGGGCGACGGCCGCGAGCGGATCTACATTGTCGAACCGACCGGCCTTATCGAAGACGATCCCAATCTCACGGACAAGAAATTTCCCGGCAACCCCACGCAGTCCTTCCGCTCGCGCGATCCGCTTCGCATCACGGGTGAAGTCGCGGAATGGGAAGGCCATTCGCCCGAACGGCTGAAGGAAATGAAGAACTTTCTGGAGCGTCTGAAGGCCGAGGGCATCGAAGCGATCGATTGAAGATGTGAAAATAATTTTCAACTGGAGGTCGCCGGCCCAGAAATTCGGCGACTTCCTTTTTTCTTCAAAGGCTTATGCCAGTCCTAACATAGTCTATAATTTCCTTGACACCGTAACGGTACCCCCGTACACTTCTCCCAACTCTCGAACTGCGCCCGAACCGTAGCCACTGCCGAAAGGCGGTGGTTTTTCTGCTTTTCCTCCCCCGTTTACGGGGGAGGTGGATCGGCG